>JAFGTP010000062.1 GCA_016934035.1 Fidelibacterota bacterium
CGCATGATTTCCGGTAAAGTCGGCCTTTTGCCATACAGCAAAATAGCTGTCCTGAAGATTTTTCCGGCAATTAACATCGTTACACCAACAGAAGCCACCAGGACTACTGTGGTTGTGACAATTTGGACCATTGACGGCATCTGTACGCCTATTCTCAAGATCATGAAAAAAGGCGTCATTACGGGAATGTAGGAAAGAACTACCGTCATGGTTGCATTGGGATTGGCGACGACAAAGGAGGAGAGCATGATTGGGACGACGGTTATCAGAGACAAAACTGATGTCGCCTGCTGGGCTTCCTGTTCATTGTCAAAGATGGAGCCGATGGCTGCAAAAATCGCTGAGTAGAGCAGATATCCGAAGATAAAATAGACAATGAAGAAAAGGACCTCCACACCGGATATCAGATCCAGTCCCTGATAGGATGAAACACCAACACCGATCACAAGATAAACAGCCAGTTGCAGCAATCCCAGCAAACCCAGTCCCAGGATTTTACCGCTCATCAGTTCACTGGCACTGACCGATGACAGTAGCGTTTCCACCAGTTTATTGGATCGTTCCTGCAACACACTACGCAGCAAGATCTGAGAGGTCATAAAAATAGTGAAGAACAACATCATAACAAAAATAAAAGGCACAAAATAGGAGAGCAATTCATCGGACTGCTCAGCCGTTTTGCCGGGTTCCAGAGTAATAAAATCGATGCGGCGATTCAGTTTATCCACCACGTCAGGATCAATATTTTCTAGGATCATTCGTTCCCGGGAGATGACAGTATTAGCAGTGCTGCGCACTTCCGCCACCCCTTTGAAATCCCCCAGGGTTTTGGAAAAATATGTAACTTTATTACTGTCAACCACATTGGCCGGAATGATTAAATAGCCGTCGATAACCGAGGAGTCCAACAAGGATGCAGCCAGTTCCGCTTCATGGGATTTGAACTGCATTACCTGGTATTTTTGTTCACCGTTATTCAGTTTATAGTCCTCGGTTAATTTGACTTCAATCTTGCCTCCGAGAAATCCTGTGCTGTCCAATACTCCGATAAGTTTGTTCTCGGTATCAACTTTGGTCATCAACAATGACGGAACAACAGAGATACCGATAATGAGGATTGGAAACAGGATTGTCGAAAGCAAAAACAATTTTGATTTGACACGGGTTAAAAATTCCCATTTGGCAACAACAATCATATTTTTCATGGCTTACTCCGTTTTCTTCACTTGTTCGATGAAAATCTGTTCGAGACTGGGTTCATTGATTCTGAAACCTGTGACAGAGACCAGCGAAATGAGTTCTTTCAAAACCTCATTGATGCTGACCTTTTCCAACAATTCACCATACAATTGTTTTTCATCCAGTTCCATTACTTTCACTGTTTGAAGGTTTTGCAAAAGGTCTTTCTCACCGGAATAATCCACAGTGACGGTTCTCAGCCCGTAATTGGCTTTAATGTTTTTCAGATTGCCATGGAGTACAATCCGTCCTTTGTTGATCAGACAAATGTCGTCGCACATTTTTTCTACCTGTTCCATCTGATGGGTAGAAAAAATAACCGTTGCGCCCTTTTCATTGATTTCGTTGATAATGTCCTTCAACAAAATCTGGTTGACCGGGTCCAAGCCGGAAAAGGGCTCATCCAGGATGACCAACTTCGGGTCGCTGATTATAGAGATAATAAACTGGACTTTCTGCTGGTTTCCTTTGGATAATTCCTGAATTTTTCGATCGGCATATTCTTCCAGATCAAATCTTTTGAGATACGTTTCGGCTCGATGCCGGGCTTCATGAACGGACAAGCCTTTAAGTTCCGCAAAATAGACAATGGTTTCTTTCAGTTTATTTTTTTGATAAAGGCCCCTTTCTTCCGGCAGATAACCGATCTTATGATAATCGGTTTTTTTAAGGGGATGATTGTCCAGCAGGATTTCACCTTCATCGGGCTTGATAATGTCCATAATCATGCGAATCGTGGTGGATTTCCCCGCACCGTTAGGGCCAAGAAGGCCAAAAACCGATCCGGAAGCAATTTCCAGGTCCATCGCCTGGACTGCCTTGGTCTGATTAAAGGTTTTGTTAATGTTTTTTAAAGTCAGCATCATAACCTCTTACTTATTTTTATTGATCGATAATAGTCTATTTCTGTTTTTATACACCAGGACCCCAAATAACAATAACCATACAGCGTAGGTGAAAATATTCGATATGAGACCCGCCCTTCGATAACTTTCCGGTTCAAAAACGAAGGTAATATTATGGCTTCCGGCTGGGATTTGCACACCTCTCAGCACATGATTGATCTGGAAAATAGTAGTTTCTTTCTCATCAATCAGGCATTTCCAGCCGGCCGGATAATAGGCTTCAGAGAGGACCAAAAAGGCATCTGCATCGGCGGTTGCTTTCAGTTTCATGGAATTGGGTGTATAGTCAAGTAATTCTATTGGGCCTTTGCCCATAAAGGTCTGATTATTTAAAAAACCAGCACTGACCAGGGCCTGGGTTGCAGGATCAAAATTGTCTGTGTTCATATACTTCAGAACTTCTTTTTCGTCAGAAAATTTCAGCAACTGTTCAATAAAAAACGCCCTCGGTAAATATTTTTTATTGAGATAAAGGCCCTTATTATTTTGTTTGTCAAAACTTAAAAATTTTAAATCATCATGCTTGAGTACTACCGGTGAAACAATATATTTGACATTGCACATGCTGATTACCGGTAGATTTAAGTTAAGGTCAGGATTGTTGCTGGCATTAAAATTATTATCAAAAATATCCTGAATCAGCTGGGGTTTGATCGCTGAATACCCGGCCATAGTCTGATAACGAAAAGCTAGGCCGTTGGTAAACATTTCTTTACCCAATTCAACCATGCGGACCTTTTGCTGTTCCTGTTCAAAAATCAAATCAAATTTGGTTTTGGGAAAATATTTATTTTCCGCAGTTTTTTCATTGTATAGGCTCATGGACTCATTGTATCGAAAACTAACAGAAATCGAATCAAAGGCGATCAATGAAAGGATTATGACAATCAGCAGCGGTTTTTGAATTTTCTTCAGATAATTGAGAAAAACCGAGCCCACAAACAGCAGAACCAGCAACACCATTCTGAGATTGTCCTGAATCATGTAATCTTTCCGAATGTCCCGCAATATTTGTATGGATTGTTCATTTCCTGCATTTCTGGTGTCGTCCAAACCGGCAAAAGACAATAACTTAGGCGCAAGGACAAACAATAATCCCAAAAAGGTAACGGCTCCGGCGATAATCAGCAAGGGCTTCAATTTTTCTTTGGAATCAATCCGGAGCAAGGCCTGAAAACCGTACATGGCTAAAATGATGACCACAAAATTCAATAGGATAATCGTCATAACCGGCGCACGAAATTTGTCAAAATAAGGTACATGGAAGAAAAACAGTTTATACAATATCGGAAAATGCTTTCCAAAGGCAAGCAACAGTGAAAAAAGCGCGAGAATTGAAAAAGTGATCACCAATCCTTCTTTTCTGAAAACCCAAATTCCCAGAAAAGCCAGTATGACAAGAATAACACCAATGTATTCCGTTGTCATGGTAAAATACATCTTCCCCCAGTAAGTCGCGAGGTTGTGGTTTTTTAGTTTTGGATATTTGTCTCCCCGGTAAGGTTCCTGAGTAATGCCGCCGAAAAACCTTGAAGAAATGAAGGTCATCATTTCCGCTGGCGCCAAAGACCACTCAGTTGCATAATCAAAGGAAACGCCCCCTGATTTAGTTTTTGCTGCTTTCGGGTCTTGTTCTTTGAGTGTAATTTCGTTTCCACCCCGAGTGGAATGGGGTGTATATTCCCTGCTGACAAACAGTGGCTTGGCAGCTGTCAGGACCGATACAACAAGCGCCAGCAGAAAAAATGATAGGGTTCTGGCTATTCTTTTGTATTCCTTTTCTTTTACCCAGACTGCGATATTGTAAACTCCGACAAAAAAGAGCGCCATTAAATTGTAAAAAATAACCTGATAATGCCGCGTACGAATTTGGACACTCAATATCAGAATAAACAAGAGCAACGTCACCATATCCCGTTTTTTGACATAATTCAAAAAGGCATAAAGCACCAGGGGCATCACACAAATTGCCCGGATTTTCATATTATGCCCAACGGAAATTAATCCCTGTAGATGAGGCCAGAAAATAAAAGCCAGGGCACCGATAGCACTGATATACCACTCAAATCCCAGACGGCGCAAAAGCAAAAACATCCCTACAGCTCCCACCAGGAGCCAGGAAAAAATCCAGTCAATAAAAAAATCATCCAGAAAATCAATGAGAACATCCAAATTAAAACTGGTCCCATTCAGATTGAAATAGATGGGAATTCCAAGAAAAATATTGGGGTTCCACAGGGCCAGTTCACCACTTTCTTCTTCCCATTTTGTATACTGCGAGGTTTCACCGATGTTTTTGCGAATATCGCTGCCGGCCGGTTCCAGCCGGTCAATGACGATAGGTTTATAGAAAAAAACCAGCAGAAGGACGAGTGCCAAAAACAGAACCAGATAAATCTGGCTTTCCTTAAAAACCCGTGGATTGCCCGGCTTACTGCTGTGATTTATATGCTGTTTTTTTTCTGATTTTGGTCTCTTTTTAGACATAAAAACCTCCTATTCAATTTTCAGAATTTTAGTTTTTTTATTTTTCAGAACCCATGCGATTACCAGAAGCAGGTAAACAGAATATAGACTGATACTGGAAATAAATTCTGCCCGTATGAAACTATCCGGTAAAAATCTAAATTTTACCAGATGGTCACCTTCGGGAATTTCAACCCCTCTCAGCGCATGATTGACCTGGAGTATTTGTGTTTCATCATTGTCAATATAGCACGTCCACCCTTTAGGGTAATAGGCTTCGGATAAAACCATAAAGGCAACATCAGGCGCGGCTGTTTTCAGAACAATGCAATTGGGTGTGTATTTCACTATCTTGACTTTGGCTTTCATTGAGTATCTTTTGTTCATAAACAAGGGTTCGTGAAGCAGGGCCTGGGTTGAAGGATCAAATTCCGAAGTATTCATAAAAGCAATGATATTCCTTTCATCCTCGAAATATTTGGTTTCACGGACAAAATAAGCTCTGGGCAAGGCCCATCTGTTAAAATACAGGTATTTGTTCCTTTGCTTATCCATAGCGATATATCGAAAATTTTCATGGGATATTTTAGAATTTGAAATGACATACTTCACATTGAACATGTTGAGTATATCAAAATTCAACTGGAAAGCCGAGTCTTTGGTATGCATCAGATTGTAGTCAAAAATGTTTTGAATTAACTGAGGCTTAATGGCAGAGTAGCCTCCTAAAATCTGATATCGAAAAGCCAAAGCATTTGAATAAAAATTATTTCCGGTTTCCAAAATTCGAAAATGAAAGTCGGCGTTTTGTAATACATCATTAAATTCATATTTCGAAAAAATGGTCTTTTCAATCTCTTTTTCGGATATAAATCGCATCGGTTTTCGATAGCGCTGGCAAATGGAAATAGTATCAAAAGCCACGAGAAAAAGAACAAAACCAATAATGATCGGCATCGGCAGTAAATGTTTTACAAAAAGAACCAGCACACCGAGTAATAGGGCTGTCAATAATAGCAATCTTAGAATATCCCAATTCAAAAATTCCTGCCGAATAATTTTCAATTTTTGCAGGGTTTCAGCATTGGCTGCATTGAGGCTATCCGTTGATTTTTCAAAGGGCAACACTTCCGGAAAGAGCAAAAAGAAAAGGCTGACCACCGCCACCAATCCAATGATAAAATATAAAGGTTTCAGATTCGCTGCCGATCTTGCACTGAAGAGCGCCTGAATGCCATACATTGCCGTAATCAAAACGGAAAAATTGAATAATATCAAAGCCATGTTGGGGGCCCTGAATTTACTGAAATAAGGGATGAATTGATAAAATATCTTATACCATAACCCAAAATATTTACCCAATGAGAGCAATAAGGCCAGCAGGGCAATCACCGCCCATGAAAGTACCATGCCATTTTTTCGAAATACCCAAAGTCCGTAGAAAAAAAAGATAATTACAAAGAGGCCGACATAGTCACTGGCTTCCAGAAAAAGCATTTTTCCCCAATAAGTTGGAATTCTCTGGTTCCGAATGTAATCAAACTTTCTGCCATCATATAATTCCTTTGAAGTCCCGCCATAAAAACGGGGAATCATGAAAGAGAGCATTTCTTCAGGTGGAAAGGACCATTCAGTAGCATACTTGAAGGATTTTTCTTTATTCATTTCTCCTTCAGCCATTTGAATGTCATCCCCGCTACGGGTGGAATATTGAGTATACTCATTGGTCAAAAACAATGGCCGGGCTGCGATAAGGGCTGTAATGAGAAAGGAGGCCAGTAATGCCAGACTTACCAGCAGAATTCGCTTCAAGGCCCTTTCCTTTAACCAGCGAGTGAAGAAAAGGATACCGAGAACAACCAGGGGAGCCAAGGTATAAAATACAACCTGATAGTGCAATGTGCGCAACTGCAAACTGAAAAACAAAATAAAAACCAGTAGTGATATCCCGTCTCTTTTTTTTAGGTAGTTGAGGTAGGTAAAGACAACCATAGGCATCGCACAGATTGCGCGAATCTTGGTAAAATGACCTGATTCTATCAGTCCCTGAAGATGGGGCCAGAATATAAACAACAGGGCCCCAAGAGAACTGATATACCACTCAAACCCCAGTGATCGTAATAACAAAAACATACCAATTGCAGCCAAAAGGATCCAATAATATAACCATCCAAAAGCGATATCACCGAAAAAATTGAGTATGTTATCTAAATGAAGGCTTGTTCCGGGTAATCTAAAATAGATAGGGACACCGGCAAAAATCTGCGGATTCCAAAGGACCTCTTCATTGTTTTCTTTCTGATAGGTGATATACTGATGGACCTGGGCCAGTGAACTTTTGACATCCTCACCGCCAGGCAACTTTTTCTCAATCGTCATTGGTTTATAATAAAAAAGTACAGTCACGATCAAGATTACCAGCAATAACAAGGACCTTCTTCGGTCATTCAATTTCCGAATAAATCCTATCTGAGATGTTGTTTTACCGGAATTATTATTCATCATACCTTAACCAATTCATCATGATTCATCAAATCCTTGCTTTAATTTTATCTATAATCTGTCTGGAAATTTCAAGCCCAAAAGCCACTTCCCTCTTTTCAAGTACGCCCAGCCAATAGAGAACAAAAGGATAACAGGCTAATAAAACTGATTTCCAAACGATTCTGCCCAATCTGTTGAAAGAAGAAATATAATAAGCAATCCACAAAAATAATAGTACCGTTAAAAAAATCCTACCCAGTTTTTTCCACTCAATGTTAACATAATATATTTTCACAGATAATAAATAGGCGATGACAATAATCGATGAAAAGGATATAAATGTGGACAAAGCAGCTCCCAGCATCCCAAACTGAGGTATCAAAATAATATTGAGCATAATATTAATGACACCTGCAACAGTCACTATGGCAGGAATATAATTTGTCCTTCCTTGGATTTCAAAACCAATGCGAAATAGTGGAAACAGCCCCTTGATAGCCACAGCAAAAGTAACAATTCCGACTATTTTATAGGATTCCCAATATTGCTGGCTCTGAACAAAATTTTTAATAATTCCTTTGGCAAAGACCGACAGAAACAGGCTGATCCATACGGTAAACATCGTGTAATAGGTGATCACTCGCGTGTGAAATTCCTTAAAATTTTCGTCCTTCAATTTATTCCACATCATCGGTTTGAGTGCCGTATGGAAGGAATTGATTATCAAGGTTTTGATCAGGGAAGCAAATTTATATCCCAGATCATAGCACCCCACAACCGCCATAGTCGACATGGCTGACAATAGGTAACGGTCCCCGCCTTCCAGAATATTATTCGATATGGTTGATAAAGAGAGCGGCCAGCCGTATTTGATCATTTCAAAAAGTAGCCTGATATCTAAACGTACTGTTATTTTCTGATGAATAATCAGAATGGTAGCCGGAATGACAATGCAAAATCCAATTACCTGCCCCAGGAAAATACCCAGTATTCCTATTTTTAGCACTGCAACGAAAATGACTGTAGACAAAAGTTGTATCGCAAAATTTGAAAAATTTAATACCGCATAAATAACCGAATATTCTTTGTACCAAATGTATCCCGACAGAAATTTATAAAAAATATCAAGTCCGATGACAAAAGGCATTAAATAGATGATTTTAATAAAAATGGAATTCAACGAAACAGCCTGGGGTATGATTTGCATTCCGGCCACCACCACTAATGCCAAAATTAAATTTATCAGCAGAGAATAGACGATGCCGGAAAAAAGGACAATGCCCTGTCTGTCAGGTTGAATCGAGTACCACCGCAGAGAGGCCGAATCAAGGCCCAACATTAGAAACTGGCTGATAATCTGGGCTGTTATCAGAAAAATTGCATAGACACCAAAATCCGATACCGGTATATGCTTTGTGTAAACCGGGATCAGCACAATGCCAATGGATTTGGTCAATATATTTCCCAGTGTATAGATGGAACTATGTTTCACCAGGTTTTTAATATCTTTCTGCATACAAAAAAGACAGGTCAGTTTTTTTGAAAAAAATTAGCCGGTAACTTTTTTTCGAAATTTTGCAATGTATGCACCGATCAGCAAAAGCCAGGCTCCATAGGTAAAGATGGCCGTCAATAGAGAAGCCCGTTTATAACTTCGGGGACTGAAATTGAATATAATGCTGTGATCGCCTGCCGGTAGTTCAATACCTCTTAAAGTGTGGTTTACCTGAAAAATTTCAGCCGGCTTGCCATCAATGAGACATGTCCATCCGATAGGATAATAAGCTTCTGACAATACGAGAAAAGCCTCGGAACCTGTAGATGTTTGCAATTGGATTCTGTTTGGAGTATAATCAGTAATCTCAACCATACCTTCAACGGAGTAAGCCTTTTCTGCCAGTTTGGGATTAGAACAAACGGCGATACTGTCCGGTTTAAAAGCCGGATCATTCAGGAACCGGAGCACCTCTCTTTCATCAGGAAACTGTTTTATTTGTCTGACAAAATAGGCTCGCGGCAGGGTCCTCATATTTTCATACAATACTTTTTGTTTTTCTGAGTCCAAAGCCAGTTCCTTCAAATCAGAATGCTCAACCAGTCCAGGGGTGATAATATATTTTCCATTCAGCATGCTGATGACGGGCAAGTTCACCGGCATCATCGGGTCATTACTGCGATACAGATTATTATCAAAAATATCCTGAATCAACTGCGGTTTGATCGCTGAATAGCCACCAATTATTTGATGATGATAGGCCAGATCATTGGAAGTAAAATCAGATCCCAGCTCAATTATCCTGTTCAGCGACGGGTCTTCATTCACAATCTTATCAATTAACGTTTTCTTAAAATAATGCTTTTCTGTTCGTTTCAAATCAAAAAAACTGATTTTGCTAAAAGACCGGTAACTGACCGCTACAAGGTCACCAGAAACCAACAAAAAGATACCTAAAATAATTGGCCACCGGGTTTGATTGGACACTAAATAATTATAAAAAAAAGACAAACGGATTTTTTTGAAAAAACCTTCAAGTTTTTTAGGATTGACCAGAAAATGAAGGTTGAACAACACTACCAGAAGCACAAAGTAAATCAGGTACCTGACCATTCTCAAAGTATCAGTTACCATCATTTCCTGACGAATATTTTTATACATTTCCAGGACTTGCGGATTATTGCCAAACTGAGCATCCTTGGGAGATGAAAAGGACAATAACCCCGGTATCAGCAGAAATAGGATACCCAGGGCCAGAAAAAAGCCGGCAACAATAAGAAAAGGGCGCATTTTCCGTTTCCCATTTATTTCAAGCAAAGAATTCAGACCATACATTGCCATCAGGTTGACAAGAAAAACAAAGAGAACAAGCGTCATGACCGGCGCCCTGAATTTATCAAAATAGGGTACATAATAAAAAAACAACTTATACAGCGCAGGAAAATGACTGCCAAAAGATAAAAACAATGAAAATAATGCAATAATAAAAATAGAAATAAAAAGACCGTTTTTCCGGTTGGTCCAAAGACCAAAACCCGCCAAAACGACAACAATAATACCGATATATTCCGATGATTGAGTAAAAGGCATATCGCCCCAGTAGGTCCCCTGTATCATTTTATTTTTTAAGTGAGGATACTTTTTCCCGGTATATTTTTCTGCCGATGTACCGCCAAAAAAATTGGGCGATATTAAGGTCATCATCTCCTTTGGAGAAAAAGACCACCGGGTTGCATAATCAAAGGAAACACCCCCGGATTTTTTAGTTTTTTCTGATGATTTTTCGTGAATATCTATCGCTTTGCCGCCTCGCGTTGAGAAAGGGGTATATTCATTGGCAAGGAACAAGGGCTGTGCGGACATCAAAATACCCACAGTCATCGCCAGGATGAATGGCGGAACCGTTTTTTGAATGTTTTTTACTTCATGATTCATTATCCATGAGAATATATAAAAAAGGCCCAGACCCAGAATAACAATCAACAAATAGAAAATTATCTGGTAATGCTGGGTCCGCAACATCACCGAAAATATCAAGGCAAACCAGAGCAGCGAAATTAAATCTTTCCTTTTTACATAATTAATAAAGGTGAACAAAACCAAAGGCATAGCGCAAATTGCCCGTATTTTAGCATTATGCCCGACCTCTATCAATCCCTGCATGTGAGGCCAAAAAATGAATGCAATCGAACCGATAGAAGCGATATACCATTCAAATCCCAGAGCCCTTAATAATAGGAACATACCGATGGCTCCCAGGAACAGCCAGCTGATGCGCCAGTCAAGGAATTTCAATTCTAATATTGCAATGAAGCGATCAATGTTAAAAGTTTTACTGTGATGCTTAAAATACAACGGCAGACCGATAAAAATATTCGGGTTCCACAAGGCCCGTTCATGAGTATTTTTTTCAAATTCTTTGATCTGATTAAGGTTGCCGATACTGCTGGTGACATCTACTCCTTTGGGATCCAGACCATCAAGAGCGATGGGTTTATAAAAAACAAGTAGAATTAAAAATAACCCAATAGCCAAAAACATGTTCAAATAAAAACCTGGCGTCAAAAAAATTTTTGTTTTTGCCCGAATACCTGATTTATTCATTTTCCCCTCTTTTCAATAATTATTTTCAGGATGTAAGTTAAAGAAAAATATTCAAAATAAAAACCAGTATGCACATTAAGAATATTAAAATTAGAAGCCGGACCATAGGAAAATTTCACCTTTTATTTTATCCATTTGTATTATAAATTTCTCAAAATACATTCGCACATGTGACAGAAAAAATGATCATAAGCAATTTGATAAGAAAGTTCGGAAAATAGATGCTTTTTAACTCGCTAGATTTTGCTATCTTTTTACCCATAGTATACATTCTGTATTGGTTCGGGACCAGCCGCAATTTAAAGTTACAAAATCTTTTAATTGTTCTATCCAGTTATATTTTTTACGGATGGTGGGACTGGAGATTTTTATCCCTGATTCTTTTCAGTACCTTAGTCGATTATCTGGTCGGTCTCAGGCTGGAAACCGAAAATAATTCAAAAAAACGACTAATATGGCTGTGGACCAGTATTCTTGTAAACCTAGGGTTTTTAGGTTTCTTTAAATATTATAATTTTTTCATTGAAAACTTTATGACGGCTTTTTCTATCTTCGGGATTCCTTTGAAAGCAAATTCATTGAATATCATTTTACCCGTGGGGATCAGTTTTTACACCTTTCAGACCCTGAGCTATACCATTGATGTTTATAAAAAAAAATTAGCACCCACAAAAGATTTTATCGCTTTTGCTGCTTTCGTCAGTTTTTTCCCCCAACTGGTAGCAGGACCTATCGAAAGAGCGACACACTTATTGCCTCAATTTTTTAAAAAAAGGACTTTTGATTATGAAAATTCGGTGATGGGGCTGAGACAGATTTTATGGGGATTTTTTAAAAAATTAGTCATTGCCGACAATTGCGCGGAACTGGCTAATCTTATCTTTGAAAACTATTCGACCTTTTCCGGATTGACACTGCTTTTAGGGGCCCTCTTTTTCGCTTTCCAGATTTACGGAGATTTTTCAGGCTATTCTGACATAGCCATCGGAACTTCAAAATTATTTGGTTTTAGTTTAATGCAAAACTTTGCTTTTCCTTATTTTTCTCGTGATATCGCAGAATTCTGGCGCCGCTGGCATATTTCCTTATCAACCTGGTTCCGGGATTACCTCTATATTCCACTTGGTGGCAGCCGGGGAAGTGCACTGAAAAAACTCCGAAACACGTTAATCATTTTCACTGTCAGTGGATTCTGGCACGGGGCCAACTGGACATTTATTTTCTGGGGTTTTCTCAATGCAGTTTATTTTATACCACTTTTGATTACAGAAAAAAACAGGTCAAACCTGGATATTATTGCAATGGGCAAAATTTTACCCGGAATAAAAGAATTTTTACAAATGACCCTAACTTTTTTTATGACTCTCATTGCCTGGATATTTTTTCGATCTGAAAGTATGGGAAAAGCCTTTCATTATATCGGAAAAATTTTCTCACCCTCAATCCTGCAGTTACCCAGCGCTTCTGAATTTATGACCATTAAAATGAATCCTTTTTACACTGTATTTTTAATTCTTTCCTTTCTGGTCATCGAATGGCTTGGCAGAGAAGGGACCTTCGCAATTGAAGGAATGAAAAACAGATTTCCTCAATATTTCCGTTGGCTTATTTACCTATCCCTCGGGCTTATTATTTTTATTTTTGGCAATTTTACTAAAACTGAATTTATATATTTTGCATTTTAGAACCCATGAAGAAACTAATCATTAAAATATTGTTCTATTTCCTGCTATTATTCACCATCATTATAATCAGCATCGGGATTTCAAGTCATATCGTCAAAAAAAGACATTTCAAAAATTTTGAAACCGAAAGCAACCTGTTAGTGATGCAAAAGAACCATCAATATGATATGCTGATAATGGGAATCTCTCATGCGAGAAATTTTACTCGATATCACAATCATGAAATCATTGAAAAGATACTGGATCAGGATATCCTGAATATCGGCCGGGGAAAAGGTAAATGTGGCTCCAGAGAACAGCTGTTTTATCTGGATTATTTTTACCATGAAAATAACCATGCCCGACAACTGGTCTATGTGATTTCACCACCATTGTTTTTTTCCGATGCCTTACCCGTTGCTTCCAATACCTTTGACAAGGAACCTTTCGAATTGGATTTCATCATTCGTTATCTTCATTTCAAATCGGAAAATAAATTTCAACGAATAGTATCTTATCTTCAAACCAAACTCAGACCGTCATGGTTCATCCATCATCCCTCTTCACAAAAAAGTATGGATATAAAACTTGATAAAATTGATCCTGTAGCTGTGGAAAAAGGCCAGAACTATGCCTATGACAGCCCAACCTTGAAAATGGAAAATTTCGATTTCAATGCCGCCACAATTGAAGAAACAATTGATTTGGCTTTAAGCCAAAAATCCGAAGTCTTCTTAATCATTACACCGGCCCTCTTCGGAAAGTGGCGCGGTCATGAATTTGTTGATGAGTTTGGCAAAAAAATGGCGTTGAAAGATGGTGTTCAATATTATGATTTTTCCGAATCAATCCTGGAGCCGGAATATTATTTTGACCATCACCACTTAAACACAGCTGGGGTTATTTTTTTTACAGAGCACTATTTAAAACCTGTACTTCAAATTCAGGAGTGACCAGAGTTTATTTTTTCAAACCCACTTTTACCAAAACCTCTTGGAACAATTGTTTTTCATCATCATCAAGTCTAAGCAATAGAAGAACCATAATAAACAATGAGAAAAACAAAATGCCTCCCAGTGCAATATTAAGCAAAAAATGAGATTGAAACTGCATCTTAAAAATGTAAGTTACAGCCGAGGAAATCAGAACTGAAAAAGCCGGTTTCCAATAGGATAGTTTATACGGATGAATTTTTTCAAAATAATAGACCTGGGCTAACCTTAATAAATTGATAATGCTGACAGAGAGCATCTGAGCAATACCTGCTCCCAAAAGCCCAAATTTAGGGATAAAGAGAACACTAAATAAAATAGTAATAAACAGAGAAATCAAAGAATTATAAAAAGAAACCTTGACTTTGTTGGTCATAATTAAAATATTGCCAGCCGAGCCAATGGATACATTTACTAATTCTCCTGTCAGCACAATAACCAGCAGCAATTGCCCTTCGGTAAAATCCTTACCGAAAATAGTTAAAATATCTTTTGCAAAGAGGACAAAAAACATAAACAAACTCAATGAAAAGGTGAAAATCCACTTGGTCCCTGATTTATAAAAAGACTCTATCAAATCAATTTTTTTCTGTCCGTAAAATTTGGAAATTTTGGGAGCAAAGACCAGATTAAAACTTCGCAGGCTGATGGTTAGGACCGCAGACACTTTTAAACATATGTCATAAATTCCAATATCCCTTGAAACCATAAAATAACTGATGATATAAACAGGAATTTTATTCTTACTTCTGATTAAAAAGGTCTGCAGATAAAGTGGCATGGAAAATTTAATCCACTCAACAATATGATAATCAGGTTTTATGGTTCGAATAAGCTGTCCAATATCCTTTTTAAACCTGGCCATGACCCACAGAATCACCAAAAAATTACTGAAAACATAAAAAAAGATCACCCTGATGAGCCCAATCTTTGTAAAACTGGCAAGGATCAATAAAACAAAAACCAATCCCGGTACAAATATGTTCTCGGCTATAACCTGGATTTTTGGCCGCTCAAAGCCTGTAAAAATATTCATAAAAATTGATAACAGGTTGAGAACCGGCACCAGAGGTATAAAATATCTGAAAACGCTTAAGAGTTCCGGGGCTTTCAAAATTTTTGCAATAGTTCCCGTATAAATGTACAATATCAAAACAGTGATCATGGAAAAAATCAGCACACTGAGCAGGCTGAAGGCGATTATTCCCTTGACATCCTTATAATTATTTTCAATTCGGTAATGGGAGATAAATTTGACAACAGTCTGATCAAACCCAAGTAAAGAAATGGAATTTGCAAATATGATAATGCTCATTCCCAGAGAAAATACACCATAATGATCACTTCCCAGAGTACGGGTCAGGACCACACTGATGAGGTAATTAATAAAAAAAAAGAAAAAGAATCCGAACCCGGCAATTCCACTTTCCTTTGATATGTTTTTCAATTCTTTTTGATAGGTATTTTCCATTCAAATCTCAAATATGACTCATTGTGCCATTATTTTTCTTTCAGCAGTCTGGCAATTCCCAGCCATTTCGGTTTGAACTTGTAGACGTTCAGATAGGGTGTCTGAATCGCACCGAAGCGTCGAAAAAAGCGTTCAACTCCGGCAATCATGGACCCTTCAAAATTGAATTGATCAACATGCTGACTGCAAAACTTTATGCCCTCCCAAAGAACATGATAGGCTGCCTGGCTGTTCAAAAATTCCGGGTCTGTTCCGCTAATCAGATAATAGGCCATGACATCATCCCAGACAAACAGCTGACAGGAATGAACATTATTTTGAGCATCAATAGCCGCTAACAATTGACCCTGGTTTCTTTGTCGGCAGACGCTATAAATTCTTTTAATGGTCTCAATTTCACTATTTTTTATGGTAATGCCCTGTTTTTTGAAAGTTTTGATATAAAGAGCGATCAATACATCAATATCATCAATTTCCCTGACTTCAAAATCGACTTTACTATTAAAAATCGCTCTTTTGGTTTTGGGATGTAATTCCAATTTTAATTTTTCATGATCTTTAATATCATTCAACAAATAGGTATAGCGAGTTGTCTGTGAAAAACCCTTCCAGTAAAAAGGCAGCCAGTTGTTTATACTAATGTGAAATTTCAGGTTTATGTAAATCGCAACAGGAAGTTTTTCAATCAGCGCTTCCATTGCCAAATGTTGTTGGGACAGTTGCATGACATATTTGTCCTTCACTTTCGGAAATAAAATTCCGGCATATTGCGTAAAAGGAGGCATAACAACCTGCTTTTGACCTAATTTTTCTTTGATAACCACCGGCAGAACAGCTTCAATATTCTTTCCTTTTTCAGCTATGATATATTGATATCGGCCTGGAGCAACCGCTTCGAGCCACCACGGGTAGCAAAATATATTTCGCTGAGGGGAGTTTTCAATAAATTGTAATATTTTTTCACGATCCAAAATATTCCCGCTTTCTCAATTGATGTTACTTAACCTTTTCCAGATATTATCATCCCAATTGGGAATGTTGATAATTTCACATGTTAATTGCTTGGAATTTATATAGTTATCTTTATTTAAATGCTGCAGTTCCCGAAACCCTTCAAAAGACAAACGGTCCCAGTTATAAGGTCCGGCTTCAATGCCATTGTCTGATAAAAGTTCAATGACCGTTTTTGGATCTTTGGCCAGAACCGGAAATCTCAAATACCAACTGGGTTCAATATTTCCAGTCACATAATCCGGTATTTGAATATCCTTAAACATTTTTTTAAAAAATGAGACCGTCTTCTCTTTAATTTCATAATAGAATTTCTTATCCTTTTGAAACTGCGGATAGACATGCTGGAAATAGGTCCGCTTTAAATATCCCATCCGTTGAACATTTATTTTAATACTGAAAATTCTGTGAACCCATGAATTAAATATTTTCCTGAAAATAAGTAATGGTTTCGTGCCAGCCAGTTTCAGTAAAGCCATTGCGGCATTCATTGGGATTATTTTACGGCGGGCAAGGTAAACGATGAGAGCATCGACCCGATCATTCAATCTTCTTTCTTGGGTGTAATTCATTGATGAGGTTATTTCATGGTATAACAATAACCGAACTAAATCGGATTTTTCTTTATTAAAACTTTCCGGTTTAATCGAATGATAACTCTCCTGCAGTTCCAGGTCATCATTTCGAATAAAAATCATGCCTCCGTTCATGGTGGAGACCGGTTTATCAAAACCGAAACTGTAGAAATAACAGTCCGATAACTCCTCCAGACAGTGGTGATCAATCCTACTAAAAAGAGTCTGTGACAGATCATCAATTATCCCAATATCCAACTCTTTGCATTTTTCTTTTATCAGGAGATAGTCAGGATTTGGAATTCCATATAAATGGGATAAAATGAGAATGTCAATTTTATTAAAATCAATTTGGCCAATAAGAGTGGTAAAATATTTTTTATCGACATCAAAATAATAGGGTTTATTCCCAGATTCCAAGACAGCCTGAGTGACGACAGAACAGGTGAAAGCCTGTAAACCGACGACCAGACTTTTATTTTGCTTATTTTTTAAATAAGTCAGATACCATTTCAGTGAGGACCTGCCTGAATTAAAAAAGAATTTATTCCGATCTGTCAACAGCTCATCCGGTATGGACCCTGATTGGGTGTCAATCAGCGCATGTAATTTTTCTCGGTCAATCTTTGGCCTGGCTCTTACAAACATTTCAACCTTTTAGAAATACTTTTTTTATAACTTCCTGTAATTTTTCCAGTTCACTATCTTTCAGATAATTGGATTTGGATAAATATAATTCCGGCAAATTGAATTTCTTTTTATATTCGATCTTTAGATTAGTAAGTGACTGATATTTTTGAAGAACCACATCAAAAATTTTCTCAGGATTTTGGCAAAATTCTTCATAATAAAATAAATGGTAATTGTTTGAAAAATAATTTTTCAAATCTTCTTCGATTTGTTTTTCAATAAAGAAGATTTGTTGCACGACCTGCTCAAAAGAGTCCAGGTCCTTGAGCTCATCATATTCTTTCGGTCTGATAGACCACCAGTGGTTTCTGTCCTGATAAAGTTTATCTCGTGTTTTGATTATAGATTGAGCAACATACAGCGGGTCTCTTTTGATAAATATAAAAAATGCACCGGGAAAAATCTCTTTCAGCAATCGAATACGCTGTCCGCAATTCATATTTTTAAAAACCAGAGGTCTGTTGAATTTGTTTGTTATTGCCGTTAAAATTTGACCAATTTCCTGCTTATGTTTTTCACCAACTTCATCAAAATCAACAAAATGCCTTTCCCGTGGCAGCCAACGGTACCAGAAATCGCCGGACTCGCTGGGAGCGTTCATCCCTTGGGTATCTCCAAAAGAAGATTCAAAACAATCATGGGGCTTATTTTTAAAAAGGATTTCGGAAAGGATACTGGCTGAAAAAAGAACCTGATGCAAATTATCCATTAAATTATTGATATAACTGACATTAAAATAATTAGTAAAATATTCATAAAAAATGGTTGATCCAACTCTGGGAGCTCCAATAATAAAAATGGGAGAATATTGGATGGTTTGTCCCTTGTATTTCCTAAGGCACAGTTTTTCCGGGGGAACAAGAGGCAATGAAATAAGCGTAAAACAAAAAAGTTTTAGTTTTTGTTTAAATTTTTTAAAAAATCGATTAAAAAAATTACAACTCAAGTTTTCCCTTTCAATATTGGCCTATGGCTTGATACAATCCTTAAATTGGATAAATTTAATATCATTCTCCTTTAATCTCCTGATTAAATCCACAAATACTTTCCCCCAGCCGGACTTGTAACCACTAAAAAATTTATTATGCCACAAAAGGTTCAGGGTTCCATTAAATTTTCCAACTTCTTCGATGAGTGGTATAACTGCATCCAGTGCTGTGTCAACAGCGCAATTCATATACTGCTCATTTTCTAAAGTGATATCCATAATCATCAGCGGAAATTCCAGAAATTTAAAAGGAATATCCAGCGTGATATTATATGGGTAATAAGGATAACAGTACCCGTTTCTAAAACCAATGAAACGGGCAAAACCCATGGATGAATCATACTTCAACCCACTTTGCTCCAGAATTTCAAAGGTCTTGGGCAGATTGATTGCCAGATAATGAAACCTGCCGCCATTAATTTCATGGTCAAATTCAAGAATTTCAGTTTCAAACCTCTGATTATTTAATCCGGTCCCAAAACTGCCATGAATACCGATTTCATGACCCTTGCGAATAAGATCGTTAATAGTCATTTCTATTTTTTTTGATTTTATGTTGTAATCCGCATTTTTTATGTTGCCGGTTTTTTTATTTGACGGCAGAAAAAAATAAGTCGCACTAATGCCCATTTTTTCTTCAATTTCCATAATTTTATCAAAATTGAACCAAATATCTTTATGAAATACTTTGCGAAGGACCATTTCCAGGGATTTCAAAACCTGGAAGTTTTTTAAGTACCAAAAAGCATTATAACCCCATCCTGTCATACATTCATCAATATCATGAGTAACAAGGGTCTGCATTTTTTCATTTCGCAGGGATATCCCGGTGATGCCGGTTTTTATTATGGCTTCAGCCAAAATATCAAAATAATAATTAACAACCGGAATTTTCAGACAATCAAGTTTGTAGAGTAAGTGCGATTCTGCCGGAAAACGCCCATATTTGTCCTTGTCCTGGCTGTGCCATTCCTGCCAGGAGGACAGAAAATAAAAAGCCGAAGCAACAATATCATAATTAATTGTAATTCCTTTATGACTTTCCGTAACGATTTCCGGGCCATTTCCAGAGTTAAAAAGCAATGGCAGTTTTTGTCCTTTCCAATTGTGCATAGTATAATTTTTTAAAACTGGCTGTGCAGCTCGAAAAAAATCCAACACTTCTTCACCGGGTTTTACGGATAGGTATGCTCCATCACTGGCCTCCCCATAGGCAATTGAAATATCGGATGTTAATTTGTATACCGAATTAAAATGATCTATGACATAGTGCCATTTCGAAGACAGAATAGTATATTTATCGGGTATTATCAATTTTAACATTTGAAACTTTCTTTCAACAGATAGTCAATAATCTGTTCCGCAGCATGGCCATTACCGAATTTTTCAATTATATTATACTCTCCGCATTTAACTTTTTCTGCATTACAGATTTTTTCTTTATCCGCTCCAACCAGCATGTTCCAGTTGTTTTCCAATGTTTCCGGCCATTCGGTTTCATCTCTGAGGGTGATACACTTTTTATTGAGAAAAAAACTTTCTTTTTGCAAACCGCCGGAATCAGTTAGAACTAAATCACTGTAAAATAACAGATTCAGCATATCCAGGTATCCGACCGGTTCTATGATCTGGACATTATTCGGAATTTTCAATTGATTCAGAGCCCGTCGCAATCTCGGATGGGCCGGCAATATTATTTTCTTTTGGAATGAATGGAAGGCTTCAAGAATAGACAACAAATGATTGGCATTATCGGTATTAGCCGGTCTGTGAATCGTAGTCAGGTAATAATCATGATAAAATGGCCTCCTTTGTCTTATACTCTTACTGAAAAATTTGACAGAATCGTACATCACATCCCCACTGAATACACTGTGCTCGGAGAGGCCTTCCTTTGCCAAAAAGTCCATGGCTGTGCGGGTTGGCGCAAATAAAAAATCAGCAATATGATCAGTAACAATTCGATTGATTTCCTCAGGCATATCTCTATTGAAACTACGCAACCCGGCTTCTACGTGAGCGACTGGGATATTCAGCTTGACAGCCGTCAACGTACCGGCCAGGGTTGAATTGGTGTCGCCATAAACAATCACCAAATTGGGTTTTTCATGGACCAAGACCGGTTCCAGGGCCTGCAATATTTTTCCTGTTTGTAATCCGTGATGGCCACCTCCTGCTGCCAGATTGTAATGGGGCTGCGGAATCTTTAACTGCTCAAAAAAAACTTTCGACATATTATCATCATAGTGCTGACCGGTATGGATCATAATTTCATCAATGTCCTTTCTGTTTTTTATCACTCGGGACAGAGTCGCCACTTTGATAAATTGAGGTCTGGCACCAACGATACTACAGATTTTCATCATTTTTTTCCAGAAGAACCAGTTTTGGTTCTATGTTAAAATTTGCTGAGAGCCTGTCAAATTCCGAAAGAGACAGCATTAGAACATTAATTTTTCTTGAGATTAATCCTTCAGTTTTCGATCTGACCCGTTCTAGTTCTGCTGCATTAATGTCCTTGCCCACTACAACCAGATCAATCAGCCCGCTATCTTTACCGACAGCATAATCCCCTCGTATAAATGCAAAATGGATCTCACCCAGTTTGTCGATAATATTGGAAAGCACCTGGTCAATTCCGGTGGATTTCAATACTATTTGACGAATATCGAAAAACAACGGGTGTGCGTCATTTGCCTGATACACCTTATTTCTCCCCACCTTTTGGGATTTTAAAATCTTTGCTTCCTCGAGTTTATTGAGTTCAAGGCGAATGGAATTGGTCGATTCGTTAAATTCTTTTGCCAGTTGTCGAAGATACCCATGATTATTGGTATTCAGAAAGAATTTCATCAATAGTTTGATTTTGGTTTTAGATGTAATTAGTGATTCTAACATAAAAACATATTTCGAGTTAATTTATTACTCGAAATATATTAAAAATTAAATTTCAATTTTACAATGGAAATTTATAACCGGCCGATATTTTTCAGGGATTTGTATTTGAGCCTGTACATCCTCAGGGCATTGAAAATAGTGTCCTGGGAAGCAAATTTTTTGGCATAATCCTGAAAAACCGCGATGCCGGTCATCCTGTACATGAATTCCATCTGTCTGACGTGGAGACGCTGGTACAAAATCGTGGCCGGGTCAATTTTGGGATACCAATCTGCTTGACAATTATTATACTTGCTCCAGAATCCAATATCATATTCCGGCAAGACTTTGGCCAGAGTCTCAATTCCATCCCTGATCAGTTGATCAGCCTGGTTGTTTTCAGGAAAAACCCGCTGGTAATCAAAAAGACCGCATAATGAAAAAACCATTCCATTGAGCACCATTGTCGGCACTTTGGCTGTATATTCCTCATAAAAGGGCCCCCAGGGTGTAAAAGAGGTCACGCCACCTTCCTGAGCGGAAATGAAAAAAGGTTTCAAAGCTTTATGCGCAAGTTCTGCATACTTTTCATTTTGGGTCAACTGGTAGCCACGCAGGAGAATATTCAGGGCGCGAGCCTGGGCAAAAGCCGAAGCCCAGGGTCCCGGATTTTGATATTGAGGCAAGGATACATCCGTCAGCCATCTTGCACCAAATTTTTCAGATACCTCAGCATGTTCAACAAACCAGTCCACAAACTTTAAAAATCGCTCTTTATCTTTCACGGATTGGGTTTTGAGAAAGGTGTGAAAGATGGATATTCCCATCTGCCCGATAGAAATAGGAAAATAGACATATTCTTTGTCTATAACATCAATGTAAGTCTTGTTTATGGGAATTCCATTTTCGTCAAATTTATTGATCAGCGCCTGGTCTTTGCCTGTCGATATTCTGGTCTCGTCAAAAAGAAAATAATAATAACCCAGGTATGGGGATTCAAAGTCATCCGCCAGTTGATAACTTTCAGCAGGTCGGCGCAGGTCCATCCAGAGTTTGTTGAGCATAAATAACTTTTTATTGAGCTTTTTCATCAGGTTTCGATATAATCCTCTAAATTAAATTTCCGCTCGATAAATTTATTGCTCTTTATGAACATTTCTTCCCAGATGGCTATTCCCAGAACAATCCATAAAAAATTATAATGCCAGCGTAGCTTTGGCGAGGCCGGATAATGAATAATCCGCGCAATATAATCATGATTGAAAATCCCCTGCCTGTCGACAAATTCTTTAGTCAGCACTCGCTTGGCGATTGCGCCGAGGTCTTTTTTAAATTGCAAATATGGATTGACGGTAAACCCCCATTTTTTCTTGGTTACAATCTTCGGAGGCAACAGGTCTTTCATGGCTTTACGAAAGAGATATTTGGTCTGATTGTTTTTTATTTTCAAATCTACGGGAATGGAAAAGCCAAAGTTTACCAGATCAATATCCAGAAAAGGGACTCTTTCCTCAATGGAATTTGCCATGGACATTCTATCTTCCACCAGAAGATAATCATTGACCATTTTGGATTGGAATTCTGTCAAGAGTACCCTGTCCAGCATATTAAAATTTTTACTTTGCTCAAAAAAGGGCACAAATTCATTTCTGATTTTGCTGACTTCATTCAACATTTTTTTATAAAACAGAGGATGATAGATATCCCTGTAAAAGCCATTGTCAAAATCCCAGACATTTCTTAGAATCAGATAAAATTTTTCAATCTGGCCAATAGCCAACAGCATTTGCAGACCTCTGCGATACTCATCGAAACGAAGTGTTTTTGTGGAGTTTTGTAATTTAAACAAAAAGCCGGCCTTGAAATCCAATAATTTTTTCATCCATCCGGGAACACTGTCATTGATGCGGTTGAAGGGATAGATAAATTTGTGAATATCATAACCGGCAAATAATTCATCACCACCCAAACCGCCAAGCACAACCCGAATGTCTTTGCTGACAAATTTGGACATATTGAAACCCTGAAGGAGATTTATTTTCGGCTCTTCCGCATGCCATAGTACCTGGGGAAACTGTTGCATCGGGTTCATCGATAAACTCAGTGTATGATGATTGGTATTAAAATATTTAGATATTCGGTCTGCATCAGGAAATTCATCGGTGGGTTCATTAAATCCCAGTGTAAAAGTATTGATTTCCGGTACCCCCAGTTCAGACATTTTCTGAACAATAGTAGAAGAATCCATGCCACCGGATAAATATACACCCAGGGGAACGTCGCTCATCAACTGCCGTTGGACAGCGGTTTTCAGATGAAAATGAAGTTTTTCAATCGCTTCATCTTCTTTCATTTCCGGGTTTATTTCCGGTTTGAGGGACCAATACCTTTTTATTGAAATTTGATTATTTTCTAAAACAAGGTAGTGAGCCGGCGGCAACCTTTTTATATCAGCAAAGAGGGTCTCGTCTCCCTGAGTGTACCTCAGGTTGATCTGTGAATGTAATGCTTTGTAGTTTATTTGTCTATCCACTCCAGGATGCAGCAGAATCGATTTTTGTTCAGAGCCAAAGACCAGGATTCCATTTTGAAAATAATAATGCATGGGCTTTACACCAAAAGGGTCTCTGGCCAGAAACAACTTTTCCTTTCGAATATCCAGGAGCGCAAAGGCAAAGATACCATTTAAGCGAGAAAAAAAAGAGGTGTTCCACTCTTCATAAGCATGGACCAGAATTTCCGTATCAGACTTCGTTCTGAACTGATGACCCTTTTGCTGCAGTTCCCGTTTGATGACTTCAAAATTATATATCTCGCCATTAAAAACCACACAAAGAGATTTGTCTTCGTTAAAGATCGGCTGGTCGCCAGTCTCAAGATCAACAATGGATAAGCGACGATGTCCCAGACAAAAACTATGATTCTGGTATACCGATGCCAAATCAGGACCGCGATGGGCGATGATATCCAGCATGTTTTTCATCAACGCTTCATTGTTAACATCTTTTTCGTATATTCCGCATACACCGCACATGATTAACCTATATATTGTTCAAAAATTCCGACCAGTTTTTGCGTCAAATTTTTTCGATGAAATTGATTGATATAATCGAAGTTGGGCTTCGGTATTTGTCCTATTTGCCAATTTTTTATCTCGTTTTCAAGAAACTGCTGCACATCTTCCTGATAGTTAAAGGTTTCACCTATATTGGCATGTGTAATGATTTCCCTGATTTCTTTATTGTCATCGTTACTGATACATAAAATTCGGTTTCCCGAACCCAATAATTGAAAGAGTTTTCCAGTCAGAATTCCCTCACCATTTTTGGATGGTATCGTCAAAAGAAGAAGGTCCGCGTTTTTTATTTCTGCCTTTACCTGATTCAAAGGAATATATCCATGAAGCCGAATATTTGTACAATGATGGCGCACCATGGATTTTTCCAGTTCTCCGTCAAAATTTCCAAAAAAGTCTATGTCTATATTTTCTAGTTTTGATATTGTTCGAATAAAATTTTCCGGCACCTGAAGTTTTGACATTGATCCCAGATATTTTATTCGAAAGGTAACGGATGGTTCTTTTTTTTCATGAAAATCATCAAAACCATTATGAATCCAACAGGCATTTTGCGTTTTACTTTGATATTTTTCAGCCAGAAACTTTGAGACAGTGATAAAAGCATTCGTTCTGGTTAATACTTTCAACTCCAGGGAGCGGCTGATTCTCTGAGCCAGGTTTGTTTGATAATTGTCTGACATTATAAAAAAATCACTCCAGGGGTCACGAAAATCAGCCACCCATGGCAATCCTGTTTTTTGAGCAATTTTTTGGGCGATTAATTGTAGTGAATGCGGGGGTGACGATGAAAAAATCAAATCGATTCCTTCATTTTTTACAATCTCCCGGCCCTTTTTTACAGCAAAGGGATACCAGCCAATCCGGGCATCAGGAATAAAAAAATTAGCCCGAATAAATTTTGTTATTTTGCTAAACAAACTTTTTTTTGAATCAGCCATCACGAAAGTGTTAATTTTTTTTTCAGTTTTTTTACCTTTCTGGAAAAACTTATAAACAGCAAAGGGTTCGATCGATTTGGTCTTGAAGACTTTGCATTCGGCTGGTATATCTCTTTCCAGTGTCTCGTCAATGGCCGGATATTCACCATCTTTGACAGTCAGCACAATGGGTTGCCAACCAAATTGCGGTAAATATTTAGCAAACTTTAAAACCCTCTGAACGCCGGGCCCACCGGATGGCGGCCAGTAGTATGTTATTATCAAAACTTTTTTCATGAGGATTATTTATAATATTTTTTAACAAAACCGGTGTACTCGTCTTTGCCCAGAATTTTTCTACGAATGTAATTGATGGTGAACCCATACCCATAGGCAAAAACCTGGCAAACAGCCACAACCGGTGATAACAGGGCAGCCCTGCTGTCTTTGTATTTCTTAAAGGAATCATAAATGATAAAGATGAACAACAAAAAAGCCAGCAATGTGGCGCCGGTCCATAATTCCGTTGTCACCCCGGTCAGCAGTGTAAATAAAGTCAGCAAAGTATATCCCACAGATCCAATGGCCGGTATAAAATGCAGTGGTTCCAGAATACCCTGATCCAGCATAGTTAGATTAATTCGGGCAACTCCCCAGTTAAACATCTGACGGAAAAATTTTTTCAGACTGGTCCGGCGCTTATGATAGACTTTTGCATCCGGTATCGGAATCACTTTAGCACCGCTGGCAACAATTCGCCGGCTAAATTCCAGGTCCTGTCCATGACGCAATGTTCCCATACCGCCCAAGGTTTCATAAATTGTCCGTTTAATTCCCATATTGAAACTGCGTGGATAATATTTGGCCAGTTTCTTCTTGGAATGGCCGCGCATACCGCCGGTGGTTAAAAAGGATGTCATGGAATAATCAATGGCTTTTTGCAGGGGTGTAAAATTTGGCAACACGCCATCAGGCCCGCCAAAGGCATCAGGTTTCTCACTTTCGATGGCCTTTTCCAGTTCTTTCAACCAGTTTTTATCTGCAATACAATCGGAATCTATAAAAAGGAAATATTCACCTGCAGCCTGGGCCATACCAAAGTTTCTCGCCGGGCCTGGTCCTTCGTGATCTCTTTTAAAGAAACGAATTTGAAAGGTCATCCGATGAATGAAGTTTTCGATAAGTTTTTCAGTCTCATCGGTTGAACCATCATCGACAATAATAACTTCAAATTTACTTTTATCAATTTCCAGGGCATTAAAAGATTCAATCAGTTCCACCAGTTCACCGGATCGATTGAAAGAAGGAACAATAATAGAAAATAGAAATTCCGACATTGATAAATTCCTGAATTATTTATTTTTATTAAAATATGTAATCAATTCACAAATCAAACCGATGGAAAACATTTGGATACCGAGAATAATCATCAGTGCCCCAAGGAGCAGCATGGCAATATGAAGCTGAAAACTATGTCCAAAACCAAATTTTAAAACCAAAATGTAGACTTCCGCCAAGATTCCGCCGGAGATAAAAATGGTTCCCCAGGCACCAAAAAAATGCATGGGCCGTTTAAAATATTCCGTGACAAATTTTATCGTAATCAAATCAAAAAAGCCACGCCAAAAGCGACTGATGCCATATTTTGTTTCGCCATATTTTCGTTCAAAGTGCCGGACTTTCATTTCTCCGCTGGTAAATCCCTGCTGCTTTGCCAGAACAGGAATATAGCGATGCATCTCACCATAGACAACGACATTTTTGACTACGATGGATTTATAAACCTTCAATCCATTATTCGTATCATGCAGTTTGATTCCGGTAAGTATTCTTGTAAAGAAGTTATAAATCTTTGAGGTGTGTTTTTTTATAAACTTGTCTTTACGATCCTGCTTCCAGCCTGAAACCAAATCAACACCAGTTTCTTTGATTTGTTTGACCATATCCGGTATTGCATAAGGATCATCCTGCAAATCCCCATCAATTGTGGCAACATAATCACCATCAGCAATTTGAAAACCCCGGTTAAGAGCCGCAGCTTTACCCTGATTGGCGATCAATTTTTCGACTATAATGTTTTTATTTTCGCAGGCTAGTTTTTCTTCAACCTCAACAGATCCGTCTTTTGAGCCATCATCAACGAAAATCAAATTATAATCATATTCAGAATTATCCAGAGCATCACACAACTGACGATGCAATTCAAACAGTGATTCAACTTCATTGTAGACAGGAATGACGACAGATATCTTTTCTTTTGTATTATTCAATTTCTCCCCTTTTCTTATGACTTGATAAATTAAAGTATTCCATAGAAAAATGGTAGAATTTAATTTTCAGGTCCACTCCTTTGTTCAAATCCAAAATCTGCAGGGCTGAAGGCAAAAATATATCCTTTTCGAGACTGAATTCAGAGTAGATAAACAATGTAGACAATTCCCCAGGTGCATTAAAAATTTCCACCCGCTCCGGCAAGCCTGACGGGCCTAAAAAAGTTGTCACCGCCTGAGATGAGTCCCGGCTAACCAAAGGCAGTCCTAAAAATAACTGCCGGATTTGGTCTAGTTTTAAAGTTTTCAAGACAAATAAGGAAAATTCATCGGGTATTTCTTCTCTACCCAGTTTTCTGTTTTCCCGTTGCATCCACAATTCAAAATTTTCACCAGCTAAACTCATCAAGGCCTGCTTGCGTCCGAGGACATCACGAAATTGAATGACCAGGGTATCCGGCATGATGTAGTCAAAGGTTGCATTGAGTTTACCCTCGTTTTCACCGCTGGTGATGATCAGATTTCCTTTCATGACCAGTTTTGAGAGAGATTGAATTTTTTTCTCATTTAGGGTCTTGTGGGGAGCTGGATCGATCGGCTGGATTTTAAATAATGAGCATTGGGTGAGGAACATCATCAGGATTGGAACGAAAAAAATTAATCTATCGAAGGATTTTTTCTTGGAGTAATTCATTACGGGGATCAAGTTCCAGTGCTTTTTGATAATGTCTTTGGGCTTCGTCTATTTTTCCTAATTTGGATAACACATCACCCAGATGCTCCAAAATTTCTGCATTTTCACCAATGATATTCAAGGCTTTCACCAAATATTCTTCAGCTTCTTTAAAATTTCCTTTTTTATAGAGGATCCATCCTTTGGTATCCAGGTAGGATGCATTATTCGGGACAATTTCAAGTGCGCGGGTTACCATTTCATGGGCTTTTTCAAGATTATCACCTCTGGTAGCCAGACTGTAGGCATAGTTATTTAATGCTACCGGATCATCAGGATTCTGCCTGATCATAAAATTATATAATGAATCCGATGATGAAAATTGTCCGGATTCTTCATATATCGTGGCTTTTAAATGTAATACCTGCAAACTGTCATCAGTCACCATTAGTGCAGAATCCAGGAAAAACAGGGCTTCATCCCGGTCGCCTTTTTCATGGTAAAGGGAGCCAAGAATGAAAAACAAGTCCGGGTCTTGAGCAAACCTTACTTTTACTGACAGTAACAATTGAAGGGCCTCGTCAAGCCGGTTGTTGTTGACCAGGTAGTAAGCCAGGTTTTTGTAATTTTCTACATTTTCAGGATATTTATGAATCAAATTCTTTAAAAATTCTTCCGGTTGATATTTTTCCTCTCTGACCTGGGATAGTATTTCACCCAGATTTTCTTCAATCTGAGGGTCATCGGGTAAAAGTTGAATCAGTCGGTTATATAGGACAATAGCCTTGTCAATATTTTGGGTTAGAATGGCGAGGTCAGCACTGGTTTTTAGATATTCGGTATTATTGGGATCCAGTTGGACCAGAAAATCAAAATATTGGGCGGCTTTATTAAAATTTTTTGAGAGGAATAATATCTCACCGGCTCTTTCCAGGGCCCCCAGTTGGGTCCTGTCTTTTCGAAATATATTTTCATATTTTTCCAAAGCTTCGGCTATTCTTTTAGTTCGCAGATAAATGTCAGCCAGTTTATAGTCAATATCAATATTTTCAGTCAGTTTAGCAGCCAGAAAATTATATTCTTTTTCCACAGTTTCAAAATTGCCTTCTGTAAACTTGATATCTGCAAGTTGTTTCCGTGCTATATAGTTGCAGCTATCGAGTTCTACAGCAGTCATCAGGGCCACTTCAGCGTTGTCGAGTTTACCCAGATTTAAAAAAGCGTTTCCGATGGAAGCATAAATGGTCGTTGATGTGGAGTCAAACCGGGCTGCATCCTGATATTCGATCGCAGCCATGGCCCAGTCCCCATGCAGAGAATAAATTTCACCGTTCATATAATGCCGAATAGCTTCGGAATTGTAAATTTTTATCGGTTCTTTTTCAAGTGTATCAGGCTTTTTTCCTGCGCAATGAATCAAAAAAAGGGAGAGAATGAACAATAAAATAAAAGATATATCAATTTTGCTTTTCATGAATATCCTAAAATATTTTTTCTGTTAATTATAAAATAAGAGTTAAGGAACATTGTTCCCTAACTCTTAAAATATTTAAACAGAATTATTTGTAGATTTCGCTCTGGTTACATTTGCATACTTTTATCATTTTTTCATTAAATCTGATTGTATTTTCACCAGAATCTGTAACAACGTGCTTTACCTGGGTTATATCACCGCCGCAAACGGGGCAGATTTTATGTTTGTCCTGCAAAGCTTTTTCTGTTTTTGATGCAAATCCTTTGGTTACTCGTTTTGCCATTTTTTTCTCCTTTATTCTTTATACATTTTTACTTGGTTACCTTGCATATCTTTGACTCGATACATGGCCTGATCTGCATTGGCAATGATGTTATGCGTGTCTTCACCATGTTCGGGAAATTGCGAAAGTCCAATACTGATTGTTATTCTTTCTTTTTTTCCGTCAAATTCAAAGGCAAAGTTTTCAACATTGCTTCTGATTCTTTCTGCTGTCAAAAAGCTTTTTTCTTTTTCCGAATTGATCAAAATAACACCGAACTCTTCCCCACCATACCGACCGACAATATCTATTTTACGAACACTGGCTTTAATGATTTGGGCAATTTTTTTCAGCACATAATCGCCAAAAAGGTGACCGTGGGCATCATTGACACCTTTAAACTTATCGATATCGATCATCAGATAGGTGAGATTGGTTTGATAGCGTTTGCTTCGTTCAATTTCGTATTTCAACTGGTCTTTCAGGGCCTTGTGATTGAAGAGGTTTGTCAGTCCATCAATCATCGATAGGTCTTTGACAACCTTATATTCAACACTTTTGCGGGTGTTGTTCTCCATATTGGTACTGATATTTCTTAACAGACGAAAATCCGATTCGGAATAATTACCGGCCACAAAACTTTCCAATATCATGCAACTCTGTAATTCCTGAGTGATATTCATGACAATCCCGACAGCCGATTTAAAAGGCAGGTTGCTCATATCATTGGGTTTAAACCGGAACGGAATATCGCTGTTATTATAATCGGTTATCAGAAATTTTTCACTCTTTACGATTCTTTCAAAAATTGTATTTTTCACATCCAGAAGGTCTCCGACAGTAAAATCGGTTTCAACACCATCGATAAAATCAACGGTTACTTTGGTCTCACCACTTCTCAATGTCAATATAGAAAGTTTGTCATAGGTCAAATATTTCTCAACAAGATTGACATATTCCCGGTAGACCAGATTTGAATCATGTTCGTTCTTGATCGATAGGTTTAAGTCCTCCAGTTCCTGCATAAAGTCAATCTTTCGGTTTAACTTTTCCATATTTTCCAACTGAGAAATGAACTGGCTGATGATATTGGTATATTCGGTCAGCAGTTCCAGATCGTGTTCAAACCATGAATCTTCCTTACTGCTGTCGACACCGACAAAACCGATAAATCCACCGAAAATGACCGGGGAAAGCATCATGGATTTCATGGAATGTTGAAAAGGATAATGACTTTCAGTGAAATATTTTAATTCCTGCTCTGAATAGATACGTGGCCGTACCGCATCGCGAAATTCATTATAAAAATCATTTTCCTGAATTAGCTCATTCAATTCCATGTTTAGATCAGTGATATAGTGCTGTAATCGAAAATAATGTTCTACCGGGTTATATAGATAAAAAAATGAAGAGTCGGCAAGGAGCGAATGTTTGATGGTTTTGATGAGTTTTTTTGTCAGTTGGTGATACTTTTCATTAGGATCCGAAATATTGGAATAAAAATCTGTTATCCGTTTTTCTTCTTCCGTTTCTGGAATTTCTTTTTGTTTTTTTTCACTTATTTTCTGGATTTTTAATAATTCCATGGAAAAATAGGCCAGGTAAGCAGTAATTCCAAAAAAAAGAAGAAAGGGGAGTATTGAATTTAAACCCCTAAAAAAATCAATACCGGGATACAAAAAAGACCCGGTAAGAACAAGAAAAACCAGAATGTTACCCACTAAAATTTTCTTACTATTTTCCATGCTACCTAACTTTTGTTACAGCAGGCAAAGATACTACATGTATGACGTAATTTCAACAAATAATTATTGAAAATAATGAATTATTTCTTTTGATAATCCACTTTATTCATATTATTCTCAAAATTTCGTACATTGTCACCCTGAACTGATTTTCCACTATCCGCTTTCGCCTTAGCCAATGTCTCCTCAGGTAAATGAGCCGGTGTTGCATCGAATTGCTGCTGAAAAGTCGTTTTTGCATTATTGATTTTTTCCTGAGCAGCAATCGGAATTTGTTGTTCCTGATTTGTGGCATTTACCGGCATTTGCAAATAAATAAATCCGGCTATCACCAAAATCATGAGCGATGAAAAACCGTAAGCAAAAGCAGGAATTTGCCGGAAGGAAAAACCTTTGTTTTGAGATGCCAGAATGCGACTATTGCGGTCCTTTAGAATTTTATTTCTTAAGGATTCCATAAACTGGTTGCTGGTTTCTACCGAAGTCAGGGAACCGAGTCGCTGTTTCATGGAAAAGACAGAGGTATAGAGTGACTGGCAACTACTACATTCATTTTTGTGTGATTCAAAAAATTTTCTGTCTCGGAATGAGATTTCTTTGTCGATATAATTTGATATAAGTGACTTAAACTTGTAACAATTTTTCATTAAACGCCATTTCTCCTTATTTAAGTTTTTATAAATTTGCCAACTCTTTTTGTAATCTGAGTCTGGCGCGATTGATTCTTGATTTCACAGTACCGATTGGTTTTCCTATGATATTACATATTTCTTCATAAGAAAGTTCCTGAACATCTCTTAAAATAATCGCAATACGAAAATGTTCCGGTAATTTTGCAATTGCTTCCTGAATTATTTTTTCATCAAATTGTCCCTCAACCATCTGCTGGCTGGTAATGTCGTCCGCAGGTAAATCCAGGTCTTTGTCTTCCGGTCCCAATTGCGAAAAAAACATCAGTTTGCGTGTTTTTCTTTTGCGAAGCAAGGTTTTAGCAAGATTGGCGGCAATTGTATAAATCCAGGTTGAAAATTTGGCAATTTCCTTATAGGCATGTTTGTTTTGATAGAGTTTCAAAAAGGTATCTTGCACCAGGTCTTCTGCTTCTCTTTGATCATTAATATACCGAAAAACAAAATTCGTCAAACGGTTTCTGTATCGATTGACAATTTCCTCAAAGGCCCAAAGATCACCTTCCTGGAACCGTTTTATTAATTCTTCATCAGTCAGTTGGACTTTTTTTTGTTTTTTTTCCATAATCATGCGTTTATTATCTCATAAATTAATGGCACTATCAATTCTTCTGTCAATAGGCCGGTTGACTTACTTTTTAAATCTGAATCTGCAAGGTGATGAAAGATTTTTCCAAAATTTGCATCCCGGTAATTTCCAAGGGACCTGGAAATCTGAGTCTTTTTCTGCCAGTTGTAACCAAAAAGTTTATTGACATCTTCCTCATAACAAACATACATATCACTAAAAAAATTATATAGTGACATGATAAAAAAGGGTGGTGGTGTTCCCATTTGCACCAAAGATTCACAGATTTCTATTGCTTTATAAAAATTTTTGTTCCCAACAGCATCCAGGAAATCCCATATGCTATATTTTTTTTCACCACCTACAACTTTTTTCACATCTTCTGCTGTAATCTTTCGATTGGCTCCGGTGTTAATCAATACTTTTTCAAATTCCGCAAAAGTATGATACAAAGAGTCATTGGTCATTGAAGCCAGCAGATTAATGGCCTCTCCGGTGGCATTCATCCCCAATCTTTCAATTTGTTTTCTTACGAACTCAATATACTGGTTCGGAAAGGGTGTCCAAACTTTCACATGAGTGGCTTTAGACACTATATCTTTGGTGAAATTATTAGTAGCTTTTTCAGCTGTAAAGATCAGTGTCATCATTTTATCCGGTTTTGAGATATAACTCAAGACTTTATTCCGGTATTTACTGGTAAATTTATCAATATCATAGTAAACCAGGATTTTTCGGGACGCAAAAAGACCAAAGCTGACCAAGTTGTCCAGAAAGGCCACATCTTCATTCTGATTGGCGTGAAAAATTTTCTTCTCGGCCTGACTGTCGGTTTTAAACAGGGTACTTACAAATTCCTGCTTCATAAAAAGATCATTGCCCAATAAAAAATAGATCCCTGCAGTCCGTCGTTTTTCAATTTTTTCAAGTTCTTTGAAATATTGGTCCATTTTTTACTCTATAACAATATTAATACGAATAAACCCGCCAGAAAACAATACGGGGCAAACCAGAAAAACTTACCTTTATTGATGATATTTAACAAAAATCTGATGGCTAGATAACCAACCAGAAAAGAAGATAAAAAACCTGTGGCCAGAGATAATATTTGCTGCCCGCTGATACCCGAAATTATTAGATCTTTTATTTCCAGCACCGCTGCTCCCAAAATCGCCGGAATGGATAACAAAAATGAAAACCTGGCCGCTTCTCTTTTTGATATTCCGCAAAACAAGGCCGTGCTGATCGTGGTTCCTGATCTTGAGATGCCGGGAAAAATAGCCAGGGCTTGACCGGTGCCGATTAGGAGTGAATTTATGAGGCTCAATTTTTTATCAATTTTATTTAAAAATTTTGTACTAAGTAATATTGCACCTGTAATGATCAAAGTAATTCCCACCAGGGATGAATTATGAAAAATTCTCTCAAAAAAATCTTTGAATAGCAATCCGGCAAATACAGCCGGTATAGTGCCCACCATAATTTGAATTGCCAGTTTAAAATATTCATCCTGGATATAGGCTGATTTCGGGTTCCTGATGCCAATACACAAACTTTTGATTAAGTTGAGGAGATCATTATAAAAAACCACAAATACACTCATCAGTGTGCCTAAATGGACAATGATCTCAAAAGCAAGATTATCGGATGCTATGCCCAATAATTTTTGAAAAATGACCAAGTGGCCGGAACTACTAACGGGCAGAAATTCCGTCAATCCCTGTATCATACCTAATAGTAACGATTCTATAAAATTCATATATTAAACAATCCTTTATTTTTGGGGTAAAATTTATCTGCCAGGCTGTTTTATAGCAAGTAAGATTTTAATTTGATATTTATGATTATTATTTAAACAGGTAACAATTTTCGATAATTAATTATACCAAAATATTATGGTTATTCAAAACTTTTTTTGTCAGAATCGTGGGAAAATTACTCTTCCCAATGGTCTAGGAGATCAAGCATGTCCTTTAATCCGTGCCGAATTTTGACAACAGCTTCTTTGTAGCGGTCGATTTCTTTCCTGGATTGATTTCCAAGGGCTTGATTTTTTTCAAAGTCCGACAATTCATGGTTTTTCAAATTGGTCAGTTTGAGTTTGGCTCCTTCGATAGTGAATTTTTTATTATAAAGTAAATCTTTAATAAAACGGACAATCAGGACGTCTTTTTCTTTGTAAATTCTGTTTCCGGCCCTGTTTTTAGAAGGTGTCAATATTGAAAATTCGGATTCCCAATATCTCAAGACATGAGGCTTAACACCAATCATATCAGCAACTTCACCAATTGAGTAATATAATTTTTTTATTGCCATAAATCATTTTCTATCTGATATCACTGAATTATAAAAAGCGATTCTTTATAAAGCAAGTTTTTCTTTGATTCCTTTTACGATAATCGTTCCGTTATTACAAAAATTAATAAAATTTTGTTTCATTACCGGCCACTTCAGGGTCTGGACATCAAGAGCGAGTTTTTTTTCTACTGATTGGGGAGTATCTCCCATATAGACACCCAGCCTGGGCACATAGTTTTCTTCACAAGGCCTGTGCAGCAATTTGATCGGATAAAAGCCGCAACACCCCAGATATCCACTATTTTGACAGATTTGGAGAATCCGATTATTAATTTTTCCAAAAGGGGCTGAATAAAAATTAATTTGGGACTGAAATTTATTTTCTAAAAATTCTTTGGACTGACCAATATCATGCTCAAGTTCTTGTACTGGGGCATTTAGCAAACAGCGATGTCCAATACCATGAGACCCGATTTCCCAACCGGCCCCAATCAATTCAGCAATTTCACTTTCATCCAAATGCATAAATTTAATTCCCAGCAGATTGGCGTCCCAGTCATTAGATTTTCCGATTGCTGAGGTAATAATAAAAACCGTGGCGGGGATATTAAATTGTTTCAGGACCGGATAGGCATAGCGATGGACATTCTGGTATCCGTCATCAAAGCAAATTGCAATTGTTTTCTCATCCTGACTAAAAAAAAGTTCGGAAAGGGTAACCAGACGATACCCTTTCCGAACCAAAAATTCCACCTGTTTTCTAAAGGCTTTCGGATGGACAACAGTAATCCCGAGTTCTTTCTTTGTATCAACCTTATGATAGTTCAGAATGCGATTGGGTGTTGCGGTCCGCCTGCCATTCATAGACTAAACAGGTGTAAAATTATGTTTTGCATAAAATTTTGCTGTAAAATCCTTGATGGCGTTATAGGCTTTGATCAGGATTTTTTCCTGGGGCAGGAACACAATCCGGAAATGATGTGTACCATCTTTCTGACCAAAACCACTTCCAAAAACCACTAGGACGCCGGTTTCTTCCAGCAGTTCAAGAACATACTCTTTGTCAGTCACACCTTTCGGCAATTTAATTTTTGGAAAAGCGTAAAAGGCGCCTTCAGGTTTGACACAACTGATTCCGGGTATGTCATTGAGCATTTTATAGGTAATATCTCTGCGTCTGGTGATTTTATCCATCACTTCGGCAAAATGTTCAGTTGTTTCATCCAGTGCCGGTGCAATCATGTGTTGTTGCGGATGAGGCGAACACAATCTTGCACGGAGCAGTTTATTGACCGCTTCACGGTAATCAGACATAACCCCGGAAGGATCATGAAAAATCGCCCAACCGACCCGCCAACCAGGCATGATATAATTTTTGCTCAATCCACCAAAGGTAATGACCGGAACATTTTTGGAAAGTGATGCAATGGCGATATGATTTTTACCGTCCATGAGCAATTTATCATAAATCTCATCGGCAAAAACCACCAGATTATGTTTTTCCGCAAATTTCAAAATATTTTCAATGGATTCTTTGCTGTAATTTGCACCAGTGGGATTGTTGGGGTTAATGACAACAATTGCTTTGGTTTTATCATTGACGACTCTTTCAAGTTCTTCCATGTCAATCTGCCAACCGGTTTCTTCATTGAGATTGTAGGGGTTCAGTTCGCCATGGTAGACCGGAATTTGTCCGCTGTAAAGCGGATAACCCGGGGATGGTGTCATGATATTTTCGCCGGGATTGATCAAAGCGGAAATGCAGAGCGTAATTGCCTCGGATGCACCACTGGTAATAAAGACATTATCCGCTGTGATATTTGGAATATTTTTTACTTTGACGGCATCTCTGGCCACGGCTTCACGGGCGCTTTTGATTCCCATTGAATCACAATAGGTGGATACATTCAGGGTTGCACCCTGATGGGATTGCCTGATTTTATCAGCCACGATATTGCGCAAACTGGCGGGAGTTTCAAAATCATAGACCGGCGGATCACCGATATTCAAATAAAGAATCTCCAAGCCTTTTGCCTCCAGTTCTTTGGCCCTTACAACAATATCACGGATTGCGTAAGTGACCTTGTTTGTTCTCTCTGCAGGAATAATTTTTTTCATGGTTTTCCCTCCTGACTCTTCAATCTTCAGTTTGCCGGAACAATCCTGGATTCCACAAACTGCTGTTCGTCATATAGATATGTAGCTACATCCTGAATATCTGATGCAGAAATTCCATTGATGATTTCCAGTAATTGATCAATGGTCTGCAATTCTTTTTCAAAAATTTCCATTTTGGCTATTCGGCTCATCCTTGATTGCATGCTTTCAAGGTGAAGCATGGCTGAGCCTTTAAATTGCTGCTTCACTTTTAAAAGTTCTTTTTCGTCAATTCTCTTATCAGCTATGTCACGCATTTCTTTGTAAATCAATTTTCGGGTAAAGTCAATCTTGTTTTTATCCGTGGCGACATATATACTGAAATCTCCTTCATTGAGGTAAAATTCTGTCATACTGTAAATCGAATAGATAAAACCATATCGTTCACGGATATTGTTAAAAAACCTGGAAGAAAGTCCACCACTGAGGAGGATGTTGAGTAATGAGATTGCATGACGTCTGGGGTCATTCTTGGCAAAAATACGTCGTCCCAGTAACATATGGGATTGCTGAATATCCCTTTTATATTCTTTTTCTTTGACCTGAATATCAATAATTGGTTTAATTTTAAAAGATAAACCTTCTGTCGGCATATCGGCTGTATATTTTTCGACCAACTTCACCAGTTCAGCATGATTGACACGACCGGCAGCCGTTACCAGCAGGTTTTTTGTTGTGTAGTTGTTTTTATAAAAACTGACCACATCTTTTTTGGAAAATTTCTGAACTGAATCCCAGGTCCCCTGTATAGGCCTTCCCAGAGAATGATTCGGAAATAACTGAAGATGATGGAGGTCAAAGATCAAGTCAGAAGGGTTATCTTCCACACTTTTGATTTCCTCAAAAATGACAGTTTTCTCCTTTTTAAAATCCTCCCGATGATATTGCCAGTTGATGACAATATCAGAGAGCACATCAACACCTGTTTCCAGGTCTTCATTCATCAGGCGGACATAGTAACAGGTGACACTTTTACTGGTAAAGGCATTCAGAATACCTCCAAGGGATTCAATATCGTTAGCGACATCAAAACTATCTCTTTTTTGGGTCCTTTTGAACACCATATGTTCCAGCATATGCGCCATGCCATTATATTTTTCGGTTTCATTAATGGAACCAACCAGGAGCCAGTACCCTAATGAAACCGAATGCACTGTATCGATATTTTCAGAAATTACAGTCACACCATTTTTTAAAATGGTTTTCTGAAAATTTTCTTTATTCATAAGAAGCTCGGTTTAATCTCTTCTTCTGTCTCTTCTGTCACGTCCGCCGTGGAAGTCTTTACGGTCTTTTCGATCGCGGGAGCCATTTCTTTCTTCCGGTTTACGGGGAGGTCTTTCGACATATCCTTCCGGTTTTGGCAAGAGCACTTTACGACTGAGTTCCAGTTTACCCCTGTCAGCAATACCAACCAGTTTTACTGTGATCGTATCACCAACTTTGAGTTTTTCATTGATATCCTTAGTCCTATCCCATTCCAATTCAGAAATGTGGAGCAGTCCATCGGTCCCAGGCAAAATATTGACAAAAGCGCCATAAGATTCAAGTCGCGTGATGGGGCAATCTTCGTAGATTTTTCCAACTTCCGGTTCTTCCAATGATTTGATAATCATCTCTCTGGCAGCTTCCGCATTGGCTGTATTGGGTGCAGAAATGACAACGGTACCATCATCTTCGATTTCAACAACGGTCTGTGTCTTTTCCTGTAATGCTTTGATATTTTTCCCACCGGGGCCAATGATTTCACCAATTCTACCCGGATCAATTTTCAAAGAGACAATTTTGGGCGCATGGGGTGCTATGTCCGGACGAGGTTCCGAGATGGTTTGTTCCATGATGTCAATAATATGGAGTCGTCCTTTGCGGGCCTGTTCCAGGGCAATTCTCATGGTATCAGTTGAAATTCCTTTAACCTTCAGGTCCATCTGGATGGCGGTAATACCATCTTTGGTTCCGGTGACTTTGAAATCCATATCTCCGAAATGGTCTTCGGCACCCTGAATATCAGAGAGAACAAAGGGTTCGGTTTCTGTAGTTATCAATCCCATAGCAATGCCGGCCACAGTTTTTTTGATCGGCACACCGGCAGCCATCAGAGACAGCGAACCGGAACATACGGAAGCCATGGAAGATGAGCCATTGGATTCCAGTACTTCTGATACGCAACGAATTGTGTAAGGAAAATTTTCATCATTGGGCACTATTTTTTTCAGGGCCCTTTCAGCCAGGTTGCCATGGCCGATTTCTCTTCTTTTCGGGCTGCCGAGTCGTCCGACTTCGCCAACACTGAAAGGTGGAAAATTATAATGCAAGTAAAAATTCTTTTTAAATTCTTCCTGACCAACATTATCAATGATCTGTTCATCTCGCTTTGTACCCAAGGTTGTGGCACCCAAACTCTGGGTCTCCCCACGGGTAAAGAGCGCAGAGCCATGAGCCCTGGCCAGAATATCCAATTCGCAGGTGATCGGGCGAATCTCATTTAATTGACGACCATCAAGACGAATATTTTTTTCTGCTATCAATTTTCTCATATCCTCTTTCAGGATTTCATCAATGGTTTCAATGATAATTCCTGCTGAATCGGGATAGGTTTCCCCCAGCTCTTTGATGAGCTCTTTGGTAAATTGACTGATGGCTTTTTCCCGGGTCTTTTTGGTGACCCTGGCAAATTCCTGCCATTGCTGCAAATGGGGCTCTGTCTTTTCCCGGATAATTTTCAGCAGTTCCGGGTCACGCTCAAGTTTTACAACCGGAACTTTTACCGGTTTGATTTCATTGAAAAGTTCCAATTGAAGATCTATCAGTTTTTTGATTTCTCCATGGGCAAATTCAATGGCTGAAACGAGAGTTTCTTCGTTAACTTCATTTAGTTCACCTTCAACCATGACAACAGAATCCATGCTGCCAGCTACAACAATTTCCAACTCAGAATTTTCAATCTGTTGAAAAGTCGGGTTGATGATAAATTCATCACCAATTTTACCGACACGAACACCTGCGATGGCTTCATGGTAAGGAATATCAGAAATCAGCAGGGCACAGGAAGCACCGGTGATCCCCAATACATCGCCTGGATTGATTTGATCGCTGGACAACAGGGTTGCAATTACCTGTGTTTCGCACATAAAACCTTCTTCAAACATAGGGCGGATTGGACGATCCATGAGTCTGGCTGTCAGGACTTCATCATCTCCAGGCCTACTTTCCCGTTTGTAAAAGCCACCCGGAAATTTTCCGGAAGCATAGGCTTTTTCTTTGTATTCACATTGCAACGGGAAAAAATCCTGCACAACTTCTGTGTTTAAATTTGCAGCAGCTGTGACGAGAACTGCGGTTTCTCCGTACTGAATGAATACAGAGCCATTGGCTTGTTTGGCCATTCTACCAGTTTCAATACTGAGAGGGCGTCCACCAAACATTATTTCTTTTTTAATCAAAATTACTCCTTTGCGGGTTATTTTCTCAGACCAAGTTTTTCAATCAATTGCTGATATGCTTGTTCATTTCTTCTTCTGTAGTATTTCAGCAGTTTTTTACGTCTGTTTACCAATACCAGAAGACCTCTTTTTGAAGCATGGTCTTTTTTATTAACTTTAAAATGTTCTGTCAGATTTGAAATTCTTTCGGTCAATATTGCTACCTGAGTGTCGACTGCACCCGGGTTATTACCATATTCTTTAATAATTTCAGTTTTTCTTTCTTGTGTGATTGACATTGTGCTTATCCTCCATTTGTCAATTATATTGTTTCATTAAATTTTCTCCCATTGCCTTATCGAGTTTCATCTGATCGATCAGTTTTTCAATGGTTTCATATCTTATTTCATCTCTCAGTCTTCGCAACAAGTCCACCTCTATGTGGCGATGATAGAGGTTTTTTCCATCCAGGTCATAGATGTATATTTCGATGATCAGATCCTGTTCATCAAAAGTCGGCCTGGTTCCGATATTGCAAAGCCCGAATTTGGTTTCATTGTTAATTTTTACTTTTGTAAAGTATACTCCGGTTGCCGGAATTAATTTATATTTATTGCTAACGTCAACATTGGCAGTTGGAAACCCCAGTCCCGTTCCCCGTCCTGAGCCATAAACAACGGTACCGGAAAAATGATAGTCATATCCCAGTAATCCTTTTGATTTTTCCAAATCACCAGCCAGTAAATATTTTCGAATCAGGGAAGAACTGACGATTTCATTTTCTTTTTTCAAGGCACCAACCTGAATCACATCAAAGTGATATTTCTCTCCACAGAACTGCATCAGATCAATATTGCCTTTGCGGTCTTTCCCAAAATGGAAATCATACCCAAAAACTACTTTGGAAACTTTAATTTTATCCACAATAACGTCTTTTAAAAATCTCTCAGCTTCCAAATCTAAAAGTTCCTCTGTCATTTCAAGGTACAGGACACCATCCAAGGCAGTGCATGATAAAATATTGTTCTTTTCATCATTGGTATTGAGCAACGGTGTTGCATCACAGCCGGATTTTTGTGAAAAATAAATTCGCGGATGCCGGTCAAAAGTGACCAGCAGCGATTTTGCTGCCATCTTTTGGGCTTCCGATATACAGATTTCAATAATTTGCCGATGCCCTGTATGGACGCCGTCAAAATTGCCAAGGCAGATAACTGCTTTTTGGTAACTGATGGGTAAATTTTCCAATCCATGAAAAATTTCCATATTAATTAGCTGTTTCCTTTTCAATCAAATACTTTTTTTCTTCCTGCAAAACAATGGGTAGTTCTGTCAATTGAACTGCATTTTCCAGGTTGTAAGGACCAATAGATTCCCGGGTCAATTCTGTCAAGTAGCCGACGGTTCCAAGTTTTTCAGCAATCTCTTCTCCTAAAACCCTGATATAGGTCCCACTGGAGCAAGTTACCCAAAATTCCAGAACATCATCCTTTTTCTTCTCTATATCCAAGTTATAAATTTGGACTTTTTTAGGTTTCAGTTCAACGGATTCACCTTTCCGTACATATTTATAGGCCGGTCTGCCCCGGACTTTTTTCGCTGAATGCTGGGGTGGTGTCTGTAAATATTCCCCAACAAAGAACTTACTAACCTGTTGCAACAAGAGGTCATCAATCACTGGAATTTCCCTGGTTTCAATCACATCACCTTCAGTATCCGCACTTTCAGTTTTTGATCCCAACTGCAACAAAGCACGATAGCTCTTTTTCAGTTTCAGTAGTGTTTCCATCTGCCGGGTTGCGCCACGACCAATCAGTATCAGAAGCACCCCATCAGCAAAAGGATCCAATGTACCGCCGTGCCCGACCTTCTTAAAATTTAAAAACTTTTTGACCTGCTGGACAACAGCGAAGGAAGAGATGCCAACGGGCTTGTTAATATTTAATATTTTATTGATGGCTTCTATCTTTTTCCTCTTGATGCACCTGGTCTATCAATTTGTCAATCTTTTCGGCATAATCCAATGAATCATCCAAATAAAATTCCAATTCAGGCACATGCCGGAAACGCACAGAATTTCCAAGCAGGCCACGGACAACTCCTTTTTTTTTCTTTAAAAGGAGTAATTTCTCCTGTTTGCTTTCATCAGATTCATCATAAATACTGATATAAATTTTGGCATATCTCAAGTCAGCAGAGCATTTGACTTTCGATACTGTCAAAAAGCCTAACTTTGTATCATAAATTTCAGTAGAAAGAATCGAACCGACCGTTCTTTTTATTTCCTCCTGAACTTTTTCCAATCTTACTCTTGCCATTATAACATTTCCATGTTTCTGTATACTAGAACAACACCAAATTCTGTGGAGACAAACTGTTCGACCTGGGTCAATATTTGATGGCAATGATCAGCCTTATTTGAGAGGGTGGTCACACCGATCAACGCTTTTCCGACTGAATCATTTTGCTCCAATTCTGAAATGGCCACATTATATTTTTTTCGAACCCGATGAAATATATGTTTGATAACTGAACGTTTATCTTTTAAAGATTTTGAATTCGGCAGCATAATTTCCATTTGTAAAAGCCCAATTGTCATTCGGCTATTATTCCAACTTTCTTTTTACGGATTTTATTTCAAAGCCTTCAATGATATCGCCTTCGAGGTAGTTATCAAATCCTTCCAGATTAATACCGCACTCATAGCCTTCTTTGATACTTTTTACGTCATCTTTGAAACGTTTAATAGTGCCAATTTCACCTGTATGAATCACCTGACCGTCCCGTATCAGGCGTCCCATTGAGCCCCGGAAAAGTTCTCCGTGAGTAACATAGGAACCGGCGATATTCCCGACATTGGGTACACGAATAACCATTCGCACTTCCGCTGTACCGGTTTTTTCTTCAACTTTATCCGGTGTCAAAAGACCTTCAAGGGCGCTTTTTATATCATCCTGAAGTTCATAGATAATGCGATATCTTCGAATTTCAACATTTTCCTGTTTGGCCAGTTCCTTTACTTTCGGATTGGCAGGAACGTTAAAACCAATGACAATCGAGTCTGAGGCTTTGGCCAGCAGGACATCATTTTCACTGATATGTCCGGCAGCTTTGTGTTTAATGGATACGGAAACTTCCTTATTCCCGAGTTTTCCCAGCACTTCAGACAGGGCCTCTACCGATCCATCCATATCTGCTTTGAGGATCACATTCAATGTTTTAGCATTTCCTTCAGCTATCCTCGCTGAAATAGCATCAAGTGAGAAAACTTGTTTTACCTGGCGATGTTGCTGCTCACGTAATATTTTCTGACGTTCTGCTGCGATTTTGCGGGCTTCTTTCTCACTCTCCACACCGGCAAAAATATCTGCCAGTTTGGGGACGATATCAAAACCGACAATTCGAACAGGCTGTCCGGGTGTCACTTCATCCAGTTTCATACCATTTTCATTGAACATCACACGCACTTTGCCAAAGGCGCCACCGCAAACAAAGGGTTGGCCAACTTTCAAAGTACCTTTCTGTAACAGAACTGTTGCGATAGGTCCATGGCGATTGTCAATTCTGGCTTCGATTACGGTTCCTTTGGCCAGAGTGTTGGCGTTAGCTTTTAAATCCAGAATTTCGGCTTCCAGCAGGATCAGTTCCATCAAATGTTCAACACCTTTACCGGACTTTGCAGAAATTTCTGAACTTTGGATTTCACCGCCCCAACTTTCAACTAAAATGCCGTGTTCCGATAATTCACGTTTGACTTTTTCTATGTTCGCTTCAGGTTTATCAATTTTATTGATTGCGACAATAATGGGGACTTCGGCGGATTTTGCATGATTGATTGCTTCGACAGTTCTGGGCATGACGCCATCATCGGCAGCAACAATTAAAACCACAATATCGGTTACCTGGGCGCCACGGGCACGCATCGCCGTAAAGGCCTCATGACCTGGTGTATCAAGAAAAGTAATCTTATCGCCATTTTCCAGTTCTACCTGATAGGCACCAATATGCTGGGTAATCCCACCTGATTCTCCGCTTACGACATTGGTTTTTCTGATATAATCCAGCAAGGTCGTTTTTCCATGGTCCACATGGCCCATGACTGCGACAATTGGACTGCGCCGAATGGCTTTTTCAATATCTTCTTCACTTTCGTCGATTTTCAGGACTTCTTCGCCGTATTGTTTCAACTGTTCAACTTCATACTCAAATTCAGAAGCGATCAGCTGAATGGTATCAAAATCCAGACGCTGATTGATAGTCACAAACATTCCCAAAGAAATACAGTGTTTGATCACTTCAGCTGGCTCAACATTGAGGTGTTTCGCAAGGTCCTCAACAGTGGAAAATTCACTGATTTTGATTAACCGTGAATCTTCATCGATGTCCTCATCATGTCTTCTTTTCTTATATTTCTTTTTGACCGTTTTTTGGCTCATTTTGGCCATGGTCTGTTTTATATTTTGATCTACTTTCTCTGCATCCACCTGTTTGCCGCGTTTATTTTTTTTCTTTTTTCCTCGGGCCTGCCGGTTAACATCATCCTCAATATCCGTAATTGTTACCCGTTTCAGTTTTTTCCCTTTACTGCCGGCATGCCTGATAGAGTCTAGTTTCTCAGCCAAATCAGATTTAACTTTTTTAGGTTTTTTACCAAATTTATTTTCATCCGTTTCATTTTCTTGGGTTTTCTTTGGTTTTTCCATGACTGGTTTAGGCTGCATTACAGGTGTTGTAGTTTTGGCATCTTTTTTATGGTGCTGAGCAAAAAAAGGTTTGTTTTTTTCAGTTTTAACAGGCTCATTCAGAATTTCTTTTTCTGAAACCACCACAGTTTCTGACACCTCTCGGGCTATTTCGGCTGGCTCATTTTTTTTCTTATCCGTCACTAAGTCATTATACAAATCCGCAACGGTGGTCATAATATAATCAGAGGCCTGGCTGACAAAATCATCGGATAAACTGGTTGCATCCGCAAGTATTTCCTTGTGCAGTTTTTCTGCTTCCAAACGGGCAGTTTCTTCTTCTTTCCGTTTTTTCTCAGCTTCTTTTCTGGCTTTTTCCTTATTAATTCTCTCAACAATATCTTTTTCTTTTGAGAAATTTCGAAGGATTTTAAAATACACGTCTTCATCGACAGATGTATTGATGCTGATATCTGAAGCATCATCTTTTTTTAAGAACTTAATGATTTCGATATGTGAAATATTAAGCTCTTTTGCGATATGGAATATTCTTCTTTTTTTCATTTTGTCCTTATTTAGCGACTTACCTCTGTAAAAATACACCGTATTTTTATATCAACATATTTTCACTAATATCTTCTTCATCATCCTCGTCTTCTTCCTGTTGAACAACGCTGTTGTCAGGAATAATGACGTTCGGGATAATTTCATCTTCTTCATCAATTAAAATCCTGTCAGAGATGTTCTCCGGAATCATATCGGTAATATCTTTTTCACCCGGTTCTTCAAAGGTTTCATCCATGGTTTCAGGAACTAATTCATCTTCTTCGAATTCAGATTCTGAAGCGTTTAATTCTTCCTTTTGGGCTTTTGATTCTCTGATCTTTTCCAGCCTTTCGAGGGCTTCTTCAATTTTTTCACTGAGAGGTTCGATTTTATCTTCATTAAAACCGGGAATATCCTTGAGTTCTTTGATACTGGCGGAAAGGAACTCATCGGCAGTTTCAATGCCTACGGAGTATAATAATTTCCAATCCTGCTCATCAATTCCCTGAATATCTTCAAGATAAAGAGTATCTTCGCCACTGCCTTCATAATCACTTCTTTTGATCGCATCGATAGAGTAGCCGGTAACTCTGGATGCCAGGCGAATATTTTGTCCGGCTTTACCAATTGCAACAGAAATATCTTCATCTTCAAAAATGGCCAAGGCTGATTTTTTTTCTTCATCTATTTCCAGCATATAGGGTTTTGCCGGAGAGAGTGCCCGGGTAATCACGATTTCCGGTTCGCTGCTGTAATTTATAATATCAATTTTCTCATTATTTAATTCACGTACAATGGCTTGAATTCGGCTTCCCTTGATGCCGACACAAGCGCCTACCGCATCTATTCTAGGATCATTGGATGCAACAATCACTTTGCTGCGGTCACCAGGTTGACGGGCTATGCTTTTCACTTCAATCGTTCCATCGTAAATTTCCGGCACTTCATTTTCAAAAAGTTTTGCAAGGAAGCTGCCATCGGCTCTGGATACAATAATTTCAGGGCCGGATTTACCCATAATCGCATCTTTAATAACGCCTTTAATCGATTCACCACGTCTGTATTTTTCACGAGGAATTTGCTCTTCTCGCGGCATTTTCAGTTCGGCTTGTCCCACATTGATAAAAATCGCATCACGCCGAATTTGGTGAACATCGCCAATGATTATATCGCCAATTTTCTTTTCGTATTCCTCAAACATCACATTTTTTTCCAGTTTCATAATCTGCTGGCTGAGGATTTGTTTGGCTGTTGTGATGAGCCGGCGGCCGAAACTGGCGGGGTTGATAATTTCGATATAGGGATCACCAACTTCGAGATCGGGTTCAACTTCCTGCGCATCCAGGAGAGAAATTTCAGTAACCTCATCTTCAACAACATCAACGATCGTTTTTTGCTGATAGATTTCGATTTCACCTTTATCCATATTGACAATGACATCAAAATTTTCATCACTACCATATTTTTTTATGATAATTTTTCTGAATACAGTCTCGATTATATCGCTTAACTCACTTCTGTCAACATTTTTTTCTCGAGCAATTTCTGCAAAAGCTGAGATGATTTCACGATTAATCAATTTATTCTCCTATCTTATTTAAATTTGATTTCAACTTTACCCTGCACAATACGGTCCATTGGAATGATTTTTTCACCAAAATTTCCACTGAGTTTGATTTGCTGTTCATTAACTTCAGTCAGTGTTCCGGACAAAGTGAAGGTCGCATCTTCTTCTTGATATTTCACCTTGATATTTCTGTTTAACTGACGACGAAAATCCTTGTAATGTTTCATTGGATAATCCAATCCGGGAGAACTGACTTCCAACCGGAAATCCAGCGGAAATTGCGCTTCAAATTCTTCATTGTTATTGATCCGAGAAGTGATTTCAGAAATCTGGTCCAGATTGACATTTCCTTCAGGCGTATCCACCAGCAGACGGAGTGAACTGCGCTGTTTGTTTTGGTTCATATGAAAATCAACCAACTCCAATCCTTTCTCTTCGATTATTTTCGTAACAATTTCCCTTACTTTTTCCATTTAAATTTCCAATTTTCAATTACTTATACGAAAAAAGTGGGTCTCCTGACCCACTTCCTCGCAAAATTATAAAATTTATCTCTTTATTGCAAGATATATTCTAAAAAACTCCCTTGTATGTTTAAACCTGAATCTCATCTTTTGGGGTTCGTTTTTTCACTGGAATCTAGTTTTCCAGGACAACCAGTTTACCAGACAATAATTCTACCTGCATGTTCAGATTATATTCTGGTTCATTGTTTTTTACTTCATCCAACAGTTTTCTGGCACCGGCCAAATCTCCCAGATTCATGGATATACGAGCCAGATTGACCTGGGATATTTGTTTTTGAAATTTAAATTCTGCGGCTTTGACTGCTTTTTTATAATTTTCTGCTGCTTCTTCAAAATTTCCAGTATTTTCAAAGCAGACACCCAAAGCGTCCAAAGCACCTGCTTTCCCAATTGCATCATCGTACTTATTCACATATTCAGAATAGTATTTTTTTGCGGTCTCGTATTCCTCTTTTTCCATATAGATTTGTCCAAGCTGAAGGCAGGCGGCTCCGGCAGAAGATAATCCGCTGAAATCTTCAAGCACTTCTTCCAGTCGTAATACTGCGTCATCAAGGTCACCGTTTTGATAGGCCATTTGGGCCAATCCGAGTTTTCCGGAAGCATTCAGTTTCTTGGTTTTGCCGGATTTCATCATAAAAACTCCAACAATAACTACAAGAGCGACGACTCCAAAGGCAATTAATAATGTTTGGGCATGAGTACGAATAAATTTCTCCATTAAAATAGTCTTTTCCAGTACAGGATCACGTTCGATTTCTTGTTTTGTGAATTTTTTCTTTGGTTGTAACATCTATTACTCCTCTAAATTTCATTTTTATTGTACCCTCGCCGGGACTTGAACCCAGATCAAAGGATTAGGAATCCCTTATTCTATCCTGTTGAACTACAAGGGCAAACCAAACAATCCGTCACCTTTTTTAAGTTGACAAAATTGTTTAATAATTGTTTATCATATTCACAATAACCTTAAGCAAAGTATCGTCAACTTCTTTCCAATATCATGTTGAAAATAAGCAGGCAAAATATAATTGATTAATTTATATAAAGAAATAATTTTTTATATTACAACTCCAGTTGTTAAGGTGTCTGTATTTCACGACATTTAATAAAAAACAAATAATTTTTGAATATTTTCTTTTAAGTTTCAATTTCACAAAATCCAATACGATCATTTCAATTCCTACAAAAGCGTTGGCATTTTGCCTCCAATTCCCATATATTTATTTTGATATTTCCAATACTCGTTGAAAAACAACAAAGGACCCATTATGAACCATAGAAAAATAACAAGAAGAAATTTTGTGAAGGCTTCACTATCCATGAGCGCCCTGACTTTTGGCAGTAATTTTTGGCTGAACCCGCTGTTTGGAGCGAATAAAAACACCTTGCCGGACATAGTTGCCGTTCGCAATGGAGAACCGGATGTCATGTATCACACAGCCATAGAAGCCCTGGGTGGTATAAAAAAATTCATAAAAAATGGACAAACCGTTCTTGTAAAGCCCAATATCGGTTGGGCACGGGAGCCGGAAAACGGGGCAAATACCAATCCACTGCTTGTTGAAACAATAGTAAAAGATGTGCTTCAGGCTGGTGCAAAAAAAGTCTATGTATTCGATCATACCTGCAATGAAAGTCAAAAATGCTACACCCTGAGCAAAATTCAAGAAAGCGCTAAAAATGCCGGTGCCATTGTCGTACCCGGAGATTTGGAAAAAGATTATGTCGATATCAAAATCCCCCAGGCTAAAATTCTCAAAGAAACCAAAATCCATCGAATATTGGCTGAAAGTGACGCAGTTATTAATGTGCCTGTACTCAAACACCATGGTTCTTCCAAAATGACCTGTGCCATGAAAAACCTCATGGGCGTTGTCTGGGACCGTGGCTATTATCACAGGAGCGGCCTTCATCAGTGTATTGCTGATTTCTGTCTGCATACCAAACCAGTGCTAAATATTGTTGACGGTTACAGGGTCACAATGGATAATGGCCCCCAAAGAGCCCAACCGGAAGATGTTGTGATTCGTAAAATGCTTCTGGTCTCTCAGGACATTGTTGCTGTTGATGCGGCCGTATCCAAAATTCTAAATTATGAACCCGAGCAGATTGAACACATTCTTTTCGGCCATGAAATGAAAATTGGCAATATGGACTTGACTCAACTTCAAATTCATAGGATTGTTCTCTAAAAAACTATTTTATATGTCGGTTAAAACCTATTGACAAAAGTATATAATCAGGATTACATACCACTTTTTTTCGGGAGGCCTGCTTAAAAGAATATATTTATGATGAAACTAAAAAGACTCAGACAAAGTATTGCAGCCACCATATTCATCTTTTTGACTCTGGCCTTTTTGGGCTTGGATTTTTTACCTCATCGCATTTACGGAGCGCTGGCCCATTTTCAACTCATACCCGGCATCGTAGGCATATTGACCGGCGCAGGACTGATGTTTGCGGTTTCTACTGTTATTATTCTCATTTTGACCTTGCTTTTCGGACGCGTTTATTGCAGCCACCTATGTCCCATGGGAATATTCCAGGACCTGCTGGCAAAGGTCTTTTTTCAAAAAAAACAACAAAAAATTCATGCATGGCAAGGGATTCTTGCAAAAATAATATTCATTCTGGTTCTGATTTTCAGTGCCATCGGTTCTCTCTGGCTGTTAAATATACTTGATCCCTATTCGCTTTTCGGAAAACTTTTTTCAACAATTTTCCGGCCGGTATTTTATATGATTAATAATTTAATTGTCAATATTTTACATCATTTTGATAACTATTCCGTTTCGGTTTTGAAATATGGACTGATTTCCGGATCTTTATTATTTTTTTCCGCTACTATGCTAGTTCTTTTCCTTGGGACGTCCTTTTATCAAAAGCGTTTCTTCTGTACCACCCTGTGTCCGGCTGGTCAGTTTTTATCTCTTTTTACAAACCACTCTCTCTTTAAAATTCATTTGAACGGAGATAAATGTATCAATTGCTCAGCCTGTAAACGGGTCTGTAAAACTGATTGCATTGATTATAAAAACAATCAAATCGATAACAGAGCATGTGTAACCTGTTTTAATTGTATCGATAGTTGTCCCACCGGCGCCATAACTTTCAGCAGAAAAAAATTAACAACAAAATTTCAACCGGCAAGACGTGAATGGCTGCAAAACAGCGGACTCGCTGCCACATTTTTATTACCTCTTCTCTTTAGAAAAAAAATAAAGGAAAAATGGACCCCTTCGCAACCACCTGTTATGCCGCCTGGCGCAAAAAACATTCATCATTTTACCGAGAGTTGCACCGCCTGTCAACTTTGCATCACCCACTGTCCGACAAAAGTCTTGAAACCGGCTTTCTTTCAGTACGGATTGACCGGTCTTTTTCAACCCTATCTGGATTTTGACTTTGCCTATTGTCAATATGAATGCAACACCTGCACCGATATTTGTCCAAGCGATGCCCTACAGCCATTAAATATGGAAACCAAAAAACTCACACAACTGGGAACTGTCGAACTGAAGACAGACCTGTGTGTGGTCTATAAAAACCATACCGACTGCGGCGCCTGTGCCGAGGGTTGTCCCACCCATGCAGTCTATACAGAAATGACTGATAATGTCAATTATCCCAAGACCCGTCTGGATATTTGTATCGGTTGTGGCGTTTGCCAAAACATGTGTCCGGTCACTCCAAAAGCAATCATTGTTCATGCCAATGAGGAACAAATCATAGCCAAAAAACCATTTCATGATGAAAATCCCCGGCAGCCTGCCAACAGTTCCGATGATGATTTTCCTTTTTAAAACCATTCATTAATTCCTTCTGCCGAATCAAATTCAATTTTTAAACAGTTCACCTAAAAATTTTGACAATAATAAAGCTTCACTACTTGAAAAATAAAATTAATTTTATAACATTAATACCATTGTAGAATTTTAATAAAAATTCGGAGTATAAAATGGCTATATTAGAAATTTCATTGGCTGATCAAAATCCTGTCGTTAACTATCTATCGTACAATCTAGCAGATCCAGAAATTCTCATCTGGCTGATCCCTGAAAATTACGAATACCATCTTGAGGATATTCAAAAAAAAGTTGATCCGGAAACCCGAACAGAATTCATCATGAAAAATATACCGGAGAATGATCTGCCCGGAATCCTTAATATTTGTCAAAAAATAAAAGATGAATATCCCGACCACGAAATTCACATCAATGTCACCGGTGGTAAAAAAGTGCAGGCCCTCATCATCACCAACTTCTTCAAAGATATCGCCAAACGAATATACTATGTTGACGTGAAACATTCCCGCATTTACGACATACTCAATGGAAAAACCAATAATTATTTCTTCGATCTGACGGTCAATGAATATCTGGAAATTCAGGGAATTGCAATGGAATCAGGCCTGCGGTTTGATCCGGAGATCGGCGTCCGCAGCAATCTCTCCTACTATATTGGCAATAATATCTATGCCCTCTCACCCTTTATCGATCAGGTCCGTGATGAATACCATCAAAATCAAGCCAGTGATAAAGATATCAAATGGGAAATCAATAAAAAAGAAGTGCAAATGTCTGTCACCTATCAACCCGGCACATCCAAAATGCTGTTTACTTTTAGTTCCTTTGAAAATCAAAACACCATTGAAATGGACAGAGACAAAGGACTGGATTATTTTCTTCAGGGAGGCTGGTTGAGGGAACTGACTTTTCTGCGCATTCATAAAGGTACAAATTTCGATGCCCGGCTCAATATCAAACTGGACCGCAGCACACTGCCCGAAGGAGAACACCTGGAACACCTGCTGGACATTGCCAGCATCAAGGGCAGCAGTCTTTATATTTTTCAGTGTTTTGCTTATCCCATTGATAAAAATTCTTATATAGAACTTAAAGCCATCCGCAATACCAAGAATTTGCTTCATGCTGACGCTTTTGTTATGCTGGCCCATAAACCCAACAGAAGTTTTGTCGATCAGGCCCATACCGATGGAATTAAGATTGTCTATGGAAAGCGAATCAGCAAGTTTAATTTTTAAGCAAACGCAATAATCGCAGCACCGGCAATGATGATCATACCGCCGAACAATCGCTCTTTGATATTTTGTTCCTTAAAAATAATCCATCCATATAAAATCGCAAAAAGCAGCGAGAGGCGCTTAATGGAAATCATATAGGCCACATTGATCATGCTGATGGCAGTGAAATGGGTTATCGCCATCACAGCCATAGCAATCCCGATTTTGAATTTGCCAAAACTTCGACTGAACATTTTTGAGGGGGGTGTCTTGCCAACTGTCATCACAAGTGGTGTGAAAGCCAAAGCCAGCCCGGAAAAATAAATAATCGCCATAAACATAGGCGAAGAGTGAATAATCGCGATTTTTCCAAGGTTTGCCGTAATCGCATAGGAAAAAGAAACAATCAGCATAAACAGTGAGCCTTTGTTTCTGAATATAGCTTTGATGGGTTCCATTAATCCATATTTTGCCCTGTCAATCTGTAAGATATAGGCGCCAAAGGAAATAAAAAGAATTCCCAGCAATCCCAGCCACGATACAGTTTCACCCAAAACCAGATAACTAATCAATAAGGAAAACACTGGTGTCAGTCCCATATAGGGAATTGTCAGGGAAAGCGGAGCAATCTTGATTGCTTTCATGTAAAGCATTGTCGTGAACAGATCCATTACCACGCAAGCCAGGATCGCCCACCAGAAAACCGCATCCACTTCAGGTATTTCAATAAAAAACAGGAACGGTAGCATAAACGGCAAGGCATAGGCTTCCCGCACCCAACTCAGATGAATTGTCGTCATATATTTGGATTCCTGCTTGCTGAAAGCATCAGCTGTGGCAGCGGAAAATCCCGATAAGAGTGTCATCAAGTACCACATATTCTTCTTCTTACCTCAATAAAATTCATTTCAAAAACAGTTTGAAAATTAATCGAGAATAAAGGATATTCAAATGTATAATGTAGATAATTGTTAAATCCTGATTGGAGAATTTTTGAAATCACTATTTATCTCTTTTTTCATTACTTTACTGGTAACAACAATATTTGCAGATCAAAATAAAGCCTATGAAGAACTCCGCCAAATGTCAATCTTGGAGTTAATGAATTTAAAAATCACTACTGCCGGGAAAACTTCAGAAAAGGTTAGTGATATTCCGGCTTCAGTTGTTATCATTACTCGAAATGAAATTGCCCAAAACGGCTACCAGACCTTACAGGAAATTCTGGAAAACACCCTTGGCATGTATCCGATTAATGATTATAATGTTTTAGGAACAGACATCGGTGTCCGAGGACATAAATCGGCCAGAGCCAATGAGAATATTATTTTCCTGGTAAATGGGGTCAATCAAACCAATGATATGTATAAGAACAATCCTCTAAATCAAATCATAATTCCAGTTGAAGCAATTGATAAAATTGAAATTGTCAGAGGCCCGATGTCTGTGATTTATGGTAGTGGCGCTTTCTTTGGCGCAATTAATATTATTACCCACAGCAGTGAAAATACAAAGCCGGTCAATCTCGCATCCCTTTCCTATGGCTCTTTTAACAGCAAAAAGGCTTTTGTGCGCTTTGAAGATCATATTGCAGATTTACATCTGAGTATAAATGGCTCGCTCTATGGCGATGATGGAATGGAAATAGTGTATGACGACATTTCAACAATCCCACCCAATATCCACGATGGCACAACCAAAAATAACATGGCGAAATTCGAGCAATATTTTAATCTATCGGGCAAAATGAACGCAGTATATTTTGACATGAGTTATACCAATAGCAAAAACAATCCTTTTGTAAATTATCCCTTAAGCCAAAATGCGCCTGCAATTATAACAGGAACAAGTGCCTCTTTTGGTATCCAAAAAAAGGTATCAAACTTAATAGAATTTGATGGAAAACTCAGTTTTTCCAGTTACCAGGAAGAGGTTATCAGTGATTTTTATGATAGTGATGCTTTCACTCATTACGAATTATTTAAATCCAACACCTATGAAACGGATTTGAATACCTTTATAAAACCAAAATCAGATGTTGATATTACCTGTGGAATATATTACAGATATTCTCCTGATGTTGCGATTCGAATCCATGCACCTAGCGAGGGAATGCCGGGAACTCATGCGGAAATTACAGATGGGCAGTCCAGTCAGGCTGCATATTCACAGCTCCATTACCGGCCAACCGACAAATTACAGTTTACCGGTGGCGTGAGGGCCGAGAAAAAAAGTGGTTATTATGTGGACCTGGTTTTTAATTCCGGACCCAGCCCCTGGCTGGAAGCCTCAAAATTCCTTAAAGATGATAAAATTCATTTTATTCCGCGGTTGGCAGCAATCTATCAAATCAATCAGAACCATCATATCAAACTATTGTACGGTGAAGCCTTGAAATATGCTTCATTTCACCTCAGTATCACAAGCCTGTATATGCCGAACCAGCCCTTATTGAATCCAGAAAATATTAAGACCTTTGAAATTAATTACCTGGGTAAATTGACCTCAAAAATTTCTACTAATATCAGTATTTTTCATAACAGGATGAACAATCTGATCAGCAGAGTATCCGGAGTCAATGAAGAAGGCCATTATTATCAATATGATTCCAATAAAGGAAAATTGAATAGCAACGGCATAGAAGCCACCATCAATATTCAGCCTGTGGACAAGACGACATTCAAACTCTCAGGTTTGTATCAGCATACAGAAAATTTACATCAAAAAGATTTAAAACCTTCATTTTCGCCAAATTACTTGGGTTATTTTCAGGCATCCTATAGTCCTAAAAAAAACACAATCATGTCATTAACAGGACGGTATGTCAGTAAAATGCAACCCTATTGGGATATCTCCAGAACCCAAAATGATCCTGACCAATTATCAGCAGGTTTTATAGGCGATGAAATCGAGGGCTATTTTATCCTGAATGGAAATCTCCGGTTCAACGACCTTTTAAAATATGGGTTATTTATAAATTTTAAAGTCAGCAACCTGCTGGATACAGAATTCCGATATCCAACCACATCGGAAGTCAGTTGGGCAGACAAAGGATACCTGGGGCCGGGAAGAACATTTTTGATAAGTCTTGGAAGGGAATTTTGAAAAAGCTACTCCTCATTTTCTTATTCATGAAATTCCTCATGGCACAGGACCCATCTGATATTCATTGGAAACAGATCCAAAGCGATCAATACACTCTCATATTTCCTGAGGAAATCTCACAACATGCTATCAGGATTGCCAATCGTCTGGAATATATCAGTCCTAAGATCGGCTTTTATCTCCAGGATGAACACCAGCCTTTATCATTGATATTATCCAACCGAAGTGTCTGGTCAAATGGTTATGTCACCATGTTTCCCTACAAATCGGAATGGTATTCCCTTCCCTACACCGGCAAATCCATATTCATTGGTGACTGGCACAATATGTTATCATTGCATGAAACACGACATGTTCACCAATATACTTATCTGAACCACGGCTTGATTAAATTTTCCGGATTTCTCTTCGGTGACTATGGCCGTGGCATTGCTATGAATATCATGATTCCCGATTGGTACAAAGAAGGTGACGCTGTATTGACCGAAACCCTCTGGTCTTATTCCGGCCGGGGACGAATTGCCAACTTCCAACAATGTTACCGCACAATTCTGCTCACAGAACCAAATCTGAAATATGAAACAGCACGGTTTGGCAGTTACAAGCGCCCCACACCCGATGACTATGAACTCGGCTATTTTATGACAGCATTTCTGGCAAGAAAATATGGTTATGAAGCATGGAGCGGGATTTTAAAAAGCGCCACATGGTTATCCTTTAAGAATCCCATATCGCCAATGAGCGCTGCCATTGAAAAATATACTGACTATGAAGGCACAAAAAAATTGTTTTACAGTATGCAGGTGGAACTGAAAGAGATTTGGTTTAAGCAGGATGAAGGAATAAAGTCTGACAGCCTTTTCCATTACAGGTCTGCCAAAGATAAACATTTCACCGATCATGTTCTTCCCTACAAAGACCAAAAGGGAATCTTATATTATCTAAAGTCCAGCAATGCCTTCGGAACAGCGGTTTATTGTGAAAACAAAAAAATTATCAACGTACCACACTATGTTGCAACGTATGGATTGGATATTCGCAATGAAAAAATCATCTGGTCACAATATCGAGAGGATAAAAGATGGGACAAGCAGAGCTGGTTAGACATAGCAATATTTAACATAAAGAATAGGGAACTGAAAATCCTGACGAAAAACCGCCGATACTTTTGCCCATCAATATCTTCTGATGGCACAAAGATCGCCGCTGTTGAATTCACAGACACCCGACAATGCAATATTGTGATTATTGAGGCCAATAGTGGTGAATTGATCCAGAAAATACATTCTCCGGATAATGAAATGGTCCATTATCCAACCTGGTCGTCAGATGATCAGCAATTGGTCTTTACATCAACAGGGTATAAAGGACGAGCAATAAATGAATTGAATCTGGATAATCATATTTTTACGCAATTAACCAACTACACCCATGAAGACCTTTTCCGTCCAAAATACTGGAATAATTATATTATCTTTGAATCAGGATTTTCAGGTCTTGATAATATCTATGCTTTGGATAGAAATACAAAGCAGATTTATCAGGTCACATCAAGACAATATGGGGCAGCCTATCCGACCATTTACAAGGATAGATTACTTTTCAGTGATTACACACCAAAGGGTTATAAAATTTCAGAAATGCTATTAACCGAAATGAACTTTATCCCGATCCATCAAATTTCGTTGACCAGAACAGATTATTTTCAGCCATTGTTGACGGATGAATTTCAACCCATCGAAGAGAAGGACATTCCACAGAAGCAACACAAAATTACTGATTACAAAGGATTGGGCAGCATGTGCAATCCCCATAGCTATTCCCCGCTAATTACACCTTTTTTCTATGGTGGAATCCTTCGGTCCGATAATCTTTTGGAAACTCATTCCCAAACCCTTTATTTCCTGAAAGCTATTGACGACGAAGAATACATTGGCGGATTTCACTTCGATTACCTGGGAATCTACCCAAAAATCAGCACCAGGATGACCTTTGCCAATCGAACTGAATCAAATATTGAAAATGATCCCTTCATAATTAAAGACTCCTGGAAGGAACTGGAATTTTCGCTCAATACAGAATGGCCGTTATTCAGAACAGACAAAGGTGTACAGACCTCCATTTCGAATGCAAATATTGGTGCCGGATACAAATACATTTTCAATCGGGAAGTGCTTTGGGACCCTGCAAGTTCCTATTTCCACAACTTTGATGACCAATTTACAGTACCATTATATTTTTCTATAAATGGGCTTACCATCAGACAAAAATCTCTGCAGGCCCTGGTTCCGACCTACTCCCAGTTGACAATCTACAGCAATCATACCGTTGGCAATGCATCAATGGAAGGCACCCAGTCAGGCTGGCAATTCAAGCAGGGAATTGACCTTGGCTATGCTTTTGGAATGACGCTGGATGTGATGTATGAGTACAACAAAGACAAAGGTTACTCATTCAAAAGACAATTTGAACCCATGCCGGTATTTGATGATTTTGACAGCAACACCCAGACTAAACTCCTCTTCATCCTCAAACGCCATCTTTGGTTTCCGGATATTGATTTTTTCTGGCTGGTTTATGTGAAACGGTTTTCCATGTCATTGCTCTATGAAAGCTACGGTAACTTTTTTTGCAGCAACATAGACAATCAATGCGCCCTGGGTATTGGACTGACAACGGAAATCGGCGGAATTGCAACCATCCGGACCAATTTTCCTGTCACCCTGTTTTACTATATTAACATTGAATCAAAGGAAAAAGGAGTAAGGTTTTCACTCGAAATATGAGCAGTCAACCTATTTTCCAACAAAGGGCTTCCTGAAATATTTCCACGTAATATGATCAATCATGGGCCTACCTGAGCAGCAAACATTTTTTTGTATCAAAGAATTCATCTGTGTGAATACAGATCAGATATATGCCGGAGGGAAGATTTGTGGCGGGTTTCCATTCAATTTTGTGCTCTCCCTGACACTGATCACCGGTTACTAAAGTCTGAACCAGATTGCCTGTAATCCTGCAAACCGATAACTTTAGGTTGGTTGCCTTTGGCAGTATGTATTGAATTGTAGTTGCGGCATTAAAAGGGTTCGGATAGTTTTGTTGCAGAAGCAAATATTGTGTCAGCGATTGATGGTTGGTCAATCCGGTCTCCTTTTCCTCAAAAACGGATACTGAACTCAGTAATTCTCCGGAAAAATTAAAAAGCGTCACATTCTCCCAGGATGAACCTGCTTCCGGTGCCGATATCCATCCCGGTTCCCAATAGCATACTCCCAAACCCTTATAATTGGGAATATTCTTTATAATTTCCATCAAATCCGCCAAAAAACACCTCTGCCCTTCAACAGATGCCGGATATCCTCTATGCAGTTGATTGGAATTTCCAAGCATATTATGGGTATCATCATTCCAGTTCAGGGTCCAGGGATAAGCTGTTTCCACAAGGAATATATTTTTATTATAGCGTTGGGCCAGATCATTAACATTATTTTCCAAATCGTTTAAAGTCCCATGCCACCAGGGATAATAGGACAGACCAATGATGTCAAATTCCATGTCAGTGCCCGGTAAATGGTCAAAAAACCACTGACTGCTACTGTTATCAGCTCCCCTGTCAATATGGATCATTGTTTTCACTGAATCACCCGGGCCCAAAGCCGTCCGGAGCCCCAGAATTCCCTGTCCTAAAAGTTCTGCCAGTTGTGCCCATTGCTCCGGTGTATTGAAGGAATCACAGATGCAGCCATCATCCCACAATAATCCACAGATGATTTCATTGCCGAATTGCACCATATCCGGAAGTGTGTTTTGCTTTTTGAGAGAAGCCATGACGTTGAAGGTATATTGAAAAACACTGTCTGCCAGTTGTTCAAAGGATAATCCGTCCCATGACTCAGGTTTGGACTGTTGTCCGGGATCCGCCCAGGTATCGGAATAATGTAAATCCAGTAAAAATTTCAGTCCCATAGACTTGATACGCCTTGCCATAACAAGGGTTTTTTCAAGATTGCAATAGCCCGCTGAAGGTGTATGCCAAATCCTTAAACGAACGAGGTTGACACCATGGTTTTTGAAAATGAGGATAGGGTCTGAGATAATACCCTTTTCTTTAAAAATCCCGCCACACTCTTCAACTTCTGGCAGAGAGGAGAGGTCGACACCTTTGATAAACATCTCTTGTAATTGGGTATCGGTGGCCAGCAATATCCGATTTGCAAAAAAACTCACAAAAATTAATATCCAAACAGTTCTCCTTTTCATTTCATGACCTTAATTTTATACTGGCTGGAGCAAAATTTTTAATCCTTCAGCAAATCCTTCGAAGCCTTTCCCGTCATCTCTGTGATTTTCAACTTCAGGATAGTGGTTATTTTTACATTTTTCTTATCAAATTCATGGAGATGGGGTGCTCCAAAATGCGACATCAGGATTTTGAGGGCTTCAATTTTCTGCTGGTTATCTTCAATGATTTCAATGTCACCATAGCCGATAATGGACCGAAAGGATGTAGTCCATTTGCAGGCTTTTTCCCCGCCAATAATCCTGACTGAGTCCTCCACTTCAAAGCAAACATGAATGTTATGTCGCAGGAGATCAAGTTTTTTTCCTTCGGTTGCACAATGGATGTAAAGACAATTTTCATGATAACCGTAATTTAACGGAACAATGTAGGGTTTATCACCATCCATTATCGCAATGCGGACTACGTTGGCCGATTTGAGGATTTCTTTCAGTTTACTTCTGTCTTTTATTTCACGGTCGTGCTTTCGCAAGAGACCCCCTCTAAAGTAAAATCAAATAGTAACTATATTTCAAGTCAATTTTGTCAAAACCCAAGGTGATGCATTTGGAATTTGTCTTTTTCTGATTGAGAAGTGCGGAGATTGGATTTTTTATCCACGGTAATTGTCAATATCAATATCCACATTCATTTCAGCAGCCACCTCGTCCAGTTCCTCAGCCCAGGTCTGAATGGTTTTTTTCGGCGGGGCCATGACAATGGCATTCATATTAAATAGGGCCGTGCCACTCATGGGAGCCATGGTGATTTTTGTATCGATGGATTCGACATTCATCCCATTTTTCGCCAGCCGGCTGGTGACCTGGTTGATAATTCCCTCATGGTCCGCTCCGGTGATGGTAATTTCATAAGGCAGCCACCCTTTGAATTTGGCCGGGGTCTCATCGAAAGTTTCCTTGTAGAAAACTTGGAAGCCCTGGTCCTCCAGTCCTGCAATAGTCATTTCCAGCAGTTTTCTTTCATTATCATCGACGCGGATTTGCAGAAGCATGGCAAATTCACCCCCCAGCCGGGCCATTTTGCTCTCAGTGATGTTTCCATGATATTTCAAAACAATACGGGTGACTTTTTCAACAATACCAATTTCATCTTTACCGATTAATGTTACTACTAAATTTTTTGTCATTATTGATCTCCTGTAAATTGGACTTTAACCTTGTCTATTTTTTCCGGGTTTTCCTTCATCCAGGTTATTATAAAACCGTTGGGTTGGATAGGCAAAATCGATATCCCCATGTTTTTCAAACTCCTCAAGGATCTGCTCCCAGACCTGTTGTTCAATTCCTCTTTTGTGGCGGGGATTGATTAGAAATCGCAATGTCAGGACAACCCCAAAATCATTGACCCGGGTATAGACAATGGGTGTCAGATGTTTGTAGTAAATCATAAATTTGCGGGAAGCATTTTTGATTTCCTTTTCAGCTGTGTGGCTGATATTTTCCGTCGTTCTGTGAAGGATATCCTGCAAAATCTTTTTGGCTTTTTGCCAGTTGGATTCAAAGGTAATGACCAGGCTGATTTCATTCCAGATATACTGAAATCCCATGGTGTAATTGGCAATGGACTTTGCAAAAATCCAGTTATTGGGAATATGAACAATCCTGCCGGTGCTTTGTTCTGCACCCACCCAGTTTCCCACTTCAATCATGACAATCTGGGAAACGCCAATATCGATGATATCGCCTTTAATGCCGCCGATTTCAATACGATCACCAACCACAAAGGGTTTGCGAAAGACAATAAAAATCCAGCCGAAAAGATTGGTCACCGGTTCTTTCAGAGCAATAGCGATACCGGCGGATAATAGTCCAAGATAGGTGCCCAGGGATTTCAGCCCGCTCATCCAGACCAATCCCGTCAGAAGAAAAAAAAGGATAGTGACGAAGTAGGTCACTGTTTTTCGCCAGATATATCTTGTTTTGACATCTTCGGATTGCCTGAATAAAATTTTTAAAAAGAGGAATCGTAGGCCAAAAAGAAAAACCAACAGCACCAGGCTTTTAATTACCTTTAGTTGAATATTTCCGCTAATACCAATTTTTTCTTCAATCAGAGTGATAATATCCATTTAATCGCCTGCTGTTTTAATTAAAATAAATATAATCCAATAATTGGTTCATGCCAAGTTTATTTACAATAAAATAAGGAGGAGGAGGGTACGATAAAACTTTTCTTTGGTGAAGAAAGGAGGGAGGTTTTAGGGAGGGATTTATTTATGTTTATCGTACCCTTTTATTTATGCTACGTTGTGTGTAAATCTACGGTAAAAGTGGAACCCACATCAGGTTGACTGGAAACAGAAACATCTCCATGGTACATGCCTGAAATTTTTTTCAAGATGGACAGTCCCAGCCCACTTCCCAAAATATTCCGGGTCTTTTCATTTTTAATTCTCTTGAACTCTGAAAAGAGGGAATCTGCTTCTTCCCGGGTCATTCCGATTCCGGTGTCCTGGACAGCAATGGTAATTTTATGGTCCTCTTTGGTAATGGTCACATCAACCTGTCCGTTGTCTCTGTTATATTTGACGGCGTTGCTGATGAGATTGTTCATGATGATTTCAATTTCACCACTATCCGCCACCATATTAATTTCTTCAGCAGCATGAAGGTTGAGTTTAATATTTTTTTCAGCAGCAGCGACTTCACTGGTTTCCATGGCGTGTTTTGCGATTTCCGTGACATTGACCGGTTCCAGGCTGCGAATTTTTTGCCCGGATTCGATTCGGGTCAGGTCGAGAAGATCGGCGATCATTTTTTTCATTCCGCGGATTCGGACCAGACTTCTGGAAACCATGTCGTCATACTTGTCGATTTCAGTACCCAGCACTTTATCGGCTAAAATACCAAGGTAGCCTTCCACTGCATTGATAGGCGCCTTCAGTTCATGTCCCAAAACAGAGATAAACTGAAATCGGACCTGTCTTCGCTCTTCTTCCAGTTTTTTTACCTGGCGGGCAAGGAGCAGGCTGCGGGCGGCTTTTTCCACCACATCGCGCAACTCTTTGGGCTCAAAAGGTTTGGCCAGAAAATCAAAGGCACCTCGTTTTATAGCTGATACCGCCGTCTCCAGAGAGGCATAAGCCGTGACCATGATGGTAACCATCTCACTGTCTTCGGCTGTGACCTCTTCCAGTACTTCCAGTCCTGACATGGTCGGAAGCTTATAATCCAGCAACATGACATCGGGCTGAAAAGAAGCTACTTTTTCCAGGGCCTCTTCTCCGGTTTCCGCCATTTCTATATCAAAGGTAATTTCTTCTTTAATGTCCGGGATATTAATTTTATGACGGGCCAGGGATTTTTTCATCCCCAAGCGCATACCCAGTTCGTCGTCAACTACCAGTACTTTTAAAACAGACATAATTTTACTTTTTTAATAATATTGTCATTTGTTTTTCCAACTGCTCAAAACGGATCGGTTTTGTCAGGAAAGCATCGGCTTTGATCCAGGATTTTTCCTCTTCGGTTTTGGCGTCAAATTCAATTCCTGTTTCACTGGTGACACCAGAAGCAATGATTACCGGAATTTTGGAATTTTTCTTTTTGATATGGTAAGCCAGCGCAAAGCCACCGTCCATATTTTCCATCATCAGGTCCAAAAGAGCGATGTCCGGCGTAAAGGTTTTTAAAAGTTCTTCAGCTGCTTTCTGGCTTTCTGCAGATTGCACATGATAGCCAGCGGCTTCCAACCTGATTTTGGTCTGATTCAGGAAATCGATATCATCATCAACAATCAATACATTGATATTTTTTTTGTTTTCACTCATTGTTTTATGTCCCTATAAAGATTTTAGTTTTTTCATACTTTTTTTGGGTAACCGAATTTTAAAGGTCGACCCGGTGGGGCCTTTTTCCGGATCGGTATTGGACTGCACAGAGATGTCTCCCTTGTGCATTTTAATAATTCCATAAATCACCGATAATCCCAGTCCCGTCCCCTGGCCTTCTTTTTTAGTTGTAAAAAAAGGTTCAAAAATTCTGGAAAGATTTTTCTGCGGAATACCCGTGCCTGTATCCTCAATTTTCAGGATGACATCCTGACTGGTACCGGCACAATGAATAATGATGCTGCCACCTTCGGGCATAGCATGGACACTGTTGTTCAAAAGATTGGTCAGTACCTGAATGATTTGATCATGATCGATTTCAGCATTTCTGTCTTCTCCCATTTCGTCATTAACAGTGACTTTGATATTACCGGGAATATTCATGGTTTTCAACAGTTTTTCCACCATTTCGATCATGTCAACCTGCTTGAAATTCACTTTATTTTTTCTGGCAAAATTCAGGAGGCCCGATACAATGGTTTTGCAGCGGTTGGCTTCAGTGACGATCAAATCCAGGTCTTCATACATTTCAGAACCTGGGTCCACCTGCTCCTTGAGAAGGTTGGAGAACATGACCACGGCGCCCAGTGGATTATTGACTTCATGGGCGATTCCGGCTGCCATTTGCCCCATACTGGCTAGTTTTTCAGCCTGCATCAAAGCATTTCGTGTATCGTCAAGTTTTTCATCGGAAATTTTTAATTCCCGTAAGGTCTTTTTCATTTTTTCAATGACATAGGGCAGGCACATTTCCGATTCTGCCAGACCGTTCATGATGGCTTCAGCGTGGGCGCGACAGGTGTCATAGCCGCAGGCACCACAGTTCAGTTCATCATTGATATTGTATTTGCCCATTCGATGCAGGATTTCTTCAACCTCCCCGGTTTTCGGGGTTGTCAGGCTTTGGGTACAATGGTAAAATGTCCTTGATAAATCGAGGTCTTTAAATTGATCAAGATAGTGGTGATGTTCTTCTTCATCCCGTTTGGGTGCGGTAGACTTGACATATTTGCTGATCTGGGTCCGTCTTTTGTACAACGGTGCACGGGTCGTCATTCCCGCCCCCATAATACAACCATCGCAGCAAAGCAGGTCCAGTAATTTGCAATCCAATGTGCCAAGTTCAAATTCCTCAACGGCTTCAATGAAATGTTTTTTTCCATTGGCTGAAACCACTTCTCCGGTCATCAGGTCTTCATCAATATCGGCTGCCGCCAGCATTCCACGGCGAACAGGAAAGAGGTTTCCCTTTTTGGCAAAAGGGGGATCAAAATCCGATTCTTCAACATTGCGAAAATCCAGGTGGGCCATGATGAACATGGTCCGCAATTCACCAAAGGTCAGGGCATCGTCCATTTCACCGTCTAGTTCTTCACTGTAAACTTCACCCTTTTTGGCAATACAGGGCCCAAGGAAAATGATTTTAATCGCATCGCCATAAAGTTGCTTGACCACGCGCGCAGTGGCAATCATCGGAGAAACAACAGGGGCCAATCGTGAAACAAGGTTTGGATGGTAACGTTTGACATATCCGAATACTGCCGGACAGGTTGTAGTAATATATCCATCATGACCCGTCGTCTCGACAATTTCTTTCATCTTTATAGCGACCAGTTCCGCACCAAATCCCACTTCATGAACATAGTCAAAACCCAGCGCTTTGATCATGCCGACAAACTTACGGTAGTTGTATTCATTGAATTCTGCCGCAAAGCTCGGAGCGACCAGTGCGACAGTTTTATATTTTGATCGAATAACACTGTTGACATGAGGAATGGATGAATGTACTTTTTTGGCATTCTGGCTGCAAACCAGAACACAGTTTCCGCATCCGATGCATCTTTCCGGAATAATTTCGGCCTGGCCTTCGGATATTTTGATAGCCTTGGCCGGACATTCGCGAACACAGGTATAGCAGGTCCGGCATTTGTCCTTAATGGTGGAAATCAACGGTTTTATAGAAGTACTTTTCATCCCTTCAACTCATGCTGTTTCATTTATTTCAGAACATCCCGTTTGACATAATGGGTATGCAGCAGTTTATGGCTGCGATGGCCATTGGGTTCGCCCAGGTATTCTTCGTATAATTTTTGAATATGTTTATTATCATGGGAAGTCCTCAATTCGGCATCACGGTCAAGATCATAAAGCGCTTTCAACCTTGCTTTGATGGCTTCCATATCCATAGTCAGCGGCTGACCACCGCCATTGATACAGCCTCCGGGACAGGTCATGACTTCGATAAAATGCAAATCCTTGCGTCCGGCGACAACCTGGTCCAATATTTTGCGGGCATTGGCCAGACCACTGACCACAGCAACGCCAACCAGCAGATCGCCAACCTGCACTTTGACCTCTTTGATGCCGTCGAGACCACGCAGTTCCTTGATGACCGGGTCTTTCAGATTTTCACCGGTAATCAGTTTGTAGGCAGTTCGCAGGGCAGCTTCAGCCACACCACCGGTAGCGCCAAAAAGTTTACCCGCTGAGGAGCGTTCGGCAAACGGATTGTCCGCAATATCAGGTTCCATATTGTTCAGGTCCAGGCCCCGCATTTTGATTACCCTGGCAAATTCCCGAGTGGAGAGCACGGCGTCAATATCGGCTTGTCCCATATCGTTCATCATTTCCGGGCGTTCTGCTTCAAATTTTTTGGCTGAACAAGGCATAATGGCCACCGAATAAATATCTTTGGGGTCTATCTTGGCCTTTTCAGCATAATAACTTTTTATGACGGCCCCAAGCATCTGCATGGGTGACTTACAGGTGGATACATTGGGCAGCAACTGCGGATAAAACTGTTCCACAAATTTTACCCAGCCGGGGCTGCAACTGGTGGTCATGGGCATTGGCCCGCCGTTTTTAATTCGATTGACCAGTTCCGTCGCTTCTTCCATGATGGTCAGATCGGCTGTAAAGGAAGTATCGAAGACCGCATCAAACCCCAGTCTTCTCATAGCTGCGACCATTAATCCGGCAACATCTTTACCCGGTTTGATACCGAATTCTTCACCAATTGTCACGGAAATGGAAGGTGCATGCTGAACAACAACATGTTTTTTCGGATCATTGAGGGCATCCATGACTTCTTTGACATTGGATTTTTCTCGTAGTGCACCGGTCGGGCAGGCCAGAATACACTGGCCACAGTTGATACAACTGGAGACATTGAGACCTTCTCTGAAGGCAGTCCCGATTTCAGTCCGGCAGCCACGCTCAACGAAATCAATCGCACTGACGCCCTGTATTTCTTCACAGACGCGAACACATTTTCCGCAGAGGATACATTTGGCCGGGTCTCTGAGAATAGAGGGGCTGGAAGCATCGATTTCATAGGTCGATTTTTTACCGGTAAAACGACGTTGTCTCACGCCCAACTCTTCCGCCAGGTCCTGCAATTGGCAATTACCATTGCGTACACAGTAGAGACAGTCGTCCGGATGGTCAGCCAGCAAGAGTTCGATGATTGTTTTACGGGCTTTAATCGCCTTGGGAGAATGGGTCTGGATTTTCATGCCTTCCGCAACCGGCATGGCGCAGGACGGGACCAGTCCTTTGTAGCCTTCGATCTCAACCACGCACATACGACAGGCACCGGTTGGAAAAAGGTCTTTCATATAGCATAAAGTCGGTACGCTGATACCTTCACGATTCAACGTGTCCAGTATCATTTCTCCTTTTTTTGCTTTTATTTCTCTGTTATTGATTTGTATGGTAAACACAATGACCTCACTTATTCTACTGTAACTGCATTAAAACGGCACACTTCCAGACAATTTCCACAGCCAATACATTTATCCGCAATGATATAATGAGGTGTTTTAGGCTTTCCGATAATGGCCTGGGTCGGACATTCTCTCGCGCAGAGAGTACAGCCGACACATTTATCTGTTACAATTTCATAGGTTAATAGTTCTTTGCAAACACCGGCCGGACATTTTCTTTCGAAAATATGGTCTTCGTATTCAGAACGGAACCATCTGAGGGTACTCAGCACAGGATTCGGCGCTGATTTTCCAAGGCCGCAAAGGGATGTATCCTGAATGACTTCTGCAAGGCGATTGAGATACATGACGCCTTTAAATCTTTCCAGGGCTTCAAATTCGGTTTCATTTTTCTTGGCCCTGGTAATGGATTCCAGGATTTCCAGCATGCGGCGTGTACCTTCCCGGCAGGGAATGCATTTTCCGCAGGATTCTCTCTGAATGAAGTCCATGAAAAATTTGGCCACATCCACCATACAGGTATCTTCATTCATGATGACCAGCCCGCCGGACCCCATCATAGCGCCCACTTCCTGCAGAGACTCATAGTCAATTTCAATATCAAGATGTTGTTCCGGGATACAACCGCCGGAAGGGCCGCCGATCTGGGCAGCTTTATATTTTTTACCATCGGGTATTCCACCGCCGATTTGAAAAACGACATCCTGTAATTTGGTACCCATGGCCACTTCAACCAACCCTGTATTATTGATATTACCGGAAAGAGCGAAGACCTTGGTTCCCTTACTGGTTTTTGTGCCCACGGTACTAAACCATTCCGCTCCTCTGTCGATGATCGAGGGAATATTGGCCAGCGTTTCGACGTTGTTGATGACTGTGGGTTTGCCAAATAACCCGCTGACCGCCGGAAAGGGTGGTCTCGGACGAGGCATACCGCGTTTACCTTCAATACTGTTAATGAGAGCTGTTTCTTCACCACAGACAAAGGCACCGGCCCCTTTCTTGATTACCATGTTCAGGTTGAAACCGCTGTCCAGAATATTATTGCCCAGCAGGCCATAGTGTTTCGCCAACTCAATGGCGGTTTTCAATCGTTCAATAGCCAAGGGATATTCTGCACGGATATAGATGTAGGCTTTGGAAGCGCCGATGGCATAGGAGGCCAGGGTCAACCCTTCCACCAGGGCATAGGGGTCGCCTTCAATGACAGCCCGGTCCATAAAGGCCCCCGGATCACCTTCGTCAGCATTGCAAATAAAATATTTTTGCTCCGATGGAGTATTGAGGGCAAATTTCCATTTTTTCCCGGTGGAAAAACCACCGCCGCCCCGTCCGCGCAGGCCACTGAATTCCACCAGGTCACATAATTCCGCCGGCGTATAATTCCGCAATGCTTTGGCCAGTCCGCGGTAACCGCCACGAGCAATGTACTGATCAATGCTCTCCGGGTCCACATGGCCGCAATTTTTCAAGACCCAGCGGGTTTGATATTTAAAAAAGGGATAATCTTCCATGGAGACAATGTTGTCCCAACTTTTATTTTCACCGGTTTTAATCTGTAATAAAACATCTTCCACAGGCACTTCTTCGTCAAATACCGAATTCAAAATATTCTCAGCTTTATCTTCGGTGACATGTTTAAAGCTCAGCCTGTTTTTACCAGGGAACTGAACATCCATGAGCGGCTCTTCGGCACATAGTCCGATACAGCCGACTTCCACTATGTCCGCTTCTATTTTTTTGTCAGCCAAAAAGCCCTTGATGACTTCCAGGGTCTTTCCGGCACCGGCACCCATGCCGCAGGTTCCTGTTCCCAGAAAAATTGTGGGTTTGTCCACAACTTCATAGGTGAGTTTGCGAAACCTTTCCTGCATTTCCGGTGTAAGATCTTTTTTATCGCTGATAAGCAAAGTGCTGATAAAATCTGCAACGTGCTTATCCGATATATCCTGACAGTTTTTACACATCTTTACTTACCTCTTTTTGATATTTTTTGACAATTTTTTTCACTTCATCACGGGTCACTTTTGCGAAGACTTCACCATTGATGGTAATGGCCGGCGCCAGACCGCAGGCACCGATGCAGGCCACCACTTCAAGACTGAATAATCCGTCTCTGCTGGTATCGCCGGGCTTTATGCTCAGTTGTCTCTGGAACTCCTCCAGGATGTTTCCGGAACCCTTGACATGGCAGGCTGTGCCGCGACAAATCTGGATGTGATACTTACCGATCGGAGAAAAACGGAACTGATTATAAAAAGTCGCTACTCCGAAAATTTTACTGGCCGGTAAATTCAAATAATCACCAACTTTTTCTACTGCTTCTTTTGAAATATATCCGTCAGCTTCCTGCACATCCTGCAGAATGGGGATCAGCGAATCGCGCCCGGCATTGGGATAATTTTTCAGAACAGTTTCAACATTTTTACTCATTTGATCTTCCCTATTTATTTGTGTTGTTTTTGGCAAAATAGGACACTTTTTCCAGTGTCGTAATCATGTCCCGGTTTTCCACATAGATGCCATGGGGCACAGTCAGGGTAATGGGGGCATAATTCAATATTCCTTTGACCCCGGCTTCGATCAACTCATCGGCCACGCTCTGGGCGCTGCCCGAAGGTACCGTTATGACAGCGGTTTTGATCTTTTTTTCGATGATCACCGGTTTCAAATCTTTGACGTGATAGCTGCGACAGCCGGAGATGACCCGCTCAATCTTGTCGGGATTGACATCAAAGACTGTGACGATCTCCAGTTTTGAACTCTGGCCGTTGAAATAATCGATAATAGCCCGTCCCAGGTTTCCCACTCCCACCAGGGCAATGCCTTCCTTCTGGTCCGGATCAATAAATTCACCGATACTGTCCAGCAGGCCTCTGATTTCGTAGCCATGGGCCGGGGAGCCGGTGTATCCGATTTCCATCAGGTCGCGTCGAACCTGGGCTGATGAAGCACCGCTGCTGCTGGCCAGTTGATGGGAGAAGACATGGGTTTTGCCCAATTGTTTATCCAGCCGTAGCAGGACTCGTCGATAGGTAATAATTCTTTCGATTTTTTTGTCACTGATTTTGTTCATTTCTTCACCAAATTTGAAACATTTTTCACAGCGTTATATTTTTCACAATTTAAATAATATTTTTTCTCGCTGCAAGGATTTTCATGATTTTTTTTTCGACCTGTTTTCACCTTTCTTAACCCCAAAAATCCACTATTTTTTAATCTTGGAATTCTGGCGCTATATGTCAAGATATGACAAAAAATTTATTTCACCTGGGCTTGAACATAACAGAAAATGAAGGATCTTCTGGAAGAATAAAAGGACCGGACTTCCCTTATATGAACTCAGTTTGATCTGAAAAATTTTCAACCTGATGCTCCTTTTCAAACCCGCCCTGTGAATATCACACTTTTGGGTAAAACCTTATCAAATCCGCTAATGACTTTAGAGGTTTATATTTTGTCCAAACAATAAAATCGCACCACCCTTTGTCCGGACACTCCAAAGAGGAGAGTCATGGAGACGGAAAGAAGCCTTTCTTTAAAGTCTCCTGCAGGTTATGGATACCATGCCTATGAACATCAACCGGATCGACTATGAAGAAAGACCGCAGTGACCCGCAGTGTTGGTTCCTGATTACAGGCCTTTCATGCATTATGGCACAGACCTTGTAATTTCATAGCATCTTTTGAGTGTGTTTATCCAGAAAAATTTACAAATCAAATATGACAAACAAATTGATGACCACAAAGGAAACAGGCAAAAATTTTCGAAAAACAGGAAATTTTTACAATGATAATCAAATAGTGATGAAGGAGTATTTAGTATGAGAAAAGTAGTTGCGGTTTTAATATTTATCTCTTTAGGCATTGTTACCAATGCTTTTGGGCAGACCTGGCTTGACGGGATTGTTTCAACAACCAATACCTGGGATGCTGGCGGCACCATTGGAACCCCTGAAGATCTTGCCCAGTTCTGTTATAATGTTAATAATGGAAGTACCTATTCAGGGCAAACCATTACGCTGACTGCGAATATCGATTTAAATGGCAACCAATGGATACCAATCGGCAAGGGTGCCAATACCTTCGATGGTACATTTGACGGTGATGGCTATACCATCAGTAACATGACGGTTAATGAAGCTTCTGACGGGGCTGGATTCTTCGGCATTGTTAATAATGCGACAATTCAAAATATTGGCATTGTAAGCGGTAGTGTACAAGGCACTTTTTATGTAGGAGCTATTGCCGGCAGGGGAAATGGTACGACGACGATTGAAACCTGTTTTAACAATGTCAACGTTAGCGGCAATGGGGAACTCGGTGGGATTGGCGGCCGAATTTACGGTACAGTTACAAACTGCTACAACTGCGGTAATATTACTAACGGTGGCGGTATTATCGGTAATTGTTATGCTGATATTTCAAATTGCTATAATATTGGTGATGTTACCAACGGCAGTGGGATTGTCAGTTTCCTTAATGACGAGGGATGGGCACCAACAATGTCAAACTGTGTTTCTATAGGGCAGACAGTCGGAGCAAATAAACGTGTAGCAAATGGTTCCATCAGCACGTTAAATAACAATTACGCCTGGGACGGTATGACCTATGATAATTCGGGAACCGGTGCTGCAACTGTAAATGGCGCTGATATTACTAAGGTGCAAGTAAACACATCAAGCAACTGGAGTAATACCTGGTTCCAAAGTTTTTCAGATGATTGGGAGATGCCGGCCGGCGAATTGCCAAACCTGAAAGTCTTTGCATCTGATAACGTTTCTATGCCCACTCATCTGGCTCTTGCCCCGGAAATGAATGTTCAGGGAAACAGCACTAATATTGCCGATGGCGATGACTCTCCTGTTCCATCAGATTACACCGATTTTGGAAAAGCAGCGGTATCTGGTGGCATTGATGAAAGGACTTTTACAATTCAAAATACGGGTACTGCTGATCTAACTTTAACAACACCAATTACTGTTACCGGAGATTTTTCCTGTACATCACAACCGACATCTCCGGTTGCTGCAGGCGGCAGTACAACTTTTACCATTCAATTTAATCCCTCAACAACGGGCACAAGATCAGGCAGTGTTTCAATAGCCAACAATGATGGAGATGAAAATCCTTATAATTTTGACATCCAGGGTGAAGGTATTGATATCACACCAAACGGATTGGGTAATTATGCGTTAGATTTTGATGGTACAAATGATTATGTGGATTGCGGCAATGATGCTTCTATACAAATCAATGGAAGTGCACTTACTTTGGAAGCATGGATTTATGCGGATGATCTAAGTGGTGGTAATTGGACCAGGACAATCATTGATAGACATGGCAGTGGAGGAAATGACGGATATGTTCTTAGGTGCGGTGATGATGGAAGCGGCGGGCTATTAAACTTTACCATTGGTGATGGAGTTAGTTTTTTTTATGTTTTGAGTGATGACAATACGCTTAGTCCTGGTGAGTGGAACCATGTTGCTGGTACATATGATGGCAACGATTTAAAAGCTTATATTAATGGAAAACTAGTAAAGACCGAAACTATTGGTCTAAAGACGATATCAATTGATCCAGCAAACATGTGCCTTGGCTATGGCGCTGGTGTGGACGGCAGATATTTTGACGGTAGAATTGATGAAGCGAGAGTCTGGAACGATGCCCGTACCGCCGAAGAAATCCGTGAAAATATGTATAAAGATGTCACAGGCAGTTCAAACCTTGTGGCTTACTACAAAATGAGCGATGGTTCCGGTACATCAGTAATGGACAACAGCATCAATGGAAATACAGGAACCATGGTCAATGGTCCGGTATGGACAGCCTCTGGTGCTCTGGGTGGTTCCAGACAGGCGCTGGATTTTGACGGGACCGATGATTATGTCGATTGCGGGAACAATGCTTCAGTTCAAATTACAGGCTCCGCTCTGTCAGTAGAATCATGGATATATTTGGATAATTTTGAACCAAACTATTGGGATGGTACTATAATTGATAAATGGGATGCTACAGAAAATGGATATGGCATAAGATGTGGCGGAAATGGTATTTTAAGTTTTAATATTGGGAATGGTGCCGACTGGTATGAAATTTTATCTTCATCAAATGCTCTGGCATTAAATACATGGACACATGTAGCCGGTGTTTATGATGGAACCAATCAAAACTTATATATTAATGGCGAATTAGTAAACAGTACGAATATTGGTCCTATTACCATTACAAATGCAGCTGCTATAAATTTACGTTTCGGTATAGGTGATTTATATCCAACCAGAATATTAGATGGAAAAATAGACGAAGTCAGAATTTGGAATGATGCTCGTACACAAACTGAAATCCAGGAAAACATGATGAAAACCCTGGTGGGTGATGAAGCCGGACTGGCAGCCTATTACCGCTTTGATCAGATGGATGGTACGACGGTCTATGATATGACCTCCAATGGCAATAATGGTACACTAACTAACATGGATGCAAATACCGTTTGGATAGATGGTAGCGCCTTTTCCACCTGGATTGGGACCGAAAGCACAGCCTGGGCCACCGATGCCAACTGGACAGATGGTTCACCATCAGCAACTCAAAGTGCGGGTATTTATGACTGGACTGTTGGCGCCCTGACTACCTATGAGGCCACTATTTCCGGTCCACCTTCCATGAATAGTCTTTTTCTTTCATCCACTTCCACGCCAACAATGAGTTCCGGTATCACGCTGGGCGGAAGTTTAATATTACAACGAAATCTCAATCAAGGTGCAAATAACATAACTCTCGGATCTAACGGCTATTTGGTAGAAAGTGGTGGAACATTGTCCGGTACAACCGGGTACATTCAAACCACAAGGGCCTATAGTAGCGCCATAACTGCAGAAAACATTGCCAATCTCGGTGCCTCCATCACTACAGATATCAGTATGGGAAGCACGAATATCAAACGGGGATATAGCAACCAAAGTGGAACAGGACTTTCAAGTAGTGTGGATCGGTATTATGACATTACGCCGACAACGAATACCGGCTTGAACGCCACCCTGGTCTTTCCCTATCTTGACGGTGAACTCAATGGTATAACAGAAGCAGATTTAAAATTGCATAAATCCACCGATGGCGGTACAAACTGGACCAATGAAGGCGGAACAGTGACAGCCGGTTCCAATATTGTGACACTGACCGGAATTGATGGATTTTCCCGATGGACGGCAGGAATTTCACCGGAGATGAATGTCCAGGGAAACGGAAATGGTATTACTGACGGTGATGATACTCCCTCCTTAACGGACCATACAGATTTTGACAGTATCAGTGTGGCATCAGGCTCACAGGACCGAACTTTTACGATTCAAAATACTGGAACAGCCACCTTGTCGATTACAACTCCGATTGCAGTGACCGGAGATTTTTCCTGTACGTCACAACCGGCCAATACGGTGAATGCCGGAGCAACCACTACTTTTACCATCAGATTTGATCCCACAGCCTCCGGCACAAGGTCCGGAACCGTTTCTGTCGCCAATTCAGATGGTGATGAAAATCCTTACAATTTTTCAGTTCAGGGAACCGGTACAGAGAATGAGATAAATATAGTGGGTAACGGAACCAACATCGCCGATGGCGATGTAAATCCATCGGCTGGCGATCATACGGATTTTGGTGAAGTCGTGACTTCGACCGCTACTGTGGTTCGAACTTTCACCATCCAAAATACAGGAAATATAGATTTAAATCTTACCGGTGTTTCTCCCTACGTTACCATTACCGGTCATACCTCCGATTTTACCCTGACACAGACACCGGTTACTCCTATCGCAGCGGGCGGGAACACCACCTTTCAAATAACTTTTGATCCGGATACCGTTGGCACCCGTACTGCCATCATCAGTATTGCCAATGATGACAGTGACGAAAATCCCTATAATTTTTCAATTCAGGGAATAGGTGCGCCGGTGACCGAACTGATCAACGGACTGGATGCTGATGAAGGTTTTGGCGATAGTACCACTTTTGTCAGAACGGACGACGCAGCCCATGGCCCGATTGATATTACTCCTGTTTTTGGTGCCTCAGGTTTAAAATTCGGAGATAGTCTGTACACCGAGGTCTATGTCAATCTTAATGGTGTTTTAAATTTTGGGTCCTCGACAACAGCATATACAGCCAATCCCTTAAGTGATGGTGTAAGTTCCGGCGGCCGGTTTGTACCTTCTTTGGCCGTTTACTGGACAGATCTGGAAACAACATCCGGAACAGTCACTGCAAGTGGCGGCGGAAATTCAACCGGTAGCAACCTGGTTTATTATCATATCGACTCCCTTTCATCTCCCAAAAGACTGATCGTCACCTGGGACGATGTTGCAGAATACAATGATGGCGTCGTAACAAAAGTTGCCGCTCAAATTATCCTTGAAAATGCCGGTGCCGGGAATATGGATATTTCATACTTGTATGAATATGCAGAAACCCCCGATGACGGCTTGGGAGATGCCACACAGGCTGGCTGGCATGTCGGCGGTTCAGCCGGCGGTGATGAGGGGATTGACTGGTACGAAATACCCTTGAATGCCGGCGGAAACCTGGGCGATCTGGATGAGCGAGCCGGTAACACCGGCACACCAGGCCTTTGGAAATGGTATCTGCGAAATGGAAGTGTTAAGGATGAACCAGACCTTCCACCGACAGGTTCAAACAACCAGGTTTATACCTCTGAAGATGTCAGTTATACCTTCAAAGAATCGGATTTTACCTATAGTGACGCAGACGGCGACACCTTTAGCGGCATTTATGTGACGGATATCAGCAGTGTGGGAAATTTCACCTATTTTGGAAACCCCCTGACAAAAAACAGATTTTATGGCAGCATATCCGGTTTAAACTTTAAACCCGACACCAATGAGACCAGCGCCTCCCTGTTTAAATTTAAAGTCAGGGCAGCAAACGGGGTTTACAGTGATAACGCCTATATTATGAAAGTCAATGTTATAGCGGTGGATGACCCGCCGGTGGTCAAGGACAGCCTGGAAAACTACACTTACCTTGAGGAAGGTGATGATTTAATCGGACTGGATCGTCTTTTTACGGATGTCGATAATGAAGATCGGGATATTGTAAAATCCGTCCACAGCATCAGCAACCCTGCCCTGGTCAGTGCTACCATTCTGGCGGAAAAAGACCAACTGGCCCTCCAGTGTCTGGAAAATCAGAACGGTACGACACTCATTACTATCAAAGGAACTTCCAATGGCCTCTTTGCCCTCGATTCCTTTGAGATTACCGTCCTGCCGGTTGACGATTCAATTCAAGTAGCCAACCCCATTGAGGACGTCGCCGTACTTGAAGATGCAGAAAACCTGAAAATCAACCTTTCTGATGTTTTTGTCGATATAGATGATCCGGTCATTGAAAAAAGGGTTTCAGGCAATACAGATTCCACACGGGTAATTGCAACAGTTGACGGAGACACACTGATCCTAGACTTTCAGGACAATCAGTTCGGACAAGCAACCATCACCGTGGAAGGCAGTTCCGCCGGCCTTCAGGTTTACGATGAATTCCTGGTAACCATTACTCCGGTCAATGACCCGCCGACCGGCGGCAATGATGCTGTCACTCTTTTTGAAGATTCAACCTATACTTTCAAAACCAGTGATTTCACCTATCATGATGTCGAGGAAAACGCCTTTGACGGAATTCAAATTGCAACCATAGAGAGTGACGGAGTCCTTCAATACAATGGCGTTGACGTGACAGATGACATGAACTGTCCGGATTTAGGTCTGCTGACCTTCATTTCCGAAAAAGATGAATTCGGTACTCCCTATGCCACCTTTACATTCAAAGTCAAAGACGATGCCGGAGCCTTGAGCGATTCAGTTTACACAATGACCATCAACGTCACCGAACAGGAAGATTCGCCGGTGGTCAGCAATCCCATCGAAAAAATTGAAATATCTGAAGACAGCGACGACTCGGTTTTTGACCTGAAAAATTTGTTCTCTGATCCTGATGACAATACAACGACCTTCACCAAATATATCAAAAGTATTTCTGACTCCACCATCCTCAACGCCTGGATCAGGAATGATTCCCTTTTCATTGAATATTACCCCAACAAATATGGTACGGTCATTATTGAAATTGCAGGAGTTGTGGACGAAAGAGATGCCGGCACCATCACCCGAAGTGTTCTTAAAAGCGGCGAGGAATTAATCACGGAAGTAATAATTGAAATCGAACCGGTCAATGATGCGCCCGAGGGACAGAACAACCAAATCAGCACGCTGGAAAATATGCCGTACCCATTCCAGTCCGGGGATTTTATATTCCAGGATGTTGACGGGGATACCATGAGCGGCATTCGGATCATCACAACAATTGATAAGGGTCAACTGCTTTGTGCGAACCAAAGTGTCAAGGACAATGATCAATGCGCCCAGGTCACACAATTGCTCTTCATTCCCGATTCAATTGAAAATGGTACACCCTACACCTCCTTTACCTTCAGGATTCGCGATCAAAACGGCGCTTACAGCGACTCGGTCTACACCATGTCTATCCATGTGACCGATATTCAATATCCGCCTTTTGTAAAAAGTCCGATACCCGATGTGATAGTGGATGAAGATGCCGCGAACATCGTCCTGGACCTGAGCAGTACTTTCTCGGATTTGGATAATGATGACGCAGCTATCATCAAAACCCTTGATTCGCTTTACAACCACCTGTTATTCACAGCCCTGGTCGACAGCAACACCCTGACACTGGATTTTGGCGAAAACCAGTTTGGAATCGATACCCTGGTCCTCCTGGGAACCTCCGGCGGACAAACCGTACAGGATTCTTTTGTGGTGACCGTCAATCCAATCAATGACCCACCCTTGAGCGCCCATACTTCTATTACAATGAATGAGGATGAAAGTTACACCTTTCAGCCTGAAGACTTTCCTTACAATGACATTGAAAATGATCCTTTCGCCGGAATCCGGTACTATACCGCTGTCAATAAAGGGACCTTGCGATATGATGGTGAAGTGATCACCGATTATGGTATCTTTTTCAATGATGTCACAAAACTGGTCTATACACCGATACCCGGCGAATTCGACAGCGCCTATGCCACTTTCAATTTCCGTGTGGCTGACAGCGGATACGGATACAGCGATGACAAACCAAACCTTGGCAAAGAGTTCTACACCATGACTATCCATGTCCTAGCGGTGGCAGACGCACCGGTTGTGGCTCATCCTGTTGCGGATATTCACACTTTCGAAGACGCTCCGGATACAGCTCTTTTCATCGGAAATGTTTTCACCGATGCCGACAGTGATGACGAGGAAATTGTCAGGAGCCTTTTGCCCGGTTACAACGATACGCTGTTGACGGCAACCATCACCGGCGACTCCCTGCTTCTGAGTTTCGGTGCCAACCAATATGGCAGCACAGAAATCACCCTTCGGGGAACATCCGGGGAACAGTTTGCAGAGGATGTTTTCAGCGTCAGTGTGTCACCGATCAATGACGCACCTGCAGGCGGTGACGGCATGATCAGCACCGATGAGGAAATCGCCTACAATTTCAAAACCGCTGATTTTCCTTACACGGACATTGAAAACCATTTGTTCAGCGGTATTCGCATCATCACGGCAGAATCAGCAGGAGACCTGGAATACATGGGCCAGGATGTCTCAGCAAACACCAATTGTTCCGATATGAACAATTTGGTGTTCAGGCCCGCTGAAAATAGTCACGGCTCACCTTATGCCACCTTCACGTTCCAGGTCAGAGACAGCGAAAACGCCTTGAGTGAAGCGACCTACACCATGACCATCAATGTTGTAAATGTCAACGACGCACCGGTACTGACCAACAAAATGGCTGATACCACCCTTTATGAAAATGCCACCCTGCAATTCGATTACAAAGCCACTGATGCTGACAATGACCCGCTCAACTTTGGCATGATTGCCGGAACGGTGGATGATACGGCCCAATACTTTGGAATGCACCTGGATTCACTGACCGGCGAATATTCCTGGACAACCACCTACAACGATGCCGGGGTCTACGCTGTTGGAGTTTATGTCTCCGATATGCTGGCCATGGACACCGACACCTTCTTCGTCACAGTCCTGAATGTCAACCGGGCGCCGGAATTCACCAGAGTATTGCCGGACACAACCGTCAACAATGATGTTCCGTTGGAATTTGGTTATGAAGCCTCTGATCCCGATGGTGACGCTCTGACTTTTGGATTGATGTCAACGGTAGACAGCCTGACACTGGCTGTGGATGGTTTTCTATCCTGGACCCTCTCCCACTTCACGGCTGACAGCCAACAGGAAATTGCAGTCTATGTGACTGACAATGAAGATACTGTCACCACTTCTGCCATGGTTGCAGTCCACAATGTGGTCCATGTTGCCATCGACGAAGAATTGAGTCTTCCAGACAAATTTGAACTGGGGCAGAATTATCCGAACCCCTTTAATCCCACGACTAACATCAAGTTTAATTTGCCAAAGAATGTACATGTCAACATTTCAATTTATGATGTCAGTGGAAAACTGGTGGAAACCCTGGTGAATGAACAAAAAGAAGCCGGATATCACCAGTTCAACTGGGATGCCGGCCAATATTCAACAGGTCTCTATTTCTACAGAATCATTGCCGGTGATTTTGTGAATGTGAAAAAGTGTCTGCTGGTGAAATAACCCTGACCACAAAATAAAAACATCTGAAATCCCGCAGGGTAAACTTGCGGGATTTTTTATTTGAGAGTGTTCTTTCGAAGATGGAATGAATAAAAAAAAACATTCATCCGTTTGTCACTGATTTTGAAAGGATACGTCAGGCGAAGTCTGCCCTAAAATAATCAAAATTCCGGTCCATTGGTTTCGGGAAGAAAAAATTTACACTTTTAATTATTAAAGATTTTCAATACATTATTTTCGAACTTAAAATAGAGGAAATTAAGATGAAAAAAGGATGGATCGTTTTAATAGCAGTTTTAGTAATTCTGATACTTTTTGTCGGAAAAATCATTGGCGTCTACAATGGCCTGGTAGAACTGGACGAAAATACCAACGCTGCCTGGGCCCAGGTAAACAACCAATATCAGCGTCGGGCCGACCTGATACCAAACCTCGTCAATACAGTCAAGGGCTATGCCGCCCATGAAAAAGAAACCTTTGAAGCGGTCACTAATGCCAGGGCCAAAGTGGGCCAGATGACAATTACTCCTGAAATCCTGAATAATCCACAGGCTTTTAAACAATTCCAGGCCGCCCAAAGTGAAATCAGCTCCGCATTGTCGCGTCTCATGGTCGTATCCGAACGTTACCCGGAACTGAAAGCCAACCAGAATTTCATGGCTCTTCAGGACCAGCTGGAGGGTACCGAAAACCGTATCGCCGTGGAACGCAAAAGGTTCAATGAAATGATCCAGGTTTACAACAAGCGGATTCGCAGGTTCCCCACCAGCATGATTGCCGGAATGTTGGGTTTTGAACGAAAATATTACTTTGAAGCAGAAACCGGTGCAGAACAGGCCCCGGAAGTACAATTTTAGGTAAAAGATGATATCCTCCAAAAAAATATTTTTCGCACCCCTTCTGATATTCCTGGTTTTCAGCCAGTTGCTGGCCCTGAAGGTGCCTCCGCTGAAAAGCCGGGTCACAGACCTCCATGGTCTGCTGACCACCCATGAAGAATATCGCATTGAACAGACCCTTAGTGATTTTGAAAACCGGACATCCAACCAGATTGCTGTCTTGATTATACCCTCTCTGGAGGGAGAGTCAATTGAAGAATTTTCCATCACTGTTGCAGACCAGTGGAAACTGGGTGACAAAGAGAAGGAAAACGGCGCTTTGCTGTTGATCTCCGTCAATGACCGGAAAGTCCGTATCGAAGTGGGCTACGGGCTGGAAGGCGCACTGACAGACCTGATTGCCGGCTCAATTATTCGCCATGATATTGCTCCGGCCTTTCAGTCAGGTAACTATTACCAGGGTATTGCAAAGGCTGTCAATTCCATGATGCTGGCAACTCAAAATGAGTACACAGCCCCGGAAAGAAAACAAACTTATCGCAAAGATTTTCGCAGTACCAGCGGCTCCCTGATTTTCTTTATTCTGATTTTTATTTTGCCAATCTTTGCACGGGCCAAAAGGAGAGGCGGCAACAACGCACTGATATGGATGATCCTGGGTTCCAGCATGTTTCGGTCCGGTGGCGGTTCCTCCGGATTTGGCGGCGGCGGCGGTGGATTTTCCGGCGGTGGCGGCGGCTTCGGCGGTGGCGGTGCTTCCGGTGGCTGGTAGAAAAAATTCAACATTGACCATGAATAAAAGTTATCGCTGGAACATGGCTTTGGAATCCGCCAAAGGACAATTATAAAACCAAAGGTTTTAAATGATACAAAAATATTTTAATAAAAAAGATTTAATCGCAATTCGCAATGCCTGTACAGAAGCCGAGAAATCCACTTCCGGTGAAATTCGTGTCAGCATTCTGTCCAAAAGGAATAAAAACCAAAAAAACCTTTCCCTGGAGGAACTGGCAATCCAGGAATTTCACGACCTGAAAATGCATGAAACCCGGGACAAAACCGGAATTCTCCTTTTCCTATTACTGAAAGAAAAACAATTTCAAATCCTGGCTGATGAAGGAATCAATCAAAAAGTCGCACCGGAAACCTGGCAAAGGCAGACTGAAATTCTGACGGAATATTTTAAAAATAAAAACCACACCGAAGGCGTGGTTACCCTGATTCAAAATATGGGTAAAATCCTGACTGATTATTTCCCCGTCAAAAAAGATGATACCAATGAACTTTCCAATGATGTGGTAATCCGATAAGCCAATGGTTCAAACATTCCTTCAGAACCTAAAAAGCCCTTTCCCTTATCACGACGGCAGTAAAAGCCATCTGTACATTCCGCCAATAATCCTTTTGATATTGATGCTTTTCCATCCCTTTGGCTTGAACAATATCGAACCTGCAGGAAAAAAATATATCGTTGAACTGGGTTATGGAATTGTGACATTTATCGTCCTGTTGTTTTTCCTGAAACTGCTGCCTTTATTGGTTCCAAAATTCTTTTATGAAAAAAAATGGTCCGTCTGGAAAGAAATATTATTGACCTTGCAAATCATCTTTGGAATTGGCATCGCCAATGGGATTTATACCCATTTATGGGGATATACTCTGTTAAATTTAACCTCCCTGCTGGCTTTTGTATTTTACACTTTGATAGTGGCCATTTTTCCCGTCAGCTTCTCGATTCTGATCCGCAAAAATAAATATTTGCAGGAAAATCTGAGCAATGCCGCGATTTTCAATGAGCGGATCGAAACACAGTCAGCGAAAGATATGCAATATGATACATACCACTTTACCGGCGCTTCGGAAAATGATACCATTATTCTGGATCCGAAAGATGTACTCTACATTCAATCCCAACGAAATTATGTACAATTTGTCTATACCCTTAAAACTGAAATCAGGCAACGCTTAATACGGGCCAAACTGGGCGATGTGGAAGAATCCCTGCGCAATGTTCCCTTTTTGCATCGCTGCCATCGCTCCTTCATCGTCAACATCCGGCAGGTGGAAAAATTCAAAGGCGATTCCCTGGGACTGATACTTTATCTTAAAAATTGCCGGGATGAAATTCCTGTATCGCGAAGTTGTGTCAAAGACCTGAAAAAAATCATTCAATAACCTTCATCAATTTATCCCGCCATCCATCAACTCGTCCCGGAAGGGGCAACAACCCGTCACATTTCCCTGCAGCCGGTACCATTGGTGTTTCATTCACCTTTTAATTTTTCTAATATCGAAACAAATCGCGAAGTTGCAAAAACAAGAAAGGTGTAAAGATGAAAAAATCACTTACTGCATCCATGCTGATATCAGTCCTTTATTTTTTGATAATGGCCATATTTGTCATTGGAAACCCGGCCGGGGTAAGCCATATGGCAATATTTATTTTTCGTACCCTCTGGGCAGTAGTCCTGACAATGACATTATTCCTGATCCTGAAAACCGGTAAGATCTCAAAATACCGTTCCCTGTTTTTCACTATCTTCGCTTTTTCATTTATTTTAATGTTCGTCACCAATTTACTGGAAGAACGGGGTTCCATGGCACTGACCGCAGAAATAATTGCCAACAACGAAACGCCCCTCTGCCCGATTGCTATTCCCATGCTGATCTTACCGGCGGTTTTCAAAAACACCTTGATTTTCCCAACCAAACTGATTGGCGGCCCTTATGGTGGATTTTTTCCTATTCTATTCATGTGGCTGGTTTCATTATTCACTCTGGGACGTGGCTGGTGCAGTTGGGGGTGCTTTTATGGTGGAATTGACGAAGGTTTTTCAAATATCAGACGTAAACCAATCATTCCCAACAAGTTCCTTAGTAAGTGGTTAAGACTGGTTCCTTTTATCGTGCTGACGTTGATTGTTGTCTGGTCATTTTTGGCCATGAGCCCGGTTTATTGTGAATGGCTTTGCCCTTTAAAACTGGTAACCGAATACCCGGAAATCAACAGTTTCAGAAGTTATCTTCAAGCCATTATTTTTATTTCACTGGGTGTTTCACTGCTGTTTATTTTGCCTGTCCTGACAAAAAAAAGGACCCAATGCGCCTTTTTTTGCCCTCTCGGGGCCTTCCAATCTCTGCTGGGAAAAGTCAATCCTTTTACCATAAAAATTGATCAGAACAAATGCATCAACTGCCAAAAATGCATCGCCCTGTGCCCTGTGATGGCCATTACTGAAAACTCGCTGGCCAGAGGAAAAGTCCTGATGACTTGCTCAAAATGCGGAAAATGTATCGAACATTGCCCTGTCGGAGCGATTGATTTCAATCTTCCCGGCAAGGCAATTCTTCCACAGACCAATAACCGGTTTTTCCTCCTGGTCAAGGAAATACTGGCTCCGGGTACACTATTCATTTTCACAGCCATGGTCTTTGGTGGCATCATTTCCGGCGGCACTGTGCCCGGTGCCCTATTTCGCATTTTCAATTTATTTGCAAACGGCTCTTTGCTGCTTCACTAAAAGAAAGGAAGACCCAAAATGAAGAAAGTCCTCAATTTTATCATTCGCACAGCTATCTATTTTTATGTCTTCATACTCATCGGGATCGTGCCTTATTTTTTTCTCAATTATTCCGGTGAAAAAATGGAAAAAATCGCCAGTGAATCTAAACTGCGTTTAATGAATGAAACTCAACTAAAAAAGGAGAACCCAAATGAAAAAACGAAGTGTCGTCATTGCCCTCATGCTCATCAATGTGCTGACCGCTCAAAATGTGCAGATTCAACATCTGGAACAAGCACTGATACAAAATCCCAATAGCGCAGAACTTCACCTGAACCTTGGGAAACTGCAATACCAGGAAGTGATGAAAGGTGAAAAAGAGTATCTGAAATCGGCAGTGCATCATTTTGCAAAGGCAACGAAACTGGATGCCGAAAACTGCAATGCTTTTTGCTGGCTGGGAAGTACAATGGTGATGAAAGCCAAATTTGCAGTTTTTCCACCCGCAAAAGCCTATTATGTCCATGCAGGGCTGGCTAAAATGGATGATGCAATTGAAATGGACACCCACCATGTCGAAAATCGCTTTATCAGGGGACAAACCTGTCTGGGTATTCCCGCCTTTTTTGGACGTTCCGGCACAGCCCTGGCCGACTTTCTGGCCCTGGAAAAAATGATGACAGCGTCACCGGCTGCTTTTGACCATGAAACCAAAGCAGAAATTCTTTACTACCTGGGAAAGTCCTACAAAGCCACAGGTAATGAGGAAAAATCCGAAGACTGTTTTGCCAGACTGAAATCAGAGTTTGGTGACACTGAACTCGCTCAAAAACTGTAAAAAAAGACGCCGGAGGTCTGAAAACCTCCGGGGTCTTTGATATAGCATTCCAACCCTCATACTTTTTTACAAAGTCGAAGGTCTTCAGTTTTTATTCTATAGCATTCAGATCAAGGTCCTGGGGTCTCAAATCCAGGTGTCTGACGTCTTGACCTTCTTTTTTCAGATTGCGCTTAATCCCAATTCTTTCAAAGAAGATGTAAATAGCCGGAATCACAAAAAGGGTCAGTACTGTGGCCAGCAACATACCACCGATCACGGCACGGGCCATCGGCACCCAGAGTTCTGCGCCGGAACCCAGTTCCAGAGCAATGGGAACCATTGCAAGGATCGTTGTTAATGCCGTCATGAGAATCGGACGAATCCTGCGTTTACCACCAGCAAGGATCGCCATCCAGATTTCATAACCATGTTTTTCACGTAACTGGTTAATATAGTCCACCAGCACGATACCATTGTTCACGACGATACCAACCAGAAGCACCATACCGATCAAAGCAGTGACACTCAATGTTGTGCCTGTGAGAAACAATCCCCAGATAGCGCCCATAATCGCCAGCGGTACAGTAAAAATAATGATAAAGGGATCCAGCAAGGATTCGAACTGGGACGCCATTACCATGTAAACCAGAAAGATTGCGGCGATGATGGCTATACCCAGCCACATAAAGGATTCCATCATGTCTTCTGCAGCGCCACCGATCTGATAGTAAAAATCTTCGGGAAGTTCCATAGCTTCCAGCATATTTTCAACGGCCGTAGTAACGGTTCTCAAATCACTGCCGGAAACACTACATGAAATAGAGACCATCCGCTCCTGGTCTTCCCGGTCGATCTGGGATTCGGAATCGCCAACTTCAATAGAGGCAACGTTTTTCAGCGGTATTTGCTGGCCGGTCATGCTGGTAACAAAAATATTTTCCAGGTCATTTCTTCCCTGTCTGAATTTTTGGTCATAACGGACAACGACATCGTATTCTTCCCCGTTTTCCCGAAAAAGAGTCGCCACTTTACCTTTGACTGCGATTTCCACAGTCGAAGCTACCTGGTAAACACTCAGGCCAAGAGCAGAAATCCGGTCCCTGTCCAAACGAATCTGGTATTCCGGTTTCGGCTGGTTATAACTTTTCTGGATGTCTACAATACCATCAATTTTTTCCATATTCTCAGCAATCTGATCGCCCAATTGTCTGGCCATTTGCAGATCATGACCAAATAGTTTCACAGAAATATCTCCATCAGCACCCATGGGGCTGCTTCCAGAGGTAAAATTCACTTTCACACCGGGAATTTCTTTAAACCTTTCACGCAGAATATCCTGAACTTCATACATGGACCGATCTCGGTCTTTGATGTCAGTCAGGGTTACCATAATAGAACCCTTGTTTGATCCACTGCCAAACATGGCGGCAAAACCTTCAGTTATTCCAAAATTGGATTCGATATTGGTCGCTTCCGGTACTTCTTCTCTGATGATCTGTTCCATCTGCAGAAAAGTTTCGTTGGTTGTTGTCAGGGATGCGGCGGTCTCACGTTCAACAGCAATTTCGATGAATCCTTCGTCTGTTTTGGGCATGAATTCACCGCCAATCCGGCCACTGACTAGAATTGTGGCAATAATCAAAACTACAATGCTGATCAAAAGGACCATTTTGTGTCGAAGGACCCGGTCAAGCAGGTGAACATACCCACGTTCCAAATTTGCTAAAAATTTGCCGATCGCTCCCTGGTTCTGCATATATTTGCTACCGGAGGTTTTATTATTTTTGTTTTTTAACAAGCGCGATGACAACAGAGGTATCAGGGTCAGCGCAACGAACAAAGACACTGATAACGAACACACAATGGCAATGACCATATCCCGGAACATCACCCCGGCAATACCCGGCACAAACAGAATGGGCACAAAAATCGCCAGCGTTGTCAGTGTGGAAGCTACGATAGCAACCCCCACTTCAGTGGTTCCATCGTCGGCAGCCTTGACAATGTCCTTGTTCATTTCGTTATGACGAAAAATATTCTCCAGCACCACAATTGAGTTGTCAATCAACATACCAATGGCCAGAGCCAGACCCGCCATAGATATGATGTTCAGTGTCACTCCTGTCTGTTGCATTACAAAAAAGGTAATGATAATGGAAACCGGTATGGAGATGGATGCGATCAGAGAACTGATAATATGTCTCAAAAAGAACAGCATGACGAGAAAGGCCAAAAGGAAGGCCTGTATTCCAGTGGAGGTCAGGTTGGATACGGATTTTTTTATAAAATCCGCCTGGTTCCAGAGATTTTCTATCGTGATTCCCGTACCGGCTTCTTTAACTATTTTGGGCAATTCATCAAAAACATTGGCCACAGTCTGAACCGTATTGGCATCGGATTGTTTCATAATTACCAGCATGATCGCGTTTTGATCGTTGTTGCGCAGGATTTCTGTCTGCTCTTTGTATCCGTCAATGACACTGGCCACATTTTTGAGATAGACCGACTGGCCTTTCACCTGTCCGACCACTGTATTTCTGATCTGGTCGATGTTTTTATATTCACCATAGGTACGGACTGCAAATTCACGGTATTCATCATCGACGAGCCCGCCGGGTATTTGCAGGTTTTCCATTCCCAGCGTTTGGGCAATGGCCAGACTTGAAATTCCATGAGAAGCCAGCTTGTCGGGATCCAGCAAAACTTTAATCTGTCGTTCCATTCCGCCGGAGACATAGGCCGATGCAACACCATTGATTCTTTCCAGGGCAGCCGTGATTTTGTCATCCGCCAGTTTTCTCAGCTCGGCCATACCCATTTCATCGGACATAAGCGTCAGAAAAATGATCGGCTGCATACTGGGATTAAAGGCAAAGATCAGAGGTTCTGATGCTTCAGCCGGCAGATAGTCTCTCACAAAATCAACAGAGTTCCTGACATCAATTTCCGCCTGGTCCATATCGGTACCCCAATCAAATTCCAGCAGAATTGTTGAAGAACCCGATTTTGACCAGGAAGTGATGTGTTTAATGTTTTCTACCGACACCACTGCTTTTTCCAGGTTTCTGGAGACACTGTTCTCAATATCCTCAGGCCCGACTCCCGGATAATCAGTCATAACCCCAACGACGGGAAAGGTGATATCGGGATAAAGATCAAGTTTCAGGCTGCCCAGTCCATAAAATCCGAACCCCAAAAGGATCAGGTAGATCATGGTAAAGGTCACGCCTCGTTTGATTGATAATTTTGATATTCTCATATTATATCCTTAGTCATTTACTATTTTTACGTCCTGGTTGTCAGACACATTGTGCTGACCGATCACAATTACGTCATCAGCTGTAGACAGTCCTTCCAGTATCTGCGTATATTGCGCATTGCTGATTCCGGTTTTCAAGTCCACTTTAACGGTTTTGCCATCTTTGACAATATAGCAGTATTTGGCAACAATGATTTCAGCGTTTGTCACTTCGCCACCCTGCCATTGCCGATACGTTTTCTCGATAATTGCATGGTTTGGCAACAGGAGTGCATTATCACTACTTTCAGTCACGATATTTACTTTGGCATACATGCCGGGGCGCAATTTCAAATCAGCATTATCAACCAAAATTTCAGCAGTGACTGTTCGGGTCAAAGGATCGACAGTCGGATGAACTCTATGGACTTTTCCGATAAATTCGCGTCCCTCCATGCCTTTGACCTCAATATAGGCCTTGGCGCCTTCCTTTACTTTGTGCAATTCTTCTTCTACCAGGTCAACCTTAATTTTCACTTTTTCCATATCCACGACAGTAAAAGCAGGCATTTGGGGAGAAGTTTGATCTCCCATATCATAATTACGGGCTGATACTACTCCGGCAATCGGTGATTTGATAAAAGAATTTTCGTATTGTTCGTTGGTGGATTTCAGCATTGCCTCAGCCTGTTTGACACCGGCTTCAGCAGCTTCCATTTGTGCTTTGACCGCATCAAACTGGGCTTTGCTGATGGCCTGCTGTTCATACAATTTTTGGGTCCGCTCCCATTCGGTTTTAATATTTTCCAGTTGTGCTTTGGCTGAGGAAACGCCGGCTTCTGCCTGAAGCAATCCCTGTTTAACTTCAACATTTTTTACGGTTGCCAGGACCTGGTCTTTTTTAACAATATCATTTACATCCGCCTGAATCGAGGTTATTTTCTGAGGAATCAGCGAATAGACCAGGACTTCATTGTTGGCTTCGATATTGCCCAGGTATTTAACCCGGTCTTCAATATGACCGGTTATCAGTTTTTCAACTTTAACACTTAAAATTTGTTCTTCTGTGGTTTCTTTACCTGTTTTTTTCCCGCAGGAAAATACCAGCAGAGAAATGGATAGAATCAGTAAAATTGACTTTTTCATTATAACACTCCTATTGTTTATTGATTGCTTTTTTCAATTGAGAAATGGCATTATTGAATTCCAGCAATGACTGCTGATAGTTCATTTTTGCGGATTTCAGGGCCAGATTTGAATTCAGAACATCCAATTGGGTTGCAGCACCTTCCTTGTACATCAGGTTGGCCAGCCGCAAGGCTTCCTGGGCTTGTTCAATTGTTTTTCCCTGGGTTTCAACTTTTTTCTCAGCTTCTTTCATCAGAAAATAGGCACTCTCAACTTCCATCTGAATACCGTCACCGGCTGAATTCAACTGATCATTCATTTCGCCGGTTAGTATTTTGGCCTGTTGGATTTTGGAACTTTTACGAAATCCTTCAAAAAGAGGAATACTTAAAGAAATCGAGGTGTTGAAGGATTTGTTAAAATCATCGCCGGTATATTCCAGATCGTTTCTCATTCCCAGGTATTGATAGGTTGTTCCCAGGGCTACTGTAGGCAGAAAGGATCCTTTTGAAATCGCCAATTGGCGATTGGCAATTTTTTTCTGGTTTTCCAGAATCGCCATTTCAGGACGATTCAGTTTGGCTATTCTGACAAGCTCTTCAAGGGCCGTTTTCTGCAAGTCGCACTCTTTGTATTCCAGTTTATCGGAAAGCACAATGTCTTTATTGCTTTCGAACCCAAGAGTTATGTTCAACCTAGAGAAGGCCATTTCCAGATTATTTTCAGCTGAAATTACCGAAGGTTTCAGGTTGGCCACCTCTACTTCAGCCCGCAAGAGGTCCAGTTTCGACGCTTTACCCGAATCAAAAAACTTTTGGACCAATGCCAGGTTTTCTTCCGCAGAGACCAAGGCTTCACTACTGACTTCCATGGCTGACTTGGCGAAAAGGGCAAAATAATAGGTTCGGGTCACATTATCCAGCAAGGATTGCGTGACTGCCTCCAGTTGTTTTTCAGCAATCTCCAAACCCAATTTTGAGATTTTGTAGCCATTGTAGATGGCACCGCCTGTAAAAAGGGGTTGTTGCAACTGAACGCCATAAACCAGTGTATTTTCCAATCCGAAGGCCATTTCAAGGTAATCAGGCATCATTTCAACCGATTGGATCATGCCCATTCCCCTGTCCCGGAGTTCCTGATTGTCAAACTGGTCGCCTAGGGCCAGCAGCGCATTTCCTATTTCCAGATTGGTGGGCGCCAGACTGGGTTTCAAAAAATTCGGAATCACATTTTTTTGCAGATCCCATGCATGATCCAGGGAAGAAAAGGCATTGATTGCAGGAAACATTCCGCTTCGGGCTTCAACAATCTGAGATTTTGCACGATTAACGCCTTTTTCTGCAATTTTTATCGTCGGGTTGTTTTGCAAAGCAATTTCTTTTGCTGTTTCAAGGTCCAGAACTAGTGTTTCGGCCTGAATAACACCCACAATAAAAATTAAAAGAAAAATAATTGTTTTACATTTCATAAAAACAGTCTCCTCTATTTTTAGTTATTTTTTGAACTTCTCATTAAAGTATCTATCAAAATCTTGATTTTTTCCTGATTGATTGTTTCTTCACCAAAATGATGGCTTCTTCGAATGTAAATATTGGCAGCGCCATATAATAAAAATATAAAAGCTTCAGCGTTCAGATCAGTTCTCAGTTCACCATTTTCTTTTGCTTTTTCAATAATTTCGTATAATAAATTTGTCTGCGATTTAATTTCTTGATTCAGATCATATTTCATCAAATATTTCATTCCATCTGTCGTCAACCACCCGGAAAACCTCCGGACTTCTTCATTTTCCTGCATAAAACTGAATTTAATCCAAACCAATTCTTTCAGTTTTTCTTCGATGGGCATTTTTTTATCACGAATCTGTAACAATTTTTGCCTGCTGAAATTATTGCCAAATTCTACGATTGATTGAAAGAGTTCATCTTTGTTCTGATAATAATAATACAGCGCAGGTTTTGTGATGCCAACCTCTTCGGCGATTCTTCGCATGGATGTATTTTCGTAACCAAGTTCGGGAAACAATTTTATTGCCGCATACATGATTTTTGATTTAGTGTCAGTTTTTATTTCCATCATATTCCTATTTTTTTTATTTTTACTTACCGGTCAGTAAAATTAAACAAGTATTTTTCAAAAGTCAACAATTTACTGACCGGTAAGTAAAAAAACTTTAATGAATATACTTAGTGTCCCAAAATGATGAAAAGGTTGTCATTTTTTTTATAAAAAATTTCCCCATATTCCAAGAACGATAATCATTCCGGAATATTTTAATTAACCGAAAAAAATTTTAGACAATTTTGTCCCTCGAGTTATTTTCCTCTTTCCCGACTCGTTTATTTGTGCGACTTAGGACACCGAAAATCTGCTATTTTTTTAGAACAAAAAAAAGCAGGAACCTGTCCTGCTTTTTAGTTGATCTATGCATGAGAAAGACCTATAAAGGGACTTCAAGACCTTCGTCTTTGTATTGGTTCAGTTTGTTTCGAAGTGTCCGAACACTGATATCCAAAATTTCCGCAGCTTTTGTTCGATTGTTCCCTGTATTTTTGAGGGTTTTGAAAATCATTCTTTTTTCCATTTCTGCGATGGTCATCAGAGCCATATCATCCACATTCATGGAATCATTTTTCATCATTTCCGGTTCCATTGAAAAATGTTCAAGACGTAAAATTTCTTCTTTTCCAGAGTACAAAATCGCCCGTTCAACAAGGTTTTCCAGTTGCCTGATATTACCAGGCCATTGCCGCGATACCATAAACTCCAATGTTTCCTTTTCTAAATCTTTGTGGTCAAATTGATATTTTTCTTTGAATTTATTGATGAAGTGGATGACCAAAACCGGAATGTCTTCAGGCCGGCTTCTCAGACTTGGCACTTTGATTGGAAATACATTGAGTCGAAAATAGAGGTCTGAGCGAAATTTTTTTTCATCGATTGTTTTTTGAATGTCCCGGTTTGATGTGGCGATGACACGAACATTGATAGGTATTTCCTTGGCACTACCCACTCTTGTAATAACATCTTCCTGCAGAACCCTGAGTAATTTTGCCTGCATAGAGACCGGCATTTCGGTTATTTCATCCAGTAAAAGAGTCCCTCCGTCTGCTTCTTCAAAAAGTCCCTTATAGGTTTTGATAGCGTTGGTAAAAGCACCCTTTTCATGGCCAAATAAAGTACTTTCAAATAGAGTTTCCGGTATTGCCGGGCAGTTAACTTTGATAAAAGGCTGGTTCCTGCGATTGCTATTATCATGAATAGCCTGGGCAATCAGTTCCTTGCCGGTTCCGCTTTCACCCTGTATAAAAACCGGTGCATCACTATCGGCAACAATATCAATTTGATTGAAGATCATCTGCATACCGGGTGATGTTCCGACCAGTTTATTATATTTTTTATCAAAGGAAAGTTTCTGTTTCAGTTTTTGATTTTCCTCTTTAAGTCCCTTGTATTCCATGAATTTGTCAACGCGGGATTTGATATGAGAAATTGAAAAGGGTTTGGTTATAAAATCATAGGCTCCGTTTTGCAATGCTTCAACAGCAGTTTTAATGGTGCCATAGGCCGTTATGATCAGAAAACCAAGGTTGTCTTTCATTTTTCTGGCCTGGTCCATCAATTCCAGCCCGGACATTCCTTCCATCATCAAATCTGTGATGACCAGGTCAAAATCTCGTTTTTTGATCAATTTCAAAGCTGATTCACCACTCTCACAAACTTTGACGTCATATTTTTCTTCGTTGAATGCTTCCTGCATAATGGCACGGATGCTATAATCATCATCTACAACCAGCAGTTGTATCATCTTTTTCCTCCTTTTTAAAGTCCCCTCTTAAAATACTTCATCTTCAGTTGAAAGGTCGAAATTTTCCTGATTTTTTTTGTATGAATCCACGGCCCTCTCTTTGGGGGAAGTCTGTGAGTTTTCATTATACTTAAAAAACATTGGAGTTAATTTCTTAATCTTGCTCTTCAGTTCCTGGTTTTCATTTTTTAACTGGGCAACATATTTTTTTAACAACAAATTTTCGGCATTGATCTGAATGTTCTGTTCAGCTTTATCCAGAACAGCAAATAATTGTGATAATCTAAAGGGTTTGATTAAATAATCAAACACTCTTGAACGCAGGGCCTCAACAACATTTCGAATATCAGGATATCCGGTCATCAGGATAACAACAATATTTTGGTCAAGTTTGATGATTTCCTGACTCAGTTCCAATCCATCCATTCCCTGAAGTTTAATATCGATTAAGGCATATCGATATCTTCCTCCCTGAAAATTTTTCAACGCTTCTTCCGCACTTTCATAGGCATCAACTTTAAAACCTTTTTCTGCTATGCCGATTTTCAGGACTTCCAGGATGGAACGGTCATCATCAACTACCAGGATTTCAAATATTTTATTCATGGTTAATCTTCTAGTGTGTTTAAATTAGCAAACATCTTTTCACCCAGTTTTTCCAAAAGGATTTCCGGAGTCCCTTTTTCATAGGGATAGGAAAGAGATACATATTGCAGGAAATAGGCCGTGTTTCCATCGACATCGCTGATCACATTTTCAAAATTACTTTTAATGTTGGACAAGACCATTTCACAACTGGCCGGGTTGCTGTCAGGCACAATCAATAAAAAGGAATCAAAGGTTTGCCAGTAAACAACCACCTTCTCTTCAATTTTGGCTGTGATGATATGATTAAACTGGGCAGTAATTTCTGTGATGCCTTTATGGGACGGAACCGTTTTTTTTCTGACGATACGTCCTTTGGCAAAAGAAACTGAGCCGTTTCTCTTGTCTGCATTGAATATATACTGTTCCATGGCACTTTCAACAACCGGATGTACTTTTTTTATTTTATCAGAATCATCACTTTTTGTTGCATATTTTTTTTGAAAAATGGGTGCTGCCTGCGTTGCGATAATATTGATCAATTTCAATTCATCTTCCAATTGTAAGGACTCTTCTGAATGTGAGAAAACCGCAATAAATCCGAGAACTTTACTGTGAAATGTTATCGGTGTCAGTATGAAATAATCAATCCCGTCGCTTATCTCGACAACTTGACCGTCAACTACAATATTTCCCTGAATATTTTCAATGATGGTAGAATGAATGTCACTGATTTCATATTCATTGATTGTAGAATCGTCGGTCAGCCGGCATTTTTCAATAAAACTGGCATCCAGTCCGTGGTGCTTTTTTATTTGAAATTCATTATTTTCTTTGATAAAAATGGCAGATTTGGATATGTTCAACCCTTCGGTGATGGTATCAATGATCATTTCCTGGACCAGGGAAAAGTCTGTAATTTGATATAATATTGATGAAATATCATAGAGGGTTGTAATGTAAGAGAGCATCTGTTGAATTTTCTGATTGAGAATCCGGTTCTCCCGCTTCAAAAGGATTTGCTCAACCGCTCTTTCGATACCGATCTTGATTTCCTTAAATTTAAAAGGTTTTCGAATATAATCATAGACGCCGTGCTGTATGGCTTCAATCACGGAATCCACTGTTGCAAATCCCGTTATGATGAAGGTCAGGGTTTCGGGGCTGTATTGTTTGACTGTCTTGGCGATATCCATGCCGGATACTTCAGGCATTTTTAAATCTGTTACGACAATATCAAATTTTTCTTTTTTTATTTTTTCAACAGCAACTTTTGAATCTGTTAATCCCTGAACATTGTAACCAAATTGTTCCAGGAAAAACAGGAATTCATCTACAATCATTTCTTCATCATCAACAATTAGAATACTGATTTTTTCTTTGCTCATAATTTATCCCTCTTCACTTTTTAGATCATCAATAATAATGTTATCCAGATCCTGGAAAATCATCACTTTTTCGTAGAGTTTGTCAATATAAAACTCGTTTGCGCCGGTATACAGCAGGACACCTTTATGCAATTTATCTGTAATTATGATTTTGTGTTTGCTGCCAATATCACCGGACTTCTGGGACATTTCCCTTTTTCTGACGTCAATTTCCGCCAATTTTGCGTTGATATAATTTAATTCTTTGGAAATTGAATCCAATTCATCTTGCTTTTCCTGCGATAATTTTCCAACCCGTTCAAGTAATAATTTTAGAAATCGTTCTTTTTTGGAAATCAGTTCGTAGCGCATGAATAATTCATCTTCTGCATGGATTATTTTGTTCAATTCATTGACATTATCTTCATTTTTATTGAGCCCGATTCCCAGGGTTGTGCTGATATTTCTCGGGGAACCCGCCTCTTTTGCAATGATCCCTTTTTCACCGAAGATTTTTCCGCCGCGAATTAGGCCTTCATTTTCCGCCACTTTGACCATTCCCCCGGAATATACATCGCTGTTGATGATGTAATGCTCAACTATGACATCCTTGCCGGATTTGACTTCGGTATCCTGTATAAATCCGCACCTTACATTTCGACCGGCTAAAATTTTGGCCCGTCCCTTTCCTAAAACTCCCATTTTAATGATAACATCGCCATTTTTTGAGCGTATATTGGCTGCTTCGGCATCTCCTTCAACGATAATTGTATCCGTGGCTTCAACACGAAATCCCGAGCGGACATCTCCTTGGATAATAACTTTGCCATCATAATTAATATTGCCTGTATTAAAAGAGACGTCACCTTCAATTCGATAGACGTTGGATATCTCTATTTTACCATCGCAAAAATTTAATAAACCAGAGACCGTGGCAACAAGAGTCAGTCCGTCTTCACTGATTTTTACATTTTCACCAATCGGTAAGGAAATATCTCTGCCCGCTGAAGCCACTGTTTCGCCGGTGACTGTCTTTCCATCTCGTCCCTGAGTTCCGGGCAATTTGGAAACAATTTCATCCCCTTCCCTGACTTCACAAAAACTTCGGGCATGTTTATAGTCCGCCAGTCCCGTTTCATCAAAAACAACTTTCTCAGAGTTATTAAAATCTTCCAGATGCCAGATGAGCTGCGCATTTTTTCCTTTTACTGGCATAGTCCCGGAAGCAATTTTAGCATTGGCTATGTTTTTTTTATTTTTCACAATATCATTAATCATAGCCTCATCAATACCAAACACAACTCCATTTTCTGCCAGGGTTTCATTAATTTCTACCTTTTCAGGATAAGCACTGGGCTTTGCATCAATGGTGATAAAGGCAGCCAGTTTATCGTCACTAAGTTTTATATTTATACTTTTTTTATTCATAGATTTGAAAATCAGTAATCAAAGCGAATTTCAGTCGACCTGCCACAAATGCAATGGTGGATAACACCAACAATTTCATCATTTTCAATAATTGGTTCAATTTTATGGCTATCTTCCACTTCTTTTTTATTGGAATGGGCAAAATTTGTTTCCCCCCCAACGGGAACCGGCTTTGAATAATTTATTGCCTTTTCTTTGATAATGTTTTTGATAATCACCCTTCCCCCGGCTCGAAAAAATCCGGTATTTTCAATATTTTTTATTATTCTGTCCATGGCATAAATTTAGCCGAATAATGCATCAATATCATCCTGGGAAAAATTTTGGTTTTCGCGAATCACATCTTCAGTCTCTTTGTGAAATTCCTCTGAATCTTTATTTGCCTGATCGGGATCAGGTCCAAGGTGTAATTCGTGCATTATTCTCTCACCGACTTTGGTTTTCACTTTTATCATCTCAGAATTTTTAGAAAGTTCAACAAACTTTTTATTGATTGCTTCAAGAATACGGTTTGCATGTTCAAGTTTTTGGGATGTAATATCCTGAAACTGAAGGGCAAAGGTTATATCCATAACATCGTTTTTAATGGTTTCAACAATCTCATTGTCACTTTCGGATAAATTGGAAATTTTATCCAGACCGATATTTATGGATTCCAGTTTATCCATAATTTCATGGGTCGCCATTTCTGTTGCATGAGAAACATCATTCAGACGTTTAGCTGCATCAGGTAATTTCCCTGAGGAATCGGTAAAGGACCTTTGAATTTCTGACATCAGCGGCATAACGTCTTGGATAAATTTAAAGAGATCACCCAGAAAAGGGATCACTTCGTCACCGATTCTAAGGAAATCCTGCATTTCAGCAATTTTTTCAAAAATTTCACCAACACCATTATCATTACTCATTTTGATCTCCTATCAGTTTATTTGGCCAGGGCTTTCTGAATTTTACCCTTTAATATTTCCGGTGTAAATGGCTTAACGACATAACCGGCGACACCTAATTTTACAGCAGTGATAACATCTTCTTTCATACCCCGGGTTGTAATCATGATAATCGGAATATCTTTATATTTATCATTGCTTTTCAGTTCTTCCACCAATTGTTTTCCATTCATTTCCGGCATATTCCAATCTGACAGAATCAGTCCGACGTCTTCACCTTCAAGTTTATCCAGAGCATCAACGCCGTTTTCAGCTTCGATAAATTCTGTAAAACCAATTTTCTGTAAGGAATTTTTAATAATTCGACGCATGGTTGGTGAGTCATCAACAAAAAGAACCTTATTGTCTATCATTTTTTAAGTTCCCCTTTCATACTTGTATTAATTTTACCATCTCGGAAATGGACGCTATCTGAGTATCCATTTCTGAGACAAAATCTTCAAATCTTTTATTTTTTAATTCTTTTACACTACTTTGCAAAAATTCCCATGAACCCGGTATAGATGGCGAATTGTTGTCAAATTTCATTCCAAAAGAAATCCCGTAAATATTGCAGATATGATCTGCAAGTTCAATCACTGCATTCAGTAGTTTATTTTCATTGAGGGAGAGTTCATAAGTATGGTGGTTGAGCACCACATCAATGAGTTTTTCTGACATCTTCCAGTTTTCTGCCAGCATTTTACCAATTTCACAATGGGTTATATTGAGAATTTCCATTTCAACATCATAAAAAGACCTGTAGCTACTGATAACAGTCTGGTAAACATGGAAATATTTTTCGGGTTCCAGGATATTTAATACCAGTTTACCAATATCATGTAACAACCCCATGGTATAAGGACTTTCACGGGTTTCAATCTCATACTCATCAACCAACAGTTCTGAGACGAAGCCAACCGCAATGGAGTGTTCCCAAAACTTTTCCCATTTCAGATTATTGGATTGGGTTTCAAACCTTTTAAGGACCGAAAAACTGATGGCGATGTTACTCAACTGCCGCATTCCAATGAGAACAACTGCATGTCTCAAAGATTTGACCGGATTTCGCTGTGCATAATAGGCAGAGTTTGCCACTTTTAGCACCTGCATCGCCAAAGGAGGGTCTTTTTCGATTACCGTCTGGATCTGTCGGGCAGAGAAATTATCATTCCTCGTGATGCGCATAATCTCAGTCGCAATAACCGGCAGAGTAGGGAGGTTTTTGATCTCATTTAATTTTTTACTATATAAATCAATAATCTCAGAAGACATAAGATTTCCTGTTTTCATTTAATCTGCCATGAAAACTCAAATGATATGCCAGAAACAGGAAACACCCTACAAATATAAACAGAATTCATAATATTTAAGGGGTTTAGGCTTATACAATATTTTTAGAGATCAGATATGGCCTGAGGTGCATCATTTTCCGTGAACAATTTTTCCAGACAGGAATTTTTTTCCCAATAAAATAGCCTTGGGGACACCAAGGCTTAAAAAAAGATTGAATTGAAAACTTAAATAACGAATTTGACAAACCTGCGTTTTCCTACTTTGATAATATATTCACCCGGTTCCTTCAATTCCATATCCTGATCACTGACTTTATCATTATTGATTTTTACGGCCCCCTGTTTTATCATGCGTTTGGCTTCACCATTTGATTCTGTAAGATTATACTTGGTGAGGAGACGCACCAGTTGGTCACCAATTTCATCAGCAGGCAATTTTATAATTTCAATATCTTCAGGAATTGCATTTTTACTGAAAACTGCCTCGAACTCTTCCTGGGCCTGGCGGGCTGCTTCCGCATTGTGATATTGGGTGATGATATCACGCCCCAGCTGTTTCTTCAATAACATGGGATTAAATTGGGGATCATTAAGTTTTTTTTCGATATCTTTCAATTCTGTCACTGACAGATCTGACAACAATGTGAAATATTTTAGAATAATTTCATCCGGAATGGACATAATTTTTCCAAACATCTCTTTGGCCGGTTCATCAATGCCAATATAGTTTCCGGTACTTTTACTCATACGGTCTTTTCCATCAATGCCTTCCAATACCGGCATAGTCAGGGCTATTTGTGGTTCCATTCCATATTCTCTCTGAATATTTCTGCCCGCCAGAAGGTTAAACATCTGTTCTGTGGCCCCCAATTCCACATCGGACCGGATGGCGACGGAATCATAGCCCTGCATCAGGGGATAGAAAAATTCATGTAAACTGATCGGAGAACCAGCTTTGTATCGTTTTGTGAAATCATCTCTTTCAAGAATTCTGGCAACGGTATAGGAGGCAGCCAGATTCATGATCTCTTCAAATCTCATATCCTGAAACCAGGTTCCATTAAAATGGATTTCAGTTTTGTCTTGATCTAAAATTTTAAAAAATTGTTTTTCATAGGTTTTGGCATTCTCAAGAATTTTTTGCCGGGTGAGTCTGGGGCGAGTGGAATTCTTACCGGAGGGATCGCCGACCATAGCTGTGTAATCACCAACTATCAAAACAATCTGATGGCCTAAGGACTGAAAATCTTTTAATTTTCGAATACCCACAGTATGACCTAAATGAATATCAGGAGCAGTTGGATCAAACCCTTGTTTGATGCGAAGAGGTGTATTGTTTTTTATTGAATTTTCTAGTTTTTTTACCAGTTCATCTTCGGAAACAATTTCTGCAGTACCTTTTTTGATGAGATCCATTTGTTCATTAATCGGTGGAAACATTCTAATAAATATCCTTTCTTATTCTATCGATTTCTCTTTGGGATTGTTTTTCGGCTAAAGCTGTGCGTTTATCGTAATTCTTTTTTCCCTGTCCCATTCCCACAGCAATCTTAATGAGTCCTTTTGCTGTGATATAAACACGAAGAGGAACCAAGGTATTGCCTTTTTCCTCAATATATTTTTTTATTTTCCTGATTTCTCTTTTCTTGAGTAAAAGTTTCCGTTCCCTTTCGGGCTCATGGTTTGATTTCCCGGCTTCAAAATAGGGCGATATATGACAATTGACTAAAAACACTTCGTCATTTTTAATTTTAGCATAACTGTCTTTCAAATTGATTTGCCCGTTTCGAATAGACTTGACTTCAGTACCCAGTAGTGCAATTCCGGCTTCGTATTCTTCGGAAATGGTAAAGTCGTGATAGGCTTTTCTGTTTTTGGTGACAAGATTCTGATTATCGTACTTCATAATCCGGAAACTTAACATTCACTTCAAGAATTTGCAACTAATAACTATTTTTTTTAAAAGAATTTTTAATTAATGCTTGTAGAAAACATAAGCATCATATAAATTTTGGTGCTTTTTGGATACATGCTCGGATGGTGAAATTGGTAGACACGCTAGGTTCAGGGTCTAGTGACCTTACGGTCATGCGAGTTCGAGTCTCGCTCTGAGCACCCTAAAAAAAAGCCGGAATTAATTCCGGCTTTTTTAATTTACTCCAAGGATGAAAAACTGATTTTAAATAGTTTTTTATCCGGTCCGTTATCCTTTTCACCCATCAGACTGATTGAATTCGAAGACTCAATTGTCACACCAGCATCACTGAAAAATTCTTTTACAGAATCAATCGATACAGAGGAACTTTCATAGCGAATTGAAAAGATATTTGTTTTTGTGTCCACAAAAATTTTTTCAACCCCATCAAAATTTCGCTCCAGTTCTGTAACGCATTTGACCAGTTGGTCACCATCACACCTGGCTACGGAAAAGGTTGCAATACGCTCTGTTCCCGGTGAATACTGACTCGCAAAAAGAATCCCTAAAGCAAACAGTATGATTAAAAAAAGAAAAGACGGAGAAAAAGATTTTTTTCTCATTTCCTGCCCCATTGATTATCGAGATTTTCTTAACCCTCAGCGATTAATATAATTCATTCAATCAATTTACAAAGAACTTTTTTTATTATTTTTTATTTCAAAAAATAATTTCAAAAGCAAACCCTATTTTTCCAAAAAACTATAATTCTGAAGCCTGCCTTTTTCCTTCGTCCACATCTACAAAATACAGAAAAATCCCACCCCCGATAAACAAAAGGATCAGAGAACCGATTCCAATCCTTGTGGAAAGATCGGAAGACAGCCCGAAATTTCGAGCAATGATATTAATTAAACCAACTAACAATGGCCCAAAAATGGCGGCAAACTTCCCTGTCATATTAAAAAAACCAAAAAACTCAGCATTTTGCCCTCTGGGGACCAACCGGGAATACATGGATCGGGATAATGCCTGTATGCCTCCCTGAACCGTACCGATAATAATAGCCATCAGGTAAAATTCCTGGGCGCTTTTCATAAAGATCGCCCAGACATTAATTCCTAAATAGATAATTATTCCGATAAACAATGAGTTTTTCACACTCCATTTTTCCCCCAGTTTTCCAAATATCAATGCCGAGGGAAAGCCAACAAATTGTGTGATTAAGAGGGCTACGATCAACGAGGATGAAGGCAAACCGATTGACATCCCATAGTCAACGGACATTCTGATGACGGTATTGACGCCGTCAATATACATCCAGTAGGCTCCCAAAAACATAAAAATATATTTCATTTTCCTTACTTTTTTAAACGTACTGGCCAACTGCCCAAATCCAAGTTTAACATAATTGAAAACCTTATTTTTAACACGATTCTTTTCTTCTTTGACCCATAGGATCAAAGGAATGGTGAAAATGCCCCACCAGAGGGCAACCGATAAAAAACTCAATCGAACAGGCAAAAATTCATGGGCTGGTTCCAAAATATTGGATTTTATAGTGATATCTTCGTAGGTTTTTTCCAAACCGAATATTTCCGAACAGATTCCATTCTGATAATTTCCAACAATTATCGGATTATCAATTTTCATCGTGACTGCATCATTTTTTGTGATTTTTCGTGTCAAATTTTTAACTGTCATCACGGAATGGGATGGATCATAACCGACAAATTCTGCTGTTTTATATTGCCCCAAACCGACTGTTTTGTTAATGCGCTCCCAATCCAAATCTTGAGGTCCATCGATACTGATGTGAGCGACTGTTTCATTACCTTGTCGCTCGATCTCAATTTTCTGAATATCAGCGTAATAGTAACTGGTTACGATGGCTTCAAAACCCCCGGATTCGGGAACATTAAATTTTTCAGCCTCTACAAAAATTGTGTTGTTGCTTTGATCAATAACCCTGGAACTGTATTCCGTCTCAAATCCAAAGGAAGCAGGCATGGTGTACCACAAAACATTAATTAAAAAAAGCAATCCTCCACCCAAATAACCGTATGCATATCCTTTGGATGAGATAAAATCAATCGTTTTTTCAGTGGCAACATCCGGGAGTAAGGAGTCATAAAAAATATTACCACCGCTAAATCCTATCGTACCCATAACGTATAGAAAAAGAGCTAATTGCCAGTTTCCCATTTCCACCATAAACAAACAACCCGTCATCAGTATACTCATAAAAGCGAAAAAGACCAGAAATTGTTTTCGGCTTTTTCCCTGATCGGAAATCGCCCCTAAAATAGGTGCCAGAAGGGCCACCATCAGTGAAGCCAGGGAATTGGCCATTCCCAGATAGGCAGTACTCATGTTGACATCGGATGTGCTGGACCAATAATTTTTAAAAAAAACCGGAAAGAACCCGGCCATTACCGTGGTCGCAAAAGCTGAATTTGCCCAATCATACATGACCCAGCCAAATTGTCCTTTATCTTTTATCAATCCCATAAATGTGCCTCATTAAAAAATATAACCGATATCAATATAGAGTTGGCTTCCGGCTTCATTCCCAAAGGCCATTTCAGCAAAAACAATAAAATTTTCATTCCACCCGACATGCAGACCGAGCCCTTTGCCGTCTTTGAAATTCTTGAACCCTCCTTCGATGTCTTCGTCATGCCAAACCCGACCAAAATCATAAAACCCGTTGACAGTCAGATAAAAATCCTGATTTAATAAAGAAAATTCATAAAATTTATAACGCAGTTCCATATTCATCATAAACTTTTGATCACCGATAAAACGGTTTTTCAACTGCCCCCGAATCGTCCGATATCCACCAATCCCTTCATCGGAATTGACTGAGCCACCAAAAGGATAGTACAGGGTAAAAGGCGCACCGTCTGTTATTTTTTCATAAAGCACTCTGTTGGCATAGACCATATTTTTAAAAAGAGTAAAATAACGGCGGTCCGTCAATGTCAAGCGAACAAACTGGGTTTCACTACCGACAATTTTTGTGTAGCCTTCTACCAGAATACTGGACCAGGTCCCGCTGTTTGGCGCCGGTTCGTTATCACGTGTATCATAGATCAACCCGGTTTTCAGGTAACTGTTAAAATGTCCCTCAAATTCTTTTTGAGTGATTCTGCCGTCATCCAGATATTCTGCAACTTTGGTTTCAATACCTTCATTTTTATTCAAATCATTCTTTTCATTGACAAATCCATATCCCATGAGCAGTGAAATTTTCGCTTTATTGTTTTCACGGGTGACCAGTGCTTTCTGAAAATTGGTAATTCCTTTCAGTTGAGTGGATTGAAAAGTATAATAATGTTTGCCATGAAGCAAATCCAAAGAATTTCCGTCATCATCTGTCTCAATAAAATTTTTATCAAACTGAGAATCATTCCCAAATCCATAAAAGGGATAATAGTTTTCATCCTTATATCGAATACGGACGTTGAATCGCCATCCTCTGCCTAAGAGATAGGGTGAATCAATAAAAAAGGTGTGATCCTGCATTCCTCCGGTTGTAAAAAATATAATGGGATTGATTTTCAGAAAATAGGGTTCATACCCGCCGTCCTTGTAATTAAAAAAATTCAGTAAAACACCATATCCAAAACCATTATCAGCATTAAAATTTAAGGCTGGAACACCACCCCAGCCCCAGCCTGTTCTTTCGCCTGCTGTCAATCTGCTAAATAAAAACACCCATAAAAAAATCAACATCCCTTTCTTCATATCTCACCTCATCATTTTTAACGCATGATTTTCATCTTATTCGGAAATTTAAACATTAATAGTTTTTTTCAATGTAAATAAAATAAAAAGCCCCGAAAAAATCCGAGGCTTTTATAATTGATTATTTTGTATTTTTCCTGGTTAAAATTTATAGGACATTCCAATGGACGCCACAGAGGTGGTTTTGTAATATTCTTCTGTGCCGGCAGCATTTTTTCCATCGATATAAAAGGTATTTAATGCCCCAAAATCCAGTTTTAACTGTTCAGAAAATTGATAACTGATGCCAAATCCTAGAGTATTGGAATCAAGACCATAATCCAAATCGGATCGGTATTCTTCCGTTGATGAAGTATTGGACCTCAGGAATCCGATGCTGCCGATAAATTTTTCATTAAGAGCATATTCAGCAGCCAGTCCAAATTCCATACAGTTGTCTAGTTTATCTTCATTTCCATCCCAGTCAACCTGGGGATCAAAAAAGTAATTAAAGTTGGTTTCCAGTCTCAGTTTGTCAGTGACTTTGTAGGAAATTCCCAAGGCAGCCAGGGCCGGCATATCGGCTCCTTTTTCTATACCATCATCAAAAGATACGACGCCGGTTGTATTTTTTTTGGTGTCATTCTTTAAGGTCATTTTGGTAATGGATTCATATCTGAAACCAACATTCAAATCGTCATTAGGCGACCAGTTCAGGCCCACGATAGCACAAAAACCATGACCACTTTGTGAAGCTTCCAGTTCCTTGTCGGCAGTTGCAACGGCCAGTTGGTCTCCGGTTGCGCCCATGGTGCTGCTTGCAGCATTGTATGCGCCCTGAAGGGTGGCTACATTCATAGCATCGACCTGTTCAGCAGATAAGCCGGCTGCCTGCATGATTCCCTGTTTGATGACCTCTGCCTGCGCTTGTGTCATTTGTCCGCCACCAACCAGTTGGGCCAGGGTATAACTCCCCGCTCCGGCGTCAATGATCGGCTGCATTTGTGCAGCGCCACCGGCCAGCTGGTCTCTTAAAGCATAGAAATAAGGGGCCGGAGCCATAAAAGCACCTCCCAGCGGATTGACTTGCATATTTTTTAAATAACCTTCATAACTGTTGGAAGCGTTGACAAATCGGCCTCCGCCATAAACAGAAAACTGTTCATTCAGTTCATAGGTTACACCAGCCTGGAGCCCCATGTATACGGATGAACCTTCAAAACTGACTTCATATTTATAATCGTTTACTCCTATCTGAGAAAGCATCGGTACCAATTGAGCAACACCTGATTCAAAAGACGGCAATCCATCTTTGTATTCTGCACTACCGCCTCCGCCGATTGGCATAAAACCACCGGAAAAAGTCAGTTTGTTCATCTTCATGGCCAGGTAAATATTCGGATAAACCCAAACCCCGGTATTCCCTTCAAAATTGGTAGTGTTCATTGGAACCGGATATTTTGCATCAATACCCTTGACCTGAATAATGGATTGATTACTCAGGTACAGGTAAAGACCATCTTCCAGTTTGCTCAACCCAGCCGGATTGTAAAAAACTGCATCCAGGCCAGTCGATGCATTTCGGTTAAGTGTTCTGACATATTCAGCACTTTGATTCAAATTGGTAACAATTCCTCCGGCGAAAAGGCCGGTTACACAAGTCAGGACCACCATGATGGCAATTAATTTCTTCATTTTCACCCCTAATAATTAATTGATAGATTCAAAAAAAACATCCCCGACCATTTTTTAAGCCGGGGAAGTTTATCGTAAGCATGCGAGCACAAAAATTTTACTTATATATTAATTAATAATTCTATTCCTCTTCGGCCGAAAATAATATATTGAGAAAAATTTTTTAAAAAAAGCCTTTTCTGACAATTTTAAAATAATGTCAATAAAAATACTTTAAAATCTATTGTTTTTAAAAAATATAACTTCAAAAAAAATTTTGAGAAATTTGCAAAACACAGAGAATTTTTGATTTGCAAGGAAGACCCCTGACCCATAAATTAGTGACACAATAAATTGGTTAGGGAAACATTATGAAAGGTTGGAAAATGAATGGTAAATTTTATACCTTTAAATCCAAACTGATCTTTATGACGCTTTGGGTGTTAATTTATACAACAGGAGTATTTGCAAACATGAACGACGTAACCATCCACTATCATCGGTATGATCAAAACTATGATCACTGGACACTTTGGACATGGCTGGACCACAAAACCATCGAACTCAAACCCGCCGGACAGGACAATTTCGGTTTGATATTCAATCTGAATTTTGACAATTATCCTCCCAAGGGAAATATCAATTTTTTACCCAAATTCAAGGATTGGCAGAACAAAGGAATTGAACGATTTGTAACCCGATCTTCTCACGGCGAAATCTGGGTCCTGGAAGGACAAAAGGAAATTTTTATTGAAAAACCCTCTTTGTCTCCTTTTGTACGAAAAGCCTTTATCGATTCGCCTGATGAACTGACCGTCCTGGTAACACACCCCGTCTCCAAGGAGAGCCTGGCCCAGGCCAAACCTTTCATCATATATAATGACCTGAAAATTGCAGAGGCCAAAAGCCTTCGCTTAATCCCCGATACAACGGATATCAGCAACGCTTTGGCGGTAAAATTTTCCGAAAGAATAAATATTGCAAAATTACCGGCGAAGTTCACTTTGGATGGTTTTGAACCCGGGCCGCTCACCATTCGCGGTATTCTTGACAGCAGTGAATACCATACTCAGGAAAAATTGGGTTTTTTCTATTCTCGGGAAAAGACCCTTTTTCGAGTTTGGGCGCCGGGAGCAACAGAAGTTCTATTGAATATTTATACCCATCCTGAGGGCGATAAAAAAAACACCTACAAACTGACACCCAAAAACCATGGCCTCTGGGAAACCAGTGTCAATGGCGATTTGCTGAACCACTATTACACTTATCAAATCGACGGTCCCGATGACCAGTATCAAAAGGATAGAGAGGTCCTGGACCCTTACTCCATCGCAACCACCGCCCATGACGGACGCAGCCTGATTTTTCAGGATGATACAAAAATAGCTAAAAGCCCTGAATTTTCCTTTGATCAGGCTGTAATTTACGAAATCCATATCCGTGATTTTTCCATTTCCCAGAATTCCGGAATCACGAACAAAGGCAAATATCTGGGTTTTACGGAAACCGGGACAACACTGCCCGGTACCAATATTTCGACCGGCCTGGACCATTTGGCAGAGCTGGGTATCAATACCCTGCAGATTCTGCCTGTTCAGGATTTTGAGCACAACAACGCTTCAAATCACTATTTTTGGGGTTATATGCCGGTCAACTTTAATGCTCCGGACGGCTGGTATGCAACAGATCCTTTGAATGGTTCCGGTAATATAGAATTCAAAAAACTGGTGGATGCCTGCCATAAAAAGGGAATTAAAGTAGTCATGGATGTGGTTTACAATCACACCGCAGAAGGCAATCCCGAAATCCGGTACAATTTCAATGGCTTCGTACCCAACTTTTTTTACAGGACTAAAATGGATAATTCCTACTGGAACGGGTCCGGTTGCGGAAATGAATTCCGTTCCGAATCACCCATGGTGCGGAAATTCATCCTGGAATCCTTAAAATTCTGGGTAACTCAATACGATGTTGACGGCTTCAGGTTTGATTTAATGGGCCTCCACGATCATGAAACCATGAAAGAAATCGTCAAACAATTACGCGCCCTAAAGCAAGACATTTTCATCTATGGCGAACCCTGGACAGCCGGCGCAACGCCTATCACACCCACCTTAAAAGGAGACCAGAGGGGAAAGGGATTTGCCGTTTTCAACGACCACTTCAGAGATGCCATCAAAGGGCCCTGGAACAATCTTGAACCGGGTTATATCCAAGCTTCACTCAACGTCGAACGGATCAGGACCGGCATTTTGGGCAGTATTGATGAATTTGCCGACAATCCCGTGGAAGTGATTAATTATGTTGCCTGTCACGACGGCAGGACCCTTTGGGACAGAATTGTCGCCACTACCGAAGACAGCAATTTTTACAACGACACGATATTGAAGGCCATGAATAAACTGGCTGCCGGAATTATCCTGACTTCCCAGGGAGTGCCTTTCCTTCATGCCGGACAGGAAATGTTACGGACAAAATTTGGTTCCCACAACAGTTATAACCAACCGGACAAAATCAATATGATCCGCTGGGACTACAAGCAGGAAAACATGGATATTTTCAAATATTATCAAGGGCTGATCCAGTTGCGCAAGGCCCATCCGATGTTTCGGATGAAAGAAGCGGCTCTTGTTCGAAAAAACCTGAAATTTCTGGAGCAATTAGGTTTTAATGTACCCCAGGGCTGTATTGCCTACCGGTTACAACGCAATGAACTAGACGATGAATGGAAAGAAGCACTGGTGCTGATCAATCCCCATCATCATCCTGAAATTTTTGACATACCAAACAATAAATGGATCCTGGTTGTTGACAAGGAAGTGGCCGGAACTGAGATCATTAAACCCATCAATTCCACCAAAATTGAATTGGCCCCCATTTCCATGAAAGTCATGTACCGGTTGTGAAAATTGCCAGGAAGAACCGGAATGTCCAGACCTTTTTTAAATCATTGATAGGAACCAAAATGAAAAAATTCATTTATTTCTGTGTGGTCGTTTTAATCGCTCTCCTATTAAGTGCCTGTCAGATAGCCATGGAAAAAAATAATTCCCATCCACCGGAACTGCTGGAATTTTTAAAAATCGAAAAAAATAAAGTCAGCACTTTCCAAATACAAGATCTTTTCTTTTCCCAAACTTACGATTTAACATTTTCACCCAACGAAAATATAAAAATCGTATATGACAGACCATCAGGTGGACTGAAACTGGAGCCGGCAGATGGTTTTTTCGGTCTGAGTTTGATTGAATTTACCCACAATGGCAATTCAAATGTTTTACCGGTTATTGTGAAGCAGAAAGAAGCCGTTGTCATGAAACTCAAACCCTCGCAGCCTTCCCAAAGAATCTTCGTGATGGGAAGTTTTAACACCTGGGACCGTCGCTCACTGGAAATGAAGGACGACAATAACGACGGAATTTTTACACGCACATTACATCTTGATGACGGCGTTTACGAATACCAGTTTGTCACGGACCAAGGAGAATTTCCTGATCCCGATAATCCTGTCAAAGTTGATAATGGTTATGGTGCCTACAATTCACTGCTGAAAGTAAAATCCAGCCTGAAAACACGAGTACCCAATCTTTACGTAGTTCCCGGTGAGGACGATTATCAATTAAAATATATCATCGATTCTGAAACAGAAGAAAATATTAAGGTCCATATCCTGATGAATAATAATATTCTCGATTCGAAATATTACACCATCAATGAGGATACAATCACGATTAACACTGCCCTGTTTGCAGATCACGGAAAAATCAAGGTTTTCAGACTGGTGGCAACCTATGGCAACTATCCGGGTAATATTGTCACCACCTGGACCCGAAACGGAAAAATTCTCAAAAATAATGACTTTATCTGGCAGGATGCAACCATCTATTCAATGATGACTGACAGGTTTAAAAACGGCAATACCAAAAACGACCAGCCTGTCATTCATTCCGGACTTGCAGATCAGGCGAATTTTCAGGGCGGTGATTTTCAGGGGATCATTCAACAAATCAAATCCATGTACTTTCAAAAAATCGGCGTCAACACCCTATGGATCACGCCGGTAAATACCACCACAGACTCGGCCTACAGGGAATATCCTGAACCCCAGCGCTATTATACCGGGTACCACGGCTACTGGCCGGCAAAACCCAGAGAAGTAGAACCCCGCCTGGGGACGATGCAGGAACTACAACAGCTGGTGAACACAGCTCATCAGCATAATATCAAAATCCTTCTGGATTTTGTTTCCAATCATACTCACATCGAGCATCCTTATTTCAAAAACCACCGAAGCTGGTACGGCAATCTGGAACTTCCCGACGGCCGGCGCAACATTCGTCTCTTTGATGAATACCGGCTGACCACCTGGTTTGATGAATTTTTACCTTCTTTTGATTTTGATAATGACTCAGCTGTCCAGGCAATAACCAACGATGCAATCTGGTGGCTGAAAGAGTCCGGCGCAGATGGTTTCCGCCATGACGCCACCAAGCATGTTCCCCTCAACGTCTGGCGCAATATCACCCAAAAAATCTACCAGCAGGTGGAACCTGGCAAGCCTGTTCCCTGCTTTCAGATCGGCGAAACCTTCGGCAGTGCCGAATTGATTAAATCCTATGTCAACAATGGGATGCTGGATTCACAATTCAATTTTGAGTTATTTTTTACCCAGAGAAGGGTTTTTGCCGAAGCAAACAGCGATCTTCGTGACCTGCAAATGTCCCTGGATAAAAGTCTCGAAGTCTATGGCTACAATCATCTGATGGGCAATATTTTTGACAGCCATGACCAGACGCGAATGATGGCCTATCTGGAAGGGGATTTAAAACTCAGTGACAATGCCTTCGAAGCCGCCTGGAAGGAAGAAAAAATCCAGGTTGATGACCCTGAGACTTTACAAAAACAACAAGCCCTGATGACTTTTTTACACACCATTCCCGGTATCCCGATTATATACTACGGCGACGAGTTTGGCATGACCGGCGCCCAGGACCCTGACAATCGCCGCAAAATGCGTTTTGATAATGAACTGAAAGAAAAAGAAAAAGACCAACTGGCCTGGAATTCCAAAATATTCAACCTTCGCAAAAAATATTCTGCCCTGCGAAGAGGGGATTATTTACCTCTCTATTGTGATGCAAATGTGATGATCTTTAGTCGCGGTGATCATAAAAACCGCCTGGTCATTGCAATCAACAAAAGCGATGAAAAAAAATCCGTGACCCTGGAATTCCCGAAATGGATGCCGTCTCAACTGGCAGAAATCCTGGTTAAAAATTCAAAATATGAAAAGCAAAAATTTGATCTGGCTCCCTACAGCGGTAGTGTCTGGAAGGTATCCTATTAATGAACCATGAAAACCTGGCAAAAACCTGTTGTTTGAAAAAACGGGCAGAATTTTTGTCCGACAACGTCAATTGAGGCCTAAAAATTATGGAACACATTGCTTTACTGGCCTTCATACTTTCCCTGGCCACCGGTTACGCAGCCACTATTGTATCCATCTTATTTTATAGTAAATTGAAAAAACACATTTTCATCAGTTATGCTTCTTTTATGTTATCCCTGACTTTGATTGTTCTGGGATTAGCGGTCCTCCACTATGGCAAAACAATCAATCTTGACATCATTTTAATCAGAAAGATATCAATGGCCATCACAATTCTGGGTTCAACTCTCTGTATCTATGCCACACCGGTATTTTTCTTTTCTGTTTTTGGCATCAAAATTTCCGGAACTCTTCGGACTCTGCTTTTTGCCGGTATGGCGATTATGATACTGGCCGGAATTTTATATTTTTTGGAAATTGGAAACAATATCACGGCGCCGTTGGCCCACACCATCATTTTTAGTTCCGTTGGCTATACCATTTTTTATGGATTTTTTCATCGAAAAGAATTTGCCAATGCAGAAATCAGAGAAAAAACAAAAACCTTTAAGATCATCACCCTGCTGATGTTTCCGTTCATGGTGATGGACTCGGTAATACCGGATTTTAAACTGGTTCCCTACAACCTGACCATGCCTGTCTACTTTTTTATCGTCAGTTTTTTTTCCATTAGGTTTGCTTTTGATTACCTGGCCCAGCCAGCCTATCTGAAAAATGGCCAGTTGACACAGCATTTTATCGATAAATTCAGCATCACACAGCGTGAAGGTGAAATTGTTCAGGAAATTATCCAAGGATTCAGCAACAAGGAAATCTCTGACAAACTATTCATTTCTTATAAAACTGTAGAAAACCACCTGTCTAACATTTACCAGAAAGTACAGGTCAAAAATCGGGTACAACTAAATAATCTGGTACAATCAAACAAAGAATAAAACGCAACACTCCGCACTCAGCACGTCCAACTAGCTTTCTCCTCTATTAAGGGATTCCCCCTAGAACCAATTTAGGGGAATTTCACCACTCAAATTGAGGGCTTCACCCTATTCCATTCCTAGAATTTTGCAGATAATTTTTCATTGTTAACAAAACCGAAAGGATCCAACAATGAATCACAAAATTTTAATTATTTACTACTCATTAACAGGCAATGTAAAGTTCATGGCTGAAAAATTGGGTGATATTCTTCAATGTGATATCAAAGATATAAACGAAATATCTTCTAAAGCTTTTAGTAAAATATCTCTGATAAAAGATTATTTAATCCCTTTTGATTGTGAATTGACAATTAATCAAGATGAATTACTTCAGTATGACATGGTAATACTTGGATATCCAATTTGGATGTTCAATAAAGTCCACCCTTTATTCAATATATTAAAAAGCCGGCTGGAATCACTGAATCATAAATATGCACAATTCACTTCCTATGGATTCTGCTCATGGAATTTCCCCGGAAAATCAAAATACAATGATAATTTCACGGGTTCCTTGAAGATGAAAAGTCCGTTTCATAGTGATGAACAGGCGGCAATAAAAGCTTTAACTGAATGGGCACAGGAATTAACAACAAAATTACAATAACCTCCACTTTCATCCCTTCCTTTACAAAACGGGGCTTGAAGGTTGGTTTAAAAATCAAATAACGAACTAAAAAAAAGGTGTAAAAATGCAACCATCAAAAGTAATCTTAACAATTTTAATCCTACTGTCCTCACTTCTGGCATCCAATGGAACAATTGCCGGACGCGTGATTGACGAAGGCACTCAAAAGCCATTAATTGGTGTCAATGTAATTCTGGAAAAAACAACCCTCGGAGCAGCATCTGATATCAACGGTGATTTCCGAATTGAAAATGTAGAACCGGGAAATTATAACCTCTCGTTTCATTTTATGGGTTATAAAAAAATAATGAAAAGTGATATTCAGGTAAAGCCAGACAGAACCACGATCCAAAATGCAGAATTACCGGAAGCAGTTTTACAGGGTGAAACCGTCATTGTAACAACAGGATATTTCACTGAAGCAGATGAAAAAACTATCAGCAATTTTTCATTCAATGCTGAAGAAGTCCGCCGCTCTCCGGGTTCAGCCGGTGATGTAAGTCGAATCCTGATGGCACTTCCCAGCACAGCCCAGGTCTACGATAATGCCAATGACCTGATGGTTCGGGGTGGCAGCCCCATTGAAAACGGATTCTTTATCGACAATATCGAAATTCCCAACATCAACCACTTCCCTACCAAAGGTTCTACCGGTGGCCCCATCGGTATGCTCAATGTGGATTTTATTGAAGATGTGAATTTCAATGCCGGCGGATTTGATGCCACTTACGGCGATAAACTTTCATCCATTACCAATATTGACTACCGTGATGGCAATCGCGAAAACATGGAATTTCAACTGGATATGGGCATGAGTGGATTTGGCGGTGTTGGTGAAGGTCCTTTATTTAATGGAAAAGGCACATGGTTGTTATCCGCACGAAAAAGTTACCTTGATATGCTGGTTGAAGCTATCGGCACAGGTGCTGCTCCGGCCTATTACGATATTCAGGGTAAATTTACCTTTGATATCAATCCCAAAAACAAACTGACATTTCTGAATATCTATGGAAACAGTGCCATTGGATATGATCACGATGTGGCTGAAGATTCCGATATGCCAAGTTATGGAGATATGGAAGTAAACCAGAATACAGCCGGAGTTAACTGGAAATTTCTCTGGAATCACAAAGGCTACTCCAACACCAGTCTTGCTTATTCATATTCCGATAATGATGATAGGTGGTACGATACGGATGACGAGAGACCATTGCAGGGAAGTCATTCCAAAGATAATGCTGTCAGAATCAGGAACATCAATTCATATAAATTCAACCCAAAAAACAGAATCGAATTTGGCTTCAACGCCACTTACACCAACGCAGATTTTAAGAACTTCTTCGGGACCTACACTGATCGATTGGGAAATGAAAAAGCCGCACAGACCATTGCGATGGACCATCAGTCTATCAGTTTCGGTCCATTTGTAAACTATCAGTATTCCTTCTCTCCCAACTTCATAATAGCAGCCGGATTGCGCAGTGATTATTACGATTACAATGAAAACCTGAATATTTCTCCAAGATTGTCACTGTCCTACAAGATCAATCCGGTTATCACATTGAAAGCTGCCTGGGGAAATTACTACCAGAACCTGCCGATTTTTCTCCTGTCACAAAATGAAGCATTCAAAAACCTGAAATCCGTTAAAGCCACGCATTATGTAGCCGGAATGGACTGGATGATCACCAGCGACACCAAATTTTCTTTGGAAATTTACAATAAGGATTATGACAACTGTCCACTGGACCCTTCGGACCCTTATGCTTTTATTATTGATGATGGAAGACATATGAACTATTTCAGAAGTTATCCGGAATTGGTTGACAATGGCGAGGCAAATTCCCGTGGAATTGAATTACTGCTCCAGAAAAAAATGGCCAAAGATTTCTATGGAATGGTTAGTGCCACAATTTTTCAATCCCGCTATAAAGATTACACTGGAAAATGGAGAAACCGGGTTTATGACAATCAATTTCTGTTCACTGTGGTCGGTGGATACAAACCCAACAATAAATGGGAATTTTCTAGCAAGTGGACCTATGCCGGTGGAGTACCCTACACACCTTTTGACAAAGAATTGTCGACAGAAATGGGTGTCGGTATCATCGATCAGAACCATATCAATGATGCCAGAATGGATGATTATCATTCGCTGAATCTGCGTGCTGACAGGCGGTTTTACTTTAACCAATCTGCATTGGTTCTGTACTTCAGCGTTTGGAATGCCTACAACCGCCAAAATGTGGCTATATATTACTGGAATGAAGATGAAAATAAACAGGACACTTACAACCAATGGAGTATGCTGCCAATGGGTGGATTCGAGTGGGAATTTTAGATTTTTTTCAACGAACAATGTGAATAAAACGAATATTAAGTCCTCCCTTTTTAGGGAGGACTTATACAAAATTTCAGTGTATGAAAATTTAAATAACCGACAGACTTGAATCTTATCATAAGTCTCCCTTTGAGAAGGGGGATTTAGGGAAATTTGAACATAATATTCAAAGAAACAACATAAAGAACAACCAAATAAAAGTAGAAGTATTCCAAGCAAATGACGCCACATTGATAACAAAAGCCGATTCATCCCATCAGATCGTAATGAACTCTGTAAAACAATTTGGTGGCAGTGACGCCGCCACAAAACCAATGGAAATGGTGTTGATGGCACTAGCTGGTTTTGCGTCCAGGAATGTGATATCCCTGCTAAAAAAGATAGATGAAAGTTGACTAAACAATACCTACTTCACATAAACACATTTTTTTGTCTTCACATAGTTTCCAGCCTTAATCTGATAAAAATATACCCCTGACGGACAACCTGTTGCATCCCAGGTGACGGCATAACTACCGGCTTTTTGATGGTTTCTTTTCAAAGTCTCAACTAACTGTCCCTGCAGGTTGTAAATATTAATAGCAACATTCGAATTCTCTGATAAACTATATTGAATGGTTGTGTGGTTATTGAATGGGTTCGGATAGTTTTGACGAAGTTTATATCTAAAAAGGTCGTTGTGCTCAAAATCAATTTCACCATCAAACCAATTCATTATCCTGTCCATCAACTCCGCTCTGTCATCGTCATATTTGATGGCTTCAAACGGAAAGGCCAGAAATGCCAATTTGTAAGTAGAATCCACCATAATGGCGGCAGCC
>JAFGTP010000063.1 GCA_016934035.1 Fidelibacterota bacterium
AAAAGTATCCTGATCAGATAGGGGGCAGTGAGCAGGATACCCAGCAATATGGGTCCGAGGATTAGAAGCACCAGTTCGGCCTGCTGGTTTACGACCAGTTGCCATTTATGAGAATCCATGTTGATCACCTCGGAGAGCCTGGGAAAGTAATCGGTGCCCATGGCCGTAAAGACCATTCCAACATATCCGGCAATAATGGTCTGCCCTGCATTGTATAAACCAAGGTCGCTTAAGGAGCCCGTCCTGATAACATAAATACTTACAATGTATGCTGAAAAGGAAGCAAAAACCATGCTCAGCGACATGGCAATGCCTAATTTGGCCATTTCCGTTCCACCGCGCCAGGTTTCATTCCATGATAGATTTACATGATCTATTGTTACCTTTTTTCTGAAAAATAATGATATTCCATAGGTTGCAACAGAGGCGGCAATGATGGCCGGGACAATCCCGTCTTCACCATAAAAATAAAAAAAAGGCAATGATACCAGCAGGCCGGCAGCGCTCCCGAAAATATTTGCTTTCGCAAGCAAATTTAATTTGCGCAATCCTCTCAGAATTGTATATATTCCGCCCGTCAGGGCTCCAAAAATAAATGTTATGGAAAGCAACATGAAGGAGAAGGTGTATTCAGTGCTCCCAAAGGTCCATTTGCTGATAAAATGACTGAATACCAGTGTTACTGCTGCTCCAAGGAAAGCTGTCAACCAGATCCATCGCTTAAAAATGGCTACGGTCCGGTTGATCATCACTACGTCGCCGGTACCATTGGCTTCGGCAATATTTTTTACAGCACTCTGGGGCAATCCTAAATTTGTACTTTCCGTAATTATTTTCAGTGTTGAAACGAACAATGCGTTCAGGCCCATTCCCGAAGTGCCAAGCAAAACAGCTATTGCTTTTCCCCGGATGATCGTAATAATTATGTTGAATATCTGGACACCTCCAAAGAGAGAAGTTGCCTTAAAAATAGAACGATAGGAGGATTGGTGCTCAGTCACAGTCGCCGGATGAATATTCGTTTATGACTTTAGTAACGATCTCTATTTCTGGCATGGTCATTACAGGACTGATGGGCAGGCTCAATACTTCCCTGTGTATTTTTTCCGTAATCGGGAGCGAATAATCGTTCCATTCCCTGTATGCATTTTGTTTATGGGGCGGGACGGGATAATGAATCAGGGTTTGGATGCCTTTGTCCGTTAAGTATTTATGAAGCCTGTCGCGTTCAGGGTGGCGGATCACGAAGAGGTGCCAGACATGACTTAATTTTGAATTTTTAATTCTTAATGTTGAATTTATCTGGGGGAGGGTGATGTCGGGGTGGTTGATGTTTTCAAGATAATATTGAGCGATTTCGTTACGGCGCTGGTTTTCGGCATCAAGGTATTTGAGTTTGATACTCAGGAAGGCCGCCTGGATCTCATCCATACGGCTGTTGAGTCCCTGGTATTCATTTATATATTTCTTTTCTGATCCGTAATTTCCAAGCGCCCTTACTACCCGGGCAAGCTCATCATCATTGGTGGTGACGGCACCTGCGTCTCCCAGTGCACCCAGGTTTTTTCCGGGATAAAAACTGAGCCCTGCTGCATCGCCCAGGGCCCCGGTTCTTGTTTGTTTCCAGTATGCGCCCAATGCCTGGGCATTGTCCTCTATTATTTTGAGATCATATTTTTTTGCGATCATTTCCAGTTCTTCACTCCAGCACACCTGCCCGTATAAATGAACCGGCATGATGGCTTTTGTCCGGTCACTGATATGTTGTTCGATCAAAGAAATGTCCAGGTTGTAGGTATGGATTTCCGGTTCCACAAGAACCGGTTTCAGCCGGTTGTCGGTGATCGCAAGGATGGTGGCGATATAGGTGTTGGCGGGAACAATGACCTCATCGCCTTCCTTCATCACCCCCATTTCGATGTATGCTTTCAGGATCAGCCGAAGCGCGTCAAGGCCATTGCCTGCACCGATGGCATTTTTTACGCCAATAAAGCCTGCCAGGCTGTTTTCGAATTGTTTCATCTGTTCACCCAGCAAATACCAGCCTGAATCAATGACGTCCGCTGCTGCCTGCTTCAGTTCATCGGCATATTGGGCGTTTATTTTTTGAAGATTCAGGAATTTAATCATGGTCAAGAAGTTTGCTTTTTTCATCTTCAGTCAGATTCCTGATCAAGCGTGCAGGACTTCCACCGATAATTGAATAGGCAGGGTATGACTTATTAACATAGCTGTTGGCTGCAACAATACAAAAATTTCCCAGCGTGACATTTGGCATTATGATTGCGCCGGCACCGATCCAGGTGTGATCACCTATATGAACAGGTCCTTTTTCGATCGGGAATATATTCTGTAAGAATTCTGATGCATTCGGGCCGGAATCTACCATGATATTCACATTCTGAGCAATGCTGACATTTGCACCAATTTTCAATTTTGCTTTATACCCATTTAGTATAGTATTCATGCCAATATAGGTCTCCTTGCCTATTTCAAGCAGGTTTTCGGGCGCACCGAAAATGCTGCATCTCTTTGCGATCCGAACACTGTCGCCAATCTTAACGTTATTGAAGGATGAGGACGGATCAATCTCTACATTTTCACCCAGGAAAATATTCTCAAATTTCATTATTGATGATTTATAAAATTATTGACGACGAAAACAAAATAATCCACATCTGTTTCGCTCAGGTTTTGGTGGCTGGGCAGAAAGAAAGCATCTTCACCGTAAAACACACTGGATTGAATGCCATGTTTCCAGAGATGGCTTTTCAATGCAGGCAGATCCTTTATGATTCCATGATTATTAAGCAAGATAGCATAAGGAACAGTGTATAAATTGCCATCAAACCTTTGAGTGAAACCAATTTTCCGGAACTTTTCGATACCATATTCATATATGAATGATCTTTTATCCATTAATTTATCCTTTTGTAATATATGATAACTTAATACTTTTTTAATGTAACTCAATGTCTCTGGTTCGATCGCTGATTTAGCTGTTATCAGCTTATTGTTGTTTACAAGCAAGCCTCCTATTTGAATAGGGAATATTTTTGGGAAACTGTAAACCGCAAAATCACCATATTTACCAACTCTTTTGTCATGATCCTGCGAAAAAAAAGTTGTACAACAGTCTTCAATGATTGGAATTCCCATTGTAATCAGCTTGTCCATTTCTGGATGAATAAATCCGAATTCGTGGTTAACAAGGATAACTTTTGTTCCGGGGACAATTTCCCTGTTCCATTGACAAGTCTTTTCAATTTCATCAGTTACACACTTTGCAATGTATTTGTTACCGGAAGTTGTGAGTATTGTCACAACATCAGTCTTCTTCAGGCTATAAGATGACAATGCTTGGTCGATAGCGCTTCTGCCATTTATTGTATAATAAAATATACCGCCACCAAAACGTTCAGAAAAATATGTGTCTATTGTATTATCAATATTAAGTTTATGATTGAAAGCAATGTCACTCGTGCGAAAGGGGCCAAGCCTGTATGCAGGAACACTATATTTTTCAGGGTTTATTACAAACACTTGGTAGTTTACTTTTTATATGTTAACTGCTACTATTTTTTCCTCAAGCATTATTGTTCAATTCCTGCATTGATTTTTTAATATGAAATAAAATTATATCAATATCTTCGGATTGAGTATCCTGATGAACTGGCAGATTTAATATGCTGGAAGATAATTCATAAGAAACCGAATATAATTCACGATCTATTTCATCAATCAGCCTGTAATAAGATGATATCGGGACGATACCCCTGTCAACAAGCTTAAAGTATAATTTCTCTCTCAATCCATTTTGAACGATAATGGGAAAATTCAAGGGAACAATACAATCAGGCAGATTGGAATAAAGCGGAATTACACCTGGAATTTCTTTCCAATTATCTAAATACCTCTTATAGTTCTGAATCCTGATCCTGTTTATCATATCATAATCGGTTCGAATATATTCTTCAAATGTAGCTGATGATAGGTAATTATCCATAAATATCATTTCTGGTACCCGTACACTCTGATTATTAATCTGAAAATATCCTCCATCCGGAGTGGCAATAATTTTATGTATTGAAAAAAAAGCCAAATCCCCCCATGAACCAATTGTCTCTCCTTTCAATGATGAATGAAAGCTGTGTGCGCAGTCCTCAATTAAAATGACATTATTTTTTCTGCATAAAGATTGGATTTCAATAATATCGTTCTGTATAAATCCAAAATAATGAATAATGACCATTGCAATGAAATTTCCGGAAGCAATTTTTGTTTTCAATTCCTCAAGGTCCGCTGAAAGATCTTTTTTTATCTGATAAAAGTCATAGGGGACACAGTTTTCTCTTACAGGATCAAAAACACCAGAACCTTCCGCATCAGTCTCACCGATATAAGCTGGCATTAAAATCTTTTTATCTGTATCAATGAAAATATTTTTCAAGATATGACTGAATGTCATTCTTGCAGATTTTGCAAAATAGATCTTTTTTGTATGCTTATTTTTAATTTTGGCTTCTTTCGTTATCATGGCCTCAGGGTTTTTGAGCAAGTAAACTTTATATTGATTTCACAACCAATACTTTCCTTAAACTCACATAATCCATAATTGGGCATAGAATTCTCTGTAGAGGGTCCTATATCAATAATTTTAATTTCCAGGTTTTTGTAGTACTCAAAGATCTTGTAGGATAAAAAATTCATTGCTTTTGTGCCTGGCGCCGCTGCATTGTCGCCCCAATAGATCACCTGTACTATTTTATCCGATACATGGAAAACAATGGCCGAAGCGACCGGATTGCCGGCTTCATCAAAAACCAGGAAGAAATCCGCCTGTATTAATTTTGTTGTCTCCTGCACCTGGACCCAACTCATGCGAAGGGGAAATCCCTTTGATATACGGTTCTTTCTGATGACTTCATAAGCCAGGTGCTTTTCTTCAGCCGAATTACATTTCTTAAATTCCAGATCTTGTTTAAAGGCCATAAGCAAATTTTTTCTTGCATTTCGCCAGACCATGCTTAAGTAATCTTCACTGAAATTATTAAGGTCGAATGTATAATTCAAATCAAGCACACTGACCATAAATCCTGCACGGTAAAATGAATTGATCTGCTTGGCAATAAACCTTTGCTGGTATATTGGTGGGGGCAAGGTTATATTTATTGCGCTTAAGTTATGTTCATCTGTCCATTCAATTAACAGCTGTATGGCTCTGTCAATAAAGGGTATCCTGATGTCCTCCTTCAAAAAGACAAAACCGCCAAAGGGGGCAGAAAAAGGGGAATGGAATATTCTTTCACGCACGCCCCCGGTCAGCCCGAGGCGGTATTTACCCT
>JAFGTP010000064.1 GCA_016934035.1 Fidelibacterota bacterium
ATTCATAGTGGTTTTAAATCTCAGTTAAAGTGTAAAATTATTGATGAAATTTTGTTTAAATAACAGCTAAAAAGAGCTATTAACCCTCATTCTTCATTAAAAAACGTTCCATCAGACAAACTCCTATAGTCAACTTCCAATTTTCTGATTCAATAAAAATCCTTTATCTGATTTACAATCCATGCTCTGATCCCTGAAATTTATAAGAGATTACGCAAAAAACTTAATTTTGGTATAATTATGAAGGTAGTGATAGCAGATGATTCCCGTGTTTTAATTGACCATTTGTCAGAAATCCTGACGGATATCGGCGGTGTTGAAATCATCGGAAAAGTTTCAGATACAGACGCTGCTATCGCCATGATTCTGGAAAAAACCCCTGATGTTGCCATTGTTGATATCAAAATGCCCGGTCTCGGTGGCATACATGTTCTGGAACAAGTCAAGACCCAAAATGGGAAAATTAAAGTCATCATTTTTACCAACTATCCGTATCACCAGTATCGTGAAAAAGCCTATGAAAAGGGCGCCGATTATTTTTTTGACAAATCCGGTGAGATGGAAAAAATGCTGGAAACACTCAAATTTTTAAGAGATAAAGAGAAATAATATCAATTGGGCGGAGGACAGAATGCTCGTCAAAGTAAAAGATTTTGAAAAATTTCTGGATAATTGCAAAACACAAATGCCCAGGGGCATTGATGCTGTCATTGTTCCCGACAAGAGTCTGGAAGACAGGGAGTTTAAGTATTTCGTCAATATCCCGGATGCCAAAAATATTATCCTCAACAGTTACCGGACCGTAGAGCCGATTCGAATGCTCTTTTACCTGCCACGGGCCCAGGTGTTTCCCTATGAAAAAAAGAATATCAAACGCTTGCTGGTGGGAGTGAAAGGCTGTGACCTGAGGTCCTTGCGCCTGCTGGATAAAGCACTGATCAATGATGATTTTATTGACCCGGATTATAAATTCTGGCGGGACAATACTTATATTATTAGTACTGATTGTCAGGAGTTGGGAGAATCCTGTCATTGCACTGTGCTCAACGGTACACCTTGGGCGAAACACAATTTTGATATCAACATGACCCGGGTTGATGATGATTTTGTGCTGGAAGTCGGCAGTGAAAAAGGTCAGGAAATTCTGGAATTACTGAAAGAATATATGACCATTACCGAAGCACCAGTCCGCATCAGGGAACTCAAAGACAAAAAGCGCCTGGAAATGGAAGCCAAAGTCCGGGAACAGAATAAAGAATTTACAATTCAGAATTACAAAGACCTGCGAAAATACGCTTCTGAAAAGTGGAAAAAAGAATCCAAAGACTGTGTTGGCTGCGGCGCCTGTACCAATAGCTGCTGTTCCTGCTATTGTATTATTGTCAATGATGAGACCCGGGAAGGTGAAAAATTCATCAAGGTACGGTCAACAGATTCCTGCCAGATCAATGGATATGCAAGAGTTGCCGGTGGTGATTCACCCCGTCCGCATATGTATCAGCGGTTTAGAAACCGGTACCTGTGCAAATTTGATTACATGCCCAGCCAGTTTGAATTAATGGGCTGTGAGGGATGTGGTCGCTGTATTGATGCCTGTCCGGCTGAGATTGACATTCGCAAAGTGGTCAGGAGTCTGGCTGAAGGGTAGAAAAATGATGTCCATGAATCTTATAAATATAAAGAAGGATGTTTACGCGCAACTTTTTAGTCAGGCCGGGCTGGTTGAATTGGAACGTTTTTGCGGACAACACTGCTTTCTGAAATCGCTTTTCCACGGGTTCAGAAGGGCAGAATTTGGAATATTATTTTGCGTCTTTAGCGGTCAAATAGAATTCGAGGAGTTATAAATGTGTGAAAAAAATGCTTTCAGAACGATTTCTGCAACAGTAACAAAATTAGTGGAGGAGTCCCCATTGATTCGAACTCTGCGGGTTGAGCCGGAGGAGGAATTTGTATTTCATACCGGTCAATTCGCAGAATTGAGTGTTCCCAATATAGGGGAAGGTCCTTTCACTCCCTCTTCCGGACAATTCGACAGGGACATATTGGAGTTTACCATCATGAAAGCCGGATTTGTGACGGAACATATTCATCAGCTCAAAGTGGGGGACCGAATTGGATTGCGTGGTCCTTTTGGTACAAAATATCCGATTGATGAGTGGTATGGCAAAGATGTACTGATCCTGGGCGGCGGTGTGGGACTGGCCCCGACACGCTCACTCTTTTTATCCCTGGTCCACCAGATTGATAAATATAAAAGCATTACCTTTCTCACAGGCGCCCGGACCCCCGGTGATATGATTTACAAAGACCAGGTCAAAGAATGGAACAAAATCGATAAAGTGAATATCATTTCAGCCGTTGACAAGGTTCCGGAAGGACAGGAATGGGATTGTGAGGTCTGCCTCATCACAAAATTGCTGGACAAGGTCACGATTGACCCCCAGGAAAGCCCGGCTGTGGTCTGTGGCCCGCCTGTTATGATGAAATTTGGAACAATTGAACTGTTGAACCATGGCTTTCAGGAAAGCAACATCTATCTCTCAATGGAGAAAAAAATGTATTGCGGGCATGGCCAATGCCGTCATTGCGTGATGGGAAAATATTATGCCTGCAAAGACGGAGCTGTCTTTACTTATGATAAAATAAAAAATGAGGAGAATATCTGGGAATGAAAAAATTATTGATTGATATTCCTGAATTGATGAAAGCAAATGTTTCCGGCCGGGATATTCAGTGCGAATATTTTTATCATCGTCAAAATGATGGTGCGTTGTCTCTCCTGGAAATAGCCGAATTTGCTGTATATTGCCGTCAGTGCAAAGAGGCCTTTTGTGTGACGGCTTGTCCAAAAGATGCCCTGGAACACCGTAAAGACGGTATGATTATTCGGTATAATATGCGTTGTGTCGGTTGTAAAAGTTGTACCCTTGCTTGCCCTTTTGGGACCATTTTTCCGGAAGTGATGAATTATATCACCTCCAAATGTGATCTTTGTCTGAAAAAACTTGAAAAGGACCCGGGCTATGTTCCCCTCTGTGCCAGAACAGCACCGGACAATACCATCACAGTGCAGGAAATTGATGTTGAAGATCCGCAGCTAAAGTTGTTTTTTTACGGTGACCATGTTGCGATCAAAGCCCATTCCTGGAAATATAAGGAGGGAAAACGATGATCCTGGATAATTTATTTTACCTGTTTGTGTTTCCCGGTTTTTTATTCGTTGCTGTTTTGGGACTGCTGGTGGGCTGGGTTGACAGAAAAGTCAGCGCCCGCTTCCAGTTTCGTGTCGGACCTCCGGTTCTGCAAAATTTCAACGATTTTTTCAAATTGCTGGGCAAACAGACAATTATCGTCAAAGACAGTGTTAAATCCCTCTTTATTGCCGCCCCTTTACTGGCTTTTGGGACTTTGTGCCTGATTGCCACTATGGTGGGCATGGCCCTCTTTTTTGAACAGGGGTTTCATGGAGACTTGCTGGTGCTGATGTACCTGATGATGGTGTATTCGGTGATGTTGGTGCTGGGTGGAATATCAACCGGCAATGTCTACAGCAGTATTGGCGCCGGAAGAGAAATCAAATTACTTCTGGGAGATGAACTGGTTTTTATTCTGGTCTGTCTGATTCCCATTGTTAAATCCGGCTATGCTGTCAACCTGGAAGCGATGATTATCGCACAAAGTGATGGAATGTTCATTGGCTCGGTTTCAGGCGTCATTGGATTGATCGCTGGACTGCTATGCATTCAGGCCAAAATGGCGTTGCGGCCCTTTGACATTGCCGAGGCGGAAACTGAAATAGTGGAAGGTCCGCTGATGGAATATTCCGGCCCTCTGCTGGCTTTCTGGAAGTTGAATCACCATATCATGTATGTCGCCTATCCGCTGGTGCTGGTGGTGCTGTTCTTTGGCGGGTTTAATTTGCAGGGAATTGGCATTCTCTGGGCAGTGCTGAAATATCTTCTTATCGTCGTTCTGATGATCATTATTAAAAATACAAATCCGAGATTGCAGATCGATAACGCTCTGAAATTTTTCTGGCGGGTTTTGGCGCCCCTGGCTTTTATCGGATTAATTCTAGCAGTATTAGGAGTATAAAATGGGATGGTATAATAAACGATTGGCAAAATCCTTATGGGTCTTTCACGTCAGCGGCTCCCCTTGCAATAATTGTGATATTGAAATTCTCGATTTGCTGACGCCCAAGTATGACCTGGAACGGTTGGGAATCAAACTGGTGGGTTCTATTCGGCATGCTGATGTACTGCTGATGACCGGTGTCATGAATAAAAAAATTGCGCCCAGAATCAAAAAATTGTATGAGCAGGCTCCGAAACCGATATTTGTGGTGGCAGTGGGGTCCTGCCCGGCTTCAACAATCACTTTCAAAAAAAGTTATAACCGGGTGGAAAAAATTGAAGATGTCATTCCCATCGACATGTATATCCCTGGTTGTCCGCCCAAGCCCGAAGCAATGATCGAAGGTGTGGCCAAACTTATAGGAGTTTTGAATGGATAAACTAAATAAGTTCATCGAAGACATGGGTGACAAAATCAGCCATAAAATCGACAAAAAGCGTCGGTTTTACTTTAATGTCAAAAATGAAGATTTACGCGATGTAGTGGAAGTTTTGTGGAATGAAATCGGTTGCCGGCTGTCCACTGCTACGGGTATGGAAATGGAACATGGCCTGGAAATCCTATATCATTTTTCCGATGACGAAACCGGTCAGTATTATTGTCCGCGGCTGGTGATTGAAGATAAGAAAAATCCCGCCTGCAACTCCATTGTTCCCATCGTCAAAGGCGCCGAGTGGATTGAGCGGGAGATTTTTGATTTTTGGGGTATCAATTTTATCGACCATCCGCGTATGGAACGATTGCTGGCGCTGAACCATCCTGAAAATCTGGATAAACCTCTCAGAATGGAGGATAAAAAATGAGTAAAGTACCTGTCGGGCCCTTTCATCCCTTGCTGGAGGAAGCAGAATATTTTGAACTGACAGTTGATGGAGAAACTGTCATTGACATCGATATGGAAATCGGATGGATGCACCGGGGCCATGAATATATTTCGGAAATGAGCAGCTTTACACAATCCATTTACCTGGTTGAACGAATTTGCGGTATTTGTTCCACCTCTCATCCCCTGGCCTGTGTCCACGCCATTGAAGATATTGATAATATCGAAATTCCGGACCGGGCCCGCTACATTCGCAGCCTGGTCGGGGAACTGGAAAGAATTCATTCTCATCTGCTGTGGCTGGGACTGGCTGGACATTTTATCGGCTATGATACCGTCTGGATGTGGGCCTGGAAATACCGTGAACCGGTGTTGCAGATGATGGAATTGATTTCCGGCAACAGAAACCACTACGGCATGATGCGGGTCGGCGGTGTGGCCCGGGATGTGGAACCGGAAAAATTGCCGGAACTGCATAAGCATCTCGATATGATTGAAGAAAAAATGAAGATGATTGCAAAGATTGCCAATGATGATCCGGTGCTGAAAAAACGGCTCAAAGGCGTCGGGGTGTTGACCCAAGAGGATGCACGAAATTATTGCGCCACCGGTCCTACTTCCAGGGCCTCCGGCGTTCGGGGAGACGTGCGTAAGGATGATCCCACCGATGCCTATGACCTGGTGGATTTTAAGGAAATTGTTTTGTCAAATGGTGATGTTTATGACAAACTGGTGGTCCGTGTCCTGGAGATTATTGAATCTGTAAAAATTTGTCGCCAATGCATCGATAAACTCAAAATCGTTAAAGGCTCTTTTTGGAATAAGGTGGAACAGGTGGGTGAGGGTGAAGGCTGCGGTCGCTATGAAGCGCCCCGCGGTGAGGTTTTTCACTATATTCGCAGTGATGGCACCAACCGGCCGATTCGGCACAAAGTCCGTGCTCCCAGCTATGTCAATATTCCCACTTACGAAGCTTCGTGCAAAGGCATTTCAATTTCCGATGCATTGATTACATTAGCGTCTGTGGATCCCTGTTATTGCTGTACCGAACGTTCTATGAAAATTAAAGATGTCCATAACAAAGAAGTGCCGGACCTGTTGACTTTATCGAGGAATAAAACTGAAAAAATACGGAGGGAAATAAATGATTGATTATATTCTTTTGCTGGTTTTATTGCCTGTAATTGTCGGGATTGTAAATCTCTTCCTTCCGGTAGTTCTTCAAAAAATCCTGAACAGTGCTTTGTTTATATTTTTACTATATCCGGTATATCTGCTCTTTTATCAGTCACAATGGACTTTTGAATGGATGGGAATACTAATTTTCTCTGTTGATAAATTGTCATTGATGATGGTGGTTTCGATTCAGATTATCAGTTTAATCGTGTACATTTTTCTTTTGAAAAGTCTGACCAGAGTGCATGAAAAAATCTTTATGGTTTATTATCCTCTGACTGTTGCGGTTTGTAATGCCGCTGTCATGAGTGTCAATTCCTGGGCGTTGCTGATAGCCTGGGGATTGTCAGGCATTTTTCTTTTTCTGGTTGGATTGATGGGTACGCAGGAAAATAATTCTGAATCAGCTAAGAAAACCATGCTGATTGTGGGCGGAAGCGATGTGTTGCTGATTTTGGGCCTGGTGCTGTTACGCTTTCTGGAATATTCCAATGGTTGGCAACTTTGGAAAATTGGTATGCCGCTGGAAGGTGAACTGGCTCGGGTTGCTTTTGTCTCACTGCTGATTGCGGCCTTTGCCAAAGCCGGAGTTTTTCCCTTTCATACCTGGATGCCGGACTATAGCAAAACCACATTGACGGAAGGCGTTGCCTTTTTGCCGGCTGCTTTGGACAAATTGCTCGGCATTTATCTGTTAGCGAGGCTGGTGACCTCGGTTTTTGTCATTGGCATTCGCATGAATCTGATTTTAATGTCCATTGGTGCTTTTACCATTATTGCAGCTGTGATGATGGCGCTGATTCAACACAATGGCAAAAAGTTATTGGGCTATCATGCGGTGAGCCAGGTTGGCTACATGGTTTTGGGAATCGGAAGCGGCAGTGTGCTGGCCTTTGCCGGCGGATTGTTTCATCTGCTCAACAATGTTCTTTATAAAACCGGTTTGTTTCTCAGTCTTGGTTCGGTTGAGAAGCAAACAGGGACGGCAGACCTTGATGATATGGGTGGATTGGGTAATAAAATGTTTTTGGCTTTTCTGCCCGCTTTGATTGCATCGCTGTCCATTTCCGGCATTCCACCCTTCAATGGATTTTTTTCCAAATGGATGATATACCAGGGCATCCTGGAATTTGCCAAAGACCTGACAGCGGGACAGCAGTTGTGGGCTTTGGTTTGTCTCATACTGGCGGTGTTTGGAAGTGCCCTGACTCTGGCCAGTTTTCTGAAATTTCTGCATACGATTTTTCTTGGCAAACCGCGGGAAAAATACAAAGATGTCAAAGATGCACCCTTTAATCAATGGCTGGCAACCGGGATAATTTCGCTGCTCTGCGTCGGTACCGGTCTTTTTGCTGTAAAAATGCCCCTTGAATCACTGATCTACCCGGCCATGAAAGAGATGGGAATGGCCCTTCCGGTCTGGCTTGGGACCTATAGTCCTTTGCTGGTTTTCGGCTTAATTTTACTGGCGTTCATTCCCGGAATGGTCCTTTTCCTCCTGATTAAAAATATTCGCTATGACGAAATCTATCTTGGGGGAATGGAGGCAGTGGAAAAATTTCGCATATCAGGGACCGGCTGGTATAATGAAGTCCGCAATATGCGGCCTCTGAAAGGGATCTATACTGCCGCCGAATTGAAAATTTTTGACCTTTACAGTTGGCTGAAAAACATCGCCAAAGGCTTGGGAAAACTCCTGAGTCTATTGCATATGGGACAGTTACAATTTTACAATTTGTGGATAATCATCGGTGCGATGGTCCTGTTTTGGATGATGAAATAATGAATGACCGCAAAGAAAATATTGAAATGCAAAATCCTTCTATTGCTTACGGATTTTCAGGATTACACGGATTCACCTTTTTAAAAATTATCCGCCTCTATCCGGCTAATCTGTGTCATAAAAACTTTGTGGCCACAATAAACAGAGGAATTTCGTTATGGTAGAAATTTGGTTAATATTTTTACTTTTGATTATGATCATTGCTTCAGTTGTGGCAATTGAAGTGAATAGCAAATTATCCGCAATCATTACACTGGGAATTGTTGGTCTGGGAACATCACTGGCTTTTTTATTTATGCAGGCACCGGATCTGGCAATTGTTCAATTCCTGTTTGAGATTTTTGCCATTGTCATATTGGTGCGGGCATTTATTAATCCCACCAAGCACCAGGATGAAAAATCCGGTATAAATAAGTTCCTGGCGGTATGTACGGCAATTGTGCTTTTGCTGATCGTCTGGCAAAGCCTGGATATGCTGAAGTCCCTTCCGGAGTTTGGCAATCCGAAAATGGACACAGCCCAATATTATCTGGATCATGGGGCCGCTGAGACGGGTTCTGCCAACCTGGTCACGTCAATCATCCTGGACTATCGCGCCTATGATACCCTTGGGGAAGTGACGGTACTCTTTACAGCGATTCTAGGTGCGCTGGCAATATTGCGGGTGAAGTCAAAAAAGAAAGTTGAGGTGTCAGAATGAAAGAGAAACATGGTATGACGCTCATTGTCAGGACCATTACCCGGATCAGTGTCTGGTTGATTTTTCTATATGGTTTTTATATCATCTTTCACGGCCATCTCACCCCCGGCGGCGGGTTTGCCGGCGGTGTGATCCTGGCCCTGGCTTTGCTGAATTACATGCTGGCCTATGGACGTGAAAAAACAGAAAATTGGATTAATATCAATTTATTGCACGATATGGAGTCCGCCAGCGCCATCCTGTTTTTGATTGTGGGGATTTTGGGAATCGCAATTTCCGGTAGTTTTCTGGCCAACTGGTTGAGCGGTGGTAAATTGTTTGCTCTTTTCAGTTCAGGAACTATTCCAATTCTCAATATCATCATCGGCATCAAGGTTTGTGCCGGGTTGTTTTTTGTGGTTTGGACTTTATCAATTTTCCATATAGAAGAGGAGGCGGAGGAATGATATTATACCTGTTATGTTTTATTCTGCTTCTTATCGGTCTTTATGGCGTCATCACCAAAAGAGACCTGATCAAGATCATATTATCATTGGCCATTATGGAATATGCCGCCAATCTTTTCCTGGTACTTTTTGCTTATCGAAAAGGCGGGACCTATCCCATTTTGGAAGAAGGCAGAGAAATCGCAATGATGGTTGATCCTTTGCCTCAAGCCCTGGTATTGACATCCATCGTGATTGAGTTGGGAATTACGGCGATGCTGGTGGCACTGGCTGTGCGACTTTATCAAAAGTACAATACCTTTGATATTACAAAAATAAGGAGGCTGGCAGGATGATAATACCATACTTAATAATTATGCCCTTGCTGGCTGCCTTTCTGATTACTCTGATTTCCGGAAAGGGTGATACCTGGGGTGTGATCTTTTCAATTTTGACAGAAATTACTCTGATTATTCTTTCGGTTATCGGTTTTATTTTAGTACTTGAAAATCCCCTGGTTTACAATATGAGCGGATGGAATATTCCCTATACCATAACCCTGGTGATGGATTCCTTTACGGGATTCATGTTGGTCATTGTCCATGTGATTGCATTGCTGGCTTTGATGTATTCCGTAGCTTATATTCGCCATCTTTCCAAAAGCTGGAAATATTATGCGCTATTTATGCTGCTGATCACTGGCATGGATGGTGTTATTTTGACCGGTGACCTGTTTAATCTCTTCGTTTTCATGGAAATCGGGCTTTTTGCGGCCTATGCACTGGTTGCTTATGGCAATCGTCCGGAGGAGTTCGAAGCCTCTTTTAAATATGCAGTGATGGGCTCTATTTCCTCAACCCTGATTTTGGTGGGAATCGGAATCGTCTACAGTGTCACTTCAACCTTGAATCTGGCGAAAATATCCGAAGTCCTGGCCACCCAGCCGGTCCATGTGGTCAACTGGATCGGTGCCATTTTTCTGGTAGGATTCGGGTTAAAAGCCGCAGCAATGCCTTTTCATGCCTGGTTGCCCGATGCCCACTCTTCTGCGCCGGCGCCGATTTCATCGATGCTGTCGGGAGTGCTGATCAAAGCCCTTGGGGTTTATGTGTTGATACGACTCATCTTCAATGTCTTTGGGTTTAATGCAATATTTTCAAGGGTTTTCCTTGGACTGGGAACACTTTCAATCATAGCTGCCTCTTTGCTGGCCATCAGTCAATGGGACATGAAACGGTTGCTGGCCTACAGCTCCGTCAGCCAGGTGGGATTCATTCTGATTGCTTTAGGAATCGGAACAAGAATGGCCATCTTCGGGGCCCTGTTTCATCTTTTGAACCATGCGATTTTTAAGGGTTTACTCTTTCTGAATGCCGGTACGGTTGAGATGTGCCTTGGCACCCGTGATCTTAAAAAAATGGGAAGACTGGGTAAGGTTTTACCCATTACTACGGGAACATCAATGATTGGTACGTTGGCTGTTTCCGGCTTACCGCCATTCAATGGTTTTTTCAGTAAACTGATTATCATCATCGCCGCCATTGAAGCAGGATTTTTCTCCACTGCCGGTGTGGCTGTAGTCGGCAGTTTGTTAACTCTGGCTTATTTTATGAAGTTCCAGCGCTATGGGTTCTTTGGCGACAAAGTCATTGAAATACTGGATCATAAACCCGGGCTGGGGATGCAGACGGCAATGGTCTGCTTGGCTGTGCTTTGTTTGGTGACCAGCATTTTGGTGGTACCGCAAGTTCGGGAGCTGGTAATGGATCCGGTTATCAATGCGGTACTAAATCAGGCTAAATATATAGAACTGGTTTTGGGGAGGTAAAAAATGTCATTGAGAACAAAAAGTAAAATTCTTGTCTTTTTCCTGGCATTGGTCTGTTACCTGGCACTGACCAGTTTTACAGATTACCAGGAAATCATCGCAGGTATTGCAGCGGCGCTGATCGTGACACTGCTGGCCGGAGGATTGTTGCTGCAAACTGAAGGAAAAAAGAACCTGTTCAAAAGGTCTCTGAAAGCCGTGGAATATATGTTCCGCTTTTTATGGGAGATGACAAAAGCGAATCTTCATGTGGCTTATCTGGTCCTTCATCCGAACCTGCCCATCAAACCGGGAATTGTTAAAATCAAATCCTCCCTGAAAAATGAATCTGCCATTACGGTCCTGGCGAATTCCATTACCCTGACGCCGGGAACATTAACGATAGATTATAATGAAAAGACGGGAGAACTCTATATTCACTGGATTGATGTTAAATCTGTTGATGAAAAAAAAGATACAGAAATCATTGGTGCAAAATTTGAAAATTTACTTAAGGAGGTGTTTGAATGAAAATAATTCGTTGGTTTGCAGGACTGGTTGTCATTCTCGCCTTTTTGTATATGAATTTTTTCTATCTGGAGATTGAACTGATTGTCCGATTGATCAATGTCATTCTCTTCTGCTCACTGTTTGTGCTGTTCCGGGTTATTGTCGGACCATCACCGGCAGACCGAATTGTGGCCGTGGATATTTTGGGGGTCCTGATCATTGGTTTGCTGGCATTGACAAGCCTCTGGAACGACCAATCCTTCTTTTTGGATGTCGGCCTGATCTGGGCATTAATGAGTTTTATTGCATCCTTGGCATTTTCAAAAATTTTGGAAGGGAGGCCTTTAGATGATTGAGAATATTGGAATGGGATTTATCATTTTAGGAATACTCTTTGATTTTTTCGGAGTCTTGGGACTGGTTCGGCTTCCGGACGTTTACAACCGATTACAAGCGGCTACCAAATGCGTGACTTTCGGTTCTGCCGGAATTCTTTTTGGAACCTTCCTGATGAAAGGATTTACATCCTTTGGTTTCAAGGCCCTCCTGGGAATCGCTTTTATTTTCCTGACTTCACCGGTTGCAGCCCATGTCATTGCACGGGCCTCTCACAGAAGCGGAATTCCGCTGGCGAAAGAGACGACAATCGATCGTTACAAAGAGGACAATGAAGGCGAAAAATAAATATTAATGTGCCATTAAGCTACAGATGGTTATGATGAGAAAAAATGATGGATGAGAAAGCCTGTAAATACTGTTTCAAGGGAAAAATTCTTGGGGTCCTGTTTCTGATTTTTAGATATTTCAAGGCCCGTTACTCTCATTGACCTCTGTCTCAATCTGGCTAATAAAGGAATGAAACTATGATTTGGCCAAAAATAAGAGAAGTAAAAGAAGCGCTGACATCCTTTTTTACAAAACCCTATACCTCTTCCTTTCCGGCAAAACCTTATGAAGGTGATGCGGGTTATCGCGGTTTTCCCCAATATTTTGAGGAAGATTGCATTGGTTGCGGCGCTTGTGCTCAGGTATGTCCGGGAACAGCCATTGAAATGGTGGACAACAAAGAGACAAAGAAGCGAACATTGACGGTCAATTATTTCAGTTGCATGACCTGCGGGCAGTGTGAGGAAAATTGCACTACAGGCAAGGGCATCAAAAACCAGCACAAACTTTACTCTTTTTCGTCACCAGACAAGAATGACCCGGGCCATTTTCACAGTATTGAAAAGGATCTGGTGCTCTGTGAGTCCTGTGGTGAAGTAATTGCCTGCCGGGACCATTTGCTATTTATCAAGCGGCGACTGGGGCCCAAAGCTTTTTCCCATCCGAATTTTCTACTGGAAACCCAGCGGCAATTTCAGGATGTGGCGCAAGCTGGTGTCAAGGAACGTTTGCGCAGGGAAGATTATATTAAGGAAGTTTGTCCGAAATGTCGTCATAAAATTGTAGTCATTGATGAATTTTAGTGAACTGGAAAAGCTGTTTACCCGTTACGAAACAGAAAAAATTGTAATTGTGGGGTTGGGCAACACTTGTTGCTCGGATGACAGTGCCGGCCTAATGCTATGGGAAAAACTGCAACAGCAAAAGGTTTTCAAAAAGGCCCATTTTATCAATGCCGGATGCAATCCGGAGAATTACTTGATGGAGATCCTTGAGTCCAGCCCAGATTTGGTAATTTTTGCTGATGCAGCCGAAGACAAGGGCCTGGGCGGTGTGAAAATCTATCATTCCGATGAGATTGATGACAAGGACTTTAGTACGCATGCCTATTCTATTGGATTGATTGAAAAATTTCTGAAAATGAATATTGATTGTGATGTCAGATACCTGGGCATTGCGATCCAAAATTCGAGGCCCGGCAAAACAATATCGGGTAATGTTGTGAATCAGATAAATAAATTTTTCTAAAGATGACCAAGCAAAACCAAAAGGACTTGATATTTCCGTTTTTCACGATTGCTTCCATGCGCATGAGAATCGAATGGTTTATCAACCTGCGCTGGTTTTTGGTATTTATAATATTTACCATTATCGAAATCAGCAATATCAGTCATTATCCCTTGGGTGTCAGCCAGTTATACTGTATCCTTTCGGTGTTAACCTTCCTGAATATTATTTATATATTTATTGAAAAATATTATCCCTTTAAAACGATTAGGCAGGAACTGGTCTTTGCAGAAATTCAGATGATGACGGATATTGTGTGTCTTTCCTTCATCATTCATTATATCGGCGGTATACGCAATCCTTTTTACTTTATCTATTTCATTCACATTGTAATTTCCGGAATTATGTTTCAGGGCAGTTTGCCTTACATCAATTCCTTCTTTACCGTTCTCGTGCTGTCAGCCTGGACTTTGCTGGAATTTTTGAATCTGGTGACTAAATATCCACTGAATACCAACGGGCTGACGGTTTCAGAGATATCCATCTCATTGCTCTCTTTTAGTTTCTTGATTTTTGCAATTACCTATATCATCACGGATTTTGTTTCACGTTTTCGAAAAATGAAGAAAATGATAGATGAAAAATCGGAACTATTAAAAACAACTATGGAAGAACGGGACAAAATTTTTCGTTTTACAGCTCATGAATTGAAATCTCCTTTGACGACCATGCGAAGCATTTTGGCCATTATCAGCATGCTCCATGATATTCCCCATGAAAAAGAGCGGGTGAAAGATATGATTCAGCGAGCTGAAAAACGGAATGACCAGGTCCTGGACATGGTGAAAGATATGATTGAAATTACCCATTTTAAGCAGGATAAAGAAAGCAAAGTCAAAAAGAAGGTCAACTGGGGCGAATGGGTCGAGTATAAGATTTTTAACATCCATGAATATGCAGATGCAAAAAATATTAAAATGATTTACCATAATGAGACCTTTGAACGGGATATCACGGTTATAACAGACAGTATGGACAAAATTGTGGATAATTTGATAAACAATGCAATTCGATACACCCCTGAAGGCGGGCAGGTGGATATCACTGCGTTTGTCAATTCAAAAAAATACGGCATCACGGTTCGGGACACCGGAATTGGTATGTCTGCGGATGATAAAGTCAGGATTTTTGATGAATTTTTTCGCAGTGCCGAAGCCCGCAGAATGGAAAAAATCGGAACCGGTCTGGGACTTTCACTGGTCAAGGAGATTGTTGATAAACTTGGAGGCAGTATTGCTGTGGAGAGCACTCCGGAAAAAGGCAGTGAGTTTAAGGTGGTTTTACCGATTCAAAAGAAAAAAGATTGAAATTTTACCTCAGATTGTATTCACTGACCGGGAGGTTTTTCATTATGTATTTTGGCCTTATACCTGAGATTTTTTCGCCTCCTTCAATGTGCTTTTTTTGGGGTTTTTAGAACAGCTTTCCGATCAAATCCAGAAAATTGACCACAAACATGCCCATTCCCTGGTTTAGATAGAGCCCAACCTGGGCAACCAGGGAATAGGCAATAGCGAATTGAGCCACTGCATAACCGGCAATTGTGAATTGGCTCAGGGAGAATAAACCGATCCCGAATTGAGATATATTTATCACACCCATCCCGAACATTCCGATGGATATAATTCCCCTGGCCGCAACCGGTTTGCCATTAGGTTTGAATTTGAAAGAAATATGCAGTAACGGTAAACCCAGCAGTTGGGCTTTACTTTTAAATTCGTATCCATAGCCATTCCAGTTTTCTTTTGCCGGAAAGGGGGCGCCGCAATTCGGACAGGTCCTGGCCTGTTCACTGATAACATGATGGCACTCACGACAAGGCTTCATAAGAGGTCCTTTTTGTAAAAAAATTATTTAAGGATTTTTAGAAATAAAAGAATGTCTTTGATATTGTCTTCGTTATTTTTCATGGCCTGAAAAATCCGGGTTTCCAAATTTTGGGCTGTGTCAATTTTTTCCCGTCTTGATTTGGAAATGGGTTCCAGAATGGTTTCCAGGTATTTGGTCTGCAGCAAATCATCATCTGATACCATGATATGGTAGAGATCGCGTATATATTTTAAAAAATAATAATCCATAAAGAGCTGATTGAACTGTTCTTCCTTCTCTTTGACCTTGTTAGATATAACGGTAAAAAGTTTAGTCGAAATCGGGTCAGGAATTTTGTAATAGGCTTTTAGAATAAAGAGAAAGTTTTCGAGGTCCCGCAATCCGCCGGGAGATTCCTTGATATCTACCGGCGGATCCGGGTGATGGAAAGAATTTCTGGAGGACATTTCTTCCAGCAATTGTTTGATGAAAAAATCCCGTTGATCAAAAATATAGGGGAAAACTATTTTATCATGAAAGGCTTGTGTAAAATGGGTGTTGCCGACGATCATTCTGGAACCCAGCAGTTGAGATTTTTCGATGAAAACGTTTTCGTCGGGATTTTCAAAAAGTTCGATCAGTTGGTCAAAAGTAGTGATATAATTTCTGAACCGGTCGGCAAATTTGTAGTGGGGCATAATAGAACGGCGAATAATGTGTTTGTTCATCTGCATGACAATTTCATTGGCAAAATTGATGATATCCCGGTCATTGGAATTGAGTAAAATGATCAGGTCGTAATCATCATCAAAAGCCTGGCTTCTGGCATGCCCCCCTGCAGTGTAGAGTGCCAATAAATCCCGGGTGACAGGTCTTTTTTCATGTTTGTTTAATACCTGTTCCCGGCAAAGTTCAAAAAGAATCTGCAGATAATTGTCGCTGAAAATCGTGAACTCCCGGTTGATGACGCCAAAAAAAGTACCGCTGATGGCATTGATTCCCAACCGCATAAATTCAAAATCGTAGTAGCTGTTTAGCTTTTCAATTCTTTCATCAATGCTGCTGAAATTATCAATATTGCCCAACAATCCTTCTGTGATTTTTCGGAATTTTGTGGGGTTGGTAAAATCGATCAGAAAATTCTGGTAGGTATTAAAGACCCGGTACAGGAACCGCTTAAAGAAGTAACTGGAATTGTAATGCAATTTACAGAGGGCCAGTAACTTTTTCCGGGAACGGTTGACCTCGGCATCAATGATTGGAAGGTTTAGTATGTCGAGCAGGTAGCGGACCAGGTCGTCGTTCAGCATGGATATGAAGTTGTACATTTTTTTGGGATAATAGTCCAGCACTTTTCCAAAGTTGCCAATATCCTGGAGCCTGGATTTGATATTATAGATAAAGCAGGCCATAAAATCCTGGCAGATTTGATTTTCAATGAAAAGGGGGTTTTTATCCTTGATCGAATTAAAAAGTGAAATCAGTGTATAGGGTGAGCGGGCGCCCCATTTGACATAGGCAGCATAAACTTTTTGAAGATCATCTTTGGATAGTTTTTTGAGGTCTTCTATAAACTGTTCCAGAATAGTCGATTCGTTTCTGTCCATACTGAGAAGGATGTCGTCCCAAAAGCGGGTCCCGCTGAAGAAGCGAATGGATTTGATAAATTCCTGGGGCAGGTTTTTGTTTTGAAGAGAGTTATCTTTTTTTTCGGAATTAAAATAGGAGAAGACTGTGATTTTTGACAAATGCTTGGTGATGTGTTTGAGAATTCGTCTGGAATTATATTGGGACAACTTAACATGGTCCTGATAATGAATCAGCATTTGGGTGACGGCATCAGCATAAAAGGTGTTTTCATAGCCCATGTAGAAACTGACCTTTTGCAGGTTTTCCAGCATGCCGTCTTCTTCCAGGCATATTTCTTCTTCCTGAACCACAAAGAGCTGGTACAAAAACCGAAAAGTTTCAATAAAGGTGAAGGAGCGATAAAGATTGTACAGATCGTCCTTGAGTTCCGGCATGGCCCCGATGAGAACGGTCAGAGCATCAAGGCTTGTTTTCTCATTGACACCTTTCCAGGTGCGCAGGGCGAAGACCACAGCCTTTAACAAACGTAAAGCATCTTTTTTGGGATTGAGGATGTTTTCTTCCGGTTTTCTCATGATGAGGTCATTCATCTCTCCCAACAGGCCGCGCAGATATCCCTCGTGGTATTTATTATCCAGATTTTCCCGGTAAAAGTAACGATCAATGATCTCAGTCTTGAATTCGTCATAAATAGAAAAATCACCGATAAAAGGAACGGCATTGAGCATTTCGCTGATCAGGACAAAACTGGTAATTTTTTTGTCCAGCAGATCGTGATATTCTGGAATGGCCGCAGAATATCCATACTCACCGACGTGTTCAGAAATATGAAAGTGAAGCGGAGAAGCATGTTTTAGCATTTCACGGTTGAGTTTTGCAAAGGCCCGGGTCAACATGTTCCGGCCTTCTTTCCCCCGGTCTATAACGCCCAGGTCGATATCATCCTGGTCCACTTTCGTGCCGACGCCGCAGACGACATAGGGCGGCGGAGTTTTCCCTTCCAGGAAAATATCCAGCAGGACTTTCATATAAGCCCCGGACAGCAGGCGAAAATCATCTCCGGTACGGCTTAAAAAGGAGTGAAAAACATTGTATTTATTGGTGGACGTGATGGAAAGTTTGAGATTCAGTACATCGACGGCCTTGAAATTGAGCATTAGAAATTGAATTGCGTAATAACAGCCTAAAAGATCCAGCACGGTTTCTTCGTCGGAAAGATAGGAGGCGATTTGGCGCATGCCTTTTTCCGGATTGTTGGAAAAGCGGTGAAGACGGGTCTGGTCCAAAGACCGTTTTTCTTCGATCAATGAAAAAAGTGTATCAAAGTGCTTTTCAATATAGACCAGGTATTTTTGATGGTGATTGCCAAAATCATTGACCCGGCTGAGGAATTCTATTGAAAAAGAGTTGATCTGGTTTTTCATTGGACCAACTTGAAATCAGGAATTTTTATTCAACCATTCTTCAGCCAGATTGATACCTTCGGCAAGGGCTTTCAGATTGATCTCTTCTGTTCCTTTGGGCACCCGGGCCTTGATGGCATGTTGAACTGATTCAAGTGAAACGATATTGGAAATTTTAACAATGATTCCCAGGGCTATAATATTGGCTACAATGAATTTTCCCAATCTTTCGGAAGCAGACTGAATAATGGGTATCTGTATCACTCTGAAATTGCCTTCTGGAACATGTGTGACCAGTTGAGAATCAACGATCAGGGTACCATTTTCATTGAGATCGGCAATGTATTTATCACAGGCTTCCTGGGTCAGTGCCAATAAGATATCAATATTTTCAGCCTTGGGATAGTCAATATCGCCATCGGAGATGATCACTTCCGAACGACTGGCGCCGCCGCGGGCTTCGGGCCCATAAGACTGGCTTTGAGTTGCGTTTAAACCTTCATAGATTGCAGCTGCTTCAGCCAGAACTTTTCCAACCAAGATAAGGCCTTGTCCACCTGAACCGCTTAATCGTATTTCGTATCTGAATGACATTGATTGCTCCAATCTTTATTTTTTTGAATTTTGTTTGACGATTGAATAGTTTTCTGTGTAGTCTGGTATGTTGCGATCCACAAACACTCCGGTCACCAGTTTTCCCTGGAGTTCTTCATCGGACATATCTTTGGCCTTTTCAATTGGTACCATGTTATCTTTCTGATAAAGCAACATATCAACGCCGCGACGTCCGGTTTCTTTATTCATTTTTCCGTAGGAAGTGGGGCAATTGGAGTAGGCCTCAACCACGGAGAAACCTTTTTTGAGGAAACAGGCTTTGATATATTGGTCCATTTTTGCAACATGGAAGGTGGTTGTCCGGGCAACATAGGAAGCGCCGGCAGCTTCAGCCAGCCGACTTATATCAAAAGCAGAGTCGGGATTTCCGTAGGGTGTAGTGGTGGATTTTTTCAATGTTGGCGTTGTGGGAGAACATTGCCCGCCTGTCATTCCGTATATTCTGTTGTTAAAAACGATGACATTGATGTCCAGGTTTCTGCGGGCTGCATGGATGAAGTGGTTTCCGCCAATAGCTGTAGCGTCACCGTCCCCGGTAACAACGATGACATGCAATTTGGGGTTGGCCAGTTTTAAGCCTGTGGCAAAAGCAATGGCCCGGCCATGAGTTGTATGAAGGGTATTGAAATCAACATAGCCTGGAGTTCTGCCGGAGCAACCGATTCCTGAGATCAGTGCGATATTGTCTTTCTCCCACCCAAGAGTGTCGATTGTACGCAAAATTGATTTTAAGATAATGCCATGTCCGCATCCGTCGCACCAGATGTGAGGCATTTTATCTTTTCTGAGATACTGTAGATAATCCATGTTTATCCCTGTGTTATTACTTTATGAATTTCTGACGGTTTGATAGATTCGCCATTGATTCGGTTTAATTTAATAATCGGAATGCGTCGATTGGTTGCCCATTCCACTTCATGAGCAATCTGTCCCAGATTCAATTCCGGCACAATGATTTTTTTTGCATTTCTCATGGCTTGCTGGATTTCTTTTTCCGGGAAAGGCCAGATGGTTTTGAGAACCAGCAATCCGACCTTGTGGCCCTCTTCACGGGCGGTGATCATGGCCCTGTTGGCTGACCTGGCAGAAGATCCATAGGCGATTATCAGGGTTTCCATTTCATAGTCGATGTGAATTTCTTCAACTTCAACAATATCGTCTCTGTTTTTTTCTATTTTGTCATTAAGGCGGGCGAGCATAAGGGCGGCTTTGTCTGAATCATTGGTCGGAAAACCGGTTTCATCATGCACCAAACCGGTGACATGGTATCGGTAGCCTTCGCCAAAATTAGCCATTGGTGGAACCAATGAAGCTGTGGATTCATAGGGCAGATATTTTTCCGGTGATACAGTGGGTTTCTGACGATTGATGATTTCAATGCTGCCTGGTTCCGGAAGTTCAATTTTTTCGGTCAGGTGTCCGATCAGTTCATCGGTTAGCAAAATGACGGGAGTTCTGTATTTTTCCGAAAGGTTGAAGGCGCGCAGGGTCAATCGGTAGGTGTCACTGACTGAGGTAGGGCATAGGGCTATAATGGGATGGTCTCCGTGGGTGCCCCATCTTGCCTGCATCACATCGGCCTGGGCTACATGGGTCGGAAGTCCGGTACTGGGGCCGCCTCGTTGTACATTGACGACAACACAGGGAATTTCAGCCATAGCGGCAAAGCCTAGGTTTTCCTGTTTGAGGGAAAAGCCGGGGCCGCTGGTTGCGGTCATGGCTTTTGCTCCTCCAAGAGAAGCGCCGATAATGGCTCCCATGGAGGCGATTTCATCTTCCATTTGTATAAAATTACCGCCCACCATTGGAAGCCGGTAACTCAGCACTTCCGCTATTTCTGTGGAAGGGGTAATCGGATAACCGGCAAAGAAAGTGCATCCTGCTGCTATGGCAGCTTCCGCACAGGCGGTATTGCCCTGTATCATTTTTATATTTTTCTTTGGTTCGCTCACGAATTCTCCATTGGTTTATTCATTATCATTGGTTTCAATTGGTGTTACAGTTATGGCAAAATCGGGACAGAGCTTTTCACACTGCAGACAGCCAATACAATCATTGGAATCTCTGACTGATGAGTAGAAATGGTCCATGACAAATACTTTTTTGGGACAGATCTGAACACAGATTTCACAGCTCTTGCACCATTCTTGTTTGACGACAACCTTAAATTTTTTCTTTTTCATTTAAGTCTCTTGTTTTTAATTAATAACATCAAAAAATTAGGCTTATGTGAATGTCAATATCCATGCCAGAAAAGGTTTTACCGAAAATAAATGTATTCGTTCCGGGCCGTGTCGATTTTGAATTTTCCGCCAACAGGCATGGTAAATCTTTGTTTTACATGGCCATATGCAAAATTTGTAATGATTGGAATGTCAACCTCGGGAAGAGTGTCCTGTAGCAATTCTTCCAGAGTAAAGTTTTTTCGGTCTTTTTCTTTGAAAGCACCTGAGAATTTTCCGATAATAAGTCCTGAAATTTTGTGAAAAACGCCATGCAATTTGAGGTATTGCAGAAATTTATCAATTTTATAGGCCGGCTCTCCGACATCCTCTATGAACAAGATAGCGCCTTCCAGATCCGGGAGGTAGGTAGTCCCCAGAAGAGGGGTGATCAGAGAGAAGCATCCGCCGATGAGATTACCCCGGGCTTGGCCCTGGCGAAAAATTTTTATCGGGTCATCGGCAGGATTTTGAAAATTCAATTGGCCATTGTTCAATGTGAGAACTTTCCAGAGCCAATTTTCTGAAAATTGGGAAAAGTCATTGCCCATCTCAGAGGCCACCATTGGGCCTGAGTAAGTGACCCACCCCAGTTTTTTCAGCAGGCTCAATTGCAGGGCTGTGATGTCGGAATATCCGACAAGGGTTTTGGGTGGAATGGATTTAAGTTTTTCATAATCAATTTTATCAATGATGCGCAACAGTCCGTAGCCGCCACGAACACAAAAGATATGGTGGATTTCTGAATCCAGCAGAAAATCCTGCAGATGACGGACGCGAATTTCATCAGGTGCGGCCAAGTATTTATAGGCGCGATTGAGATGCGGGGATAATTTGATTTGATACCCCTGTTTTTTTAGGTATTCCAGGCCTAGTTGGGTTGATTTGCGTTTGGCGGCACTGGCTGGAGCGATTATGCCGATTGTATCGCCCTGCTTGATTGGGTTGGGTGTTTGATAAGTTTTCATGGTTTCGCTTGGTTTTTAATTAACAAAATCTCCTCCCATAGTTTAACCATTGTGAGGATTATTTGAAATTCTATTTTCTGAATTTGATTTTAAAATTGGATATACTAACTTCCAAAAGTTTTTTATAACGGGAATTTTATTTTGAATTGTAAAAAAATCTTAATATCTGTCTTCTTTTTGAGTATAAAATTAATGGCCTGGAAACCACTTCAGGATCCGATGCTGGATTCAGCCATGCATGCCATGCACAATCTGAATTATGAGCGCAGTTTGGCGATTTTTCGTGAAATGGAAGGCAATATCTATGCACCTCTGGGAAAATTACTGGTGGAATGGTATCGGGGTGTGGGCCTATACGGCCATAATTTTGACAAGAAAATATTGATCGGTCAGAGTGACGAGTTGATAGCCTTTTATGAAAAGGCCCTCAAGGAGAACCCTGATAGTACTGAATTGAATCTTTGTGCCGCCCTGGCCATCGGCTTTAAATCCAGGATTATGGTCAGTGACCACAATTCATTTTTTGTCATGCTGAATGGTATTGAATCCTTGAAATATTTACGACGTGTGGATGAACTGTCGACAGACAATCCTGACCTGGAATTCAGCAAAGGGGTTTTTGAATATTATATTTCCAAATATCCCGGTATTATTCAATATTTTGCCAACCTGCTACTGGATACAACAGGTGACCGGGAGTCCGGAAGGGCCCGTATGCACCGGGCTGCGGAATCTGAAGGTTTTTTGAAATATGATGCCAATTTTCTGTTGGCATTTTTGTATTTATATATTGAGAATAACCCGGACAAAGCCCGAGAATTCATTGATCTGCTGGTCCGGGAATTTCCGAAAAATCCAAATTATCATTTTTTGAAAACTTTTTACTTTTTGCAAAGGGACCAGACAGAGGCCGCTGAACTGAGCTATGAGCAGTTTATCAATTCCATCGATGTCAACTGCCCATATTATCTTCATGAATTTCGAAACAGAAAAGATTTTCTAGCAGCTTTGATTGCCTTAAAAAAGCAAGACCTTAAAAAAGCCTATGGTTTATTTCAAAGTTTTCTTGAAAACTATGGATTGGAACTGGAGCACCTCAAAGCCATTGCTCTGCTGGAGCAGGGGAAAATTCAGGATTTTTGGGGAAACTCCAAAGAAGCCAGAAAATTTTATAAAGCGGTGATTAAGGTGGGCAACAATACTTATCCGATTCATGATGCAGAGGTGCTATTAAAACGATGAAGGAAAAAAGGATTGTGGAATTTCAAAATAAACTTTTGAACTGGTTTTACCAGGACCAGAGAAATTTGCCCTGGCGTCAAAGTTCCGACCCCTATCTTATCTGGATTTCCGAAGCGATGCTTCAGCAGACCCAGGTCAATACCGTCATCCCCTACTATCAGCGATTTGTTCATGAATTCCCGGTCGTTAGAGCCCTAGCGGAAGCTGATCTTGAAAAAGTATTAAAAATGTGGGAAGGCCTGGGATATTACAGTCGGGCAAGAAATCTGCATAAAGCAGCAAAGATGATTGTTCATGATTTTGAAGGAAAAATTCCATCCGATTATGAAATGATTCGGAAACTACCCGGTGTTGGGGATTATATTTCAGCGGCGGTATTGTCTATTGCATTTCAAAAACCCTTTGCTGTTGTTGACGGCAATGTCAAAAGGGTCCTGGCACGGTTATATTGTCTGGACAGGCCAGTCAATGATACTCAAAACAAAAAGGTTTTTCAGGACAAGGCTTTTTGTTTGTTAAATCTTGAAAAACCCGGTGACCACAACCAGGCCATGATGGAATTGGGCGCCCTGGTTTGTAAACCTAAAAAACCGGATTGTGAAGGATGTGCTGTCCAAGAATTTTGTTGTGCCTTGAAAGCTGGTGAGGTGTTGAATTTTCCCCGGCAACTCATAAAAGCCCAAACGCCCTTATATCACATTGCTGTGGGTGTTGTCTATAAAGATGACAAAATGCTGATTACCAAGCGTAAAGAGGAGGGTTTGCTGGGCGGGCTGTGGGAATTTCCCGGTGGAAAGCGGAATCCCGGGGAATCTGCTGAAGATGGCTGTATCCGAGAAATTAAAGAGGAAACCGGTCTGGAAGTTTCAGTTATTAAACCTTTGAAGACAATCAGGCATGCCTATACTCATTTTCGCATTTTGATGGATGTATTTATTTGCAAATATATTTCCGGAGAAGTTTGTCTGAGAGGGCCGGTGGATTATCGCTGGATCACAAGAGAAGAGATTCCTGATTATCCTTTTCCGAAATCCAATCATAAGTTTATGGGATTGCTTTGACCCGGATTCAGCCTGCTAATTATTGCTGAAAACGGCATTGTATCAAAATTTAAAAAAAAAGAGCAGGATTGTGTCCTGCTCTTTTCACTTATTTTTACTGATTAATTCAAAGGATTATTCAGCCATTTTTTTGTAATCTTCGAACCGTTTGGCAACCCATTTTATCGTCTGTTCACGGTAGGCTTTTTCCTTTTCCGGGAAAGAGGTTTTCAGCGCTGAATACCGGTTTTCACCATCCAGGATTTCTTCCACGGATTTTTTCGGTTCTCTGGAATCTAGAATGAAGGGATTTTTACCTTCTTTTTCCAAATCCGGGTTATATCTGTAGGTGATCCAGTATCCGGTTTCCACAGCCAGTTTTTCTTCATTGACTGCATTGGCCATATTGATACCATGATTGATACAGGGTGCGTAGGCGATGATGATTGAAGGGCCATCATAGGATTCTGCTTCGATAAAGGCCTTCATGACCTGGTTCATATTGGCACCAAGCGAGACGGATGCGACATATACATAACCGTAGGTCATCATCATTTTACCCAGGTCTTTTTTGGTTGTGGCTTTGCCGGATTCTGCAAAGCGGGCAATGGAACCGAGGGGTGTGGATTTAGATGCCTGTCCGCCGGTGTTGGAATAAACTTCCGTATCCAGGACCAGAATATTGATGTTGCGACCGGATGCCATGACGTGGTCCAGACCACCGTATCCGATATCATAAGCCCAGCCGTCACCACCGATTGCCCAAATTGATTTTTCAATAAAGTAATCTTTTAATTCAACGGCTTTTTTGAGGAGTTTTCGGACATCATCATCCTTTGTTGATTCCAGGGTGGTTTTCAACAGGCCTTTTAATTTTCTGGAGTTGTTTTTTGCGGCTTCGTCCACTGCTTTCCAGTTTTCAAGGGCATAAGTCAAGGCTTCTTTTAATTCGCCATTGACCACAGTGAGTAATTTTTCAACGGTTGATTTTAGCATTTTCCGGTTGGCATTGATTGCCAGTCTCATGCCAAAACCATATTCAGCATTGTCCTCAAAAAGGGAGTTGGCCCAGGAGGGGCCTTCGCCATGATCATTGGTTGTGTAGGGGATTGTCGGGAAAGTACCACCCCAGATGGATGAACAGCCGGTTGCGTTGGCGATAACCATTCTGTCGCCAAAGAGCTGAGTCAGAAGTTTTACGTAGGCTGTTTCGCCACAGCCGGCACAGGCGCCTGAGAATTCCAAGAGCGGTTTTTTAAATTGTGAACCTTTGATTGTATCCACGGTAAATTTTTCGCTGAGTATTTCCGGCAAGGCATCAAAGAATTTTTCATTTTCTGATTGACCGGCAACTCTTTCATCTTCGATTGGCGCCCAATCGAGTGCACCTTTCGGACAGGTGTTGACACAAACTTTACAGGATTGACAATCATCGATGTAAACCTGAACTTTGTAATCATATTTTTCACCATCGGTGCTCATGGCTTTGAGTGTATTGAAGCTTGCGGGTGCATTGGTTAGAACAGTTCTGTCAATCAGTTTGGTTCTGATGGCCGCATGAGGACAAACCAGGGAACATTGATTACATTGAATACATTTTTCTGCTATCCAGTGCGGTACCATTGGCGCAACACCTCGTTTTTCCAGTTTGGTGGTGCCGGGAGGGACTGTGCCATCAAGAGGCATTTTGGACACAGGGATGTCATCACCTTCAAGGAGCATGACTTTTTCAATCACATCTTTTGTAAAACCGGTCGCATCGTCCGGGACAAAGTTTTTGCGGGGATGTGCTTTGCCGGGCAAAGATGCAGGGATCTCAATTTTTTCAATATTGGCATTGGCCATATCAACAGCAGCATGGTTCATTTCCACCACTTCTTTACCTTTTTTCATGTAGGTTTTTTCGATGGCTTTTTTGATGAGGCTGATGGCCTGGTCTTTTGGCAGGACTTTGGAAATGATAAAGAAAGCAGCCTGCATTACTGTATTCACACGGTGCCCAAGGCCGACTTCTTCGGCAATTTTCAGAGCGTCGATATTGTATACTTCGATCTGCTTTTCAATAATTTCACTTTGCTGAGATTCAGTGAAGTGTGAAAAAACATCTTCCCTGGACCAGTTGGAGTTCAACAGGAAAATACCATTTTTTTTGATTCCTTTCAGGACATCATATCTTTCAATAAAAGATTGTTGTGAAACAGCGATAAAATCAGGTTCTGTAACCAGATATTCGGATTGAATTTTTTCATCGCCAAAACGCAGGTGGGACCGGGTGATACCACCGGATTTTTTGGAATCATATTCAAAATAGCCCTGGGCATATTTATCAGTGTTGTCACCAATGATTTTGATGGAATTTTTGTTGGCACCAACGGTACCGTCAGAGCCAAGTCCCCAAAATTTACAGGAAATGGTGCCGGCGGGAATGGTATTGATTTTTTCTTTGATTTCCAGTGATGTTCCGGTCACATCGTCATTGATACCCACTGTAAATCCATGGAAGGCGGAGCCGTCCAGGTGATCGTAAACAGCTTTTACCATGGTAGGTGTAAATTCTTTTGAAGAGAGTCCGTAGCGACCGCCGATAATTTTGATATCTTTGCCTTTTAAGGCAGAAACAACATCCAGGTAGAGTGGTTCGCCGATTGATCCGGGTTCTTTTGTTCTGTCAAGAACAGCGATTTTTTTCACGGTTGCAGGCAAGACTTCGACGAATTTGTCAATGGCAAAGGGCCTGTAGAGTCGAATTTTGACCAGGCCAAGTTTTTCGCCTTTTTCATTTAGATAATTGATTGTTTCTTCAATGGTTTCACATCCGGAACCCATGGCAATGATCACTTTTTCTGCATCAGCAGCGCCGACATAGTCAAACAGATGATACTGACGGCCAATCTTGGCGGCGTATTTGTCCATTGCGTCCTGAACAATCTGGGGTAATTCATCGTAATATTTATTGACAGTTTCGCGACCCTGGAAATAGACATCAGGATTTTGAGCACCGACTTTTATCACCGGTCTTTCAGGGTTCAGACTTCTGTTCCTGAATGTTTCAATAGCCTCACAATCGCAAAGTTCTTTGTATTGTTCATAATCGACTACTTCTATTTTTTGAATTTCATGGGAATTTCTAAAACCGTCAAAGAAATGCAGGAAAGGAATGCTTCCGGTCAAAGTAGCCATATGAGCCACGGCAGCCAGATCCATAATCTCCTGAATTGAGGAAGATGCAATCATGGCAAAACCGGTATTTCTGGCTGACATGACATCGGAATGGTCACCGAAAATGGATAATGATTGTGCAGCCAGTGATCTGGCGGAAACGTGAAAAACGGTTGGTTGCATTTCACCTGCAATTTTATGCATGTTGGGCAGCATCAGCATCAGACCCTGAGAAGCGGTAAAGGTCGTTGTCAGGGCACCACCGGACAAGGATCCGTGGACAGCGCCAGCGGCACCGGCTTCTGATTGCATCTCAACTACATCAACAACCTGATCAAAAATATTTTTTCTTCCGGCAGCGGCCCAAGCATCGGCCAATTCGCCCATATTGGAAGAAGGTGTGATGGGATAGATTGCCGCAACATCACTAAATGCATACGCTACATGGGTCGCAGCGGTATTTCCATCCATACTTTGCATTTTTTTTGTCATCATTTAAATCTCCTTTTAGAGGGTTTATAAAAATTTTCATTTTAAAATAAGACGAGTTTTATTTGTAATTAACATGTTATCTGGGGATAAAGACAGCTTTTGCAGGGTTCGGTTGTCAAGGTTTTCAGCATGTAAATATAGTGAACTTACAATAATAAATGCAACATTTTGAACAGGGGCCCTGTTTTTATATGAATGCTGTTGTGAAAAAAATAACTGCATGATCTCAGTTCTCTATTCTTTACAACCAGAAATTTTCAACCTCTAAAATAACTGGCTTATTTATCCTTGGTGATAAAGAATGGATTGAATTGAAAATTTTTATATTTAGGACGCAGTCTTTCCGGCTCATAGTATTTTTCGATATCCACTTTTTTTATTTTGTTGTAGGTGATATCGATAGGTACATGATTGTATTCTCCTTCCGTGATAGAGACCATTCTTCCGGATTCTCCTTTCAGAATGAGGTCCAGGGCAATATTGCCAAAGGCCATGGGGACAACGGAATCCAGGGCGTCAGGATTGCCGCATCTGACAAGATATCCCAGTTTTTGATAAATCACATTGATACCATGGTGATAACAATATTTAGGAGACAATTTTCTGATTTGTTCTGCGATATATTGACCGGTCATATCAAAATAGGTGAACGGCTGATTTGTAACGGGATTTTTGATTCTCGCTCCTTCTGATACCAGGCAAACTGAATACCGGCTGGGATTATTGTATCGATCGGATGACATCAGTTCTGTCAGCAAGTCAAGGTCAAATTCATATTCCGGTATGACACAGCGGTCAACAGCCCCGGCCATGGCCGGAATCAGGGCTGTGAATCCGGCGAATTTTCCGAACACTTCGATGACCAGGAACCTCTCATGGGAACCGGCGGAAGTCCTCAAAGCGTGGGTCATTTCAATGGTCCTTGTCACACAGGTACTGAAACCAATGCAATAGTCGGTGCCGAAAACATCATTGTCCATCGTTTTGGGGATGCCGATGATTTTTATGCCTTTTCTGTGAAGATCTACAGCATAATTCAAAGAATCTTTACCACCGATGGGTATCAGATAATCAATACCCAGAAACTCCAGGTTTTTCATAATTTCGTCAGTCAGGTCGTTGATATCGTCATTGTAAATGTCCCGCAGGTGGATCGGAACATGTTCACGGGATAATTTGTTGGGAATTTTTCTGGAGGTGTGTAGAAAAGTGCCGCCGGTGCGGCCAATTTTGTTCACTGTTTGTTCCGATAAAATTTCATAATTATTATAATTGTCAGCATTTTTATCCCGAATTAAATCGATTAAACCCGCCCAACCTTTTTTTATTCCGATCACATCGTGGCCATCACGATTAGCCCTGACCGTAATTGCCCTGATCGCAGGATTCAGGCCCGGTACGTCGCCACCGCTTGTCAATATTCCAATTCTCATGTTATTTATCCTTTTTAAATTACCAAAAAATTATACATTGCTATCATAAAACTCAAATAAATAACACAGGAATCTGATTTCTTTTAAAATTTTTCCTTGATATTTAAAATAAAATGTTAAAATTATATTTAGAGTGTGTAATCGATATATGAGTAGTGATTTGTAAGCATTTTGTTTAATTACCTTGAATTTTAAAAAATAATTTTTTGTGGGGTACACTGCATCTGTTCATGTCGTTAATCACGCTATAGATAAGAGAAAATTGTAAAAAAGGAGACTCTGTGTGTGGCTGAAAAAAAAATAATCCTGACCATTGATGATGAAGAATTTATACGCAGTAGTTTTCGTACTTTTCTGGAAGATTTCGGCTATGAGGTACTGGAGGCCGCGGATGGTTGTGAAGGACTTGAAGTATTCACGACATATCAACCTGATTTGATCCTGCTGGATTTAAAAATGCCGGTTATGGATGGTTTCGAAGTTCTTGAAAAAGTATTGGCTCTTCGTCCGGATATGCCGGTCATCGTCGTGAGTGGTGTAGGGGTTGTTCATGATGCTGTTGAGGCCCTTCGCCGCGGAGCCAGTGACTATTTGATCAAACCTATTCCGGACCTTGATGTGCTTCGTTTTTCAGTTAAAAAAGCACTTGAAAAGGCCCAACTGATTGCCCAAAACAAACTTTACCAGGAAAAACTCGAAGAGATGGTCAATGAAAGAACCTATGAACTGGAGCAAACCAACAAAATCTTGTCTGATGAAATTGAACATCGCAAAAAAGCGGAAGAGGAATTGAACAATTCCCAACTGATGCTTTCTTCAATTTTAGAGACTGTTCCGGATATTATCTACCGGCTGGATAAACATGGCCGTATTTCCTTTATCAGTGATGCGGTTAAAAATTATGGTTATCTTCCTTCGGATTTTATTAACCGGTATATGGATGAATTTATCCATCCGGAAGACCAGTCGCCGGCATTTTGGCATGTTCGGACCAGGCGGGCCAATTTTCGCAGAACAATCAATTATGAAATTCGTCTTTTTCCCTATGCTGAAGAGACAAATTATCCCATATTTATGTTGGAAGCTGAAGGTATTTATCGAAATAATAACAAAAAGCAGTTTGCCGGTACCCAGGGAGTGGCCAGGGATATTACCCAGCGAAAGGAGGCTGAAAATAAAATCAAACAGACGCTTATGGAAAAGGAATCCCTGCTTCGTGAGGTCCATCATCGGGTCAAGAATAATCTTCAGGTAATTCTGAGTATGTTAAACCTGCAGCTGCGTGATATCAGCAGTGAGGAAATTCAAAAAATATTAAAAGAAATTCAAAACAGAATTCAATCGATGGCCATTGCCCATGAATTGATTTATAAAGTAGAAGATTTCTCACATATCCGGATTGATTTATTGGTCCGAAATGTATTTATGCAGGCAGTCATAGCCTGCGGAATGGCATCCAATGTTCAGCCGGTGTTTGAAATCGAAGAACTCTCAATCACCCTGGACAGTGCTGTTCCTCTGGCTGTTATATTAAATGAAATATTTGTCAATCTATTTAAATATTCTTTCCCAAATCATGAGAAGGCCGAAATCAATGTAAGTATTGAAAAAAGCGAGACTGACTCTGCGAGACTGGTGGTGGCGGACAATGGCGTCGGTATTGCCGAAATCCTGGATCCATCCATGTCTTCTTCCCAGGGTATATCACTGATGAAAACTCTGACAAAGCAAATCAATGGTGAATTAAAAGTGGAAAATTCGCAACCCGGCACTCAAATTACGATCCTGTTTAAAACAAAAATCAATCAGTCCAGTTTGCCATAAATAACAACCCAATGAGAATTTTGGTTGTTGGTCCCCGAAGTTATTCCAGGTTGTTGAGAAATTCCTCGATTTTATATTCTGAATTATCTGAGGCCGCTTTGACTTTCTTCACGATTCTTTCCAATTCTTCAAAATCAGTTTTAATATTGGTCAGAGAGGGATAATTCTCCTTGATGATGTTGAAACATCCCATAATTTTCAGCCAATCCACCAGGAGATCCAGAGTTTCCCTGTTGTACCACAAAATGTCATTGTATCGATTGATATGGATAAAAGAACGGACATTGAAGTCGGAAATAAAAGTTCTCATCAGGGTCTTCAGGCTTTGATCGGAATCCTTCACTTTTTCAAACCAATACTGGTATTCTGTCAGGATTGAAATTATATCATTCAGGTTGCCTTTGGGAACGATACTGGTCTCGGCAATCATTTCATCGACCAGTTTATTAAAATACATTTCATCAAGCAGGCTTCTTGACCTTCGCTCCCAATTTCCTTTGGTGAATATTTTTCCGGTTCCATGGAACAATAACCAGGAGTAAAATACCAACTGATTTTCTTCGGATTTCATCTGCAGATCAAATAAATATTTAATTTCACTTAACTGCGGGGGTTTGCCGCTATTGATAAAAATATAATTATCGAGAGTTTTGGTGAATTCCATTTCAGCTGTGCTGACGGCATTTGTTGTTTCCATGAAAATTTTGATTGAATTGAGAAAATCAATATGATTTTGCTTATAAAGTTCCAAATTTTTATGCAGCGTTGTTTCATTGAAAAAATCGAACATCAGCACTGCATTATAATTTTTCTTCAGAGCAACATGGACAGGTTTGACCAGCACTTGCTGTATTGCCGATTCAATACTGGGAACGCCCCGGCCATTGAGAAACTTGTTCACCTCATCATAGAGTCCGTCATAATCCTCGACCTCATGAAAACTGATAAATGCATGGTACTCAAATCCGTTAAGCATTGTAAAAATACCCTGGTCGTAGATATTTTTACTGGAACGGATATATTCCAATCCGCTGACCTGGTCTTTAAAAATGGTAAAATGCCGGTCTGAATTTCCAAGAGCCAGGGCCTGGCCCAGGGTTGTATGGGTCAGACCTCCGTCACCATTTCGCGATGCAACTGAATCTTTGATCCAACCGGATGTTTGTGCGTAGGCATTGTTGTAAAAAATGAGTGCTTTTTCATGGCCCAGACTATTGGAATAGGCAAAAACATTTTGATTCACTTGTCCGTTACTGATGTAATCATAAAAATGAAAGTTGCGGACTTCAGAAAAAAGATAACGTTTGTGCAACAAGGGAAATATCTCTTTTTGATGTCTTTTAACCAAATATTCGTTTTCTGTTTCATTCCAATAGGCACGTTTGAATTCCATACCGTATTTTTCTCGAAATCCTTCTACCTGGCCGTGGCCAAACATCGGGAGACCGGGCATGGTCACCATCATGAGACAGACACCGAAGTATTTATCACCGTCGCCAAATTGGACATTGGCCGTATCTTCGTCGGGATTATTCATGAAATTGACATAACGTTTCAAGATTTCCGGGTTGAATTCCAGCACGTTTTTAATGGTATTCCGGTATTTTTCATTGTCCTCATTTTTTAGCATGTTCATGAAAGCGGAATTATAGACTCGGTGCATTCCCAGGGTCCGAACAAAATAACCTTCCATCATCCAAAAGGCCTCGGCCAGTAAAAGTGTATCCGGCTCTTCTTCTTTGACGCGGTCGACTACTTCCCGCCAGAATTCCACCGGATAAAAGGAATCAAACTCTTCCCGAGTCATGGCGTATTCGGCCCGGGATGGAATATCTCCGCCGGTACCCGGCTTTGGGAACCATAGCCGCTGGTAATGTTTTTTGGCCAGGGTCATGGCTGCATCGAAGCGAATGACATCAAAATTGCGGGCCACATGCAGGATGGTTTGAATGACGGCTTCTCTGACTTCAGCTTTCATGTAATTTAACTGCGCCGTATCATTCCAGGGCATGCTGGTGCCGTCGTTGCCATGATAGATATATCTGACATCACCGGTATGGTGATCTGTCCGTTTGAAAACAACAGCGGCATCGCTTTTGTCAAAATAATGGTCTTCGAGGTATATGCAGACACGGTCGTCATTGCAAAGATTTTCACCGGAAAAAGTGTAAGATGGAAAGGGGGGATGGTCGCTGCTGATAAACCATTCCGGATGATTGATGACCCAGTTTGCATCGATGCCAACATGATTGGGGACCATGTCTCCGCAGAGTCGAATACCTCGTTTAATTGCTTTTTTTTTCAGGTCCATATATGCTTTGTGTCCGCCCAGTTCCTCTGCAATGGAATAATCCAGCAGGGAATAGGCCGATGCAACAGCGTCTTTATTGCCCATCATTTGTTTAATTCTTTTGGATGCCTGGCTCCGTTCCCAGAGCCCGATCAGCCACAAACTGGTCATGCCGCGATGCTGCAATTCATCCAGTTCGGCATCAGGGATTTCATTAAGATATTGGATTTTTTGATGATACTTTTGGGATAACTGGTCCAGCCAGACATGGGTGTTTTTCGCCAGGATCACCACTTTGGGCATCCAATCCAGATCATGGCTGAACTTTTCATATTCCAGGTCATGGTCAATATTGTCAAAGCGATGTTCATAAGCCGGGCCCGGTCCGCCAAAACCCACCATCTGATGTTTTTGTTCTTCGGCGATCAGATCCAGCGAAATTAAAATTTTGTACAAATAATCATCCAGAAATTCTCCCCAGTTGTTTCGAATCCATTCCAGTTGTCCCTGAATAGAATGGGGAACTTCCCTGGCCGGTGTTGCCAGCATTTCCAGCAGGTTTTGGTTCATAGGGCCAAAAGGCGCCCGGGATTCGAAAAATTCAAACAAACTGTTCCACACTTCCCGGTATTGGGTCATCAGGCTGAGTTTTTTATCATCAAACAATTCAGAATATTCGGAAAAGGCGGGATTTGTATTGTACAGATAAATATTGGCCAATTCCTTGATGATTTTTATCGTTTCATCCGGAATTTTAGATTTGCTTTTGATAAAAGCACTGGGAGATATATAGTTGTTGAAAATATCATTATTTGGAAATTCCGCGGCATATAGGACAAAGGTTTCCTCCAGTTCTTTTTTCGTTAGTTTGGACTGAAGATGTTTCAGGGCGTCAGCGACAGTGTCAGGATTGGATTTTTCATATTTTTGAAGCATATAATGAAAAATATCCTGAATCAGACTCATTCCGTAAATGTCGCCTGTATGGACTGCCTTTTCCGGAAACTCCAAAATGTTTCTTTTTGAATTTAATTTTTCTACAAATTCCCGAATGTCATATAAAGAATCAAAATATAATCGATTGGTATTTTGAAATCCTTCGGTAGCCAGGTTGTATTTTTTTCGTGCATAATAGGATATGATCAGGTTGTTGTTGATTTTTTTCTTCATAAATTCCCCAAAAATTTTTTATTATTTTTTGTAACTCAAAATCTAACGGATAATTTCAAAAATTAAAAATTATTAAATAGAAATTAGGGAGTGCGAAATAAAGTTGCCAATTAATCAAATAGAAAATTGATTTTTTAAAAAAATATGAAGCCACTCTTAATACTTGATATTTAGATCAGACCACAAAAATAGTTCTAAAATTGAGTATGATAATTCAGTTGCAGGGTGATTGAATTGTTGTCGTAATCAAAATAAGGATCATTAGATTTATTGACCTGGTTTGAGTACTGAATATCTAAAATAATATTTGAAGGTGAATTAAATAACTTTGATATCTGGTAACTGATACCAAAATTCATGATAAATCCTGTATCATCTCTGTTTTTTCCAAGAGGTATATAATATCCATCATCATCGACTGAAAATAGCCCTGTGTCAAAATTGTATTCATAGATTGCACGGTTTTTATAGTTATCACGATATAATTCTCCTGAAGTCGTGAGCCAGAGGTTTTCAGTCAATTTATATTTCAGGTTTGTCCGCCATTCATACCCGCCGTAGCCAAAATAATCATCGATAGGGCTGAAACTCTGGATTAAGGGATCATAGGGATTGGTTTCAGAAGGATTGTAGCGATATTGAAATTCTGTATAACCACCGAAATTTTGTGTAAATGATTGGGCAATCCGAAAATTAAAAATTGTCTGCCAAAGTGTTGGTAATTCATCTGAATACGTCACAAAATTATATTGATAGGAATAGGGTTGAAAATTTCTTATAATGGGTTCAAGGTCAAACTTCAGGGTGGTTCCGGTCTCTAAATAAAGCAGATGTTGCAGTTTTAGGGCAAATTCATAATGGTTCCACGAATTTTCTGCCGGAAAACTTTTACTGTGGGTTTTCATGTATATTTTTGTCAGACCATTTTTGATAGAGTACCATTTAAAAATACCGTAGGTCTCAATTTTAAAGTAATCATAATAATTGTACTCTTCTTTGTCAATACGGCCTGAAATATTTAATCCCAAATTGCTGTATAAGTCACTTGTCAGTGTTTTATAGTAATCAATCCCGAGAGTATTGACACTGTTGTTCAAAGCTGTATTTTTATTCAGGAAAAAGTTATAACTGTTAAAATAATAATCCATTATGGATGTACTCTTGGATATACTGATACCTGGAACCAGATAGGTATCAGCGTCTTTTTTATAATTTCTGAAAATGTTATCATCATAAATTGAATAATTTGAAAGCCCGAAATGCCATTGTGAAAACAGGGAATTTGTCAGTATCAATAAAAATAAGGTGATAAAAATTAATTTTTGGAGTTGCATAGACTAACCTTTATTTTCTGCCTTTGGAACGATTTGAATTTTTGCGATGCTTATTGAAGCCACGTCCGTCAAACATACCATCTCCGTCGTTGTCGATAAATTGATCACTTCCCATTCGTCTGCGGAAAAGCCCAAAATCATCATATCTTCCATCGTTGTTGATATCATTGTAATTTTCTACCCGGAAACCGATTTCTTCCAGTACCATTCCATATCTGCCTCCGTGAAAATGTCTCAAATCATAGACTAACCCGGTAATATCATTGATCCAGTCATGGTTATTATCGATGACATTATCATTCCATCCATCGCCATCATGATCCGTAAAACTTTTGGCCAGGTCATTGACACCATCTCCATCTTCATCAACAAAAAAGTCATTGATCCCATCGCCATTTCTATCTTCAAATATAAAATTGTGCTGATAGTGCTGATGGGTCACATCATTGATTCCATCACCATTTTTATCGCAAAAACTATCATTGATGCCATCATGGTTTTCATCAAAAAACCCAGGTCTTTCACTAGTCTGAGCAAAAATCAAACGGGTGATTATTAGGGAGGCTATGATTATTTGATATTTTGTTTTTGGTGATTTCATCGTTTTTTCCTTTTTTTCTGTGAAAAAATAAAGGAGCCGAACCTATTCGGCTCCTTTTGAATGATTATTTTGTTCTTCCTCTATTTCCTCTGCCTGCTCTGGAAAGGCCGGTACCATCGCATGTGCCGGCTCCCTTTGTTCCATCAGCGTTGCGATTGAATCCGCCTTTACGTCCTTCGCCCATTCCGGCGCCTTTGACAAAATCTTCATCGAAGACATTGGGTATTCCATCACCATCTGAATCACGGGCATTGTCATTGTAGCCATCACCATTTTCATCGATGAAATTCGGGCTGTCTGTGTCATGGAAATCCGGAATACCATCACCGTCTGAATCGATGGCATTGTCATTGAAACCATCTGCGTTTTCATCGGTAAATCCGCCTCTCTGGCCTTTTCTACCGGCAAAACCCATTTTTCTTCCGGAACCATCCCGAGGACTGCGTACATAGTCTTCATCGTAGTAATTTGGAACGCCATCGCCATCTGTGTCTGGTGCATTGTCGTTGTAACCATCACCATTTTCGTCGACAAAGTTTGGGCTGTCCGGATCATGCATGTCGGGAATACCGTCACCATCTGTATCTATGGCAAGGTCATTGAATCCGTCACCATTTTCGTCTGAAAAACCGCGGCCTTGGCCATGACCCTGTGCGTTTAGGTCTGTCGGTTGAACCATTAACACGATTACAAAAGCTGTTAAAAAAAATGTTAAGGCTGTTAATTTCTTCATGATTTTTTTCCTTTCTGTTTTAAAAAATCTCATTTTCGGTTACCTATATTTCAACCGATGTGCCAGAAAAGAAATTTATATATTTTCTCGTCGACAAAAAAAACTAACCATGCAAAGATTCATAGATTTTTCGACCCTTTGGTCGAGGTTTTTCGCCCTTCTGGGCGACAGCAGAAGAATACTGGGGAGAGTACCGAGAAAGCGAAGAAAAGTTAATTTTTTAACTTTGAAAACTTCATACACTCTGTGGTGAAAGATTTTCATTTAATCTTGTATTTCTGCATTTTGTAACGTAATCCACGCTCGGTAAGTCCCAAGATTTCTGCAGCTTTGGTCTGGATATAATCGGTTTGGGCCAAGGCTGTTCTGATGAGCTTCATTTCCAATTCTTCAACCTGTTCAGTCAATGTATTATCAAGATTTACAGACTGGTTCCGAAGATCATCAATAGGAAAATCCGCAGGACGCAAAATATCATCCCGGGAAAGAATCATTGCCCGCTCCAGAATATTTTCCAATTCGCGCACGTTACCGGGAAATTCATAACGTGCCAGCATATCCAGTGCTTCCGATGAAATCTTTTTGACATGACGTTTATTTTTTTTAGCGTGTTTTTTGATAAAATAGTGTGCCAGCAGGGATATATCCTCTTTTCGATCTCGTAAAGGCGGTATCGTGATTGGCACAACATTCAACCGGTAATATAAATCTGAGCGAAATTCTCCATGGGCTGCCATTTCCTTGAGGTTTTTGTTGGTGGCGGAGATAATGCGGGCGTTGGTTTTCAAATTTTGTGAAGAACCCAATCGTTGGAATTCTCCGCTGTTTAATACCCGCAGCAATTTCACCTGAAAATTTATTGGAATGTCAGCCACTTCATCCAGAAATATTGTTCCGTTGGATGCGATTTCAAAGCGGCCTTTTTTCCTTTCATTAGCACCGGTAAAGGCACCCTTTTCATGCCCGAATAATTCCGATTCGAATAGTGTATCGGGAATAGCCGCGCAATTGACAGCGATGAAGGGATGATTTTTGCGGGGTGAGGCCTCATGAATGGCAGCAGCGATCATTTCCTTCCCGGTGCCACTTTCTCCGTGAATGAAAACCGAAGTATCACTGCTACTGACACGGGCAACGAGATTCAAAACTTCATCCATTGCTTTGCTTTTGTAGATAATTTCAGAAAAATCATGGCTTTGCCTGAGATGCTCTTTTAATACCAGGTTTTCCTGTATCAACTGGCGGTGTTCTTTTAATTTATTGATTTTTATTTCCATTTCATCCAGATCGATGGGTTTGGTGATGTAGTCAGCAGCACCCAGTTTCATGGCCTTCACAGCATCTTCCACTGTTCCAAAAGCTGTGACAATGATAACAGAAATATCAGGATTTATTTCCTTGGTTTTCCGTAAAATATCCAGACCGGACATTCCCGGCATGCGAAAATCGGTGATGATGAGGTCAACATATTCTTGTTCGATAAACTTGATACAATTGTCGCCGGAATCGCAGATATGCACTTTATGACCGATATCCTGTAAAAATCCACCCAGGTTTTCTCGCTGGTTTTTATCGTCATCAATTACAACTATTTTCATTTTCTATTCCTTTGGTAGAGTTATTGTAAATTCGGTAAATTCCTTTTCGTAACTCTGCACCTCAATTTTACCGTTATGATTGCCGATGATTTGGGCGACTTCTGCTAGACCCAGCCCGTTTCCTTCTGGCCTGGTGGTAAAATAAAGATTGAAGATTTTTGTCAGATTTTCTTTAGGAATTCCGATCCCATTATCATGAATTTTTATGATCATTTCCTCCCCTTGCTGTAAGGTTGAAATTGAAATTTTCCCTTTATCCATCACAGCATTGATGGCGTTTTCCAGTAAATTGATCAGCATTTGTTTCATTTTCTCTGAGTCTGCAGAAATATTTTGAATTTTACCCGGACTCCAATGAACATCAATTTTTTTATTTTCCAATTTGGCCTGATAAATTCCAAGGATAGTTTCAATCAAATTGTTGAGGTCCGTTTGGGATTTCTTCAAGGGCGCCGGTCTTGCAAAGGCGAGAAATTGCTGAATAATATCACCTACCCGTTGGATTTCGCTTCGAATAGTTTTAATCAGAATGATTTCTTTGCTGTTTTCCTGCGGGCCCAGAGCTTTTCCCAAACGCTGTACGGACATGGAAATAGCATTGAGCGGATTTCGAATCTCATGAGCGACACCTGCTGCCAATTCACCCATGGCCGTGATCTTTTCCTTGCGACGTATGTCTTCCTGTAAACGGTACACTTCAGCAGCTATCTTTTCTTTTTCGTTATTGATGACATAAAGTTTCTGGACCATAAGACTGTAGGTGAACAGTATCAGTAAAATCATGGCGGACAAACTCATCCGGATAATGGCATTTCGCACGGCAGCCCGGTTTAAATTTGCAACCGGCTGATAATCAAGACCAATACGGATCAAACCATAGGAAACATTTTGTACCTTGAATGGTGTTATGCTTTCATAAACTGGCTGCTTATTAAAAATGATTTTTCGGTACAAGGTCTTATCTTGTTTTAGTGATTTTTGTAAAAAGTCATCATTTAAAATAGAACTCAAGGAGTTTATATTTTCCGTTGCAGTGATGATTCCCAGAGTATCCTGAATGGTAATATAAATAATGGATGAATCAGCAATCAAATTATTAATTAATGAAGTGATGCCATTATTCCTCTGCATAGCAGTCAGTTCGTAAGCTTCTGTCAGGGCCACATAGTATCCGCCTGGAGGCCGTTTTAAAGCCGCCATAAATTTTTCCGTCGGTTCGCCAGGTACAAAGTGAAATCCCCAATAATCCTCAAAAGTTTGATCGATAAAAGAAAAATGCCGGGCTATCTCCATAGAGTCCAGTATCAAAATTTTATAGAGGTTATAGTCCTGGGCAAATTCCTTCAATGCAGGGACTGTGATTTTTTGTTCACTTTCCAGGTGACGTATCATTTTCAGGGAAGTGATCAAACGATTGGCTGTTTCATTTTCGATTTTGTCGTAATTCAAAATAGCATTTACGGACGCGGTTTCAATGACAAAAGCTAAATTCCGACTCATCTGTGACATCAGAGAGAGAACGGAAGATTTGCGGGATATGTATTCAAAAACTGCTGAAAGCAGGAGAATGCTAATGATTAAAATGAAAAGGAGTGTAATGGTTTTGTGTGAAAAATTTATATGATCCGGCTTTTTCATAATGTTTAAGATATCAAATGAACAGGATAATTACAAAAAATGAAAAAATAGGCTTGATGGATGTAATTCTGATTAAATTCTCGGAATGAAATTGGTTCTTTCTGAAATGTTCGGTTTTCCCAAACTTTATTAGAGTTATTCAGCCTCTGTAAGAAAAAACCCAACAGTTTAATGGTACGGAAAATATTTTTCATTTTTCCCTTTTTTGGGCAGAAATAAAGTAATTGGGCGGATGGTTGTGGAGATTTTGGGTTTCCAGAATTTGAAATCCGTTGGATTTTACAATAATTTCCATTTCTTTTCGGGTATAACTTTTATATGTCGGCAGTATTCCTGCTTTTGAAAGGAGTGAATTGATTATTGTTGTCAATGTTTTACTCTCTCCAAAACAATCGGTAGTGGACAGGAAAAGACCATTGGGGGATAATTTTTGATAAATTTCCCCTAGAATTTTATCGGGATTATCAAAAAAATGCAGAATATTAAAAGCAAAAATTACATCAAATTGACAAACCGGTCCTTGTATCCCAAAAAGGTCTGTGATCTGAAATTCAATATTGGCTACCTGTTCAGCAAATGATTTTTGCCGCGCTATGTTGATCATTTTTTCAGAAATATCAATGGCTACCATTTTTTTGATATTTTTTGATAATTCAAGGGTTGTAATCCCTGTCCCGCAAGCAAAATCCAACCCGAGAAAATCGGGTTTAAGATATTTTTTACTCATCTGAATAGTTGCGCTATAAGCCTTTTGATAGGTTTTATTGGCCTGTCTGTCGTATTGGTTGGCGATTTTGTTCCAGAATTTACCAGGTTCTTTCATTTTTTTCCTTTTAGCAAAGTCGTTGGTGGATTGGCTAAGGCATTCAGACCGCTTCCACCAAACCTGTTTATGTTTATTGTTCCTGTTTTGATTGCCAGGAAATTTATTTTTAAATCAAATTTTTTATTCTGCTCAAATCCAAAAAAATAAGTTTTGGTTACTCTGATATTATCCGAATTGCTATTTTTTTATAAAATTTTTCAATAATTAGTGATCTGGTTTATTATCGTTTATCGAATTCAAAGGCACCATTACGGCCTGTATTATTCCTCACCTTCCACTTCCCGGTTCATCCTGTCAAAAAACTGGACCATGAACTCATGACGGCCATTGGCAATCTGTCTTCCTTCTTTTGTGAGTAGCCTGTCTTTAACTTTTGCTAATTTTACAATGAATTCCCGGTAGGCAGTGTCTTCTTTTGTGTAGGCTTTGGTTTTAGAAATATCGATGGTTGAATTATGCAGTTTAGAGCCGATTTCACCGGCAAAAAGAAAGGCCCGTCCAATGCCAACCGCGCCGATAGAATCGAGTTTATCAGCATCATACAGTACTTTGGCTTCAAGGGTTTCCGGCTCATGGCTGTTGCGAAACCGGTGGCTTTCAATGCAATGTATTATGTTGGTTTTTTCTGCTTCAGAAAGATTAAATTCCTGCAGGATTTTTTTTGCCAGCCTTGCGCCTTCTTCAGCGTGACAGATATTTCCTCTGGATTTGTCTTGGGTTTCCCGTCCGATATCATGAAGAATGGCAGCGATCTGTACAACTTTCAGATTGGCTTTTTCCTTTTCGGCAAGATGCATTGCCAGTTTCATCACTCTTTCGCTGTGATCCCAATCATGACTGCCCCGGGATGTATCAAAATAGGATTGAGCTATCTTTATGATTTTTTCAATCATCATTCATTACTCGGTTCCGTAAATTCTGTCACCGGCATCTCCCAAACCGGGCAGGATGTAGGCGAATTTATTGAGTTCCCTGTCAAAAGCAGCCGTATAAATGGGAATATCCGGATGATCCGCTATCAGTCGTTTGACGCCCATGGGAGCCGCCACCAGGCAGACAAAAGAGATATCCCTGCCACCGCATTGTTTGATAAAATTGAGGGCTGCCGCCGCACTGCCGCCGGTGGCCAGCATCGGGTCAATGACGATTATTTTTGAATCCGGCATATCCGCCGGAAATTTTTTGTAGTATTCCACGGGTTCCAGGGTATCTTCGTCACGATATAGTCCGATATGGCCCACCCGGGCATTGGGCATGAGCTGTAGAATTCCTTCGACCATACCCAGACCGGCCCGAAGAATAGGCACCAGGGTGATGGCTTTATTTATGACCTCACACTCTGTGATTTCAAGGGGTGTCTCAACGGTTATTATGCGGGTCGGCAGGTCCCGAGTAATTTCATAAACCATGAGGGATGCAATTTCATTGAGCCGGCTGCGAAAGCCCAGGGTATCGGTTTTTTTATCCCGCAAGGTTGCCAGTTTGTGCTTGATCAAGGGGTGATTGATTACGTTTAAGGTTGAAAAATTTGTTGGCATAATATCCTCTATTTGATAAGTAAACATTTTTTGATATTCGTAAATTTTTCGGTTTCAATCTGGTACAGATATATACCAGAAGGTTGATGTTCAGCATTCCAGTGCAGATGATGAGTTCCGGCTGAAAAATGATGACGGGCCAGCTCCTCGACGAAGTTTCCTTTTAAATCATAGATACGGAGAACCGCAAAAGAATTTTGGGGCAGGGTAAATTGAATAGTGGTGGTCGGATTGAAGGGATTCGGATAGTTCTGGTTAAGTTGATAACTGCCCGGGGTTTCGGGGCTTTCGGTGATGGTCGTAAAAGTTACCAGGCGGTTTTTGATGCTTAAGTCATCGATGTAAACACCTTCGGCAGGCATCTGGCCGGGATCAAGGGTAACCGTTAGCCGTAATTTTGTTTTGACCATTTCCGGCAGAAAAGAAAGATCATATTCATATTCAGTCCAATCATTGCCGGTCGGCAGGATTCCCAGGGCACCGCCGCTGCCGATAAAATCCAGAGGCATCCATTGGCCATTATGCAGGATTTCCACCGCCATTCCGCTGATACCATAATTAGGGAAGTTGTACCAGCACCAGAAATGCAGACGGGGACTTTTTCCCGGATAAAAATAGGCGGTTTCAATGATGTTTCGGGTATTGCTGAAATAATAGATATGGCTGTCGTCATTGCCGCAGTAAAGGGAATACTGGCCGGATACCTTTCGATATTCAGAGTGGTTCCATTGATTGGTTTCCGGCGTGTTGAAAATCCATTGGTCAGACTCATCTTCAAAATCATCAGAGAAACCATATTCTCCCAGATTTAATCCGATGGATTCTTTTATTTCATAATTTGAGTAAGACCGAAATAAGAGGTCGAGTTCCAGGTAGTTCTGGTCTTCAAGACCTTCAATAATCTGAAAATCAATCAGGGCTGTATCGCATTGGTTGGGCTGTAAGCCTTTGAATTGATTTTGAATATTCGATATGATAACATTTTCATTGGGTTCAAATACTATTTCATAGGGTTCGCAAAATTTTGTGCCGGTATTTTTTATGGTAAATTGGCCCTGAAAGGTGTCGCCAGGCTGCAGTTTTTCCGCATTCAATCGGACATCGGTAATTTGTAAGTAAGGCAAATGGGCAGTGATGGAAAAGGTGCTCTGCCAGTACTCTTCCGTACCATTATAGATGTCAGCCTGAAAAATAAAATTTTCCCTGTCAGAAATTGTGTCCGTAAAATAAAAACTGATGGTATTTTCGATGACCATGGAGTCAAGGGCTTTTATTTCAGAGATGTCCAGAATACTATCTATCATGGTTATTTTCGGGTCGAGCGAAGAGATGAGCAGGTATACATTTTCTGCGGTTGCATTTCCGGTGTTTTTAATGTGGGGGGTCAGATATAGCACCGTACCGGAATTGGGGGTCGATGTAAACAGTTCATCATTTTCAACTTTTGACAGGATCAAAAAAGCGCCGGGACTGATGACTTCAATTTTGTCTTCAAAGGGAATAAAGTTGTGGGCTGTCGCAGTAATCAGCAGTTCACTAGAAACATTGGAAACCAGTCCTTCAAAATTCAATATTCCGTCGGAGCCGGTCTGCCCGACAAAGTATGTTCCGTTTTCCTGCATCAGGCAGACTGTACAATTGGAAACAGGATGGATGCTGTCAGTGACAAAGATTGAAAACTGTTGTTGCCCCGCTGATATTTTATGGGGAAAAGTCACCACCAGTTCTTTCGGAATTTCGGTAAAAACCGGCATTTCGGGATCACCCAGAAGATTGATTTCATATTCACACCAACGGTAAACATTTTCCTGGTTTGCCAGGGGCGCATAAAAGGCTTTGGTTGCAGCCAGAGTGGCACCGATTTTATAGATATCGTCAATCAATAATTGTTTGAAAAATTGCTGGTCGAAACGATCGGAATAGCCAAAAAGCGGATTGCCGGGACTGCCCCAGCCATAACGTGAATTGCCAACAAAAGCAACACCACCACCGTTGGCGTTTGTCAGAAAATTTTCGGCCACTGCGTGTTGGTCGAAAGCTGCCGGCCAGCATCCGATACTGTAAAGGATACCGTATTTATCGGCATTCTGCAGATTCATCATGTCTGTATAGCCCAGGGAACCAGCACCGAGGCTTATGGAATTATACCAGGCATGTCCGTCATGATTGATGATATTCATGCCTTGGTTCAGGGCTTCCAGGGTTGTAGTTTTTCGGGCTGTTCCTTCAGCTTCATAGAGTTTTAAAATGGGATCAAATTGTTCCGGAACATAGCGTTCATCAATAAGGTCTTTGCTTTCTCCGGAATTTGTGTAGGGTTCATGCCATAAGATCTGGGACAAAAACATCATTTTTGTCTGATAGTCCCTGGAATTACATTTTTCATAAGACAATAACTTTTGGACGAAGGCGGATGCTTCAGAATTATTTTCAACCGGTGCCCGGCCGATAAAAATGTCACTATACAGATCAATATTATCCTCAACTTCTCCATATATTTCATCGCCATCATCATTCCATGTGCCCTCAAGGTCAGCGTAATAAAGGTCACAGGGAATTTCATTCTCACCGACAGCATAATTGGCTTCACAGTCAAAGGCCCAGGCTTTTCGGTCGGGAATTATTTGTGTATCTCCAGCCAGTAATACCCAGGAAGTTGATTTATTCTCATGATATTCTTTGATACAATTACGGATTTTTTCCTGCAGATCTTTGCCTGAAAACTGGGATTCTATCCATTCGGTGGTGAGAATTTTTGCCGATAACCCCTTTTTGTTTTTCCAGGTTTGCAAGGATAAAAATGAGGAAGATAATTCTTCGGAGGTAATGATGAGATATTCATTGATGTCTGAACTGCCGGAAGATGTTTTCATTATCCCTGATTGGGTGAGGTTTTCAACAATTTGTTCCTGGACCGGAAAAAAGCCCGTTGTTACTTTTGGTTTTTGGTATGCAGTATGAAATTTCACAGTCAATTTTTGAAGGATAAACAGCGAATTATTTTCATACTTAAGGGGAAATACCCGGTAACTGGAAATTTTGTTTTTGCCTATTTTTCCGGAGTGTAAAATTTCAACAGGATGATCAGGATAGCAATTTCGGGAAATTTTAGACAGGAGTGGTGCCTGAAATTTTACTTCTTGAAGAGACAAAATCTGTGGCGGCTGCACAGGAAAAAGATTGATGTTTTCAGCAATTTTGCGATAATCAACTGCCAAAATTTCAAAAGAATCAATCTGGCTGCTGTTTAAGTGGAATATCTCAAAGGGCAATTGGGGTAGCCCTGGCTGAGATGTCAAATCCAACTGATCATAGAATACCTGGTCAAAACCTGACAATTTGGAAAAGGTCACCTTGTTTTCGGAATATGCAAAGGTCTGAAGGGACTCTGCATAAAGAATTCCGGACAGTAATATTAATAACAGAGGTGTGAATATTTTTTTCATGGTCGTTTCCTGTTTAATGATTGAAAATAATTCAGAACAAATTCAATAACAAGAAATGATTCATGAGTGATGAAAAAAAAGGAGCAAAACCCTGGCGGGTGATGCTCCTTCATGAGTAGTGATTAAACGGATAGGTTTATTTGAAGACTTTTGCCA
>JAFGTP010000065.1 GCA_016934035.1 Fidelibacterota bacterium
CAATAACCGTCAGAATTCAAAATAATTCCACTGTTCCGACTGATACTTCCAGGGCTTCCATTGAAGTCAATTATTCCGATTACAGAATGAATTTTGTTATTCCGCCACTGGAACCCGGGCAAAATTATATGATTGGTCATGATTTAATTATCCCTGAAAGTGGCAACTATACAGCTGAAGTCATGCTGGATATTGATGAGCAGGTGGATGAAGAAAATGAAGATAATAATTTCAGGCAGATCACTTTTTCTGTGGAACCGGTAAATCTACCTGATCTCGAAATTATCGGTTTATATTTAAATCCAACTAATCCGACTACAATGGATTCTGTTTCTATTAATGCTACAGTAAAAAACAGTAGTACGATATCAGCCGGAATTTCAAAAGCAGTTATTCAAATAACAGGAGAAATCAACCCTCCGAAAATTGACATTCCTTCTCTGGGAATCAGTGAAATTTATAATATTGAACGAAAAATATTGATTAATCAAGCCGGTTCTTATACGATATCAGCAGAAGCGGATTGTGATGACGAGGTTGAAGAACTCGATGAGAATAACAATAATGAAGAATTAATTCTTGAAGTCGTCAATCATTCAAAACCGGATTTAATAATAGAAAGTTTTATAATCAGCCCGTCTAGTCCGACTAATAAGGATACTATTACCTTTACCATAGTGGTCAAAAATATCGGAAATGTTCTTGCTGAAAAATCAACAGTTGCAACAAAAATTCACGGCGAAAAATCATTAACCACTTATGGAATTCCCTCGTTGTATCCCGGTGAATCCTACACTGTTACCCGTCAATCAAAAATAAATATAATCGGATTTATATCGGCAGAAGCCTGGGCTGATTATGATATGGATGTGGATGAATCCGATGAAACCAATAACGATGTAAAGATTTATTTTACCGTTAATTGACAACAATTCAAATCCATAACGGAGAAAATATTTCTATCTCCGTTATGGATTTAATAAAAATCAAAATCCTTCCGGTCTTAATTTTTCTATCAATTCAGCACTAATCCAATAGACATTAGAACTTCCATTATCTGACGAATCAAAAATCTTAATAAATTCCCCATAGGTCAAATCCTTCGGTTTTTCAGTTGATCGTCCACTCATGAAAAATAAATATTTACCATCGGCAGATAAGGAAGCAGACCATTCTCTGGCGTTTTCGGAATTGACCGGTTTTCCCATGTTTTGCGGTTCGCTCCATTGATCAGCATTATTGCGGAAAGTAATATAATAATCCACACCACCCAGTGTCGTTTCCATTCCGGCTACTGGAACAATAATGAAATCTTCATCTGGTGAAATGAAGGCATTAAACTGGCTGCTGCCACAATTGACCTGTTCGGGAAGTTTTTCCGGCTCCTGATATTTTCCATCAATCAATTGAGATCGGTAAATAAACCCAATCGGACTGCCTTTTTCCTGTCGGGTAAAATATATTGTACCCTCTTTTGTTACAGAAGGATAATATTCTTCATCGGTAGAGTTTATCGGTTCACCCAAATTATAGGGCTCTCCCCAACCATCTCCGATTCGGTCGACCACCCAGATATCCTGATCACCTTTTACAGTATCACCGGCATCAAAATCAGGGCGGTTTGATAAAAAATACAGATGCTTGCCATCCGGAGAAATGCACGGCTCAAAATCCATATATTCCGGGTTCCGGCTAAATGGTGCAATTTCCGGATTTGTCCATGTTCCATCAGAATTTTGGTGGCAGAACATGATCGCACTATAATTAAAATTACCAAAGGAAGCGCAAAAATAGATCTCTTTACCATTTGGCATCATGGTTACATCACGATTATCCATTCCATTTGATACAATTCCGGGTGCAAAGAGTTTATCTTCTGAACCGGCAGGTGGCACCTGACCTAAATATGGGCCAACTGGTTTTTGACATTCCGTTTTTGATGAACAGCCGAAAACAAATATTAATACTACGATTAGAAAGGTATACTTTTTCATATTCTCCTCCTCAAAATTTTTATCAAATTAATGCAAATAGATATAATGTGGGAGGTTTTTTGAATGAATTGTGCCATTTGGGCCTGAAATAACACTTTAGAAATTAATTTAAAATAAAAAGGGACTGACCGAAGTCAGTCCCTGAATATTATTCCAACCATTTCAAAGGTTTTTTATGATTCGAAAGGTTTAACTCTATTTATTGCCTTTAGCGATGAATTTATTGTACAATGTAAGTCCAATAATAGTTGCCACACCGATCATGGCAAAAATCAGCCACAGCGTTCTTGGCTGTTGCAGATTATCAACAAAATGCACATAAAGTTTTGCACCGACAACAGCACCGACAGAAGATCCAATAACGCCGTAAAGGAAGATATATCCCATATAGGTTGCCAGTCTCTCCTTTGGAGCCGTCTGTCCAACGTAGGAAATAAATTTCGGATGGGCGGACATTTCACCAATTGAAAACAGCACAATACCCAACATGAAAACCCAGATACCTGGGCTGACAGCCAATACTGCCATACCCACTGTCGCAATTCCAATACCGGTCATCATGGTGGGAAGCGCTTTTGTGTTTTTAACAATTGCGGAAACAATCAATTGCAACAGAATAATGGTGCCAGCATTGATAACCGTGACATGTTCAACGTCAAAATGCCATTGATAGGATAAACCGAAAAAGGCAAAAACCTTATTTACTGCAGTATCCAGCTGAGCGGCGTCCACATAATCTTTGACGTACCAAAGTACTGAATCAAACATCTGAAAATACAGCACCCAGAAACCAGAATAGATAACAATCAGCAAAAGAAAGTGGAAAAAATCAATAAACTTTGCTTCATCATCAGTTTCAATTTTAAATAATGAAAACACCGTCATATAAATTATTGAACTTAAAATTCTGGCAAAAAGTGAAAGCCCAGGCAACAGCCAAAGGACCAGTCCGATAATCACAAACAAGGCAATCTGGGCCGGTGTTTTTTTCATATTTCTGCTGGTAACATTCATGACAAAATAACTGCCAAATACGAGCAACATAACGAATAGAAGCATAAAACTTCCGTTGACAGCAAAATTATATATACCCAAGACCAGAACCAAAAGTGAAAGACCATAAATGATGGCAGCAGATTGTGCCAGTTTTTTACCTTTGACAAACAGCAATACAACCGGGCTGTAGATGATTTCAAAGGCGTTGGCAACAGTCTGCATGAGATCTTTTTTATTTTTATCTTCAGGCATCGGCGGTTGCTTGTAAAGAAAAATAGTGGGCAAAATCATGATACCGGTGCCAATGGCCGCTGCGATCATCACCCAACTCCAAGTCGGATCCACCTCCTTTAAAAAGGGTACCAGGAAAAGTGGGAACAGAAAAGCACCTAAATTGATCGTCCAGTAAAAAATACCAAAACCTAAGGTCGATGTATTTTCATCAGTAACTCTGGCAATGGTACCAGAAATCACCGGCTTAAATGTACCGGCGCCAATGGCCATGACACAAAGAGCCAGAAAAAGCGCGCCATAGGCAGTCATCTGACTGGCCAGCAAATATCCGCCACTTAAAAAAGTAAAGGCTACCAATAAAGTCTTACGATAACCGAAACGGTCAGCCAAAGCACCGGAAACAATCGGTAAAAAGTATAAAATCGGTTGAATTGTGCCTTTAATCAATCCCACATTTTCTTTTGCAAAGCCAAGTTTTTCGGTCATGTAGATTGACAGAATACTCATGACACCATAGTAAGATCCTCTCTCGAAAAATTCCATCATTATAGCTATCCAGTAGGTCACCGGAAAGGATTTAAATATTCCTTTTTTCTTTTCGCTCATGAAGACTTCCCCTCAATTTTATTAATTTTAACAAGGAAAAATATCAGTTTTAAAGTAAAAATAAAAGGGAAAAGTGACCAAAATTGCCAAATATGAATTGTCCATACAAAAAAATATCCGCTGATTTTTAATCACGAAAAGTAAAAAAAGTTATTCACAATTAAACCGAATCCTTTTAAGTTATCCATCATGAAAAATAATTACCTGAGAATCGCAGAACTGGTTCCTTCAAAACTTCATCACCTGATCTGGAAAGATGAAAGCCGGGACACCTTTATACTCACCAAATTTGCTGAAATACACCGCTTTGAAGAAGATACCTGTCGCATGATCTGCTGGACAAAAAGCGCCTTCAACAAAATAAAAAAATCGAAACTCCTTTTTGATGTTGACTATACGGACGACGGTCTTTACATGGCCCTGTTTAAAAATGAAGACCTGCCGAAAATTTTGAATTTCGGTATTCATTTGCGCCGACCGCATCATAGTGGCAAGTGGTTGCTGGATAAAAAAGAACGATTGGCCCATGATATTCGTCCTTATGACGGAAAATCAATCACCAAACCGGCATATAATGAAAAATTCTACCAAAAATTATCACCCCAGATAAAAAGTTCACTCTTTGCTCATCTGAAACCGCCGGAAAAATCCAAAGCCCATCAGGAAGAATTACTTTAGAAACCCGAAAGAAAGAAACCCTTCGGTCCTTATTCATTATGGAAGGTTTTTTTTAATTTTTATTTCTTTCTTTCTTCTTCTTTTTTGGTGACAGTTGAATTTTGCGGTTTGAATTTTTCCATTTTCGGAAGAAGTTTTTTCAGTTGCGCAACCCGTTTTTCATCAGCCGGGTGTGTACTGGCAAACTCAGGCGGTTTGGCGCCGCCCAATTTTGACATTCTCTCCCAGAAGGTGACAGACTCCTGCGGTTCATATCCAGCCATGGTCATTAAGGTTAGCCCGAACTGATCGGCTTCATATTCATGCAAGCGGCTATAGGGTAATAACATACCAAACTGAGCTCCCAGTCCAAAAGCAGCCATCCAGATTTGTTGGGTTTGCGCCGGTTTTTCCTGCAAGGCGACCGAAAGGGCAACGCCCCCAAGCTGAGTCATCAATCCCTGGCTCATTCGTTCATTGCCATGATGCGCCAATGCATGGCCGATTTCGTGTCCGATGACGACAGCCAGGCCTGCTTCGGTTTGGGTCAAGGGTAAAATTCCGCTATAAACCACGATTTTTCCGCCAGGCATACACCAGGCATTGACTTCATCGCTTTTAACAAGTTTAAATTCCCAATCAAAATTTTTAATTTCATCACCAAGTTTCTTATCGGTCAGGTAATTTTCGGCGGCTCCGGCCAGTTTTTGACCAACCCGTTGAACCATTGCTGCTTCTTTCCCGGAAGCAATCACCTGATTGGAATCAAGGAAGGTTTTATATTGCTGAAAACTCATTGACAACATGGTGGATGTCGGTATGAGACTGATTTGCCTGCGTCCGGTCAGCGGCATAGTCGAACAGGCAACAAGAAGCAGGGAAATGATGATAGCAGAAAAAAAGAATTTACTATTTTTCATGTTGATCTCCTTAAATTTTTTCAAAATATAAACACAACCGATAAAAGAATATAATAATTTAGATTGTGATCTTCATACCTTCATAAGCCAGTTGAATATCCAGTTCAGACCGGGAATAATTTTGCTGATGATGTTGCTTGACCTGTTGCAAATTTTTTTCAATTTCCAAGTCCGTTTTATCCGGATCATGATGAAACAGCACCAGTTTTCTGACTCCGGCAGCGACAGCCAAATCAACGCCAGTCTCACCGATGCTGTGTCCATAATCTTTCTTATCGGATATCTCTTCGCGGCTGAATTGTGAATCAAAAATGAGAACATCCGCCCCCTGACAGAAACGAATGACCGCTTCATTGGGTTTTTCCAAAAATACATCGGTCATATATATTGCTATTTTATTATTATCTTTCAACCGATAAGAATAAGAAGTTCCGGGGTGATTTTGAAGAAGATAAGAAATCTCGGTGTGACCAATCTGAAAAAGTTCTTCTTTTAATTGGTAAAATGACTTTTTCGCTTTTAATAATTCAAACCCAACGGGGAAAAAACGATGGTCCTGCTGATATTCCAGGCGGACTTTCAGATTTTCCAGGGGTGAATAAAATCTCAACTGGCAGTCAGATTGATGGGCCGGTTTAAAAAAAGGCAGCCCTGAAATATGGTCCCAATGAGTATGAGAAAGTAAAATATGAAAAATATGGTTATAATTTTCTCTGTTTTTCTCAATAAAGTTGCCAAGAGGCTTCATGCCGCTTCCCATATCCAGGATCAGCGTCAGATCGTCAATATTGATTTCCACACAGGCAGTGTTGCCGCCAATGCTGCCGAAATCCAAAGGCGAAACCGTCTCCAGAAATTTTTTGAGTTCTTCACTATTATTTAATTGCCGATCAGGTTTGCGTTCTGCAAGGTAAATGAGTTTTTCTTTGATCTGTTCGGTTGTAATAGGTGTGGGAATAGATCCGCGTACACCCCAAAATTTTATATCCATAATCCCTGTTCTATTTATGTTAAACAACGGAATAAACTATTAGAATATAAAAAATCCATTTATGATTTGGAACACTTTCAAGTAAATATATTTGAAATAATCGGAAGGATCATTCTGAAATTAAATTTTTTTGTGAGCGGTGAAAGTGCTCTCCTCCATTGTCTGAACAAAGACACCTTCAATTCCAATAAATCTTTAGAATTTTAACAACCTGGCGCCAGGTTTTGGAATTATAGGAAAATTCTAATCTCGATAAAAGGCATTTTCATTTTTTGTCAATCGGCTTTTCAGAGAAAGGAAAGTTACTGTGCATTTCGTTGCATTTTCATACCTGTGATATTAACAACAATTGATGCCCCCATCATCACAGCACCAAAACCGGTTAAAAATCCGGATAGAAAATCCCCAATGGAAACAAAGTGATTGATAATCGATTTTCCGGCAGTGCATCCCAGACCCAGCAGTAACAGCATCTGGCCGATCATTACAATCTCTTTACCTGTTCTGTTTTTACAAACCATTTTTAATAACATAATTGTTCTCCTTTTTTAATTGGTTATACGAAAATAGATCATTGAACCGATTTTAGTCACAGCAGCAACTAACAAAACCACCATATAGTCCCAGCGAATAATTTTGTTGGCAATTAAGTCATAATAAAACCATCCACTGATGACAGCAATGGCTGCCAGCATGGCAATGCGGGTGGATATCAATTGGTGCTTTCTGAATCTTTCATCCATTATTTAATCCTCCAGTGAAAATAATTCATCTGTTTTACATTTAAAAATCTTCGCCAGTTTTAGGGCCAGCGGCAAACTGGGTATATATTTCTCTTTTTCAATAGAATTAATCGACTGCCGGGACACTCCCGATAAAGTTGCCAGATCCTGTTGGGTGAGGTCCTGCTTAATTCGGTAGTCTTTGACTTTGTTTCTTACTTTTTCATCCATATTCATCTCATGTAAAGTTCACTTGACACCATAGTTTAAAACTATCAAATCTTAAAGTCAAGCAAACTTTACATTTTTTTTATTCCATGTTTTTCAAAGGTCAATATTAGCAACAAAAAATTTGTAATAATCCTTGATACCTTGTGCTTCTATGTATATATTATACCTAGAAGCACAAGGTATAATATGGAATTTTCAAAAGACTTAGTTGCCGCTTCATCCATTCCCTTAATTCTGGCTATTCTTCAGAAAGAGGAAAACTATGGATATGCCATTATTAAAGAAGTGGCCCTGCTTTCTAACGATCATATGAATTGGTCAGACGGCATGCTTTATCCAGTGCTTCATCGCCTGGAGAAACAGGGAATGATCGAATCTTTCTGGAAAACCGGAGACACCGGCAGAAAACGTAAATATTACAAAATCACATCAGGTGGCACAGTCCATCTCCAGGATCAGAGAGAACAATGGGAATTGGTTTTCAAAACCCTGAAAACCAGCTGGGACCACAAAGAATAAGGAGAAACCAATGTTCAGTTTAAAAGAAGAAATACAATTGTGGCTGGGTGAGTTTCAAAAAAAAGGTAATTTTACCGCCGAAGATATTGCAGAAATGGAATCCCATCTGCTGGACCAAATCGATGATCTGAAACAAACCGGATTGAATGAAGAGGAAGCCTTCCTCATTTCCATAAAACGGCTGGGGCAAAGGTATTCTCTGATCCATGAATATTCCAGAAACAGGATTCAAAAACAGTGGAAACAGTTGGCTGATGAAGGAGAAAGTCCGGCTGAAAAGACAGACCGGATTAAGGAAACTTTATATTTTATCGGAGCGCTTTCAGCCGGGTGTTTGCTATCCCTTATTCCCAGTTTAATGGGGTATGGATTGGACAGTGATAAAGCGCTCTATTTTTTTAATCTATCCTACTTCGTTATTTTCCCGATCAGTATTTTTTATTTTCTGAAAAATTCTTTATCTGTCAGGTATTTACTATTCACCGGGCCCTTATTTTTGTTGCCTATATTGCTCAATCTGGCCCCCCATTGGCATCCTGATTTTTATCATGCAAATACAAGAATTTTGTCAATCATACACATGCCACTCAGCCTCTGGCTTGTTTTTGGAATTCTTTACACTGGAAATCAGTGGAAGGATTCCTTCGAACGCATGAATTATCTTCGATTTACAGGTGAGAGTTTTATTTACTCATGCCTGATCGGGCTGGGCAGTGTGACAATTTTAGGTCTGTCCTTTGGCTTGTTTGCCCTGCTTGAAATTGACATTGAGGCCTTTGCCCAATTTTGGATCATGCCCTTGATGGTCCCTGCATCAGTTATCATAGCTGCTTTTCTGGTAGAAAAGAAAAAAAATATTGTTGAAAACTTTGCCCCGGTTCTAGCCCGTCTTTTCAGCCCGGTTTTATTTTTGACCCTTTTGATTTTTTTCATTTTTTCGTTGGGTAACTGGAACACGGTTTATGAAAACAGGGATCTGCTGATTCTGTTTGACCTCCTGTTGGTATTGGTGCTGGCTTTGGTAATTTACACAATCTCAGCCCGCAAATATCAGGACAGCATCGGATTTTATGATTATATGAATTTTCTATTGATCATCATTTCACTGGCTGTCAATACGCTGGCATTGATTGGAATTACAATCCGCCTTTTCGAATTTGGAATTAGCCCCAACAAGCTGGCAGCTTTTGGCGAGAATATAATTCTGTTGGCTAATTTAGGTGCATTGGGTATTTTTTACTTTCTGTTCTTTCTTAAAAAAATTAGATTTTCTCGCATCATTTGGCTCCAGGGATTATTTCTACCACTCTATTTTGCCTGGTTATATTTTGTCGCAATCGGATTTCCGCTGATTTTTAATTTCAAATGATCACTCTCAAAAGGAGCAGGATTATATAGTATGAAAAAAATAATCCTTCTGATTTATTTTAACATGTGTTCGATGCAAGAAAATTACCCCTTTATTTCGGGTTACCAATTTTCTATTTTGTAACCTGTTATCGTATTTATGCTAGGAAATACATCGTAGGTGAAGATTCCGATTGTCACTTATCCAGATCCTCAAGGATAATGGGAATTATCGCCTATAGTGGAAGTTGTAAAATTGACTGAAAAAACTTAGATCAAAATCACATTAATTTCTGAATTTTAATAGCAGCAATGATGTTTGAGCCGTGTTCTTCTCAATAACCTCAACAATCAACCCTTTTATCATTAGAATTTTAATTTATCCGGATAATCCTGGAGCATAGGGTGAAAAAAAATTAAGTTTCCATTTAAAAATTCAATTATAAAGTTTTCAAAAATCCGGTCTTTATCAATCAGAAATCAAAAAATTCCAAGCCCTTTAATAAAAAAAATAAAAAAACTTGACATCAGTGAATTAATGTCTTAAAATAATAGTGTCTTAGATAAGTAATACACTAAGTAAAGGAGACATAAGAATGATTACCATTGAAAATCTGAATTTTAATTACCCCAAACAATCCAATTTGTTTAATGACCTGAGCCTCAATATTCAGGCAGGATCCATTCATGGTTTATTGGGTAAGAACGGCTCCGGAAAGACCACGTTGCTAAAAATCATCGCAGGTCTGAGGTTCCCCAATAAAGGACAATGCAAAGCCTTTGGCTATGAGACACGCTACCGTTCACCGGAATTCATGAAAGAACTCTATTTCGTCCCTGAAGAATTCTACACACCTCCCGTCACCATGAAACAGTTTGTTTCGATTTATTCAAAATTCTATCCCCGGTTCAGTACCCAGCAATTGTTTGAATATCTTAAAGAATTTGAACTACCGGAAGACGGAAAATTATCTTCCTTCTCCTATGGGATGAAAAAGAAATTCCTCATTTCCTTTGGCGTGGCCACCAATTGCAAAATTTTGATCCTGGACGAACCATCCAATGGCCTTGATATTCCCAGCAAAAGCAAATTGCGTCGCATTCTGGCCAGCGCCATCTCCGATGACCGGTCCTTCGTTATTTCCACTCACCAAGTCAGAGATATTGATCAATTGATTGACCCGATTTTAATCATCGAAGATGGCAAAGTCTTATTCAATCACTCTCTGGAGGATATTTCAAAGAGGCTATCTGTAAAAGCAATGGATGAACTGCCTGCGGAAGGCGTTCTGCACTATGAAAAGACCCTCGGCGGCTATCTCGTCATTCAGGAAAAAGAAGATGAAGAGTCTCTGGCCATCGATATTGAAACACTTTTTAACGCCGTCATCAACAATAAAGAAAAAATCAGAGAAATATTCTCCGATTTAGATAAGAATTGAGGTTGATTATGAATAATTATTTTAACCTACAGCGATTTCTACAGACCCTGAAAAATGACATCATACGCAATTCCCGTAACTATCTCATAACCCTGGGTGCTATTGCCGGTATTTTAACCTCCATTGATTTACTGCCCGGAATCATTACAGGAAAAACCCTGGTTCCTGTTCACGGTTACCTTCCATTGTTTATGCTTATGGGTTACATCTTCAGCAGTCTTGTTTTTAATGAAATGCATGATCCCCAAAAAGGATTGGTTTTTCTGACGACACCATCATCATCACTGGAAAAATTGTTCAGTAAATTACTGATAACTTCTCTACTCTATGTATTGGTTATGTGGCTGTTTTTTCAGGCACTAACCCTCTTTCTCAATGGTTTAAATGCCATCTTTTTCGGTACCGAACCGACCCGGTTTACATTTCACTGGGGAATTGCCAGAATATTCATTATCACACAATCCGTTTTTCTTTTTGCTTCCGGTTATTTTCGAAAAAATGCTTTCCTGAAACTGCTGTTTGCAGGATTTGTTCTGCAGATGTTTTTTAGTTTCTTTTCCATTATAAATTTCAAACTTTTCTTCAATATTTCTGATTTCCATAATATTGAAATCGATGCGCTGGATCTTGACATGGGCAGGATGGCCGATCTCATCAAGGCTCTTGTTTATGGCGCCAGATTTACATTCCTGTGGCTTATGGCCCCTTTCTTCTGGTTTATGACCTACCTCAGAATAGCCGAAAAGGAGGTGTAAAATGAAATTCCATAACAATAAACCCATCTATCAGCAAATCGGAACCGTCATTCGCAATGATATTATAAAGGAAAAAATTAAAAGTGGCGACAGGATGCCATCTATTCGTGAAATGGCCATTGAACTGGAAGTCAATCCCAATACAGTCAATCGCGCCTATGCGGATTTACAGGCCGAAGAAATAATTTTTAACAAACGCGGCATCGGATATTTTATACACGAAAAAGCAAAGGAATCAATCATGGAAGAAGAAAAGAAAGAATTTATCGAAAAAAAATTACCGGCAATTTTTGACCAGATGATTTTACTCAATATCAATTTTGAAGATTTACAGAAATATTATGATGAATATAAAGCAAAGGGAGGTAAAAAATGAAACTCTCTAATAAAATTCTCGTCACATTCCTGGCCATTGTCATTTTGTTCCAACTGGCAGCTATGTTAAAATTCCGAGGCATCCTAAAAAAAGCCATGGTTACCAACAATGAAATCAAAACTTCAGAGTGGCAGGATATAATGGAATCGGAATTAACAGAAAAAAATTATGAGTTCAAAAATTTCAGCAATGTAAAAATTCAGATGAACGGCAATGTTGTTATTCAACAATCCGATAATTACAAAATTCTAATAAAAGCACCTGAAAAATTATTGGAATCAGATTATTTCGAAGTTTCCAGTAAAAATTCGACCCTAACCATCAAATGCCGGTCATGCCGAAAAAGTTATGACCGAATTGATATCCTTGTTTTTATGCCAAAACTCAGCCATTTAAAAATTACAGAAGATCTCGACGTAAAAATTCAGGGATTTTATGAAAAAGCAATGGAAATCGACCTTACTGGCGACTGTTCCCTAATCGGTGAAAACCTGAGCATAAAGAACCTGGATATTGATGGATTCGGCGACATCACCCTTGATTTGAAAGGCTGTAACGTTACCAATGCCAGGGTCCGCAGCCTTGGTGAAGGAGAATATTGCCTGGATGTGAAAAACCTTGAGGTAAAGGCTATTGGCGAAAGCGATTTCAATCTTAACCTGAACGAAGGAGTAATCAGCGGGTCCATGATTGGTGACGGAAAAATCAGTTATTCAGGGGAATTAAAAAAACAAAAGATCAGCTTCCTCGGCCCTGGTAAAATCCAAAAAAATTAACTCCCGCTCAAAAAAAAGGGCGACTGGTTCGCCCTTTTTTTTTTATAATTTTTTGATCAAATCATTAAAATTTCCCAGCCAATTGTCCACATTGCCAATATCAAATTGAAGAGCCAGTGCTTTCAGGTGGGCTCCGTAGTCTACAACATAATCTGATTGGTAGGTAGCGCCAAGATTTTCAATATCTCCGGCAAAATCAACAATATCAGTCAGGATCATGGATCGAATCAGATCTTCAGTCCTGGGCAAAAACTTATCAATGAGGACCTGTTTTAATTCCTCAGTATAAATTCCTTTGGACTTGACCGCCTTGTCTTTTGATACCAACGCCGGTGTCTCTTTTTCGATATTTTCATGAGGAATAAATTTCAACAGCAATTCATAGAGAGAATCTTTGCTGATGGGTTTATCAAGGTGGGCATCAAAAATTGTCTGGTCTTTGACTTTCATTCCTTTGACCATGGGTGATGCAGTTAAAGCCACAACCGGAATGCTTTTGGTTTCCTCCATCTGCTTTAAAATTATGGTAGCATCCAGACCATCCACGATGGGCATCAGCATATCCATGATGATCAAATCCGGTTTGGACCTTTCGGCAAGCAAAATCGCTTCTTCACCGTTAATGGCTTTGACAACTTCCTGATTGATGTTTTCCAGGTAGGCTTCCAAAAGATCCAGATTAGATGGAACATCATCCACAATTAATATTTTTTTGGAAGTAAACCGAATATTTTCAAAATTGATGAAATGGCCTTTCTCCCGCATTATTTTATCCTGCGGAATTTCAACCTCGTGAATGGAAACCGTGAAAGTTGAACCTTTTCCTAAAAGGCTCTCAACATAAATTTTTCCGTTCATCATTTCAATCAATTTTTTGCTGATACTAAGTCCAAGTCCCGTTCCTCCATATCTTCGGTTACTTTGTCCTTCCTTTTGTTTGAAAGACTCAAAGATACTGCTTATGTCCTCCAGGGGTATGCCGATACCCGAATCTGTCACAGCTATTTCAAGATCAACTTTGTTACCCTGAGGGTTACTGATACCGGCAGAAATTCTGACTAACCCCTCTTCTGTAAACTTAATCGCATTACCTACAATATTGATCAGCACCTGTCTCAGCCGGGTTTCATCCATCATCAAATATTCGGGCATTTCTTCGGAAAATTGGATCGAAAAGCCAAGATTTTTATCCGCAATATTCTTCTGAAATATCAATTCTATTTCACGCAGAATATCCCGAAGGTTGACAGCATCATACTCAATACTGAATTTTCCGGCTTCAATTTTTGAAAGGTCCAGAATATCATTGATCAAAGTCAGCAAGCTTTTCCCGGATGTTTTTATTGAACTCACATAGCTGTTCTGAACAGGGTCCGAAATCATTCCGGTCAACAATTCACTGAATCCGATGATGGCATTAAGGGGCGTTCGAATTTCGTGGCTCATATTGGCCAGGAATTCCGATTTGGCACGATTGGCATATTCTGCTGCTTTCACGGCCTCCTTGAGCATTTTTTCGGTTTCTTTTTGTCTGGAGATGTCTTCCACAGTTCCTTCTAAATAAATCAGTTCTTTTTGATCATTGTAATAAGCATGGGAATTTTCACGAATATGAATTTTCTGTCCGTTTTTTTGAGTCCAAAGGGTTTCGTAGCCGATCATTGTATCCCTGTTAGCTTTAAGTTTACTGATATATTGTTTTCGATCATATTCGGCCAATCCTTCCAGATTTACCGTTTGCAGGTCTTCAAGATTTTTATAGCCGAGCATTTTTATCAGGGCTTCATTGGCCATTTCAATCCGGCCCTCCGGTGTCGTGCGATAAATTCCCACAGGCGCATTCAGAAAGATATTACGATATCTGTTTTCACTTCTTTGAAGTTCGGCCTCCGATTTCCTTCTCAATATCGCTGTTGAGGCCTGATCGGTGAAGGACATCACCATTTTTCGGGTCTTTTCATTGATTTCATGGGGCAATGCCAAAATAAAAATGGCGGTAATTTTATTGGCATAGTGCAGGGGAATTCCGTAAATCACTTGGATGTTCATAATTTTTTGGGCAGGATCGCTGGATATCAGAGAAACAAACTTGTTCTTTTTTAAAATCGGTTCATTGGTAAGATCAAGCAGGGCTTTTTGTTTGAATACCTCGGCAATAAGCGAAAAGCCTTTGGCTGAATATCCTACTGGATTCACACCCAGAAACTTTGTCACAGCGTTTAATTTGTTCCCGATTCCCGCAATGGATTCTATTGTAAAAGAATCTGCTTCTGTATTGATTGTTGAAATGGAGACAATACCGTTTTCAAGGAAGGAATGCATCTTTTTACAGATAAAATCATAAATATTTTCTTCCGGTGGCAAATCCAGCAACTCCATGGCTGTATCGGATAATAAGGCAAAATTATCTTTTTGAACCTTCAGTTCCCCGGCTGTCTTTTCCTGTTCAGAAATAACCATTCGCAATTCATTATTAATAAACTTTAGTTCTCTGGTCCTTTCATTGACCAGTTCCTGCAGCTGATCACGGTGGATTTTCAGATTTTTTTCCGATTCTTTTAATTTTTCCACCATATTTTTGAAGGCGGTTGACATGTAGTTGAACTCATCGGTATCAAATTCCGGCATATTGGGGACCTCTTCCCCCTTTTCAATGGCATAGGCCACGGACGCCAGATGATTGACAGGCTGAATAATTTTCTGGATATACTTTGAAAGGATGAAGAGAATCAGCAGAAAGATAGCAATGGTACTCAAAAACATATATAGTACATATTTTAATACTGTTAATTTTGTTCTGGAGGTAGAGAGAATGATTCCGAATCGAAAAATATCCGGTCGAAATCTCATTTCTTTGACGACTAGCAGCAGGTCACCAAACCGGAAAAAATTTTTATTTTCCTGAAAATGATCAAATGACGGAATCGTGACAGATGTATCAAAATTAGTTGTCAAAAGTTCATCATTGATCCATATGGCAAAGGGTTCCTGGATCTTTTTGTGAAATTTTCCCAGATTGGTTCGGGAGAGTAGATTATAAGTCCCGGAGATATATCCGATAATCTGATCATTGTTGCGAATTTCTCTGGAATACAGGATTTTCGCCACAGTATCGGATTTTATGATTTTAAACATGTTGGGGATAATGCATTGGGCCAATAATGAATCGGCTGCCAGGGAATCATCTTCCAGGACACGATAGAGGACTGTTTTATTTGAATCAGCAATAAAAATATCGCTTAGATTCAATACTCTCCTTTTGGTGGAAATATATCGGACTAATTGCGGTGCGATATTCAACTGCAGCGTTTGAATCAGTGTATTGTCTGTTGACAAACCCTTCACGCCCTTGATGAGGTTGGTGATTTCATTATTGTAAATCAGGTTCATGGTTTCCAGATTGGCATTCATGCGGGAATGGTATTCATGATTGAACTGGTCATTGAGCAGATATCCCATGAAAACCAGCCCGATAATCAGGGGTATTAAAATGGCAAGGATAGCCAGTAAATAGATTCTGTTTGCAAAGGATTTTTTCATTAACGCCTGTTCTATTCTTTAAAAAGAATATCCGCAGCCATCAGCAGGGGCCCGGGAATTTCTATACCCAACTGACTGGCCCGTTTGATATTAAACACAATAGAATATTCCTGGGCATCTTCGATCGGAAGGTTCGAAACAGATTTTCCGCTCAGCACTTTCCCGGCCATTTTTCCGGCCTGAAAACCCATATGCTCAAAATTAACCGCTGCGCCACCGAAGAGCCCGACTTTTGAAAAATGATAATTGAGTGCCATATCAGGTAAACGACTATGTTCAATGGTCCAGGCAAAAATCTCAGGCGCGGTAAAGTTGGTTTCACTCTCTCTGGTTTGTAAAGTCAGGGCGATCGGGTAAATGACACCAACCTCCTGCCGGTTGTTTAAATCATGGATAACGTTGACATATTCATCCCAGTCCCGGACCCTCACCAGTTCCCATTTGATATCTTTCAAATATGGGGACAACTCCAGGTTCAGTTGTTTTGTGATGGCGTTTCCCGTTGGTGAATAATCGGTAATTCCGACAAAAATTTTGTCTCTGGCAGACGGAACGGCATTTTGCATGACCCGAATACTTTGATAGACATACAACTTCTCATATATTCCTGTAATATTTTTGACGGGTTGTCTGCCTTCGGAAAATTTTTCAATTAGGTTATAATCCTCCAATTGGCCGTTAAGACCGGAAAAAATTACAGAAATCCTGTCATCACTGATGAGTTTCATCCCGACTTCCCGAAAGGCATTGTCATCCAGCGTGATAACGACATTGGGCTGATATTCCGCAATCTCCTGCAATGCCTGAAGCCCAACTTTTTGCATCAGTTCGCGGGTCGTGTTGGTCCTTTTCGTATCCATATAGAACCTTTTTACAACCAGGTTCATATTTTCAAAAAAACCTGACTTCACCAAACCTTTCAGGACGCCTGTTTCCTGAGGTTGCCCGCAAAAATGGCTCTCCTCATAACTGGCAATGATATATACTTTTTTAAATTCCTGCGAATACAAATAAACCAAACTGAGTAAAATCAAACTGATTATTTTCATTTTCATTCCATGCTCTCTTTTCCATTAAAACTCTATGAAGCAGCTAATGTTTCAATAAAGTCTTCTTTCCCATATATTCAGAAATTTACTTACAAATTTCTAACCAGTTGAAAAAAACAGGGTAATTGGACCAAAAACAGCAAACCGGACAGGAAGATTTTTCATTCAATATAAAAAATGTGCAAAATGAACCCATTTTAGATTTTTTGGTTGATATAAATTCTGGAATAGCTATCATCGATATCAAACTCATCGGGATAGCCGAAAAGATAAGCAGCGTGATAAATATTAATTTTCTCCTGCAGAACTGGTAAATCACTCCATTTTTCGGATATCCGTTTCTTTTTATAAAGTCGGTTTTCCCAACGCATGAGACGATTGAGGGAAGTCTGTCCCAACTTTTGTAAAATTTTGAAACCATGGTCCTGAATCATGGTCTCCATTTGTGATCCGGTTATGGACACTTTGTGGTATTGGCTGACGGGATTTCCGTTTTCATCAATGGACTCAAATTTATCACTGGGAATTGAGATAAACAGAAAACCTTCATGGGGCAACAATAATCGAAATTGCTGCATGATTTCTTCAGGCTTTGCCAGGTGTTCCAGGGTCTCAAAACAAACGACAATATTGGGTGGATGATGCTGAAAACGAAACCGGCTTACTTCTTCAGTTTCAAGGTTTCGCCGGATTATTTTTATTTTGGGATGTTGGCTGAAGGTCTTTTCGAGATGCTGGAAGACTTGGGGATGATTATCAATTCCGGTCACTTCATTACACACTTCAGCCAGAATTTCAGTTCCATAGCCAAATCCACAGGCCAAGTCCATGGCGTACTTTTCAATCTGTTTGGATTTGAGAAAATCTTTGACAAAGAGGTAGCGTCCCAGATGTTCGCACTTTATCCAGAAGTCGAGATAATTTTTATCAAATGGATTAACCTGCTCCAGTTCCTGAGTCATTGGTTTTGTCGGCTTTGATTACCGTATTTTAGCACGGCAATATTTTCAATAGTGATTAGACCTGATGTTACGGCTTCATCCAAAAAGGGTAAAATTTTGTCAATATTTTCCTGACAATCGACAATTTCGATGACGACGGGTAAATCTTCATTGAGCCGAACAAATTTTGCAGAATGGATTCGGCTGTCCGAGCCATATCCCATGATTCCTCTCAATACGGTAGCGCCGGCAAGTTTTAATTCATGGGCCTTTTTGACAATTTCCTCAAACAAGGGCTTGTGATTGTACTTTTCATCTTCAGTGATAAAAATTCTCACAAGCACACCTTTTTGCTGTTCCTTCATCTTTTCACCTGCTATCACATTTTTGTTAGGATTACTTTAGCCAGCAGAATTCCTGCTATGACCAGCAGAATTCCACTGATATTGCTCACCAGTATATTCAAAGCTGCATATTTGTATTCACCATCACGAATCAGATTGACACTCTCAAGACAAAAGGATGAAAAAGTGGTAAACGCACCTAATATTCCAACAAATAGAAAAGCTCTCAGATTTGAATCGACTTCATAATATTCAAAAACAGTATAGAGAAATCCGATTATTGCCGCACCAATGAGATTGACACTCAGGGTGCCCCAGGGAAACATTTTTTCGAAAATTTTAAAAGCCATTCCTGACACAAGATACCTTAATATCGCGCCAATAGAACCACCGATGGCCACATATAAAATTTTCATTTTCAATAGCTCCAGTCAAACTGTTTTGAATATTTAAAAAGAAATCCTGTTGCAAAAAAAAATTGAATAATTATTCCATTGCGTAGGATAAAAAATCATTGTCGAATATTTTTAACCCTGCGCATGTTTCTGATGCCAGATGAGGGCAGCAGAACCCAAAATTGCCGCATCGCCGGCATCCATTCCGCTGGGAAGCAGTTTGACTTTATTGCGAAATACCGGCAACAGTGATTGTTCCATTATTTGTTTGGTCGGCTCCAGGAGCAGATCACCGGCTTTGGCCATTCCCCCGGTAAAGATAAAAGCTTCAGGACTGAAGATTGCCACACAATCCGCCAAAGCCCGACCCAGAAATGTTGCTGTATACTGAAAACACTCTCTGGCCAGTTCATCACCGAGCACAGCAGCATCAAAAACATCTTTGGATGTCAGAGCCACCGGCGCCAACAATCGTAGTGTACTGTTGACAGTCATTTTAGCCATGAGCGTCAGGGCTGTACGTTTCAATCCCGTTGCTGAAACATAAGCCTCCAGACATCCCAGTCGGCCACAGCCGCATTTTCTGCCATCTCTTTTGACAGTGATGTGGCCCAATTCCCCTGCAAATCCATCTTGTCCGTAAACCAATTCTCCGTTGACAATAATACCGCTGCCGAGTCCGGTCCCCAGCGTAATTTCAATAAAATTCTGCATACCTTTGGCTACACCAAACTCCATTTCGCCAAGGGCTGCTGCATTGGCGTCATTGGTTATGGCGCCGGGAAGATGATAATGTTCGTCAATTTTTTTGACAACATTGACAATTCCCCAACCCAGGTTGACAGGATTTTCGATAGTCCCGCTGTAATAGTTTGCATTGGGCGCTCCCACACCGATACCAATCAAATCCAACGCCTGCTCATGGCGGAAAATTAACTCATCAATCCGGTTGAATATTGTTTCAAAAAGAATGTCCGGCCCGTTTTGAGCATCCGTAGGCAATGAGTCTTTGACCAGACAATTCCCCTTTGCGTCCACCAGGCCCAATACTGAGTTTGTTCCGCCGATGTCAATTCCCGCCACAACTTTTATTTTATTCATTCCTTATCCTTATTGGTAATATTTTTTTATTATAACGTCAAAAATACTACAATCAATTTTTTATTAAAAACATTTTTTCAATTTTATATTCGCTTTTGTCCATGAAAAAGCCCCTGTAATTTTGAAAAAAAAACAGAGATAAATTTTTTTTCTCATTCAGGCCATAAAAATTTGGAATTTTGCCCAATAACAGCCAGCTTATGGCGAAGTAATATTAAGGAGAGATATGTTGCCCGATTTACCCATGCAAACCAGTAAATTGCTGACCCGAAGGCAAAAACCCAGAAAAGAAGATATAAGAGGCCCCTACTTTCGAGACCAGACTGCGATACTTCATTCCTTTGCTTTTCGGCGTTTAAAACATAAAACCCAGGTTTTTTTCTCACCCGACAATGACCATATATGTACTCGAATCGAACATAGCCTGCATCTGTCCACCATTGCAGCCACGATTTGCAAAGCCCTGGGACTTAATCTGGAAATTGCCCAGGCAGCAGGACTGGGACACGATCTGGGACATGCTCCCTTTGGACATTGTGGAGAAAGTACCCTCAAGGTGTTGTCTGATAATGGATTCCAGCATGAATTACACAGTCTCAGGGTGATCGACAAACTTGAGGAAATGGGTCAGGGACTGAACCTTACTTTTGCAGTACGGGATGCCATTGTTTCCCATTGCGGTGAACAGGACGAACAATACATTGAAGTTGCCGAAGTACCCAATGATCTTGACAATCTGCAAAAACTACCGGCATCACCCTCAACCTGGGAAGGATGTGTATTGCGAATCTCTGACTCTATCGCTTATCTGGGACGGGATATGGAAGATGCCATCCACTCTCAATGTATTTCCCGCAATGACATACCGGTGGAAGTCGTTCAAAAACTGGGACCCACCAATAGTCAAATTATCAAATCGCTGGTCAATGATTGCATCGATTGGTCCATGAAAAAAGGAAAAATAGGGCTTAGTGAGGAAACCTTTGGTGTGATCAAAATACTAAAAAATTTTTCCCGCTCCAAAATCTATAAAAACCCAAAACTAGAATACTGGAACCGCTATGCCGACTTTGTCCTCAAATCTCTCTATAATTATTTGATTGAACTGTTGGGAAAAAATGAAAAGGACTTCGATAAATATGAATCCAGCGCAATTGAACTGGGCCAAAAGTTCGGAAAATTCATTCAAAAATTCGATAATTTTTATATCAATGAAAGCGCCTCGGAAAACCTGATTGTCATTGATTATATCGCAGGAATGTCGGATAAGTATGCCATTAAATGCTTTGATAATTTGCTGTCAACCGGTACGACAAAATTTTAATATTTTCAAACCATTGAAAAAAAATAATATTTGTTTTTTCAAGTTTAAAGAATGAATTTATGGAAACTAGCCTGAGGACCTATGAAAAAATGTATACTTCTGTTACTCTGTATTGTGACGACCCTATTTTTCTGTAGTAAAAAGGAACAGCATCTTTCTACCCAAGACGGGCAGCCCAAGGCCATTTGGGATACTATTCCTCCCCTTTCAACTGATACCCTCTCAACGACCTCAATTCCAAAACCCGAACCCCAGGACACTCAATCCAGCGAAACCAGCGAAGTACGGGAAATTAAAGATACGAACGCACGGCCGGGAAAAATGGACTTCGCAATATTGTGGCAAAAATACCGCGAAGCCCGGGAAAAATCAAAAGAAGCCCTCAGCAATTCAGAATTCCATCAGGCCCTGGACCATTTGAAAGCAGCAGCCATCTATGCAGAAAAACTGGACAGAGGTGACCTGGCTGCCTGGCAATACAACAACATCGGTTATTACTCCATTCAAGAGTTTAAAGGGGTCACCAACTATGATTACCGTATGCATCATTTACGGTCAATATCCGATAAAAACCAAAAAGAGCAATACCTTTCGGAAACAAAAAAAATATTCAGCAAAAACATCAACCTTTTAACCACAGCTGAAAGCTATTTGAAAAACGCCCTGAAAATCGATGAGCATTATCATGATCAGGATAGAACAGAAAAAATCAACAGCAATCTCAATTTTATTATTTGGGTCAATAATTTTTTAACAAACCAGGAGGACAAAAATGGATGCAATCGCTAATTTTTTCACACCACCATTAATTTGGTTTTTAATCGGATTATTATTGGTATTACTGGAATTTATCATTCCCGGCGTCATTGTTATTTTCTTCGGATTTGGTGCCTGGGTTACCATGATCTTGGTATGGATTTTCAAATTTGGGATCAACATGCAGATATTGGTCTGTCTGGTTAGTTCGCTGGTGCTATTGGTTGTATTGCGTAAAAAACTCAAAACAACCTTCGTCGGAAGATCTGAATCGGGCAGCGATGACAAAGTGGATGATGTCATTGGAAAAAAAGTTAAAGTCACATCAAAAATCAGTATCGATGACCCGGGCAAAATTCTGCTCAATGGCGTTCAGTGGAATGCCGAAGCCGATGTAGACATAGAAGAAGGGGCCATCGTAGAAATTTTATCAAAAAATAATCTGACTTTTAAAGTCAAACCAAAGGAGTATGAAAATGACTAATTTGACAGTGGTATTAATCGGTTTATTCATTTTATTTCTCATCGTCCTCTTCAAGACCATGAGAATCGTACCCCAGAAATCCGCTTTTGTAGTGGAGAGACTGGGTAAATATAACAAAACCCTGGATGCCGGCCTGCACATCCTGATTCCTTTTTTGGATAAAATTGCTTACAAACATATGCTTAAAGAACAAGCTATCGACGTACCGGCCCAAACTTGTATCACTAAAGACAATATTGCAGTTGAAGTTGATGGTATCCTTTACATGAAAGTCATGGATGCAGTCAAGGCCTCCTATGGTATTGATCATTATCGTTTTGCAGCCACACAACTGGCCCAGACAACCATGCGCAGTGTCATCGGAAAAATGGAACTGGACAAAACCTTTGAAGAACGAGACAACATCAATGCCACGATTGTCCGAGAAGTGGACATGGCTTCCGACCCATGGGGCGTCAAAGTGACCCGCTATGAGGTCAAAAATATTCAGCCACCACAGAGCATCAAAGACGCCATGGAAAAACAAATGCGGGCAGAACGCGAAAAACGGGCTTCCATTGCTGAATCCGAAGGTGACCGTCAGGCTCGCATCAATCGTGCTGAAGGTGAAAAAAAAGAAGCTATTTACATTTCCGAAGGTGAAAGACAAAAACGGATCAATGAAGCCGAAGGTAAAGCTGAAGAAATCAGAAAAATTGCCGAAGCCACAGCCCAGGGAATTCGCGAAATTGCCGCTGCCATCAATGCCGAAGGTGGAAAAGATGCCGTCAACCTACGGGTTGCCGAACAGTATATTACAGAATTTGGAAAACTGGCTAAAGAAAACAATACTATCATCATTCCAACCGATTTATCTGACATAGCCGGAATGGTAAAATCTGCCAGTACTTTCCTGAAAAAATAATGTCATCAACGGATATCACGAAGGATGGAAACATTCTTCGTGATTTTTTTTCTTAAAAATTCACACTTAAAGGAAATCCGGACCATGAAGCACTTTGAAAAAACTATCACCATCCAAAAAGAAAAAATCTACACCCAGTCCTGGTCACCGGAAGAACCACCCCGGGCCTTGCTTTTTGTCCTTCACGGCGTTGCAGAGCATTCGGGAAGGTACCTTCATGTGGCGGAAAAATTGGTATCCCAGGGCATCGCCGTCTATACCATGGACCTGCCCGGCCATGGAAAATCATCGGGAAAACGCGCTTACATCAAAAGTTTTGACTATGCTGTCGGCATTGTTGACTACCAAATCCGCAAAATGAAACTGGAATTTCCCGCCACACCGGCTTTTTTTTTGGGACATAGCATGGGTGGTTCCCTGGCAGTTTTTTACGCGCTCAAATTATCTCCTGCCCTTGAGGGATTCATCCTCACCAGCTCGGCCCTGAAAATCAGTAGTGATATTTCCCCTCTCTTGGTAAAATTATCCGGCTTTTTCAGCCTGATAGCGCCCAAAATGCCTGTCTTGAAACTGGACAGCCAGGGGTTATCCCGGGACCCAAAGGTTATCCGTGAATATAATTCCGACCCCTTGAATTTTCTGGGCAAACTGCCGGTTCGAACCGGAGCCGAGATCAACCGCTCCATTTCTTTTACCATGGAAAATGCAGGCCGCTTCAATTACCCTGTCCTCATCCTTCATGGCAGTGAAGACAAACTGGCCGACTATAGAGGCAGCGAAACATTTTTTCAGAAAATATCTTCCAAAGACAAAGAAATGAAAATATTTGATTCTTTGTATCATGAATTGTTGAACGAATACGAAAAGGAAGAAATCATCGGATTAATCAGTCATTGGATTCTGAAAAGGGCCCGTTAACAGAAAGTGTCAGGTACAAACCATGGAACAAAAAATTTATATCAATACTCCCTTCATTAAACTGGGATCATTGCTAAAACTGGCCAATATGGGTGGCTCTGGCGGCCTGGCAAAAATGATCATCCAGGACGGACAGGTCAGACTCAATGGCAAAGTTTGCACCATGCGGGGCAAAAAAATTCTTGCCCATGATGTTATTGAAATCGATATGAGACCCACTACATACACTATCGAAGTGCTTCAGAAAGAGAATTGACTATGTATATTCTAGCCATTGACCAGGGAACCACCGGAACGCGGGCCATAATTTTTGATAAAAAGGGCGAATCAGTGGCCAGCGCTTACCAGGAATTCACCCAAATATATCCTCAGCCCGGCTGGGTGGAACACGATCCCATGGAAATCTGGGACACCGTGGTGACAACAATCGGTAAATTACCCGCAAAATATAAAAAGAAAATCTCAGCTGCCGGTATCACCAACCAACGGGAAACCACTGTGGTCTGGAACAAACATACCGGTCAACCGGTCCACAACGCCATTGTCTGGCAATGCCGCCGGACTTCGGACTATTGCCAGCAATTACAATCCCGACAGGCCTTCATCCGTTCTAAAACCGGCCTTCCGGTAGATGCCTACTTCAGCGGCACCAAAATCAAATGGCTGCTGGAAAACAGCGACTATGGATCCACCGATGACCTGCTGTTTGGCACCATCGATACCTGGCTCATCTGGAAACTTACCAACGGTCAAATCCACGCCACCGACTTTACCAACGCCTCACGGACCATGATCTACAACATCCATGAGAAAAAATGGGACAAGGAAATCTGCAAGGTCCTCGATATTCCAATCGAACTCTTACCGGAAGTGAAAAAATCATCGGAATACTTTGGCACCATAACCGCCCTGGAGTCTATTGAAAATATTCCAATCCTGGGTGTGGCTGGCGACCAGCAGGCAGCCCTCTTTGGACAATGCTGCTTCGAAAAAGGAGAAATCAAAAACACCTACGGCACAGGATGCTTCATCATGCTCAATACCGGCCCTGTTCCGGTGGCCAGCGAAAAAGGGCTTATTACAACCCTGGCCATCGATCAAAACGGGGGCCCCGCCTTTGCCCTGGAAGGGGCCGTCTTTATCGGCGGCGCTGTTATACAATGGCTGCGAGATGAATTGGGCATAGTCCGGAATGCAGCCGAAACCGAAAAAATGGCCCGGACTGTCATGGATAATAACGGCGTCTATTTTGTTCCGGCTTTTGTGGGACTGGGTACACCCCACTGGGACCCCAATGCCCGGGGAACGATCACCGGGCTGACACGGGGCGCCAGCAAAAACCACCTGGTGCGGGCCGCTCTGGAGTCCATTGCTTTTCAGACCAATGACGTCCTCGAAACCATGGAAACCGAAACCGGTATCGCGATCCAATCTCTTTTTGTCGATGGCGGGGCGACGGGAAACAATTTTCTCATGCAATTCCAGTCCGATATCAGCCAGTGCCGGGTCTGCCGGCCCCGAAATCTGGAATCCACGGCCCTCGGAGCCGCCTTTCTGGCCGGCCTGAAGAATGGCTTCTGGAAAAATGCTGATGAGTTAAAAACACTTAAGGAAATTGACAAAGAATTCTCACCGGTCATGAAAGACGATACCAGGGAAAAACTGCTGAGAGGATGGAAAATGGCGCTTCGCCAAACAATGGTGAAATAAAAAAGCCAAAAGTTTTTCACTTTTGGCCTCCAAATTTCATCCTATGATCAACGTAAAAATTAATCCAGTTCTTCCCGAATCACCGCAATCATTTTGGCAAAATCATCCTTTTCGAACCCGACGCACTGATACAGGATTTTTCCGTCTTTGCCAATGATGACATTACGGGGAATGTAGGCTTCGGCAAAATGACTGTAGATATCTCTCTCGGGATCTGGGGCGATTGGATAGAGTATATTTTTTTTGTCCACAAAGATTTTCAATGAATCAGCCACATGTTCCCTGCCGATCCCAACCATGAAAAAATCCTCATTTTTAATGGTTTGAAAAATATCCTTATTAAGGTGGGGAATTTCAGCATTGCAGGGCCCGCACCAGGTGGCAAAAAAATTGATCAGCACCACTTTTCCCTGTAGTTCCTTCAGGGTGTAAGTCTCACCATCCAGAGTTGTGAACGATACATCGGGCACCCTGTCACCAGTATGAAGACGGGTGGCTTTTTGTTCATCTGTCTCCGCACTCAATATACCAAAAACCAGCAAAAATAATAAAAATTTCCATTTCATATAGACAGCCTTCTTTCTTTACTTTGTATAAAAATCGATTACTTTCTGCAATCCGGCTTCACAGACAGGACAAAAAGGTGACAGGCTTTTGGAGAACATGCGGCAATCCATATAGGGCCGGTAGACACCCTGGCTGGCATATCCGGCGCCTTCAAAAACACCGACTTTTCCCCAATTTTTATGATTACGAAGAAAATCATATCTGGCTTGTGAATCGCTGTAGGGAATGGCTTCATACTCCCCTTTTCCCCAGTCAGTGGGGACTTCTGTATCAGGCCCCATGAGGTCTTTCCATTTGATTTTTTTCCTGTCGGTGGTGGTTGTGATATTCAGTTCCCAGGGTTCCACGTCCACCGGGTACATGTCATTGTAAGCCACTTCTGATGAGTAATATTCATCAGCCAGCCCGGCAAAACTATGCCCAAATTCATGCACAAAGGCATAAAGCGGCCACCATTCTGGGTCTTTTTGCTGAGATGGAGAATAGCATATGGAGCAGAAATTATAAATACCGCCACCGCCATATTTGTCGGAATTCATTATAAAATAAACCTGGTCATAGGGCGCCAGAGCAGCAACGTCCCGCATGACCTGATTGTTGCATCCCTGGACATATCGATCAATGTCCAGAGTGTTATAGGTCAGATCATAAAAAGTATCATAGAATTTTCCGGCACGGGGGTCATCAACCCCTGATTCCTGTGACGGAGTTTCTATGTAAAAGACATTGAATTGGTCTTTTTGGGATTTGAAAGGTTCGGTGTTAAAAAACTCCTTCATCCCTTTTTCAATGTCTTTACGAAATTTTTTCATTTCCTTTTTGGTATATCCTTCAGGTAAAACGAGAATGTCAACCTTTTTGGTAGGATCACCATTATTGAGATAGGACTTGACCCTGTAATTGTATTTATTTTTATCGCGGTTGATAAACCTTGAGTCCGGGTCTATCAAAGTCTCAAACTCCTGGACCAGGAGGTTTTCCCGATTTTTGGTGGATAGTGTGAACCTGACTGTATTTTTTGGATAGGGAACCAAAACTGTATTGTGGTAACTTTTGCAGATACCATCGAAGGCCGGCTGCGTGGTGACATATTCCGCAAAAATACTGTTAAAACCTTTGGAAAACAATAATTCCCCTGTTGCTGCATCAAAGACCTTGGCAACATGTTCCCCCAAATCAAGGTCATCAATCAAATTGACCCTGCTTCCGGCCCAGATCAGCTCTTCCTTGATCTGATCCAGGGAAATGATAGTGTGGCGTGCATCGCCGGTCTGATAAAAATCAATGCGTAAGGTTTTGGGTAAAAAATATTCGTCAAACTGGACATCGGCCAAGACTGTACTGATGAAAATGAGCAGGATACTTATTTTTTTCATAGTCTTCTCTCCCATTGTAAAAATTATCCCGGAAAATAATTACAATCCCAAAAGATTCATAGTTTTTTTTATTGAAAAATTAATCAGGATTCCAGCGTTCCTTTGTAGAAATGAACATCCAATTCCATGATCAGAGCGCCGCTATGTTTATTCAGGTCTCCCATAACCTCTTCAATGGCTACGGTAATCTCTTTAACTTCGGATTCACTCAGCAAAGCCATGATGGTTTTCCGATTATCACTCCTTTCACCCAAAAAATTCAAAAAGTCCGCAAAAAGCGGAATGTCAGAGAGCTGGTTCCTTGCACCGGAGGATTCCAGGATGTTGATTCCCGAAATGCCTTTGCCCATAAATATTTCCAGGATATCATCAAAAAAACGAAGTTCATTCAGTACCATCAAAAATAATTTTTTCTTTTCTTTCGTTTTTTTGAATTGAAGGCTGTCTGAGGTATAGCGGTAAAAGGATTCAATGAGGGCTTCAGCGGTTTTGACCGCCAGTAATTCCTTCAGTGCATTATGATTTCTGGTAAAGCGGGAAATTTGGGCTAAAATCTGCAAATGATCGCGAGGGTTGTCATCAGGACCGATAATGACAAAAAATAGATTGGATTTTTTCTTGTCAACAGAATGAAAATCTACTCCCTTTTTGCTGATCATTAGGGCCACAGCAAAGTCCTTGAGGCCCGCTATTTTGGCGTGGGGAATCGCCACTCCATTTTCAAAACCTGTGGACCCCGATATTTCCCGGGCCATCAGTGCTTCATAAATTTTTTGTTCCTCTATTTCTTTGACGGAATTCGTCATGCTTCTGGCTATTTGCCGCAAACAGTCTTCTTTACTCTTCGCAGCCAGGTCCAGCATACAGGATTGCTTTTTCAATATTTTATATAATTCCATAGTCAAAAACCTTTATAAATCCGCACCTTTGATGATACCATACCGGGATATGGCAGGACCGATTAATTCATTGATAAAAACACTGAATAAAATCACATTGACCAGCAGGATCAATTTATCCTGGATTTCAGGTGGTGCAGCAGCCAATACCGGCGAAGACTGCACCAACAGGACCAATCCGATTGCAACACCTGCCTGCGGAAACAGACAAAAACCCAAGTACTTACGTATCTTACGATTGGTTTTAAGCAACCATGCACCCAGATAAATACCGAAATATTTACCGGAAAAACGGCTGATTAAATAGACAATTCCATAAAGGATCACCAGGCCCTCGGTAAAAACGGAAATATCCAATTCTGTTCCGGCAATAACAAAGAAGAGCGCAAAAATCGGCGGTGTAATCGGTTCAATGACCCGGAATATTTTTTGATTTTTGGGCGAGAGATTGATAACCACTGCACCCAATACCATATTGGCAATGAGTAAAGATAATTTCAGTACAATAGCGATTGATATATTGAGAAAAATGACTCCCAGTGAAATAATTAGAACTTCATTGACGATATATTTTTTTCTGATCAGGAAATTCAGAACAAAAGCACTGATGGTTCCCAGTAAAATAGAAAAACCAATTTCACTGAACGCATGACGCAATCCAAAAAGAATCCCGGATTGGGACATTTGCACTATGTCACTGGAAAGGCCCGGTGCAAAAATAGCAAAAACGATGCTAAAAAGAACAACACAAACAGCGTCATCAAAAGCAACTACACCATAGAGGTGGTCTATAAATTCACCCCGGGCACGCAATTGTCGAATAACAACCACCGTCGCTGCCGGCGCGGTAGCTGTTGAAACGGCTCCTAAAATCACTGAATAACTAAAGGAAATATCAATCAGAAGCATCGCCAGGGTCACAAAGATAAAAGCGAATAATGCTTCCAATAGGGTCAGAATCAAAATTTTGGAGCCATATTTTCTGATTTTGGTGATGCTGAATTCGCCACCGATCGTCAACGCAATCAAGCCTAGTGCAATTTCTGTAACAGAAGTCAGGCTATGGGCCATGTCATGGGTAACAACACCCAACACCCCGTCGCCTAAAATCAACCCTGTTATGATGTAGCCTGTAATGGAGGGAAGTTTGGCCCATTCTGCCAGTTGACCGGCAAAATAGCCGGCAAATAAAAGAATTCCGACACTAAAAACCACATGTTCGCCAAACAACAGGAGAAGCCGGCTAAAAACATCCATGAACATTTATATTATCCGAATTTCTTGACGAACTGTGAGTAGTCTTTGATGGTAATTCTGCGACCTTCTTTTTCAATAATATGTTTGTCTTCGAGCAATTTCAGCATGCGGCTCACTGTTTCCCGGGTAGTCCCGGACATATTGGCGATATCCTGCTGGTAAGGTACCTTTTCAATGGTCACTTCACCATTTTTTATGGTCCCCATCTGTTCGGACAAATTGAACAATGTCATACCGACACGAGTCTCGGCATCACTGAGAGAAAGTCCTTTAATATACTTGTCAGATCTGCGAATTCTGGTGGCCAGTTCTTCCAGCATGGCAATGGCGATGGTGGGTTTACTCTCCAGTAGGTTGTAAAGATCGGGACGAGTCAGAATAAATACCGATGTATCTTCCAGCGCGACAACATTGGCAGACCTAGCCTCGCCGTCCAAAAGTGACATTTCCCCGAAAAAGTCATCATCCCCCAGAATACTCAAAATAACCTCTCCGCCTTCATCACTATAGCGAGTGACTTTTACACGTCCCTCACGAATAATGAAAAGTGAATCACCTTCATCATTTTCCATGACTATTAATGTATCTTTTGTATATTTCCTGGGAATTAAAATTTTTGAAATATATTCTAGTTTTTCATCAGGCAGGGATGAAAATAAAGGTACATTGCGTAAAATTTCAGAATCCATGTTTCCACTCACTTTTTTTGTTATTACAACAGAATAAAAGATATTAAAAGGCAATGAAAATTAATAGCGATATTTTTTGTTAATAACAATAAAAATTTTTCTATTTATGAGTTGAATAAAATTTTAGCAAGTTTTTATATATTTTTATTTGATATTGATTATTTAAAATGATAAATTTTGCACGCTTTTATGAATATTAATATTGTTTAGAATAAACGAAAGGAAATAAATGAGTAAGAATAAATCTGTTCAGAAAAGAATAAGACAGGCAGAAAAGGCCAGATTGAGAAACAGACATTACAAATCTTTGATGAAAACAAACATCAAAAAAGTCAAAGAAGCCGAAACAAAAGAAGCTGCAATGGAATTAATGAAAAAAGCTATTTCAACCATTGATAAGATTGCCGGCAAAGGCATCATTCACAAGAAAAACGCAGCCAATAAAAAAGCAAGACTTTACCATTTTGTTGCAAAAATGGCTTGATTTCCTTTTACATCTTTCTATAATATTTAAAAAGGCTGAAATTCATTCAGCCTTTTTTATTATTACTTTATTGAGGCATTAAAAAAAAACAATACTCCATTCTTTAAGTTGTATTCCTTATCCAACCAACAGTTTTTATTCCACAAGTAAATCAAACTCAACTGCATACCGGTCCTCTTTGAGTATATATTGAGGATGAGGTTTGGCTCCCCAACTATTATCACCTCCGAGCCCCATTTGATTAAAATCAATATTAACCGTGATAAAATTTCCCTCCTTAATGTCATTGGTATGCTTTAATTTACGGGGAATATAATCAATATCCTTCTGTGAAAAATTCCATACAGAAAAATTCATATTTGATTTTCTATAGATTTTTAATCCTTTCCCTTCCCTGTTCAATAAATGAAACCAAAATACGTCACTTCTATTTCCGCATTCCTGGGGGCGTACATAAATATGATTCATTTCCGCTACCTTTTTTTCATAAACACCGAAAGCATAGCCCGTTTTTCTGTCCCAATAATTTTCCTCCGGACCTCTGCCGAACCACTGCACATTTTCCAGTTCCGGTTGGACTTTCATAGTCAATCCATATCTTGGCATTTCCGGCAGTTCTTTGCTCCCTCCCAGATAAGTGGCCCTGATATTTAATACACCGTCGCTTGTAAAATGGTAACGAATAATCCCTTTGGCTTTGATATCCGGAAATTCAAAATTTGAAAAAATTTTTAATTCATCTTTTCTGTCGAGTACATTAATATCAGTCAGTTTAATATTTGCAGGAACATCTTTCCAAATTGCACATCTTTCCTGCATTTTATTACCAAGGTCATTGTCAGTGGGCGCTCTCCAGAAATTAAAGGTCAGTGGTGATGTTAAAATATTGTTATTTTTACCATTGATTATCGCTTCTAGAAATCCTGTATTTTTATTGATTATATATCTCGAATTGTTCTGAACCACTTCAATTTGATTTTCAGAGTTGGAAAGAGAAATTTTCTGAGGTGAACCATAGACAGGCGAGTATTTACCAAGGGTAAACTGATCCCAGGCTATGATATGATTATAAGGAATGAGTCCTGTATTATCGATATTTTTTACTATCAACTTTAAAAAATAGAAATCTTGTGTGTCAATTTTGGGTAAATTCAGCGACACTTTCCCGAAAGTCCTTGCGGGAAGATCGATATTGGTGATTTTTCCCTCTTTGTATACTTCCCCATTTTTTAAAATTTCATAATAAATGCTAAACCGATTCAGATTGGTAAAAGAAAAATCATTTATAACCAAAAAGGTATTTGAAGAGATATCAATCAATTTAAAATGAATGTTTTGATATACTTTTTTTACTTCCCAAATATGGGGGTTCAGACTTCTGTCGGCTTGAACCAATCCATTGGCACAAAAATTTGAATCATTTTCAATAGCCGAATCCCCCATATCTCCGCCATAGGCCCAATAATTTTTTCCCTGCCGATCCCGTTTCAAAAAGGTCTGGTCAACCCAATCCCAAATAAACCCTCCCTGCAGGACCTTGTATTTTAAAATGACATCCCAATAATCCTGAAGGTTGCCAACAGAATTTCCCATTGCATGAGCATATTCGCAGAGTAACAGCGGACGGACAGGGTCTGATTTTGCGTAATCCTCAAGAAATTGGATATCTTTGTACATTGGAAAGACGATATCCGTATGAGGTTTATTCCCGGCTCCCTCGTAGACAACCGGCCGGCCCGGATCATAATCCTTTATCCATTCATAACAGGAAATGAAATTTATACCATCCCCCGATTCGTTGCCCATAGACCATGAAATGATCGACGGGTGGTTTTTGTCCCGTTTCACCATGCGCTGGACTCTGTCAAGATAGGCTTGTTCCCATTCTTTATTGTCACTCAGCCCCCTAAAACCATCTATATGATACTTCATACCGTGGCACTCTAAATTGGCTTCATTAATTACATACATTCCATAAGCGTCACAAAGCTCATAGAATTCACTTCGGTTGGGATAATGGCTGGTGCGGATTGCATTGATATTGAATTCTTTCATCATTTTTAAATCCTGAAGAATGGACTCCTCGGTAATGACCCGCCCGTTTACCATGTCGTGTTCATGCCGGTTGACGCCTTTGATTATGATTGGTGTTCCATTAATGCATAATTGTTTGTTGATAATTTCAATCTTTCTGAAACCTATTTTCGTAATTACTTCATCTTTTAGTACCCCCTGATCAAATATTTTCAAAGTCAGGTCATACAATTCAGGTGTTTCCGCAGTCCACTTTTTTACTTTCTCAATTTTCTTTTCAAAATTGAAGATAGCGTTATTTGTGTCTAACACGATAAGTTCGCTGGTATTAAATATTTCTCTACCGGATAAATCATCAAGGATAATGTCCATCTTTACATTTCGTCCTGTTAATTGGGAATAATTTTTTACTGCACATTCAATTTTCAGAAAGCCGTCACGATAGAAGCGATCCAATTTTGTATCGATTTTGTAATCCCATATTTGAATGTCATTACTGCAATACAAAAACACATCCCTTTCAATCCCACTCATTTTCCAATAATCCTGACCTTCAAGATAAGAAGCGTCACTGAATCTGAAAATTTGAAGGGCAAGTCGATTGGATTTATTTTTTAGTAATGATGTTATGTTAAATTCTATTGGCGTCTTGCTGCCCTGACTATATCCAACTTCTTCTCCATTAAGCCAAACCATCAAGGCACTCCTCACTGATCCGAAATGCAAAAAAACTTGTTTTTCCTGCCAATTATCAGGCAAATCAAAGCACTTTACATAAGAACCAACGGGATTGTACTTTTTCGGCACCTTGGGTGGATCAGGTTCAAAGGGATATTCTTCATCGGTGTAAATCGGGACATCAAATCCTTGAATTTCCCAATGCCCGGGAACGACTATATCACTCCACTTTTCAGTATTTTCATCCGCTTTCCAAAAATTCTGCGGCCTTTTTGATGGATTGGGTGCAAGGTGAAATTTCCATGTTCCGTTAAGTGATAATTTGTAATTTTTATCCTCCTTTGACATAATGTGGACAGTGTGACCCTCTAAGCGATTTTTATTTAAAATCCGGTGGTCCTGCCAATTACTTTTTCGACTGCAATTAACTATGAAGCAAAAACTCAATAAAATCAGTAAAGCCGTAAAATAAATTCTCAAAATAAGGTTCCCCCTTTTTTTTATGAAACAATTTCAACATGATAAAATATTTAATTTAACGAATATAAAATAGTTATTTTTATCAATCGATGAAACCGGGTTTACAATCAAAGTATTATTAAATTGTATTAATTAGAGGTTACAAACCTTTAAGGATGAAAATTCTACATAATTTTCACTATTTCAATTTTTTAACCGATGCAGGGGTCTGCTAACTGATAGGCTTTGAAATGTCAAAAAATTGAATTTAGAATTTTAGAAAATGAATTTAAATTCAAGTTTCACTAAACTATTTTATTTTTTTTCAAAAAAACGCTTGACTTATTTTGAACAATAATTTAATTTTTCACCATACAGGTATTTATAATCATATAAAAAGATGTAAACGGTTTTTTTTTACATCTAAGGAGGATAAAATGAAATTTGTTAAAGTTTTTTCAATCATTGCTTTAATTTTTCTTATTGCTTCAAATATGTTTGCAGATGGCGCTGAATGGGGCTTAAGATTCGATGGATCAAGCGGCTATGTAGATTTGACAAATGTTGTTCCGCAGATTGTCAACAGTGATTTCACATGGGAATTGTGGGTAAACAGCCGGGATGAGAACGGAGATGGCGTTGTTGGACACAAAGATATCATCATGTGTACCAATGAATATATTGTCCCCAATTCATCCTTCCAGGATAACCATTTGTTATGGTTTATCGGAGATTATCAAGGACAAGTTGGGGTCAATGAACTTGCATTTCACGATGGAACCTGGCATGGTTCCGGAAGTGATATTCCAATTGATGATGTTGAAATAAACAATTATACCTTTTCAGATGATCAGTGGGTCCATGTCGCTTTTGTTTTTACAATAGGAAATCCCAATAATGTAAAACTTTACCTGAACGGTGCTGAAGTTTTAAATCAAAATACCAGCAGATCTCCCATCTCTGTAGATGACCCTCAGCACATTCTTTATCTCGGTGCAGATTGGGATGCAGGCGATATCCTGACAGATTATCTTGAAGGTGGTGTTGATGAACTGCGCATATACTCAACAGCACTCAGTGGTGCTGATATAGCCAGTCTGGCCTTTGATAATCCCGGTGATGCCCATTCACAGAGTAATGGCAGTCTCCCTGGCGGTCTGGTAGGTCGCTGGTCCTTTAATGATAATGATTTCATATTCTTATCTGATCAGCCCGGTGATTATTTTTATAAGACCTCCAGTTGGGGTGACGACCCAATTCCTGATGGTACTCTGATTTATCCATCCTTTCCTGTTGATGTTAATTACTATGGAATTGTCCATGGCGGGGTTGCTCAATCCTCCTATTCTGATCATTCACTTCCTATCGAACTGGCCTATTTCAAAGTAAAAAAGGAAAACGGAAATATCAGTATGGTATGGCTCACAGAATCAGAACTCAATAATGCCGGTTTCAATATATACCGGTCTGCAAATGACACCAAAAATTTTATAAAAATCAATGAAGAATTGATACAAGGTAAGGTTACGAGCAGTACACCAAGTCTCTATTCTTACACAGATGCCGAGATAAAATCCAATACCATCTACTACTATCAACTGGAAGATGTCAGCCTTGACGGAAAAACCACAAAACATGAAATAGTTCAGATAATCATTGACGAATTGCCTGCAAACCCTGAATATTTCAGTCTGGAAAAATGCTATCCAAACCCCTTTAACCCATCAACAAACATCGGATTCAAAGTTGGCAGTACAGCAAAAATTCAGATCACTATCTATGATATTCTCGGTAATCATATTAAAACCCTTACCCATCAATCTTTTGAACCCGGAAACTACAAAGTCACATGGAATGCGACAGACGAAGCCAATAACAGTGTCAGTGCCGGTATTTATATCTACAGAATGGAAACAGACCAGGGATTCGCTCAGACTTCAAAAATGATTTTAATTAAGTAGTATATAAATAAAATCGATAAAAAAGCCCGATATATTATCGGGCTTTTTTATTTATAAACGAATGGTCCTCAAAAATTCTTCTGCAAATTCAATTGCAGTCTCTTCATCATCAAGGTCAAACAGTATTTCCGGATTATCCAATAAAACACCATCTTCGGGATCAAAATATAATCCTTCAATTTTTCCATCGATATCATATTTCTGGCACAATTCTGCAAGCACTTTGGTCATTCGCTGCAGATCAGCATCCATGATCTCTGAATCGATTGAAATCATGTAAGTATAATCATATTCGGGATCAATTTCCTCGGCACACTTGAACAAACCACAGGTTTCACTGTAATAGTCAGTTAATTTTATTTCATCATACACTTTTCCGTCACTCATCATTATTTCCTTTCATTTTTTTAACATGGGATAAATATACAAAATTTATCTTACAGAGATGTAGACAATAAAAATTTTCCTCCAAATCCCGGAGAAAAACAATTTTGCAAATTTGACATTTATATTTAAGTTGTCAAAAAAAATAAGGACCAATTATGCAAAAATTTTTTGATTATAATTTCAAGGGAGAACCCTTTCAGATATTTTCGACCTATCATCTTTATGGACTATTAGCCGTTTTATTTTTTGCAATTTTTTTAATCATGGCTCTAAAAAAATTAAATTCTGCAAAAACCAATGAATTTGTGAGATATTTCCTTGCGGCGGCTCTCCTGCTGCAGGAAGTCTCTTTGAATCTATGGAGAATTTGGTATGGAAAATGGGAAGTATCAACTTCATTGCCACTGCATTTATGTGGACTTGGAATCATCCTGTCATCAATAATGCTGGTAAAAAAAGATTATAAATTATATGAATTTCTATATTTCTGGGGTACAGCTGGTGCAACCCAGGCATTATTGCAGCCCGACATCTCCAATTTTGGTTTTCCTCATTACCGTTTTTTTCAATTTTTTGTCTCCCACGGTTTATTGTTTGCATCTATCATTTTCGCTACTTTTGTATTCAATTTTCGTCCAAAATTCAAGTCTATTTATAAAGCCTTTGTCATCACCAACATATTTGCATTTTTTATTGGATTATTTAATTTTGCAGTTGGCTCAAACTATATGTTCATAGCTCATAAACCAGACACACCCTCCATACTGGATTTCATGGGCCCCTGGCCACTCTATATCTTACCACTGGAGTTTATTGCATTATTCCTGTTTACATTGGTTTATATTCCCTTTCTCGTCCATGATCTGGTTATAAAGTCGGCCAGTATCGAAACCGAAAACTAAGGTTTGAACGGAAACTAATTTTCATATTATTCCATGCTTATCTTGATGTTAAACCTTTTTATCGGTACATTTAGCCACAAATAACTGGAGATCAGATGAAAAATGATATTGAACTGGTAAAAAATTTACATGAAAAACATAACCAATTACTTCTGGAAATTAGTCAGATTATTGTTGGGCAGACGGATATTATAAACCAAATTTTCATAGCCCAATTATGCCAAGGGCACTGCCTGTTGATTGGTGTTCCAGGACTCGCGAAAACCCTGATGATCCAGACTCTGTCTCAATTACTGGACCTTGAATTCAAACGCATCCAGTTCACACCGGACCTGATGCCATCGGACATCACCGGCACTGAAGTACTGGAAGAAGACAAAACAACAGGTAAACGAAAATTCACTTTTTATAAAGGACCTGTTTTTGGCAATATTATTCTAGCTGATGAAATCAACAGAACACCGCCAAAGACCCAATCAGCCTTGCTGGAAGCAATGCAAGAGCACAAAATCACGGCCAACGGTAAAAATTATATTCTTGATGAGCCCTTCTTTGTCCTGGCAACTCAAAACCCAATTGAACAGGAGGGTACCTATCCCTTACCTGAAGCACAATTGGATCGATTCATGTTCAGTTTACAGGTAGATTATCCAACATTTGACGAAGAAATTCAAATTGTTAAAAATACAACATCTGATAAAAAACACACACCGTCGCTTATACTGACTAAAGAAGAAATTCTAAAATACCAGCAATTAATTCGACGGGTCCCTGTTTCTGATAATGTTATAGAGTATGCTGTGAAACTTTCCACCTCTACCCGGCCGGGTAAGCCGGACAATCCGGATTTTGTCCATCAATGGATCAGCTGGGGGGCCGGTCCCAGAGCATCCCAATATCTTATCCTGGCAGCAAAAACCCATGCAGTCCTGGATGGCAGACCTACACCGGAATTATCCGATGTTATAAAAATGGCCAAACCGGTTTTACGCCATCGAATTATAACTAATTTCAGTGCCGAAGCAGAAAATATCACCTCTGATAAAATTATTGAAAAATTAATCGATACGATCAAACACTAGGATTCCTTTGAATTCCAAAGAACACCTTAAATATTTGCAACCGGAAGTTTTGTCAACCCTCAACAATATGCAACTGATCGCCAAATTTGCTGTTGAAGGTTTCATTGTGGGTCTGCACAAAAGCCCATATCATGGTTTCTCTGTAGAATTCGCCGAACATCGCCCCTATAACCAGGGGGATGAAGTCAAAAATATAGACTGGAAACTCTTTGGCAAAACTGATCGCTTTTATGTCAAAGAGTATGAGGAGGAAACCAATTTAAAATCCTACATCCTGCTGGATAAAAGTGGCTCCATGAACTACACTTCTCAGACTGTCACGAAATTTGACTATGCCGCCTATCTGTCAGCAGCCTTATCCTATCTGATGCTACGGCAACAGGACGCAATCAGTCTGACATTGATGGATGATAATATAAATACCTATATTCCTCCCGCCGCCAAAAGAAGTCACCTGGATTTAATACTGAAAACCATACAAAGAGCCAAATGCAGTGGCGATACAGTCCTGGCGCCCTTACTTCACCAGATTGCTGAAAAAATCAATAAAATTGGTTTAATTATCCTCATCTCAGACCTGTTTGATGATCCTGATGCTATTCTGTCGGCACTTAAACATTTTCGTTATCAGGGACACGAAGTCATTGTTTTTCATGTTATGGACAAAAATGAAATTGAATTCAATTTCACTCACCAAATCAAATTTATCGACATGGAAAACAGAAACCAATTGTTGACCGAATCACAACATATTCGTGAAAATTATAAAAAATCCGTTGACCATTTTATTGAATCAATCCGAAATCAGTGTTTGAATAACTATATTGATTATAAATTGCTGACAACCGACAGAAGTTTGGATGTCGCTCTGATGGAATACCTAAACAAACGGAAAAAACTCCATTAATTAATGGTTATGGACACTTCCACAGGTTGGACTATTTTTTCATAACAGGAATATTTCATTCGAATTAATTCACTATGACTGCCAGCATTGAAAGTGATATATTTATTTTTCTTTAAATCTGTTGAAATATAGGTTTTCAACTGGTACAAATTACCCAAAGGCGGCATAGCCCCGGTTTTACATTCCGGAAAAATATTTCTAAACTCTGATTCTTCAGCCAGAGAAATATCCTGAATGCCAAAAAAAGTTTTCAATTTTGCCAAATCCACTCTTTCTGAAGCTGGAACTACAGCCATTACCACATCACCGTTAACATTCAGAATCACCGATTTTGCCAGTTCCTTACCGGAAATAAAAGATAAAGATGCAATTTCCTGAGCAGTAAAAGCCGGTGAATGAATAATGATGATGTACTTAACATGATTTTGATCCAATAATTCTCTCACTCTAATTATAGCAGACATTTTCCACTCCTCCTATATGCATGATATTTTCAATTTATGGGAAAATCAAAGGCAATTCAAGAAGTCCAGTCTATTCAAAATATTAATTTTGTAAATCCTTAAGAATTATTAAATTTGAAACCGATAAAAAAGGGATTATAAAACCATGAATTACATTTCAAAACTGACACAAAGTGTGAAAAAGAAAAATTCCTATCTCTGCGTAGGTATCGACCCAGACCCTCACAAACTCCCTGAAAAATTTGAAAAGAATGTCGAGGGAGTTTTTAATTTCTGCCGTGAAATCATCGCGGCCACAAAGGAATTTACACCGGCCTACAAATTCAATCTTGCTTTTTTCGAAATCTGGGGTTGGCAGGGATGGAAAATCCTGGAAGAATTGATCGCTCTGGTGCCCGATGATATTCTTTTAGTCGGTGACGCAAAACGGGGCGATATCGGCAACAGTTCCCAATTTTACGCAAAAGCATTGACAGAAAGATTAAAATTTGATTCGATTACACTCAGTCCATACCTCGGTTCAGAAAGCATTCTGCCCTTTATCGAAGATGAAAACAAAGGGTGCTTTGTCCTCTGTGTCACATCAAATCCGTCTGGAAGAGAATTACAGGACCACGGTGGAAATTACCCGCTTTACCTCAGGACAGCTGAAATATGCGCAAGTCTGAACCAAAAAGGAAATGTCGGCATGGTCATGGGAGCCACAAAGCCGGAACAACTCATCGAAGTCCGTCAACAATTTCCAACTCTGCCTTTTTTAATCCCCGGAGTTGGCACCCAAGGGGGAGAAATTCAAACAGCCGTTGATGTGTGTCAAAAAAACGGGGCCGGTCTGATCAATGTGTCCCGTGGTATCCTTTTCCCGGAGGGTCAAAACTTTCCGGAAAACGTTATTGCGGCAGCAAAAAAATACCAGCAATTATTTAAAATAGAAGGGTGAGAAATGAAAAAAGAACAGATGGATGAACTTTTACAGGAATGCGGAGCTGTATTAAAAGGACATTTTCTTTTAACATCAGGTCTTCATAGTGATACTTATGTCGAAAAATTCAAATTGCTTCAATATCCGAGATTAACAGAAAAAATGTGTAAAGAAATTGCCAATTATTTTGAAAATAAAAAACCCCACTTGATCCTTGGCGCTGCAACCGGAGGAATTATAATCAGTCATGCTGTCGGACGGGAACTTTCGGTCAAAAGTATCTTTGCTGAAAGAGTCGACGGAAAACTTGTCCTGCGACGCGGATTTAATATCGAAAAAGGTGAAAGAGTACTGGTCGTCGATGATGTTGTCACTACCGGAGGTTCCATCTATGAACTTCTGGACCTAGTGGAAGAATATGGTGGAAAATTGCTGGGAGTCGGTACACTGATCGACAGAAGCGGCGACGCCTTAGATTTTGGTGTCGACTATTATACACTAGTCCGATATAATATACCAACTTACAAACCGGAAAATTGTCCCCTCTGTGCCTCCAATATTCCCATGACAGAAAGAGGCAGAACCGGTAAATGATTTTTTGCAATCTGGGCAGTGGAAGTCGGGGTAACTCCTCATATATTGAATGTGACGGCACTTCGGTTTTGATTGACCAGGGATTCAGCGCCATAGAATTGACCCGCAGGATGCAGGAAACCGGTCTGCATCCTGAATCCGTCAAGGCGATTATTCTCACTCATGATCATCATGACCACTCAAAAGGCATCGGTGTATTTGCCAGAAAATATAAAACCCCGGTTTATTTGACGGAATTTACACGAAACATTTTACCGGCAGACCTGCTGAAAAATGTTATTGTAAAAACCTTTACAACCGGGGACACCTTTCACATCGCCAACATCACTTTCAAATCCTTTCATATACCTCACGATGCAGTTGATCCGGTGGGTTTTATTATCTCTTCAAAGGACAAGCATATGGCCCATTTAACCGACCTGGGCAAACCCATTCAATCGGTCATTTATCAATTGAACAGTTATTCCTTTGACCTGGTATTCCTGGAATCCAATCATGATCCGGAAATGCTTCGCACCGGCCCATACCCGCTCAAATTGCAAATGCGAATTAAAAGCCGGGACGGCCATTTGTCCAATGACCAGTCCTTGGAACTTTTAACAAAAATCAATCAAAATGGTCATCTCAGGCACCTCGTTCTAGGTCATTTGAGCGAAGAAAACAATCATCCGGATCTGGTTCGCAATATTTTTCAGCGTTATAAAACTGAAAATAATCACAATTTTCAAATCACAATTGCGAAACAGACAGAGCCGACAAATATTATTGAACTGTAATTTTTTTGTAACGATACATTCTCGCGCCTATCAAAAATCCATATATTGCTAATTGATAACCATAGTATGGGGGAAGGAAAATTGAAAAAACTTGCAATCTTATCACTGACATTGTTTTTTGCCATCAATTTATTCGGATTTGGAGAAGAAATTTTAACTGTTGAGACAAAAACGGCCACTGATGCTGTCTTAGCAGACGGTGATTTTAGTTTTGCCGTCATGGTCAATATCAAACATCCCTGGCATATCAATTCATGGAAGCCATTAGATGAATTCAGTATACCGACTGTATTATCCCTTGATCAGTCAGATAATTACGAAATCCAGGAAATTATCTACCCGCAACACAAACTAATCGAACTCAGCATTTCCGACCAGCCAGCCGCCCTTTATGAAGGTGAAATCACTATCCTTGTGAAAGGTAAACTAACCGAAAAGGCCGTGAATATTTTAAATATCAGTGGAACATTCAGATACCAGGGTTGCAACAATACCTCTTGCCTGCCGCCTGAGGAAGCGGCTGTTATCATGACGCTGCCCATTGTGACAGACCCAAAGGCTATTCACCCGATTAACAATCAGATTTTTAATCAATCCAGCCTTACGGAGGTTTCTGAAATAACACAGGATAATATCACGCCACAGGGACCTGAAACATTTGATGTATCGGCCTCCTTTGCCCAAAAAGGTATTATATTTACCTACTTTCTGATCTTACTGGGCGGATTAGGACTGGTGCTGACTCCCTGTGTATATCCGCTGATACCCATTACCATGAGTTACTTCGGCGGACAGGCATCCGACAGCAAAGGAAAAACAATATTTCTGGCACTTATTTATGTACTCGGGATGGCCCTGGTCAACTCCGCCATTGGAACCATCGCCGCTCTTTCAGGAGGATTATTGGGTTCCTTTATGACAAATCCAGTGGTTTTAATCTTCATTGCCGGTGTGCTGATTGCTCTTGCATTGAGTATGTTTGGCTTTTATGAATTTGGTTTGCCTTCTTTTTTGACAAACCTTGGCGGCAATTCAAAGAAAGGTTATTTCGGCGCCTTATTGATGGGAATGACGATGGGTATCGTCGCAGCTCCATGTATTGGTCCTTTTGTGATCGGACTTCTCACCTATGTGGCTTCCACTGGAAATCCTTTTATCGGCTTTTCAATGTTCTTCACGCTATCTGCCGGTCTTGGAATTCCCTTTATATTCCTCGCTTTTTTCAGCGGAAAAATAACAAGCCTGCCCAAAGCCGGAGAATGGATGGTAGGCATTCGAACAATTTTTGGTCTGATACTGCTTGGCATGGCGCTTTATTTCCTTCATCCGATTATTCCCAATACAATTTTCCTTTTCCTATTACCCGCTTTCCTCATCCTTTCCGGTATCTATTTACTGATCTTTAATAAAGTTGGTGACAATACCAGGGGATTTTCCATGCTGAAAAAAATTCTTGCAGTCTTTACAATTTTTGCTGCCGGATATTTCGCAAAATCTGATGCCCCGGCACCGCAGGAAACCATGAACTGGATCAAATTTTCTCAGGAATACTATGATACCGCCATTGCTGATGAAAAGCCCGTTATGATTGATTTCTTTGCCGACTGGTGTATTCCCTGTAAAGAGCTGGACAAATTTACCTTTACGGATAAAAAGATTATCGAATTATCCAGAAAATTTCACCTCATCAAAGCCGATCTTACTGGCAACGTTGACGGTGATCTTAAAGCCCTTAGAGACAAATATCATATCAAAGGAGTGCCCACTATTGTTTTCATAGATAAGCAGGGCAGCGAACTAATTAACCATCGCACGCTTGGTTTTGTAAAAGCAGAAGAATTCATCATCAAAATGCAAGAAACCCATAATCGATAACAAAGGAGATATCATGTTCAAAAAATTTTCTATTCTGGCCTTTTTAATCGTCCTCGTCCTGATCGGGGCCCAATCCTGTTCCAAAACAGAGAAAAAGGAGATTGAAACAAAACAACAGGAACAATCTAAAAAACAATCCGTCCCATCAACAGTACCAGGCTCTATTGGAAGCCGGGCGGCGGATTTTACTTTAAATAACCTGGAGGGTAAGCCTGTCAACCTGTCGGATTTCAAAGGAAAAGTTATCCTTTTAAATTTCTGGGCAACATGGTGTCCACCCTGCAAAGCAGAAATTCCCGGATTTATTGAAATGTATCAAAAATATAAAAATGAAGGCTTTGAAATTGTTGGTGTCACCGGATTCCGGGATAGAGTCAACCAGGTGGAAAGTTACTCAAAAAATACAGGAATCAATTACCCCATTCTGTTTACGAAACCCCAGCAGGTGGAAAAACTGATTACAAGTTATGGCGGATTTCAAAGCATTCCCACTTCCTTTCTGATTGACCGGGAAGGTATCATCCAACATATCTGGGTTGGTATGGTTGACGAAGAAGAATTTCTGAAAATAGGCCAAAAATACCTGAATTAAAGCCCAAGCAATTACTAAAGGGTATCGAGAATCGGTACCCTTTTTTTTTCGACTGATAAAATTTGAAGAATTCCAGTCTCGAAAATTTTCCTATATTTTAAGCTTATTCAAATTGATTATAAATAAACAATAAAATTCCATCGGATCGATTCAAGGCACTAAATTCGAATATTTTTCATGTCCGGTTGCAATATGAAATTGTGGAAGAACGGGCTGTTATCCAAGAGGAATGTCCATTTCATTCAAAAACTTTTTTCAAGCATTGATCTGGCCTAAATGGTTTGCAAAATTTAAGAGGAGGAAAAAATTTGTCAAAAAAAATGGAAACCGTGGGTCAAAATGGTACATTCATTCTCAAAAATCAGATCCGGCACAGAAATTCAATAAATTTTATTTTTTTTCGTTCCGTTCATACAGGACCACATCAAAAGGTTCGTTCACACCGATTCTTTTGCTGAAATTTTTTAGTCGCTGAAGCATGTGATCATTGATTTCCAGATTGCGCGGAGCCAGCAGGTTGCCATTTTTTGACATCACATCGGCATCCAGTATCATCCCTACCTGCAACTCACTGATATTGATTTGCTTGTGGATTTTTTTCAATCCGTTGTCTAAAAATTTAATATTTTTCATGCTTTCAAGTAACGAGACATTGTAATGTCCAATTTTTTTTGCCATCATGGCAACAGCACATCTGCAGGAAACGCCTTTATCAAGCAATTTTTCATAATCCAGTAAAACTTTTAATATTTGGCTGCCTAAATGGACATAGTATCCGGAACTGTTTTCGTCCTCTTCTTTGTATTCACTGTAGAGTTTGTTCTGGTTTTTGATGATCGTGGCGATTTTGTCCATCCTTGGAATCTTTTTCAGCAAGTTATAAGCAATTTCCGGATGAGTTTCGTACATTTCCAATTCTTCAGAGGCCACTTTGTCATTAGAATAAACCCTTTCCACTACTTCCTCCGGCACTGTGATACATCCGATCAGCGATAGCATGGTCGCAATCCTTAATTGCCATTTCTCCGGGAAATAATAATTCTGCAGGAAAGCATCAACAATGGTCAGCAGCCGGTTGATCCGGAAAAATACTTTAGGATTGACGATACCCAGCAAATCAGTCAATACTTTGACAGATTCATACAGGGTTTTTTCCAGAAGTTCCTGTTCGGATTTGATTAAACGGTGCAATTCAATGGCATCATCAATGGCTTTTACAAAGTTTTCCTGGGCGCAGGGCTTCGTCAGAAACCTGAAAATATTTCCCTGGTTGACAGCCATGATCGCCAAATTCAACTCTGCATTGCCGGTCAGCATGATTCGCACTGTATCTGGTGCCAGTTTTTTTACTTCGGTCAACAATTCAATTCCATTGATTTCCGGCATATTCATATCCGATACCACCACAGCAAAGTCTTCCCCGGTATTTTTAACAATCCGGATTGCATCAGCAGGTTTGGCTGTTGTTACAATATCATACATTCTTTTATAAAAGCGTTTATAGCCATTCAGCACATTTTCATCATCATCGACAAACAGTACTCTTTTATTCATAGTTACTTCCTTTGACAACATCCTGACATTCATGTTGCCAAAGCCTTATTTTATCAGTGAATTTTTTGTCCCTGATCTTTTCCAGTTCCTGCTCCAGGTTTTTGGTTTTGTCGGTAAAAAAATCAGCAAAAAAGAGAGAAATATTAGCGTTGAATGTGCCGTCAAAATATTTCGGGTAATCCTGATTAAAGGCGCAGGAAAAAATCAGTGAACCAGGTAGTCCCCAGATGGCCATTAAATAGGCGCCAACATGGTGACTGGTTGACCCGAAAATCTCTTTTTCAGCCTGAAGAATCGATATTTTTTGTTTTTTTGATATTTCCACAACATGTTTGGATTCCGATGGAAAGTAGGCGAGAAAAAATAATTTACCCAGATCCAAAAGCATACCGTTGGAAAAGTAATCATACTGTTCTTTGTTGGAAAGCCCTTCAATTTGTGCAATTTTTTTGTTGTTGGTACCGACACTCAGACTATGGTTCCATAAATTTTGGGCCATTTTTGCATCAACGCCTTCAGATAATTTTTTGAATATTTTAATAGAAAGGACCAGGGATTTAACAGTGTTCAGACCCAACATGAGTACTGCATCAATCGGATTGGATATTTTATTTCTCAGACCAAAAAAGGAGGAATTAACCAGTTGCAGCATTTTCACACTCATCGACATATCTCTTGCGACAATTTCTCCAATTTCCCGAGCCGATGTTTCAGGCAGATCAATTTTTTCATTGATTTCATTATATATAGTCGGCAAGGATGGTAAGGTGTCAACCTGGGAAATAATTTTAGACAAATTTTCATTTTCCAGCAATTTCTGAAGTTGATCGGCTTTTTCAATGACTTCCTTGATAGTTTTTAATTCACAGGGTTTTTGAAGGTACTGGTGAATCAGTTTAACAGATTTTTGATTGGGCTCCACATATCCGGCACCGGTCAGGGCAATCCTTAAAGTCGTGGGAGAAAAAGTACGGACCCGGTCAAAAAGTTCCAGTCCCGACATGCCCACCAATTTAAAATCAGAAAACAAGACATCCACAACATCGGTTTCAATCATCTTCAAAGCATCATCAGCATTGTCAAACAGGGATATTGTCCACTGCTTTCTCATCGGATAAAAAACCCTTTTTATGCTATTCAGCATTTCTTTTTCACTATCAACGAAAATAATCCTCTTCACTTCACTCATTGCCTTTTACTCTCCTGAAGGTAAATAAATTATAAAGGTTGTACCATATCCCAATTTGCTTTTGACTTCAATTTTTCCCTTTAATTTTTCTGCCAGCAAACTGACTATAGATAATCCAAAACCAAAATTGCGGCCTTTCTGTTTCGTGGACACCCGATTGTTGAAAATTTTACTTTGTATTGCTTCAGGAATTCCGGGACCATTGTCCATTATCCGAAGAACAAAATATGTCCGATCATTCATGACCTCCCGGCTTGTGCTGATTTCTATTTTTCCTTTTCCTCTTCCAATCGCTTCCTTTGCATTGATGACCAGGTTCATTATCATCTGGGTAAGCAACGTAGCGTTAAAATTTCCCACCAGCGCGCCCTCATTCAGGTTGTTCACCAATTCAATATTATACGGTAAAGTAGGTTCCAGCAATGTCAAAGTATCTTTGACCACGACATTAATATCAGTGATAAAATTATCCTTTCTCTCTTCGTGTTTTGAAAATATCAATATCTGGCGCAGGATACTCTCCGCCCGGCTAGCTGCAAACTGAATTTTTTCCAGTTCCTTCTCCACAACCTCATTTTTCTCCAGTTTACTTTTTATGATCACCGGATAGTTTTGAATAACATTAAAAATATTGCGAATATCATGGATGATACCGGCAGCTAAGACACCAGTGATTTCCATTTTTTGGGAAGCAATTAGTTGTTCAGACAATAAAATGTTTTTTTTCACCAATTCATCATGGAAGAGTTTGGTCTTGAGTGTTGCCTTGATCCTGGCAATAAGGTCCTCCGGCTGCACCGGCTTTTGTAACAGGTCCGTTGCTCCATAGTTGAGAGCTTCCCGTTTCAGTTCCTCGTCCTCCATCCCAGTGATCATAACAATTTCAATATTTTTCAGTGTGTCACTTTTTTTAATATGATTTAATAATTCAAAACCGTTTTTTTGGGGTAGATTGATATCCAGAAAAGCCACATCGATTTTTTCCTGAGTCAGGGTTTCCAATGCGGCTTCAAAGCTGGTATTAAAATGAATATTCCATTCCCCGACATATTTGTTCAAAAATCTTTGAATACTTTTCAGGAGATGCAGATCATCATCGAGAAATAAAATACCCGGTTTCATACATTATTTTCCTCATTTTCCATGGCATACATAGGTAGTCGCAGAATGAAAGTTGTTCCCTTACCAACTTCAGTCACACAATCAATGGTTCCATGATGGTTTTTGACGACAATATTATAAATTACAGATAAACCCTGTCCCGTTCCTTTGCCTATTTCTTTGGTGGTAAAAAAGGGTTCATAAATTCTATTTCTAATCTCTTCAGGTATGCCGATGCCATTATCCGCAACACGAATTTCCGCAAAACCCTCAACTTCATCGGTTGAAATTTTGATTTTTCCCAACTCTTCCCTTTTCATATCATGGATCGCATGGGCCGCATTAATAATCAGGTTCAGGATTACCTGGCTGATTTTATCCCTGAAAACCGGGACCGGATGTTCAAGTTTGAAATCAACTTCAATTTTTGCATCGTATTTCCATTCATTTTTTGAAACAATGACCGCATTATCAATAATTTCATTGAGATATTCATTCTTTTTCTGGTCAGTTCCCGGGTGTGAAAAAGTCCTCATGGCATTGATGATTTTCGTGATCCGGTTGATCCCTTCAATGGATTCACTGATTGCATTTTGCATCTCATCATTGATAAATTCCAAATCCAGTTCTTCGATATCGGTTTTAATTACTTCTCTTTTTTCATCCAGTTTGATTTGGTCATCATCTACCAGTAGATTTATTTTTTTGGTAAAATGAAGGATACTTTTCATGGAATCACTGATAAAATCAGCATTGTTTCTGATAAATTGAATGGGTGAATTGATTTCATGGGCGATTCCGGCTGCCAGCCTGCCAATGGATTCCATTTTACTCAGCGACTGCATCTGGGTTTCCATCTCAATTCTCTGATTGATATTTTTGCAAATTAACAGATAACCGTTGACCTGTATGTCCTTCGACAGGCTAGCACCGGTGATGGACAGGTTCAGTTTATGATCGCTGACCTTGAGGTTTGTAAGTTCAAAGTAGTACTTACCCTTTAGATTGATTTCTTCAAAAATATTGATGCCGGTACCATTCAGATTAAAGGGATCAAATAATGTCTTGATATTTTTGCCTGTTACCTGCTGATCGTTCATGCCAAACATTTCACGAAAAGCTGGATTCAGTTGAATAAAATTGCCTTTTTCATCCAACACGACAATTCCATCGGGACTTCCATTGAGCATGGCTGTGAGAAAAACCATATATTCATCTGCCTTGCTCTGAATTTCAAAATGCTCAATAATCTGAGCAATTTCATTAGCCAGGATTTCACTGAAATTGATCATGCTCTCAATATCATTCTTTTCCCTATCCGCAACACCAGTACAAAATACCAGTTTTTGAGAATTCGAAATTTTTAATTCTTTACTGAAAATTGAGTATTCTTCCTTAAAATCGGCAGTTTTATAGATTTTCTGCTCAAACTGAATACAGGCTGTATTTTTTTTACTTGAAAAATATTTATCAAGTATTTTAATTAGATTCCTGCAAAAAGTATCAATTGAGGTCTGATGGGAAGCCATTTTTGAGATTTCATAAAGAATATTGATTTCTTTTGTTTTATTCTCAACCAAATATTCCAGGTTTTCATTCAACAGTTGAATCTCTTTTAAAAAATTCTGCTTATCCAGCAGTATTTTAACTCTCGCAAGTAATTCTTCCTTGATAATCGGCTTACGGACATAATCATCGCCGCCGGCTGCATAACATTTTACAATGTCATTTTCTTTTTTCTCGTCTGTTGTAAAGATGACCGGGATCTTTGAACCTATTTTTTTTCTTATCTCTGTGCAGGTTTCATATCCGTCCAATCTGTCCAAAATTACATCCAAAAGAATGATATCCGGAATTTCTTTTTCCAAAAATTCCAACGCTCCTTCTCCACTATCCACAGACGAAACTTTATATCCCTGTTCCATGAACAATTTTTCTATTTGCAGAATGTTCATCCTATCATCATCAACAACCAGAATGTGACCTTTGCTACCCATCAATAAAACCCATTATTTTTTACATTTTTAATGCCTTAGTGAAGAACAAAAATTCCTTTTTGGTTCTTCAAAAAATTGAATTAAAAATAAATGCAAATTCCATACCCACAAAACATCCTCTGCTGATCATAAATTCCGTTTTATAATTATAATAAGCATTTTAGATTATCATCTAAAATTTAAATTCTATTTAATCGTATGATCATGAATTCAATAATTATTGGAACAGCTGGCCATGTTGACCATGGTAAAACCACTTTGATAAAAAATCTGACAGGGATCGATACCGATCGATTAAAAGAAGAAAAAGAACGAGAACTCACAATCGATATCGGTTTTGCTTTTCTGGGGGAAAATATCTCTTTTATCGACGTACCAGGGCATGAAAAATTCATCAAAAATATGGTAGCCGGTGCAGCCACAATCAATTTTTTCATGCTGGTCATTGCAGCCGATGACGGCATCATGCCTCAAACTCTGGAACATTTTGAAATAATGAAATTTCTGGGCCTCGAGCGGGGAATGATTGTTCTGACAAAAATTGATCTGGTCGATGAAAAAACACGAATCAAAAGAAAAGAGGAAATAAAAAAATATTTTGAAAACAGCATTCTCCATGATAGTCCTCTCTTCGAAGTAACAAAAGAAAACGACTCTGGAATCGACCAATTGCGAAACTATTTGTTGGGTCTGATCAGCGGCCCCGGACAGTCTTTGGACAGTCGTCCTTTTCGCATGCCCATCGACCGTTTTTTTTCGATGAAAGGTTTTGGCACCATCATCACAGGGACTGTAATTTCGGGGCAGCTGAGCGAAAATGCCTCAAACCTGGTTGTATATCCTGAAGAGATTCCGATAAAAATTCGCAACCTTGAAAGCCAAAATCGCAATGTCAACCACATCCATGCAAACCAGCGATGTGCCCTGAATCTTCAATCCCTTAAAAAACATCAATTCTACCGGGGCCAAATAATCACCGAGAAAAACCTCTGCAAACCGGCCGCCACCATTACCTGCTTGATCAGATCTATTGACAGTCCTCCACCTGTTCATTACGGTGAAACCATAAAATTTCATACCCATACCCTGGAAACGAAAGCAACCATCAGAATGATAGGTTACAATAAACTTGTTGCCCATCAAGATATGATTGTCCAGTTGGATTTCGAAAATCCGATTGCTGTCTGGAGCCGCGACCGGTTTATCATCAGAAAATTATCCCCGGCACGAATTGTGGGCGGAGGTGTGGTCCTGGATATTCATACACCCAGAATCAAAAAATCAGCAATACAATACATGCAAAAATTTCTAAATCTTAATTCCGATGATTTGAAAAGCTGCCTGAAATATCTGCTCGAACTCTATCCCTGTCTGAGTATAAAAAATCTGACGGTAAAATATTTGCAATATCCCGAAGTCATTGTTTCACTTGTCCTGGAAGAAAAAAGCCTGGTAATGCTGGACAAATATGTCTTCTCTTCAACCTATCTTAACTCTCTGAAAGACAAAATATTACAAAGTGTCATCGAGGCTGCTGATGAAGGTACCGGCCTGGAAAAAACACAACTGTACAAGGAAGCGGAAATCAATAAAAAGATTATCGATCTTATCATCGAAGCCATGTGCATGGATAACATACTGGTCTGCAAAGAAGGAAAAATCTATTCAAAAGAAAAAAGCACATCTTACATGGATGACAAAATTATTCAAATCATTGAAAATCAAATCCTCGAGCAGGGGTATAAACTTCTCAATTATTCGGATTTACAGGCTTTGGTCAAGATTGAAAAAAAAGATTTTCAAAAAGGTATCGATTATTTGAAATTCACCAATCAAATCATCACTTTAGACAAAGGCTATTTGCTCCATGACCGCCAGGCCTGTCAGGCCCGTGAAGTATTGATTGAGTATCTGAAAACCAAGGAGAGAGCCACGGTGACGGAATTTAAGGCAATTTTGCAAACCTCCCGCCGCTTCATCATTCCAATATTGAATTATTTTGACCGAACCGGACTATTCAAAAGAGATGGTATTTTCAGATCTTTGACCTGAAAATAAATGATGTAATCGGTTACTAAAAACCGTATATTTTTAAAATTATATTTATTAAAATTATTCTTGTTTTTGCAGGCGGATTTAATTAGTATTTCGTTTATTAAAGGGTAGAAGTGATCATTAAGAAAAGAGGGAATTATGGATTTCACATTCATTGATTATTTAATTTTTGCAGCCTATGCCGTCATGATCATCACTGTTGGTCTCTGGGTATCGCGCAGCAAAAAAGGACATGAAAAAACAGCTGAAGATTATTTTTTAGCGGGCAAATCTTTGCCTTGGTGGGCCATCGGCTCCTCCTTAATCGCGGCCAATATCTCTGCAGAACAGATTATCGGAATGTCCGGTTCCGGTTTCAAAATCGGCCTGGCAATTGCCTCTTATGAATGGATGGCAGCAATCACGCTTATCATCGTGGCCAAGTACTTCCTGCCGATTTTTATTAATCAGGGTTTATATACTATTCCTGAATTTGTAGAAAAACGATTCAACACCAACCTGAAAACCATTCTGGCAGTATTTTGGATAGCCTTATTTATTTTTGTCAATTTGACCTCTGTCCTTTTTTTAGGGGCCAAAGCTCTAGACACCATAATGGGTGACGGTTCCGGCAATCTGATTATTGTTTTTGTCATCGGTCTGGCCCTCATTGCTGCGGCCTATTCGATCTGGGGCGGTTTGTCTGCCGTTGCCTGGACCGATGTCATTCAGGTGACTCTCCTTGTTCTGGGAGGTATTATCACAACCATGATTGCCCTGCAACATGTAACACCTGATGGAGGCATTAGTAATGGATTGTCCTATATCTACAATCATGCCGGTGAAAAATTTCACATGATTCTGAAAAAAGATAACCCGCAATTTTCCAATCTACCAGGAATTGCGGTCTTAATTGGCGGCATGTGGATCGCAAATTTATATTATTGGGGATTCAACCAATACATCATCCAAAGGGCCCTGGCCGCTAAATCCATTCGCGAAGCCCAAAAGGGCCTTGCCTTTGCTGCCTTCCTGAAGTTGATCATTCCGCTGATTGTTGTCATTCCGGGAATTATTGCTTTTGTAATGTTCAGTGATAATCTGCAAGGTGCCGGAGCAGTTTTTTCAGCATCAGATAATGCCAATAATGACCACGCCTATCCCTGGCTCATCAGCCAGTTTGTGCCCATGGGCCTCAAGGGTTTGGTTGTCGCAGCCCTGGCAGCAGCAATCGTATCTTCCCTGGCCTCTATGCTAAATTCGACAGCCACAATTTTCACCATGGATATTTACAAACCCTATTTTGCCAAACAGTCTTCGGAAAAACGATTGGTCAATGTTGGCCGGATGACCGTACTGGTGGCGTTGGTCATTTCAGGTCTTCTCGCACCCTCTATGGGTTCCTTTGACCAAATGTTTCAATACATACAGGAATACACAGGTCTGGTGAGCCCAGGCATCCTGGCTGTTTTTCTCATGGGGCTTTTCTGGAAAAAAACAAGCACAAGAGGTGCAATAGTCGGAGTTTTGGCATCCATTCCAATAGCATTAGGCCTTAAATTTCTTCCCATTGCAATGCCCTTTCTCGATCAGATGATGTATACCTGTTTAATTACAATCATCATTATTGTCGGCGTCAGCCTCAGTTCCGGTGAGGGTGATGATGATCCCAAAGCCATACCCCTGCTGAGAAAAACCTTTGCCACAGAACGAACCTTTAATATCACTGCCTATGCAATTCTGACGATTCTTGTGATTTTGTACACCGTATTTTGGTAAAAAAATAAATTGATAATTCAACATTAGTATCCTATTTTCAACCACAGGCTCGAAAGAACCTGTGGTTTTTTATTATCCAAGATCAATAATCGTCCTTTACTGTTATGTGACTGTCTGAAAAGTCCATCATGATTAATAACTTGCAGGGGAGAAAATGAAAAAACTCTTTAAAACATTAGCCGTATTTTTTATAACTCTGACGACAATATTCGCAACAGAGACACTCAATCTCATGCCTGTTCCAAAATCACTGGAACTCAACAACAGCAAATGTTACCTCCATCGTGAATTCAAAATCGAAATCAAGTCCCATCATGGTGACGATTTATATACCTACGCCACCAGGATCTTGCGTCGGTTGGACGAACGAACAGGATTATGCTTCCATCAGGACATTCTTGTTCCCAATGAACCAGTTGAAAATGCTTTTTTAACAATTGAAACACAGCGTCAAGGACAGGTCAAACTTTATGAAAATGAATCCTATGAACTGGTCATTTCTGAATCGGAAATCAAACTGAATGCTGTGACTGATATCGGTGCTATGCGCGGTCTGGAAACCCTGTTGCAATTACTGGGTGCTGATGAAAATGGCTATTTCTTTCCTACTTTGAAAATCAACGATGAACCAAGATTTCCCTGGCGGGGACTAATGATCGACGTTGCCCGTCATTTTCATGATGTTCATGTTATCAAACGCAATATTGACGGTATGGCAGCTTTAAAAATGAATGTATTGCATTTGCACCTTTGTGATGACCAGGGATTTCGAATCGAAAGCAAGGTTTTTCCAAAGCTCCATTTAATTAGTGGGGAAGAACAATATTTTTCCCAGGAACAGATCAAAGATATCGTTCGCTATGCCAAAGCCAGAGGAATACGAGTCATACCGGAATTTGATGTACCGGGTCATGGCACCTCTTTTATCGTAGCTTATCCGGAACTCAGCAGTAGTAACAAACCCGTAACCCTGGAAAGAACCTGGGGCGTACATGATCCGACCTTAAATCCAACGGAAGATATCACTTACAAATTCCTGGATCAACTATTCGAAGAAATGGGTACCTTGTTTCCTGACGAATATTTTCATATTGGCGGTGATGAAAACAATGGCAAAGAATGGTCTGCTAATGAAAAAATAAAAAAATTTATGAAAGACAACCATATTCCTGATAATCATGCTCTGCAAACCTATTTCAATAAACAAATATTAAAAATTCTTACTCATCACCAAAAAAAAATGATCGGCTGGGATGAAATTTTGCAACCGGAATTGCCCAGAGAAAGTGTGGTCCACTCCTGGAGAGGTCCAAATTTTTTAGTTCAGGCTGTTCGAAATGGTTACCAAACCATTCTTTCCAATGGATATTATATCGACCTGATCCAGCCCGCAAGTTACCATTATATGATCGATCCTGTTCCCCAGGACAGCAATTTAACAGAGGAAGAAATAAAATTTGTTCTGGGCGGAGAAGCCACAATGTGGAGTGAATTTGTAGATGATGACGTCATTGATTCCAGAATCTGGCCCCGTACCGCTGCAATTGCTGAACGCTTTTGGTCACCCGCTGAAATTCAAGATATTGATGATATGTACCGCCGCCTTGAAGTCACTTGTTTTCGCCTGGAAGAACATGGATTAAACCATATCCGGTACCAGGAAATGTTTTTTCGTCGCCTGACTAACAACCAGGACACCCGGCCTCTTAAAACCCTGGTTGACGTGATTGAAATGCTGAAAATTTATAACCGCCACAGGACCTTTTTTAAAAACGAAAAATACCAAAGCCATACACCTCTGACCAGAGTCGTTGATGCAACTCTACCTGATCCAAAAATTCCCAGAGAGTTCAGCAAACTGATTGACCAATATATCAGTTCTGATTTCTCACCGGAATATGAACAAAAAATTCGAAACCAACTCAACCTCTGGAAAAAGAACGATCCCGATTTAAGAGCCATTGCAAAAAAATCACCGATGCTCAACGAAATTCTGCCCATGTCAGAAAAACTGACTACCATGTCAGAAATCGGAATTAAAACCCTGGAATATATCAAAAGCCAGAAAAAACCATCAATTTTCTGGAAAAGAAATGCCCTCAAAAGTCTGGAAAATTGCAAAGAACAGGTAGCCGGAACAGAATTAATGGTTGTAGCCCCGATTGAAAAACTGGTAATGAAAATTACCGATTGACAAAAAACCAGCCAGACAATTTAAGCCCCTGTCAATATTGATCGGGGCTTTTTTATATTCTTAATAAAACCTCTCTTTGCCCTCCCTTTTACAATTGACTATTTTTCAGACAATGTCAGTTTTTCGATCAAATTCGGTTCAATAAAATTTCAATCCACAAAAACCATCTATTTTCTATTAATTTTTAATAATCTTTATTGAATTATATTAAATGTAATCTGTATAAAAACTATTCACAGGTCCATTTTAATCGGCTTTGCCCAATTTTCAGACACACAAAAACCACCCCAATTAAAGGATACAATTCCAATAATTATAATAATTTAAACCATCAATTTTTCATGGGAATATTTCTTGGCATAGG
>JAFGTP010000066.1 GCA_016934035.1 Fidelibacterota bacterium
GTACCCTGTTCCAGCAAATGGGTAGCAAAACTGTGTCGTAACATATGAGGCGTAACTTTTTTATTTATTCCGGCTTTTGCTGTAGCTTTTTTCAAAATATTCGAAACACTGGTCGAAGAATATTTACTATTGTCCGGACCTTCAAACAGATAATTAACAGGTTTGAATTTTTTATAATAGTCTCTTAACATATTAAGCATATTGCCTGAAAGTAAAGAAATTCTATCTTTTTTACCTTTCGCTCCGCTTATTTTGATTACCCTTCTTTCAGAATCAATATCAGATATATGAAGATTCAGTAATTCACTACGTCTTAAACCAGCAGAATATATCAACATCAATATAGATTGATGCTTTATATTTTTTGATGAATCAAGAATTTTCTTTACCTCATTTTTACTTAATACTTTTGGCAATTTATGTTCTTTTTTAGGACGTTGCAAGTTGTAAAATTGTTTTTGCCTGCCGAGTACTTTTTCATAATAGAATTTTATGGCATTGATTCTTTGATTTTGCTGACTGATTGAAATGTTTTTTGTCTTAATTAAATGTAAAATGTAATGATTGATGTTCTCAGTTGTTATCTCTTTTAAATTTACATTATTAAAGTAATTACAAAAATCTTGAAAATACCCGCAATATATTTTAAAGGTATTTTCACTATATCTTTTTTGAATCAACAAATCTTTATATTTTTTTACAGTTTCTTCCATGCGAATCTTTTATTATGTATAACGCCGAAGATGAGCGACCACAAGTAAAAATCAAAATAAAAATTATCTAAACAGTATTCTATTGTAAAATAAACAAAATGAAACTTATATCGACTGCTACTCGTGGTTCGCTCCATACAGATGTTCAAGCAAGCCGCTTCGCGGCAGTCCCGTCAAATATCAAATAACCCTTTGATATAAAGCCTGTTCAAATTATGAATTGAATCTGAAATAACAAAGGAGAAAATGTTGTTAAAATTAAAATAATCCCAAAACCGGCTAGCCCGGAAGACCCCGCGGCTTAAAATTCACACCTCAAATGAATAAGAAGTTCAACGTCATAAAATTGCTCTTCTATTTTAGGTTACCCAATTTCTATGAGGTGATTTTTTATAGCTTTGGTCCTGAGAGATCGTCCGCCGGGGACAATTCCTGTTGTCACTTTTCCGGGTCCTCAGCGATGATGGGAATTATCACCTATAGTTGAAAACTGTGACATTGCCTCCCCACCCCAGGCTTTGGTCGAAGTGACGTTAGATTAGGGTGTTCTGAAATCAACCTTATTGGAAACCGGAGGGCACGGTAAGCCAGTGTCAGTTAATGGAAACCAGTTTCACATCAAAGATCAAATCTTTGCCGGCCAGTTCATGGTTGGCGTCGAGGGATACATTTTCCGAATCAAATTGTACAACAGCGACCGTCAGCGTGTGTCCTGTTTGGGTCTGCATATGCAGTTTTTGTCCGATTTCCGGCTCCATATCCTGCGGAAACCGGTCCCGGCTGATTTTAATAATACCGGCCGGATCGTGTTCGCCATAAGCTTCCGCAGCCGGAATATGCAGTGTTTTTTCTTCTCCGACGGTCATGCCGTTGATGCCTTTGTCAAAACCCGGAATCATTTGTCCGGCCCCAAGGATAAATTCCAGGGGTTCTCTGTTCAGGGAACTATCGAAAACGGTTCCGTCTGCCAGTTTTCCGGTATAATGCACTTTGACATGGTCGTCTTTTTTTGCCTGGGACATTTTTTCTCCTGATTAATTATAAACAGCGCGGTAATTTGAGTAAATATGTTGCAAATGCCAAGTTTTTTTAACAGGTAATCAAAGGGTAAACCAGAACGTGCTGCCGGCATTGGGATTATTATATACGCCGATCTCTCCACCATGAGCATTCACTGCATATTTACAAAAAGTCAGTCCAAGTCCAGTGGAATATTTATTCCCTTTGCGCCGTGATTCTACCTGACCAAATTTCTCAAATATTTTTTCCTGATATTCTGCCGGAATGCCAGGTCCCTGATCAATGACTTTGATGACAGGTTTTTCATTTTGCTGGTCTATATGGAGGGTAATGATACTATTTTTATTGCTAAATTTAATGGCATTGGTGAGCAGGTTTTCAATAACACGTTCAATAATATATTTATCTATTGGTGCCTTGAAAGTGGTTATTTTTGTTTCCAATAGGATTTTTACATGGTCTTTATTATAATTAAATACTTGTAAAATATGGTTTAATAATTCAATAAGGTCGACTTCTTCTCTGTTGAGTTTCATTTCTCCTTTTTCAAATTTATTGATATCCAAAAGTGAACTGATCATCTCAATCAAGCGGTTTGCCTGTTGGTTCAATATACTGAGTGTTTTATCAATTTTATCATTTTCCAGATTTTTAACTTTAATTTTAAGTAATTCCAAATGGCCCAGCATTACCGTCAGAGGGTTACGCATATCATGGACAATCATGTGGTTTAATTCATCATTTAGCCGCTGAAGATTTTTCATTTCAGTCAAATGTTCTTTTTCCTGATCAATTAATTGCTTCATAAAGACAGCATTTCTGGATCTCAGAATCACATCAACAGGATTGATTGGTTTCGTCAGATAATCGGTGGCGCCAACTTTCAGTCCCTCAATCATATCATCCCGGCTATCCAGAGCAGTAATAAAATAATCGGAATGGAACAGGTGGTTGGATTGTTCTTAATCCTTTTACAAACTTCGATGCCGGACATGTCAGGCATCATAATATCTAGTAATATTAAATCAGGGTTTTTTGTTTCCAGAAAATTCAAAACCTGCAGACCTGATTGCAGGGCAATAACATGGTATTCTTCATCTTTTAGAATATTTCCCAGTAATTGTAAATTTTTCACCTGATCATCTACGATAAAAACGAGGGGGTTTGTTTTTTGCTTTCATTATTTCTCCATCGATCCTTTTTCTTTTTCCTTTTTTATTTTTTCCATGAATTCAGGATATAATTTTTCTGCACAATCTTCACACAGGCCGTGGCTGAAATCCACTTCACTATGGGATGAAAAATATTTATCAATTTCTTCCCAGTATCCATTGCTGTTCCTGATTTTTTTGCAATTAAAACAAATAGGCAGAAGGCCCCTCAATTGTTTTATCTCACGATAAGCAGTCTGCAAATCTAACTGTGCTTTAATTCGGGCAAATAATTCGTATCTGTTAAAGGGCTTGGCAATAAAATCAATTCCTCCTGCTTCAAAGGCTTCCTGCAAACTCTCCGGATCATTGCGAGCGGTCAGGAATATAACCGGAATATTTTTTGTCGCATTGCGAATTTTCAGCCGGCGACAAGCGCTGTATCCGTTTTCATCGGGCATCATAATATCCAGTAGAATCAAATCGGGATATTTATCGATAGCATAGGCAACAGCGTCTTCGGCGTTGTCAACTGCGATTACATTGTATCCTTTATCTCTTAAAAGTGCGCCTATAACCTGCAAATTGTCCCGATTATCATCAACAATGAGTATATTGAAGTTCACAATTAAATCCTTTCATAATATTTTTTTTAAATCCTGCAATTCTTTGATGATTTCTTTGATTCTGTGAATATCAAAACTTGATTCAGCTTTTGTCAAATCCCGAATAATATCTGATAGTGAGTCATCCTTTATGTCTTGATTGAATTCTTCTAAAAAATAAATCAGGCTTTGCACTTCCTGCATATCAACAGCCACAGAAATGTTATCAATAAAAGGTTTGATATTGTTTTGTATTATTTCTATATGCTTTTCAGATATCGTTTTCAGGAATTTAAATTTCTCATTCATGTGGATAGCTACCTGGGCTTCGGGAACATCATTAATGGAATAACTCAGATAATTAGCAAGAAGATTGTAAATTTTTTCTGAGTTAATTGGTTTTAATAGAAATTCGGAAAAATAATCAGTCCGTTGATCCGCTCCCAGAAATTTTTTTGCGGTTCCGGTTAATGCGATAATGGGAATATTTATCGTTTGAGGATTGCTTTTAATTGCTTCGGTTGCTTTTATGCCGTCAACATTAGGCATGAAAATGTCCATTAAAATGATATCCGGCAAATGCTGGAATGTTAACTCAACGGCTTCCTTGCCATCTTTGGCTTCAAAAAGTTCGATGTTTTTATCAGCGATTATCTCTTTGAGCAGATTCCGGTTCAGAACTTTATCATCGACAATTAAAATTTTTGCCGGTTTAAATTCTATCATTTTCATTTTATGAGATGGATGAAAGGATTGTTCTTTTATAGTATAATCAATCATCAGATCATAAATTATCAGAATAAACTCACTCCCTTTTCCCAATTGACTTTCTACCTGTATTTGACCATTCATGAGAGAAGCAAATTTCTGACTGATAGCCAATCCAAGACCGGTGCCTTCATAGCTGCGAGTACTGAGACCATTTTCCTGGGAAAATGAATCGAACAGATGATTTTTAAAATCTTCGGAAATACCAATACCACTGTCCTTAACAGATATTTTTAAATAATCCAATTTATTTTCCGTAGCATTGTGCTGTCCTGTAACGGAAATATGAATAAATCCCTCCTGAGTAAATTTTACAGCATTACCAATTAAATTAATTAATATCTGACGGAATCTCGATTTATCAGTCAGCACAGTGTCTGGCAGATTTTCCTGAATTTCCAGTTTGAATTCAATACCTTTCTCATTGATTATATGTTGGAACATTTTGGACAAACTTTGGACAGTATTTCTAATGTGCATTTCACTTTGAGATATTTTTAATTTTCCGGCTTCAATTTTGGAGAGGTCCAAAATGTCATTGATCAGTGACAGCAGTAAATCACCTGAATTTTTTATTGATGCGAGATATTCTCTGTCAATGGGATCCGTCAGTTTGCTTTCCAGAAGGTCTGTAAAACCAATAATTACATTCATAGGAGTTCGAATTTCATGACTCATATTTGCCAGAAAAATACTTTTGGCCCTGTTGGCGGATTCGGCAGCTTCTTTGGCAGCAGAGAGTTGTTTCAAATATTTGATCCGCTCCTGAACATTAACCAATAGTTCTCCGAAAACCAAAAGAATGTCCCTCTCTGCAGAATTATAAACATGCTTTTGTTGAACAGAATCAAATCCAATGAAGCCAACCAATTCATCTCTCTGATGGAGTGGCAGAGTCAATAAACTTTTTACTTTTTGGGGTTCCAGTATCTCCCGTAACCCAGATTTTTCTGGAAGGGCATGAACATCAGGTATATACATTTCTTCACCCCTTTGATGAGTTTCCACCCATTGAGGAATAGCCTCAAGAGGTACATCCTGAAGGTTTCTAATTTCCGGTTTGATACCCTCTGAACACCATTCATATGTGTTGGACGTAGACCTTTTGTCAAAATCATATTCAAAAACATAGACTCTGTCTGCCGATACAAACCTTCCCATCTTTTCCAATGCTTTATTAATTTCGTCTGTAAGTTTTTCAACAGGCAAATTGATAAAAGTTTTAGCCATTTCCACCAGCAGTTCCAAGGTACTCTGATAGGATTTTTGCTCCGTATTGTCTGTCATAACTGTGAGAGAATATTGTTTTCCCTGGCTTTCGATAATTTCTCCGGAAAAGAGGCCTTCCAGGATTTTACCGTTTTTGGTCCTGACCCTCATCTCGATGTTTTTGATCGAACCGGTCTTGGCTAATTCTTCAGTAGCCTGATGTTGTTTATCAGCATCAAAAAAAAGATTAAGTTCGTTCGCGGTTTTTCCGATAACTTCGTTCCGTATATACCCCAGATTGACTAAAAAGGAGTCATTAACTTCGGTAATGACACCACCATTTGAGTTTTCCGTTACCGCCATCAATGCTGGATTTGAATTGAATATTTTATTGAATTTTTGCAGTGCTTCCTGCTCACCTGACATATCTTTAGAAATACCAAAAATACAGGCCTGACTGTTCCATTCTCCAAACCAGATTCTTGTCTCAACAGGTATTTTCTGATTGAAGTTTGTAACCAGTGGAATCCGGCAGGTATCAATTTTTCTGGCCAGGATATCAGTGAAAATTTGTTCTGCTTTCCAACGTTGTGATTTTTCATGTAAATCTAAAATATGCATTTGAGAAAACTGTTCACTGGTATACCCCAATTTTTCCTGGGCTGTGGAGTTGGTATAAAATATTTTTCCTCCATCATTGGTAATAAAAATCATGTCGTCGATGGTTTCAAAAAAAGTACGAAAATTTTTCTCACTGTTTTTGAGGGCTTCTTCCGTTTTTTTTCGCTGGGAAATATCCTGATAGTTTCCATACATCCATAGTGGACTGCCATCATCTGTCCAGGATACCACTTTGCCTCGAGCATGGATCCAAACCCATTTTCCTTCTTTGTGTTTTATACGAAATTCAATATCATAAAAATCAACTTCCCTGGAAAAATGTTTTTTTAGCAATTGTTCTGATTTTATTAAATCTTCCGGATGGATATATTTTTTCCAGGTTTCAACGGATAAAGGTGATATTTCTTCCAGTGTATAACCAATCAATTGGGCCCATTTTTCATTAAAAATTGTCTCCCCTGTCCTGGTATTCCATTCCCAGGTGCCGATATTAGATCCACTAATAATATAATCCAGTCGTCTAATTTTTTGGTTCAGGGCATCATTCATGACGCAAAAATTGGCAGCATTGGCCAGTTTCATCATGACTTCCTGAAGGGATTCAATTAAAAAATCTGAAAATTCTGGTTTGTTTTTTTTCAGCATCAGAAATCCAAAATTTGGAAGGTCAAAGAGATAGAAAATTTCCTGATCAATTTGCTTTTTAAAAGGCAATTTTTGACGCATCGGGGAAAAAAATTCTGTATCGGAAAATATACCGGACTCATGATAAAATTTTAAATATTTTTCCTTATTTCGAAGGGTTTTCGGCAGGGCAATGATGGACTTCAGATTGGTCAATTCATGATTCTGATAGCATCCCTTCAAAATCTCGGCGGTGCTGCAGTTTAATAGGTCCATCATCGATGACAGAGTGTTGGTCAGCATATTTTCCAGATTTTGGCTGGTGTCGATATTTAAGGATAGTTTATATAATATTTCTGCTTCATCTTTGTAGTTCATTTGATTACTCCGATACATCTAATCTGTAACAACTCATGTTTTATTGTGAAACTCAAAAGATTTATTACTAAAACTGGCACTCTCTCCCTACTTTAAAATGCCATAGGCTATATTCTGAATCGATACAAATGCCCATTTCCGAATCCACTTGATCACCCAAAAATGAGTCTCTGAAATAGAGCCTGTAAAAAAGGGTAATTTTTTTCTTGTTGTGCTTTTTAAATGAATTTTCCTGAATAACTGCACGGCTTTTTCTGCTGAGGAAATCAGATTTCCAGCCTTTGTATTTTGCAGATAAAGAAAGGAGGCATTGGTGATTTCTTTATCATGTTTACCACCTTGTTCTCTGATTTGTTGATTATCTCTCTCGATTGCAGGTCGGATACTACTCCTGCGAGATTCAGTTACTTTAATACTTTGACTGATTCCTTTCCAGTCATGAATAACTCTGACACCGAAAGCGACAGGCAAATTGAAAGGAGATGATGAATCTGTTAAGGAAATTTTATGATAAAAACTCAAATTATAATAAATATGTAATTTAGGATGTAATTTTTTAATCCGTAGATGAACATCTTTTTTTAAACTTTCAATCTGACTAAGGGCTTTTGGGAAAATATCACCAACAATGGGCTGAGTAGAATTTTTCAGAATTAGATTTGGACTTTCCGGCAACCCGTTATTTTGATCATAGGCAAAAACCGTTACACTTTTTACATTATCTATTTCAGCAAATTCTAATAATTCCTTATTAAAAACAAGAATCTCTGCAGAGGAAATAGAATTAACTTTCATAATAATTCCTTAAAGAATTGGAAAAAAGTATCAATAATTATTCCAAAATACTGTATCTGGGTATTTGCAACCGAGGTAATTAATTAATTGATTTTCAGAATAGAAATTTTACCTGGGGATGGTGATTAAAATAATGGAAGCATTGACCTTTTAGAAAGTAACTTCTAACAGCAAAGGATTTTTACCCATATTCAGCAACAAAATGTCTTTTATCTTGTCAATGATCCTTTTTCGATGACTGATCAACAGTAATCATACATCTGCCAAAAATGACCTGCACACCAGTCACGCCCTCAAGGCCAAGATGATGTACGACGTAATGGTTGCAGGTCATTCCGGCAACTCTGAATTTTTTTCTATTTTATTTCTTACTTCTTTTTACAGGTTGATATGCCAAAAGGCAGGTACAGCGGGCAGGTGTTGCACAGGGCGGTGAGCAGGGGCACAATTCCGAGGAGGCCCCACCAGGATTTTAGAAACAGACCCAGTCCGATGATGCTCAAACCTATCACAATTCTTAATATTTTATCTGTTTTTCCAACATTACATTTCATGGTTTTTCTCCTTATAGATCGATGTTTTTGGGTTGATATCGTTTCAGGCCCAGTGAATTGACCACCACTGAAACAGAACTGAAAGACATGGCCGCTCCGGCCACAATAGGGTTCAGCAACCCCAGGGCGGCAATGGGAATTCCGATGACATTATAAAAAAAGGCCCAGAATAAATTTTGTTTGATCTTTTGCATGGTTTTCCGGGACAATTCAATGGCGGTTATGACTGACTTGAGATTGCTATTCATCAGGGCAATGTCACCGGCTTCAATCGCAATATCACTGCCTGAGCCCACGGCAAAGCCAACATCCGCCACTGCCAGGGCCGGCGCATCGTTAATGCCGTCGCCTACCATGGCAATGACTTTTCCGGAAGATTTTAATTCCTTTATTATTTCAGCCTTTTTCTCCGGCAATACTTCGGAAATGATCTGGCTGGGCGGCAATCCGATTTCGCTACCAATGGCATCAGCAGTTCTCCGGTTATCTCCGGTCAGCATGAAAACTTCAAGGCCCATTTCTTTCATCAGAGCAATTGCTTCAGCCGAACCTTCTTTGACCCCATCTGAAACGCCGATCATTCCGGAAACCCGATCGTCAATTGAAATATAAATAACCGTTTTTCCCTGGATTTCCAGTTTAAAGGCATCCCGGTCATAATCCCCGGTAAAAATTCCGTTGTCATAAAGGAAAGAAGGTTTTCCGGCCAAAATTTTATGCCGGTTGACATGGCCGGCCACACCCTGGCCCGGAAAGACTTGGAAATTTTCACAATCCGGCACAGGAAGATTGTTGTTTTGGGTATAGGCCACAATGGCCTCGGCGATGGGATGTTCCGATTTATTTTCCAGGCCGGCAACCCACTGCATCAGCTGGTTGTCATCATAATTCGAATAATTGACGATTTTAGTGACCTGGGGTTTGCCCCGGGTAATTGTTCCCGTTTTATCCAGCACAACCGTATTGATTTTATGGGCGATTTCAAGGCTGACGCCGGATTTGACCAAAATTCCGTATTCAGCATTTTTCCCGGTTCCTACCATAATGGCTGTGGGCGTTGCCAGGCCTAAAGCGCAGGGGCAACTGATCACCAGGACCGAGACGCCTGCAACAAAGGCCGCCGTGATATCCCCTGCGATCAAAAACCAGAGTCCAAAGGTCAGAACAGCAATGGAAATAACAGCCGGGACAAAATAGGCGGCAATTTTATCCGCCAGCCTTTGAATTGGCGGTAAATTACTCTGGGCTTCTTCGACGATGCGAATAATGTTGGCCAGGACGGTATCTTTTCCAATACTTTGGGCCAGGAAATTAAAGGAACCGTGATGATTCACTGTGCCACTGTAGACCTTGTCATGGACCGATTTTTCAACAGGTAAACTTTCTCCGGTGAGCATGGATTCATTAATCATGGTATGCCCGGAAACAATGACGCCATCAACCGGGACCCTTTCACCGGGACGCACAATGATTTCGTCATTGATTTCTACCCTTTCCACAGGAATGTCCAAAGTTTCCCTGTCCCGGACAATGCGGGCATATTTGGGCTGCAGGCTGATCAGTTTCTGAATGGCAAGGGAGGTTTTTCCTTTGGCTTTCAGTTCCAGATATTTCCCCAGCAAAACAAGGGTAATCAGGATACCCGAAGCCTCAAAATATAAATCAGGATGGGTTCCGGCCGGATAATCTTTAAAAAAGCCATTGTAAACACTAAAGAAAAAGGCCGAAGATGTGCCCAGGGCCACCAGCAAATCCATGCCCGGACTTTTGGCTTTGAGAGAAAAATAGGCGGTTTTATAAAATTTCCAGCCGATCAGAAACTGAATCGGTGTTGTGATGATTAATTGAAAAAGGGGTTTATGCAATAGCGGGGTTTTCCAGTTGATAATCATTTGGACCATGGCAATCAGTAAGGGCAAACTCAGAAGGCCCGATAGAATCAGGGTCTTTTTCAAACGGCTGAGTTCAGTGTCTATTGAGGTTTTGTCTGGCTTCTGGATTTCTTCCGCTGAATAGCCGGCCTGTTTAATCCTATCGATCAAAGTTTCGGGATTCAGCAAACCCCTATCAAATTCGATTTGTGTTTTCCCGGTTGCAAGATTGATATTGCATGAACGGACCCCGGGGGTTTTAAGTAGGGACTTTTCAATTGCTTTGACACAATTTATACAGGACATTCCGGATATTTTTAATTCCACGGATTGAGTATCGGGATCAGTGGCCCGGTATCCCAGATTGCTGATTTCATGTAGGATATCTTCTGTGGGTATCTTTTGGTCATCAAAATTCACCAGGGCATAATTGGCTGCCAGGTTAACCCGGATCTTTTTGACCCCTTCTTTTTTTGAGAGTCCTTTTTCTATGGCAAGAGCACAGTTAGCACAACTCATTCCGTCGATGTTTATCTTTTTTTGAACCAACAAAAACTCCTGTCTACACCACTGATTTAATGGCAGAGTCAAGAAGTTCTTCGACTCTTTCCGTAACGGATTCAATATGTTTGGAATAGAAAAAATCACTCATGTAGGTTGGGCGCTGAAATTCAATCTTGGTTGTATCCTGGTCTTTGTAAACCACTATTTTGCAGGGCAGAAACAGGCCGGCGCCTTTTTCCTGGGTGATGATTTCATGTGAAAGTTTCGGATTGCAGAGGCCTAGAATTCTGTAATCATCGAATTCAATTTTCAAGGCATTTTTGTATTTTTCTGACAAATTCAGGTCAATCATGACCTCAAACCCGATTTCCTGTACCTTATTCCCAAGGTCATTGATGAATTGGGTGACACTTTTTTGACTGATATACTTTAAACTGTAATGGTTCATTCTATAATCTCCTATCAATTTAATAGGTTTGAGGTAATAACGCCCGGTTCGTTACATTTGTTTCAATTCATGATCTTAAAACGATTTGGAATTTGAATATGTGGGAAAAATTTGCTACTGTATAAGCAATTAACAATTTAAACGGAGTGTTTATGAATAGATTAAAAAATGTCGTCGACATCGCAAAAAGCATCGGACTGGAAGCCAAAGACCTCGAAACCTATGGTGACTACAAAGCCAAGATCAAATATGAATCCGTGAAGGAGAAGTTGCGTCAGGGTGAAAAGGGCAACCTGATCCTTGTTTCTGCTATTACCCCAACCCCGGCTGGTGAAGGCAAAACGACCACGGCTGTCGGGCTGTCCATCGGGCTGAATCGGATCGGTTACAAATCCATTGTGACTTTGCGGGAACCATCCATGGGGCCGTTGTTCGGTATGAAAGGCGGAGCTACCGGCGGCGGCATGACCACTGTCGAACCCAGCGATGATATCAATCTTCACTTTACTGGTGATATCCACGCTATCAGCGCCGCCCACAATCTGATTTCCGCTGTGCTGGATAATCATATCTACCAGGAAAAAAAGCCCAGGGTTGACCCCCGACAGATCAATTGGAAACGGGTCATGGATATGAATGACAGGGCACTGCGACAAATCATCACCGGACTGGGCGGCAAAGCCAATGGTTTTCCAACGGAAAATGGTTTCAATATTACCGCCTCTTCGGAAATTATGGCTATTATCGGCCTGGCAACCAGTTACGACGATTTGAGAGAAAAACTCAACCGTATTCTTCTGGGGTATACCTTTGATAATGAGCCGGTTTTTCTGAAAGACCTCAATATGACCGATGCCGTGATGGCTGTTTTGAGGGATGCCTTTAAACCCAACCTGGTGCAAACCAGTGAAAACACACCGGCTTTCGTGCATGGCGGCCCTTTTGCCAATATCGCTCAGGGAACCTGTTCCGCTATTTCCATGAAACTGGCGCTGTCTTTGGTTGATTATGTCGTCACTGAGGCCGGTTTTGGATTTGATTTGGGAGCTGAAAAATTTTTCGATATTGTTGCCCGAAAGTCCAATTTGAACCCAAGATCAGTAGTCCTTGTGGCAACCATCAGGGCCCTGAAAATGCATGGCGGTATTAAAGTCAGAGAATTGGGGACAGTCAATCCCAAGGCTGTTAAAAAAGGCCTGCCGAACCTGGAAAAACATATTGAAAACATACAAAAATTTTCAGTTTGCCCGATTATCGCCATCAACAAATTCAACACTGATGACCCATCGGAAATCAAAGTTGTGGAAGATTTTCTCAGGGAAAAAAAGGTCAAGTTTGCCCTGATCGATTCAGCCGGCCGGGGCGGTGAAGGGGCTGAAGCCCTGGCGCGGGAAGTTGTCAGTGAATGCAATTGCGGCTGTGGCGACCATTACAAAACCCTCTATGACCTGGAAATGCCCATCGAGAAGAAAATCGAGACCATCTGCACTCAGATCTACGGTTCCAAGGCTGTGGATATCACAAAAGATGCGCAACAGGACTTGAAAAAAATCGAAAAACTTGGTCTGGAAAAACTTCCGGTTTGTATTGCCAAAACACAAAAATCCTTATCGGATAACCCGTTGCTCATCGGCCGCCCTAAAGACTTTCTGGTTACAGTCCGCCAGATCAATATTTCTTCCGGCGCCGGTTTTTTGGTGCCTGTCACCGGAAATATCCTGTTGATGCCCGGCCTTCCGGAAGTGCCTGCCGCCGAAAACATCAAAGTGGATGAAAATGGAAATATCGAAGGCTTGGATTAAATTATCGGTTTCAAAAAACCTGACCGCAACCATTAAAAAACAAACCCATCTTTTTATCGATGGGTTTGTTTTTTACGTTGAATTTTATTGATTTTAGAAGTAGCATAAATCCTGCCTATTGCCTAAATTTTCGTATATTTTTACTGCAAATATTTTAACAATTGGAGAATAAATGACTATTAAACATGAACCTGAAGTAAATTGGGAATTAGCCAAAGAACATGGTCTCATCCAAGAAGAATGGGAAAGAATTCAGGAAATTCTCGGGCGTGTGCCCACCTTCACCGAACTGGGTGTTTTTTCAGTAATGTGGAGTGAACATTGTTCCTACAAAAACTCCATCGCAATGCTCAAAAAACTCCCCCGTGAAGGCAAAAACCTGCTGGTGGGCGCCGGAGAAGAAAATGCCGGACTGGTGGATATCGGGGACGGCTTGGCCTGCGCTTTCAAAATTGAAAGCCATAACCATCCTTCAGCTGTAGAACCTTTTCAGGGTGCGGCAACCGGAGTCGGTGGTATCCTTCGCGATATTTTCACCATGGGCGCCAGGCCTATCGCCTGTCTGAATTCACTCCGCTTCGGGCCACTGGATGTTCCCCGCAACAGGTTTTTGTTAAATAATGTCGTCAAAGGCATCGCCCATTACGGCAATTGCATGGGTATTCCCACTGTCGGAGGCGAAATCTATTTTGACGAGGGATATTCTGAAAATCCACTGGTCAATGCTATGGCCATCGGAATTGTCAAACATGACGAGGTCAAAAGCGCAACTTCCCATGGTGATGGCAATACCGTAATGATCGTCGGCGCATCAACCGGCCGAGACGGTATCCATGGTGCTACTTTCGCATCGGTGGAAATCAGCGAGGAATCCGAATCCCGGCGCTCCAATGTCCAGGTCGGTGATCCCTTTACCGAAAAATTACTCTTGGAAGCTACTCTGGAATTATGCAAAAAAGATTACGTCATTGGTATTCAGGACATGGGCGCCGCTGGCATATCCTGCTCCACTTCGGAAATGTCTGAAAAAGGCGGGCATGGCATGAAAATCGACATCAATAAAGTTCCGATGCGCGAACCGGAGATGGTGCCTTATGAAGTGATGCTGTCGGAATCCCAGGAAAGAATGCTGGTGGTTGTCCGCAAAGGCTTTGAACAGGAAGTTAAGGATATTCTGGGCAAATGGGACCTGCATGCCGAAGAGGTGGGGATGGTCACCAAAGAACCAAAAATTGAAGTCCGCATGGATGGTAAAAAATTCGCCAGCATACCGGCTGCCGACCTTTGCCTGGGCGGGGGTGCTCCGGTTTATATACGGGATTCAAAACGACCGGCCTATCTGGATGTACTTCAAAATGAAGACCTCACTAACCTTCCGGAGCCGAAAGATTATAATGAAGTCCTGATAAAATTAATGGGGTCTGTCAATATTGCTGACAAAGGCTGGGTTTACCATCAATATGACCATTCGGTCCGAACAAATTCCATGGTGACACCGGGCAGTTCTGCGGCTGTCATTCGTCTCAAAAAAGCACCGAACAAGGCCCTGGCAGCTTCAACTGACGGCAATGGTCGATATGTCTATCTCAACCCTCGCAGCGGCGGCAAAATAGCCGTAGCGGAATCAGCCCGCAATGTAGTTTGCTCAGGCGCCAAGCCATTGGCCATTACCAATTGCCTGAACTTCGGCAATCCCTATGACCCGGAAGTCTATTATCAGTTCAAAGAAGCGGTACTGGGCATGGGAGAAGCCTGTCAAATGTTTGATACTCCTGTTACTGGTGGCAATGTCAGTTTTTACAACGAATCTCCAACCACAGCCATCTTCCCTACTCCGGTCATCGGCATGCTGGGACTGGTTGAAAACCTGAAACATGTCACCACGTCAGAATTCAAGGACGCCGGCGACTTTATCGTCATGCTCGGGACCATTAAGCCGGAACTGGGTGGCTCTGAATTCCTCAAAGTCATTCACAACAAAGTTACCGGAAATGCACCGGCAATTGACCTCCATTTTGAAAAACGCATTCATGAAACCACGCTGGCGCTGATACGATCCGGAATTGTGAAATCAGCCACTGATGTATCTGATGGCGGATTGGCAGTATCCGCTGCGGAATCCCTGGTCAGAAACAGAAATAAAAAATTGGGTGCATCCATTTATATTTCACGAAAAATGCGTGATGATGAACTGCTTTTCAGTGAAAGCCAGTCTGTGATCATCGTCTCAATCAGCGAAAAGCATTTGCTGGATTTGGAAAAAATTACATCGGAATATCATGTTCCCAGCGTGACCATTGGCAAAGTCACCAAAGACGGTATTCTGAAAATCAATGATTCTGTCAAAATTGATACGGAAAAACTCAGTGAAGTGTATTTCAGAACTCTTCCGACGATTATGAAGGATGAACATTGATATTATAGACTGCATTGACTAACTTGAAAATTAATTTAAAGCGATGAGCAATCATCGCTTTTTTATTTTTAAAATTATCTCATATTACAAAATTTTTCACACTGAGCGCCGTCGAAGTCTGATTTCGCAATGTCCTCTACGATGAAACTCAGGGCGACAACAGCGCTTCCGATCCTGTCAGGTTGAGATCTGTTAAAATGTGACTATCCCAGGTTTAAAGGCTTTGGCTAATTTTTAAAAAATTTTAAAAATCCTTATTCATTATTATAATTAACTTTTATATTTTATAGAAAACCTATTTATCAAAGATTTAGAAAAATTAGTAAGGGAGGGTTCATGAATATTCAAAAAAGCAGACGCAATTTCATCAAAAAACTGGGAGCAGCCGGTACAATATTAGCAGGGGCCCCGGCCGTTTTACGTTCGACAAAATCCTCATCGCAATTACTGGGCCGCCCTGTCAACAATTCAGCCAATGATACTTTACAAGTCGCTCTCATTGGCGCCGGCGGTATGGGAAGCACGGATCTGCGTACAGCGCTGTCTCATCCCAATACTGAAGTCGTGGCCGTCGCTGACCTCTACCAGGGACGACTGGATAACGCAAAAGAGACTTTCGGAAGTCAAATTTTTACCACCCGGGATTATCGTGAAATACTGGAACGTGATGATGTCGATGTCGTTATAATCGGGACCCATGACCACTGGCACAAGCAGATCAGTGTTGATGCTCTGAACAAAGGCAAACATGTCTATTGTGAAAAACCCATGGTCCACTCACTAGAGGAAGGGCCGGAGGTAATCCGGGCACAAAAAAAATCCGGAAAGATCTTTTGTGTCGGCAGTCAGCTGCTTTCCTCTCTCGGATATGAAAAGGCAAAAGAACTACTGAAGGATGGCGCCATCGGAAAATTAAATTATGCAGAAGGGGTCTGGGCAAGACGTAGTGCCGGCGGAGCCTGGAACGGGCCAATCCCTGCGGATGCATCCCCCGAAACAATCGATTGGGACACCTTTTTAAAAGACAAAAAGCGGTACCAATTCGATCCGGAACGTTTTTTCAACTGGCGTAAATACAAGGATTACGGCACCGGCATGAATGGCGATCTTTTTGTCCATATTATTTCCGGACTTCATTTTGTCACCGATTCTTTTGGCCCCAACCAGATTTATTCCACCGGCGGCATTCGCTTTTGGCAGGACGGCCGGGAAGTTCCCGATGTGCTTATCGGCACCTTTGATTATCCCGAAACCCAAACCCATCCTGGTTTTAACCTTTCCCTGAGATGTAATTTTGTTGACGGGACCCAAGGCAGTTATTTCTATGTCATGCGTCTGATCGGCAGTGAAGGGTTAATGGAAATTCAACCTAACAAGGTCATTCTGGAAAGAAACAAGGTTCTTTCAGGTATCGATCCCAATGTTGATCCTTCTGAATTAAAAAAGGCCCTGAATGACCGTAAAAGAATCCTTGGGCCTGAAGAAATTGTTTATGAAGCCGAAGCCGATTATAAAGGTTGCCACTATGACCATTTCGGCTATTTTTTTGACGCAGTTCGAAATGGCAGTCAACTGGTGGAAGACGCTGTTTTCGGATACCGCGCTGCAGCTCCGGCACTGGCCTGTAATGACAGCTATTTTCAAAAGAAAATTATCCAGTGGGACCCTGTGAAAATGCAAAAAATCAATTAAGGAGATGAAAAAATGAAAAAAATATTAGCCCTAACAATAATCGCATTATTCTCTATTTCAAATTGTACCAGGAGCCTTCAAAATACCCTGACAACCCAGGAAAAAAAAGATGGCTGGCAACTGCTTTTCGATGGCAAAACCACCAAAGGCTGGCATGGCTACCTCGAAGAAAATACCGGTGAGGGCTGGATTGTACAAGAGGGATTGCTCTATTGCAAAGGAGTCGGTGGTGATATCGGCGGCGATATTGTAACAGACGAGGAATTTGATAATTTCATTCTCAAACTGGACTGGAAAATATCCAAAGGTGGCAATTCAGGAGTGTTTTACCACGTCAGGGAAGATGAAAAATATGCCGCACCCTATCTGACCGGCCCTGAATATCAGCTGATCGATGATGCCGGATTTCCTGAGCCCCTTGAAGACTGGCAGAAAGCAGGCGCTGATTATGCCATGTATCCAGCTGGTGAAAATAAGAAACTGATGCCTCAGGGCGAATGGAACACCACCCGGATTGTTTTCGATCACGGCCATGTGGAGCACTGGCTAAACGGCGAAAAAATTGTGGAATTTGAAGCCTGGTCCAAAGAGTGGACCCGCCTCAAAACAGAAGGAAAATGGAAAGATTATCCCGATTATGGTATTTATAAGTCCGGGCTCATCGGCCTTCAGGATCATGGTAATGAAATCTGGTTTAGAAATATTAAAATTAAAGAATTGTAACAAAAAAACCATGATAAGGTAATTAACATATAGGACAAAAAATGAAAAAAATATTTATCCTTTTGTTTTCACTGCTCCTGATTTGTTCCTGCAAGAAAAACGATTCTTTTCAGTCTATTTTCAATGGCCGGGACCTGTCGGGCTGGCAAATTTTCGGCACGGAAAAATGGTATGTGGAAGATAGTGAGCTGGTCTGCGAAAGCGGGCCGGACCAGCAATACGGATACCTGGCAACGGAAAAATTTTATAAAGACTTTGAACTGCTACTTGAGTTTAAGCAGGAAGCTGATGGCAACAGCGGAATCTTTTTTCGGTCCACGATTGAGGGAACAAAAATTTCCGGATGGCAGGTTGAAGTAGCGCCGCCAAACCATGATACCGGCGGAATTTATGAATCCTACGGGCGTGGCTGGCTGGTCCAGATTCCCGAAGAGAAAGAAAATATTTTGTTGCCTGGCCAATGGAACAGCCTCAGAATCCTTGTCAAAGGAGACAGAGTGCAAACTTTTCTCAACAGCCAGCAAATGGTGGATCTCACCGATGAAAAAATTGGGGCAGCTAATGGTTCTGTTGCCTTACAAATCCATGATGGCGGTGGCATTAAAGTACGCTGGCGGAATCTGAAAATAAAGGAACTTTAAATTGAAATCTGAATCCCAACATCAATCATTGATTCAAATTACAGCTCTGATTTTGCTCAGATGGATCATCGGCTGGCACTTTGCCTATGAAGGCATTGCAAAATTATTCGATTCCAATTGGTCGGCATATTTTTATCTGCTGGATTCCAAAGGCTGGTTTCCCGGTTTTTTTATTAATATGGCCACCAATCCTTTCACCCTGGCAATCCTGGATCCGTTCATCAAATGGTCACTGGTTTTGATCGGTTTGAGCCTGATCATTGGTTTTCTGACAAGATATGCAAGCATTGGGGCCATGGGGATGCTGTTGTTTTTTTGGCTCTCCCATCCGCCCTTTATCGGCATGGAATATGCCCTGCCCGCAGAAGGACATTATCTGGTTTTTGACAAGAATAGTGTTGAATTCTTTGCTCTTTTAGTAATTCTGGTCTTTCCGACAGAGCATATTATCGGAATTCAGGCAATGTTAGGACAAAGGGATACCCAAAGTGAGGAGGTTGAAAATGTCCAATAAAATTACACGCAGGGACTTACTGAAAGGACTGGCAACCTTTCCTGTAGCCGGCAGCTTGCTGGTCGGGAGCCTGCAAAAAGAGAAATATTATCGTGAAAAAGCAAATAGCCTTTCCAGAATCATTGATTTAAATTTTTCCGGGTTCAATCATCCTCTTCCCGATGAGAAAACCAGTAAAAAAATCCGCCTGGGCATTATTGGTTGTGGGTTACGCGGCAGCATGATCATGAATTCCATCGGTTTTGCTTCTCCTGATGAAATTCTTGATATCCGCGAAGCCTCAATGAAGGATAAAAATGACAAACGTTATGAATTTTTTATGAATACGGAAAGATTGAATATTGAATTCAAAGGTGTCTGTGATCTCTTTGATCCTTATGCAGAAAGAGCAATGATTGCAGCAGCAAACAGTGATAAACGGCACATCAAATCCAATCTGACACCGGTGAAACGTTACCCAAATTGTAAGGACCTGATTGCCGCCGAAGATATTGACGGGGTGATCATTGCAACGCCGGACCACTGGCATGCGTCAATGATAATTGAAGCAGCAAAGAAAGGCAAACATGTTTACGCAGAAAAATGTATGACCCGTACTCTCGAAGAGGCCTATAAGGTTAAAAACGCTGTGGAAGCCAGCGGCATCACCTTTCAGCTGGGACATCAAAACCGACAATTTGATTCTTACAATCTTGCCAGAGACCTTGTCACTAATAAGGAAATTTTAGGCAGGGTCAATCTGATTCAATGTAATACCAACCGAAATACGGAACAGGGAGCCTGGATCTATCCGATTCCTGAAAATGCCGGCCGGCACAACATTGACTGGGAACAGTTTATCGCGGCCACAGAACCGGCGGATTTCAGCCTGGAACGCTTTTTTCGTTGGCGGCTGTGGTGGGATTATGGCACCGGTCTGGCCGGTGACATGCTGACCCATGAATATGATTGTATCAACCAGGTGCTGAATGTGGGTATTCCCGATTCCGTTCAGGCTTCAGGGGGTATTTATCACTTTCGGGATGATCGAGAAGTACCCGATGTGTTTAACGCCTTACTGGAATACAGGGAGAAAAAACTGACTCTCATGTACAGCGCTTCTCTGGCTAATGGAAAATACCGGCCGCGGACCCTCATGGGAACTGATGCAACAATGGAACTGAGCAATGGTTTTACAGTGACCATCGACACCCATTCCCAAAAATATGGGGACCAAATCGAGCAGGGACTAATTGATACAGAACATCCAGCTTACTCCTATTCTCCCGGTTCGGAAAAAGTGGATACCATTACGTCCGCCAGCACTAAATATTTTGCCCAAAGAGGATTGATTTATACCTACAGACAAGGAAAAGCCCTGGATACAACCTATCTACATGTGAAGGAGTGGCTCGATGCCCTTCGCACCCACAATCAGCCTAGTTGCAATATTCACAGAGGTTTTGAGGAGGCGGTAACAGCCCATATGGCCACTCGCTCCTACCGGGAAGGTAAAAAGGTCTTTTTTGATCGTGACAGCGAGAAGGTTGTTTTGTAATGAGTGTCAGGCAAAAGACTGGGGATCATGGATGCTTCGCTGGACAGAGATTATAATTTGAGATCAGCGAATTTTTCTCGCAATGATTTATCCTGTCCGGTAATGTAGGCGCTCTGAAGTTCTTGAGCAAATTGACGAAGGAATCTATCGGGACCTTTGTTTATTGTACTGTACCAGACAGCCGGCGTTTGAGGAGCAGATTCAAGACAATTATCATATTTTTCCAGAATTTCAGATTCATCTCCATTTCGGGCCACAATGGCCCATTGGCCGCTTTCTTCATCGAGAAAATGCCTGCCAACCTTCATCAGTGCAATTGTTTTTTCGTCAATTAAATCATATTCCAGATATTTTTGAAACCGCTTTGCCATAGTTTTTTCGCAAAGCAGACATCCGCCAGCCGGTGTTGGAAAATGAAACCCGCCATATTTTTTAACTAACTCCATTTGCCGGTCTCTTCCCCGTCCGTTAATACCCAGTTCCGCCAATGGACGGATGATGGGAAAATCAACATTTTTGTCAATCAGTCCCTGGGCATGTTTCAACTGGGACATGGGTCGCTGTCCGGGAACTTCTCCGGTAGCGATAGAACCGTACCCGTAATCAACAGCATATTGTTTCGCTTTTTCAAACATAAAAATTTTACAATCGATGCAGGGATTCATACCGGTTCCGGTGCCGTATTTCGGTTGTTTGAGCATAGCCAGATACTCGCGAAGATAATCCCCTTTTTTGCAGTCAATAATGACTAAGTCTACCTGCTCGTCTTTTAAAAAATCATCATTAATTTCTTTTTCCGAAATAAAGGGCAATTGATAATGAATGGCTGTGACATCCAAACCTTTTTTTTTCAATATTTTAACAATCAAACGGGAGTCCAGGCCTCCCGAATAAAGGGATAAAACTTTCGTCATCTATTTATTTAGCGCTTCCTCAATTTGTTGTTTGACTGTGTCGCGAATAACTTCCGCTTCCTTGGATTCGGGGTAGACAGGGTCGAGATAGGTCACATCGATTTTAACACCAAAACTGGGAAAGTGTTTTCCTCTTGGCAAGGCTTTGAAGGCGCCATCAATAACAACCGGAACAACCGGCACATTCATCTCTCTGGCCAAAATTGCGAAAGTCTTTTTAAAATCATTTAACTGGCCGTCATAAGAGCGTGTGCCTTCGGGAAAGATGATTATATTTTTGCCTTCACGGATAACAGCCGCCAGTTTTTGCAAAGAACCCTTCAGGTCAGAATTCACGTCAACGACGATGACATTGCTGGTTTTCGCTAAAAATCTGACAAACCAGTTTTTTACATGTTTTGCCTTAGCAAAAAAGAAGGTTTCCCGCAGTTGTTTCGTATTCAATTCCAGAACGGGTAGTAATCCGTCGATATAACTCTGGTGGTTTGGCGCCATGATAAAGGGAGCCTCCGGCAATCTTTCCAGTCCGTGAACATTGATTTTGAAGGATAGTTTGACAAGGAACCTTAAAATATTGCGAAGGATGACATGGGTTGCCCAGCTCTTTGGCAATTTAACATTGACCTTCTCTTTGAAGACGTCGGTGATATTGACCGCTTCCTCTTTTATTTTCTTGGAATTTTCTTTGATGAATTCAGAAAGTTTTTGGACCGTCGGGTTCTCTTTCAGATGAATTTCCTGAATGTCCACATCAAAGGTTTTTTTAAGAAAGGTTTGCAGATTGACTTTATCCAGAGAATCCATACCCAGGTCAAATTCCAGGTGGTCACCGGGATAGATCTTTTTTTCCATTTGCTGGCCCATAAAATCGCGGATCATAGAATATTCTTTGAATTTTGGCTCTTTATTCTGAACATTCTCTTTTTCTGTAAAACCCGGGACCAGGTCTTTCAGTTTAAATCTTTTCAATTTATCGAGTCTTGTTTTTGGCAGTTCTTCTTTCACCACTGTAATTTTTTTGATCTGTTTATAGGGAGCCACTTTTTCATTGTATTTTGTGACAACCTCATCCTGAATATATCGCTTGAAGTCCGTGATACCCTGCTCTGCGACCACTTTTTCATCCGGGGAACAGACCATTTGCAGAATATCCTGGTGCATAAATACACCGATTTCATTGATCGCCTTTGTCATTTTCTGAATTTCAAATTCAACATTGACAGGATTAATATTTTTCCCATTGGACAGGACAATGATTTCCTTTTTTCTTCCGGTAATAAATAAATATCCATCATTGTCGATATAGCCAACATCTCCGGTATGAATCCAGCCGTTAATGACGGTTTCAGCCGTTTTATCCGGAAGATTGTAATAACCTTTCATGACATTTGGCCCGCGGTTGAGAATTTCACCATCGGCAGCGATTCTGATTTCATTGCTGCCCAGGGATTGTCCCACTGCGCCGAAGCGTACTTGCCCCGGCCTGGGGAAGGTGATCATCGGGGCCGTTTCTGTCATACCATAACCGTTGAGTATTTCAAAGCCCAGGGTGAAAAAGCCCTTTTCCACTGAACGGTCAAGGGCGGCCCCGCCACAGACCATGTATTTGACATGGCCACCAAACTTTGCATGGATGGATTTAAATATTTTTCTGGAAAATCCCAGAGAATTTACTTTTTCGGCCACTTTGAAGAGCAGTTTGGCTATTCCTTTTTCATCAATTTTCGTCTTGATGCCTTTAAATAACATGGTATAAAAACGGGGTACGCTAATGATTATTGTAACATGATTATCATTGAGGGTTTTAACAATATCAGCAGAATCCAGTGACGGTGTAAAGGCCACGGTCATTCCCACATTGAGGGGACAGACAATACATCCCAGCAATGGCAATATGTGATGAAGGGGCAGCATCGCCAGCATGACTTCATCTTTTTTATAAATAGGTACATCAACACTGACAGCTTTGACATTGACACGGAAATTCTGAAATGAAAGCATGACCCCTTTCGGATTTCCGGTTGTGCCTGAGGAATAAATAATACAGGCAGTAGCGTCGTCATCGGGTTCCGGAAAGTCCTGAGCTTCTATTTCAACGAAATCGTTTTTTATTTCCTCAAAAACAATGACTTGCGGTTTATTGTCACATTGTTCGATTGCTTTTGCCAGAATTTCCTGGTTCCCTTTTGATGTAAACACATATTTGGGTGTGCAATCTTTAATAATATAGGCCACTTCATCGGGTTTACTCATAAAGTCAACTGTAACCGGAATGGCTTCATTTTTCCAGCATGCATAAAAGGCGTAGACCCATTCCAGCCGATTTTCTGAAAAAATGGCCACCCGATCTTCTTTTTCGACCTGAAAAAGTGTTGAAAACTGGTCGATGTTAATCAACAGGTTGTTGTAATCGACTTTCTTTTCTCCAAAGACCAAGGCTGTGTGTGTGCTTTTTTTTATCACTATTCTCTCCCAAATTGTTTGAATAGTTTACAATTTATTTACAAACCGCCAAAGAAGTTATCTTCAGATTTTTGTAAAAGTTTTGTAAAAGTCAGGTGTAATGTCAGAAAAAAGCCCGAATATTTTGTTATTCGGGCTAATATTGTGATCTCAATAATAATTTTATTAAAATGCAGAAGTTATACCCAAAACAAACCGGCTGGCATCCTGCTCAAGGTCGTGTGTAAATTCACCTATGAGACGAATATTGCGGCGGAGCAGGTAACTGGCACTGAGAGTTGCTGTATGATAGTCTGCTGCATCCCAATCGGAATCAATTCTGTTGTACAAGGCTGTATAATAAAACCGAGATCGGTCATATTGCGGACTGAATACCAATTCCACAACCATGCCATTGGTCGTGATATCATCACTGTTTATGAACAAAGGATCACTGTCTGTTCGTATCATATATTGCGCTGTAAAGGCGAACCGGTCGATTGCAACATTTATATCTGGGCCATAATACATCAATTCATTGGTGACATCGGTTGGTTGGTTCAGCAAGTCAAGTTTGGCTTCCTTCCCGTAATAGAAGAATCCGCCAAGGCCGATGTTTTCGCCGATCCCCTGTGCTATCCGCAGACCAATATTTTTATATTGATCATCATCAAATAATTTATCCGCACCGGCATCGGGAATACCATTTCCGTTGACTACCATGGCGACAAGATCTGTGCCCGTTTTTTCTATTCCGTAAGTGAATATCAAGCCGCGGTCATAGGCCAGATTGGTCCGAATATTACCGATTCGTTGTTTGTAAATCACATAATCTTCAAAGGTCATTCGCAGTTCCCGTTTCATGAGGGGATCACAGGTTTGGAACTGGCCTACCATAATGTCAAATTCCTTTCCGAAGAGATTATTGAAATGGACATAAGCATCTTCCAATCCGACGATTTCTCCCCTTTCTGACATGAAAAAGTAAAAATAATAGCCAATATTTTTTGCGAGAGTACCACCGGATAAAAGTTTCATACCCCAGGGGGCCTGTAAATCATTACTGACATCGGTATTATCACCGGTAATCGCATAGGCTTCAAATTTGACCGCCAGTTGAAAGTCCCGGTTTAACCAGAGCAAGTCATCACCCGCTGTGATGTAATCCCGCTCCTTTTCCTCGTCATCCAGCACAAAGCCATTGCCGGCAAAATCATCGCCATAGGCTTTTAATCTTGGAAAGGGATCATGGCAGGTGGTACAGGATATTTTGTAGCGTCGGGCAAAAGCCGGAATACCATAGACGGATTGGGTTGATATTAAAAGAACTAACGCGAATAAAATTGACATTTTTTTCATACTGCTTCTCCTCAAATTTTCATAAAAACCAACAGGGCTTTCACGCCCCCAACGGTTTGGACTATATCTTAGTCATAGACCTCAAATTCCAGCGAAACCTCATTCATCTGCACAATTTCACCTTCCTCTTCCGGTACTTTCAGAAAATCCGCCACAGGTTTAACCAGTTTTTGGTAATTTAATTTTGCATGGACGGTAATTTTTCCGGCTGCAATATCATCAGGCAATTCCCAGGTAAAGGTTTCGATTTTGGTCTCCCGCGGTCCGATACGATAATCAACACCCAGGGAGCGCGTGTTCCATTGCATGATTGTCATCACGCCTTGATCATCAAAATAAGGCATTCTGAAAATTCTGTCGCCGGCAGGGACACCATCTCTTGGAACGCCTGCAAAATTTTCAAGGCCCAGTGGAATTGCCATATCCTTATAGGCTAATTCTTCACTGGCAATCGTGTATTCTTCCCCATCAAAGCCTTTTGGGTCAACAGGGAGATGATAGGTTTTGCCCTCCTCGTCCACAGCAGTAACATCCAGCCAAAGAATCCGGTCTTCTACAGATCCGGTCGGGATTTTATGCCCTGCTTTGGCGTTGAATAATTCCACTTGAATAGTAGCAACTCCGTCATAAGGAATTTCATTTTCCAGACAATGCATGGATATTTCAATTGCACCTCTGAGTTTCGATGGTTTATGTGCGCCAAGAAAGACATGTTGTGCCACCTCACCTTCAACTGCCATTGGGGCACTTTTGCCTTTGGCTTTGGGCATATGGCACACAAAACATTTCACATCTTCTTTGGCGTAAGGGCCTTCCAGCCACTCCATTTGGGTAGATTTAACATAGATTCCAAAAGGATTTTTCTCATTATGACAGGATCCGCATAGTTCGGTTTGCCTGAATATTTCCTTTTCGGCGGTAATATGATGCGGCGATTCCAAACCGGGTTTCGCACCGTATTTAGTCCGTCCAGGCTGTGAAATCCAACTGAAATTGACCGCTTCTTCATGAACGCCGGTGATTGTATGGCAGATATCACAGGAGACACCTTCATTGGCACGGGATCCTTCGTGAGGACGCGGAGGCGGCACATCACCGGCCAGAAAGGAAAGTGGCGCATGGCAACCATTGCATCCGTCGGCAGCTGGCTTAAAGAACGGGTCCTTGGTGCTGTGCTTCACAGCCAGGTCAAAATATTCGATTTCATCCCAGTGATGGGTAAAAGATTGGGACATCATTGACCGCTTCCATTGCCGGTAAATATCAATGTGACAACTGGCGCAGGCTTCCGGTTTTTCATAATCACTGTAATTTCTGGTGCCCTTTGCTTCCTCTCCGGCATGCCAGATATTGGCCAGCAATACCGCAACAAAAATAATCGGGAGAAGTATCATACTCTTTTTCATATAGCCTCATGGTTTTACACACTATAATAACATTAAACTTATCAGAATATAAAATCAACTATAAATCAATAGTATCATAATTTTTTATTGAAAAACCTGGTCATTTGTAATATATTGATAAGCAATTATTAGGATTTTTAAAAATATTGTTCGATGAAGTTTTGCGATCCAGCTATAAAAATTTTACAAAAGAAAAAACGATCTTTAAGTTTTCTTCTTTCAAATTTAACGAATTGGATGGCATCTGTTCCAACAGACATTTTTTAAAACCAGGAAGTTAAATAGTCCATTGCCAGAGGGTTTATGAAAAAGTATATATTGCCAATGTTTCAGGTTGTAACAAAAATTATCATCATCCTTTTATCTCTGTCTACCTTTTTTATTCAAAGGGACCATCCGGATAATACCAGCGATCATTTACTGGTCAAACTCTTTAGTTTGGACCATTTTTACAATTCCGGATTGAATCTCTTCTTATTTTCATTGTTTATTCTTTTAATCCTTTTCGCTGTGGGCTCCAAACGGCTTAATATCCCGATCCAGGTTGTGCTTCACCTGGTCCTTGCACTGGCTTTTATCGTTATTATTTATGACAAGACCTGCAATGAACATAACTATATTACTCTTTGCGAAGGAGAAACCCTTCAATTCTCTGAAGCTGTCAAGGACCCAAAACACAATCACACGATCAAACTTGAAAAATTCATGATTGACTATCATGACGATTACACGAATATGGTTAAAGCCTATACCAGTCAGTTGATCATTGACAATCGGGACACGACCTTCCTTCAAGTCAACAAACCGGTCAAAATCGGCCACTATAGACTCTACCAGAATGCCTATGATAAAATTCCGTTGTATCATATAAAAATCGATGAAGCTGAATTTAATATAAGCATCGACGATACATTAACATTCAACAACAACAGCATCTACATTTCTATGGCAGAAAACCGTCGGACAATCACGGTTCACTTCAATGAACAACAGAAAAGGATTTCACCCATGGGGGGCACCTTCACCATGAATGAATTCGAATTTGATTTGAAAATGGAAGATGTGGTTTTTCAGAGCATTATTGAAGTGGCTTCGGTTCGGGGTATGGTCCTGCTGCTGGTCCTTGGACTTGCTTATCTGACAACCCTTGGCATCGCATTTTGGAGGAAAAAACCATGAATTTTGAACTATACTTTCTTTTAGTCGCATCCCTGCTTTTCCTGATTTCTTTGTTTTTCTCCATCAACTTTAAAAAAGAAAAAATCGGAGAATCTATGATTTTTCCGGCCATTTTTGTGCAATTCCTTCTACTGGTTGTCCGGTCCTGGTCTGCCAAACATCCTCCTTTTACCAATATGTATGAGACCATGATCCTTCTTCCCTTTCTTTTTTCCCTACGACTGGTTTTATGGAAAAAGCAATTAGAAGGCAATACGCGATTTGGTGTTATTTTCCTCGTTTTATTGTTAAATATGATCGCAATACTGGTCCCCGGTCCCATGAAAGAAATCAGGCCCCTGATGCCGGCGCTGAACAGCCCCTGGATGTATATTCATGTGCCATCATACTTTGTTGCTTATTCATCAATGTTGATGGCTGCTATTTTGGCTGTAATGACATTGATCAGGAAAGATGATTTAGTTCTTATGAAAAAACTGGATGAGGAAGTCAAAATTGCCTTTTTTTTCCTCAACCTCGGTATGATCACCGGCGCCATCTGGGCCTATTTTAGCTGGGGAACTTACTGGGGCTGGGACACGAAGGAAACCTGGTCACTGATCAATATTTTAGTGTTGTCCTATTATTTTCATGTTCGGAAAAGTGAAACTGTCAGCAAAGCAGCGATAGTTATTTTTACTTTGCTAACAATTATATTTACTTATGTTGGTGTGACCTTCATTTTACCGGGATTGCATAGCTATACTTAGGAACCTCTAACCTTTCGAAGGTTCCAAACTTTCGGAAGGTTAAAAAAATATCAGAACGTTACTTTTTTATTGATTTTAATCTCTAACTCATCATCCCAATTTTTTGCAGCAACAATTGTATAAAACTGCTCAACAGAAGTAATTTCCACACCATCAATTGCAAGAATCTGATCACCTTCCGCTAAGCCATTTTTCAAGGCGGGACTATCATCATTGATTTTGCTGACGACAATCATTCCTTCTTCTTCTTTAACTGTGGCGCCAAAATCTGCAAAATATTCCTGTTTCAATTCCTTTGCACCAAATACAATATCAGCAATTCCTCTGGAAAAAGTTGATGATGGATTTTGTGACATGCCTGGCATTCCGTGAGGGTCGATTTTTTTTGTCATTTTTGCCATGGGATTTTCATCGGATTCTTCTGCCTCTTCAACGAGAACGGGCATGATTGTAGTGATGTTCGTTTTTTTATTGGCTTTGTTGTAGCGGAACGGGATACCGAGTTTGTACGCCACATGATTACTGCCGGCGATGATGACACCGGTATGATTTTTATATTCCTTCTGGTTGAGAAACTCACGCATGGATTCCGCCATCACAACATCCCAGCATTTTTGTGCGGTGTAAATATTGGTAAATTTGTCGGGATTGTTGACGGCAAAATCCCCAAAAATGCCTTTAATAAAATATTCATGTTCAGGATTTGGAATATTTATCGTTGGAAACAGGTTTTGATCTTCTTTTGATAATTGCTCAAAGCCCTGGCGGGAAATTGTTCGCAAAATGTCTCTGGAAACATTCAGACCAATCACTTTTATCTGGTGCTTTTGAATGAAATCCATGATCATTTTGGTGTAGCCATAATTAAAACTTTTCCGTGTGTACCAGCCGGTTTCCTTTAGTAATTCCTCTTCACTTATTTCACCAAGCCGCCATTTTTCCAAAATTGCATTGTGTTCACGATTGAAAAATTCAAATCCCACTACAATATTTGGATTTTGGTTGTATAATGCTTCTATAAAATCACGCTGAAATGCATGACAATCATAATTAGTGTGTGATTCGCCAATGACAAAGATATTGGTCTTTTTGTCGATGATACTAATGAGTTCAACTTTCTCACCGGATTTCGTATCGATATATTGTCCGGCTTCCACCTTATCCAGATTGTATTTCTGGTCTAATGGTCCCAAAGTCAGAACATCCTGATTGAATTCTGCAAGAATCGTTGATCCTAATAATAGCGCAATTACGATTAATTTTTTCATACCCTGATCCTTATATTTATAACATCCGAGGTCGACCAGACCTCCGATGTTTCCTAATTTTAAACCTCGGACTACCGAAAGAAGTCGGAGGATGTTATTTTTTGTTACTTCGCTTTTAATTTTATTTTAGTTGTAAATACTTTTTCTTCACGTGAGTATACAAATTCCACTTCATCTCCCGGCAGACAGGTTTTCAATTGGCTTGAATAATCATGTAAATCGATGACTTCTTTCCCGCCAATTTTCAAAATCACGTCGCCTTTTTGCAAACCTGCTTCCGCCGTGGGAGAATCATTGGAAATAGCGCCGATTCTGACACCTTTCCCCTGATGGGTAAAATCCGGCATAAATCCGGCTGACGCACTACGACTAGTTTTTGGTTCTGTATCTCTATGAGCAGGCTGAACATTTCCGGTAAAAATCATTGGCTCTTCCCTGTCGCCTAAATATACAATGGCTTCCTTCACAAAAGTCGCTACTTTAACCAATCCATCTTTATCGATTTTGTCGATGGTATCTGATGGTTTGTGATAATCCTGATGGGGTCCGGTAAAAAATTGCACACCCGGCACGCCGATCTTAATGAAACTGGACTGATCGCTGGCATCCAAATCCTGAGTCACCATTTCTGATTCTAAACCAGTGACATAGCCGGCACCCATGAACATAAATTTCCACTCTCCAGCGCTGGATGAGCCAAGCACCATCAGTTTCTTGTTATCCAAGCGGCCAACTGTATCCAGATTGAGTACACCAATCACTTTTTTCGCCGGATATTTTTTGTAATTATCAATATAATATTGTGAACCTTTCAGACCATTCTCTTCACTAGTAAATGCCACGAAAATTATTGTGCGCTGCGGTTTGATGCTTCCGTTGAGAATTTCTGCCAATTCCAGCATTATTGCCACACCTGACGCATTGTCGTCGGCACCGGGATGAATTTGTCCTTCATTGCCTTTGCTGACATCGGGCCAACCAAAGCCTAAATGGTCGTAATGGGCACAAACGATAACCGATTCATCTTTGTATTTTTCATGGGTTCCGGGAATGATTCCGATAATATTTTTTACTTCACCTTGTGCGCCCTCTGCATCGACGACATCATTCCATTTCTGAAAATAGGTTCCATCATCAGCGCCTGGCTGTAAGCCCACGGAATTGAATTTATCAGCGATAAAATTTGCTGCTTTTTCGATGCCATCACTACCAAGTCCGCGCCCTTGTAATTCATCAGAAGCCAAATATTGGATGGTTTCCATCATTCTGTCCCCATTAAATAAGGGCGCTAAATAGCCTAAAGCATCTCTCATGGGCAATTCCACTGAAATAGATTCTTTGTCAAAAATAGCATTCATCGGCGAATTCACAGCCGTCCATTGTCCTTTGCCAATATTAGTCGGTTCATCGCCCTCAAACACCAGATAGCTATATTTGCCATAATGGGGCAATTTCCGGGTCAATCCCATTATAGCATTATTGTTATTTATATGTAAAAATGAAATCACATTTTTCGGATTTTCTGGATGTCTGGCAGAGATGACAAAACTCTTGTTTCCCCAATCATAGGTTGTCTTGCCAAGTTTGATTTGATCGTCATTGATCGCACTATCAAAATCCTGAATTTTGTTATTTACCAGCGACGCAAATTTATTATCTTTTCCCAGAATCCAGATTGCTCTGTTTTGGTCAAGATTATCAATTTCAGTATCATTTTTTATGATTAAATTTTTTGTTTTATCATGACTCCAGATTTCGGCCAATTGCCGATAAATCGCCTTTTGGTCATCACTTGGATTGGATGGTAATATTAACAGGATCTTTTCAGAGCCAAATAATTTGGATAATGCCGGCGGAATTTCATTGTGATGCAGGCGACGGAAAACTTCATATTGTGGATCAACCAGAATTTGTGTTGGCTGTGATGGAAAATCGAATGAATATGCTTGGTTTCTGCCTGTCATTTCCACCCATTTCTTCTCGACATTGTTATCAAATATGAAAAATACAGGTACTTTCAACACAAAAGGATCTTCCGGTTGGATTTGTTCCAAATTAAAGGCAATTCTACCATCATCTGATTTTACATTTTTAAGTGCCAATTCCGGAGCGCTTTTGCGCTCTGTCCATTGTTTGAAAAAAGCTTTCAAATCCTTATTGGAAACCGTTTCAAAAGCAACACGAATATCATCAAAAGAAGCAAATTTATATTTATTATCCTGATAAAACTTCTGATAACCTTTTTTGAACAGTTCATCACCAACTTCATTGCGAAGCATATTGTTCATCATCATGCTTTTTCCATAGCCGATGGCTTCGGATGCCGCATCATAGCGGGATAGAAATTTTATCAATGGAAAATCAGTTTCAGGATTCACATAATCCGTAAATTTCTGCAAGGTTGAGCGACGATAATCATCGGCCGCCCCTCGCTGCTCTGCAATCAAATGGTCCGCCATATAAACTGTCAAACCCTCACACCAATTACCGGAATCAAAATCCACATAAGCGCTGTTTCCCCACCAATTATGCAGCAATTCATGAGGATAGGATGAATGCAGAATAAATGGAAATCGAATCACTTGGGGCCCCAGTAATGTAAATGAAGCCATCCCGTAGCCGGTTTCCCAAAAATTCTCAATTAATGCAAATTTTGTGAAGGGATACTTGCCGATGAGATTTTCATACATAATGAGATATTGAGCGGTAGTTTCAAGATATTTATTGGCGAGATTCTCATCGGGAGTACGCAAAAAGGCCATGACATCGACATTTCCCGCTCTTTTGTGATATTCTGTAAATTGGGCTGCAATGAGATAGACTTCTTCCATGGGTTTATCTGCCTCCCAGGTAATTTGCTTTTTGCCATCCCACAGCAAATGTTCCGTGCGTGTTCCCTGGCTCACCACATTCCATGATTCTGGTACTGTAGTTTTGAGATTAAATGTCACCGGGTATTCATCAAAATATGGCACCCAGTAAGTTGATCCGCCAAGCACAACGCCTTTGTCACAAATAATGCCTGGAGTCTGACTGAAAGACCTGGCGTATTCCTCACCCATCTGTTCAATAGGGTAATTGATTTTCCCGTAATATTTCAATGTAAAGGTGCGATTGTTTTTGGGGTTAATTTTATATTTATTGACAGAAAAGTCTGAATTTAATTCTTCCCGATCCATACCGGTATCTTCAACTTTCAGGTTTTCTTCAATTAGTTTTGTTTCGGCTTCATTTCCAATCACCTCAACTTTTAAATCTTTCACCAATAGAAATTTCAAATCCTTGGTTGAATAATTTTCTGGTAAAGTGATCCTATCGATGACCTCGATGAAATTGTCTTCCGGACTTACATTGGCATTGATTTCATGATGTATAAATCCATCATTGGCCAGTAAAAAAATCGGAAGAAAAAGAATTAAAATTTTTTTGACCATACCCGACCTTCCAGATATCACAAAATTTTGATTTTTATTCACCCATCAACTTAAAGGCTACATTTCAAAATTGAAAGTCAATTATTGTCATATCGAAAAAATCCCGGGCTGTTTTCCTAAAGTCTTTTAATAATTTTTTTCTGGTTGATGATAGGGTATTTTTGTGACACCTGGAGGCACGAAGCAAATTGATTGATTAAAAAAACCGCTTCCTTCGGATTAGATAGTTTTTCCTTGCTTTTTAGTCCAGTTAATTATAGACTTAAAATCTTTTTTGTTGTAAACTACGACGATAAAAAATTAATGAAATATAAAAATGAAAGGACACTATGTACCCTTTTAGTAAAGTAGAAGAAAAATGGCAAAAGTATTGGGAAAAAAACAAAACTTTCAGGGCCCATGACAAATCAACCAAACCAAAATATTATGTACTGGATATGTTTCCTTATCCATCGGGCGCTGGCCTGCATGTCGGCCATCCGGAAGGATATATCGCCACCGATATTGTGGCTCGTTTTAAACGTAAGATGGGATTTAATGTGCTCCACCCCATGGGTTGGGACGCCTTTGGGCTTCCTGCAGAAAATTATGCCCTGCAAACCAATACCCACCCGGCAGTCACTACAGAAAAAAACATTAATAATTTTCGTCGCCAGATAAAATCCTTTGGTTTTTCCTACGACTGGGACCGCGAAGTCAATACAACAGACCCAAAATATTATAAATGGACTCAGTGGATTTTCCTGCAACTTTACAAAAAAGGATTGGTCTACCAGGACAATGTGGCCGTCAATTGGTGTCCGGAACTGAAAACCGTTCTGGCTAATGAAGAGGTTGTCGACGGAAAATCTGAGCGAGGGGGGTATCCGGTCATTCGGAAGCCCATGCGCCAATGGGTCATGAAAATCACAGCCTATGCCGACCGTTTGCTGGAAGATCTGGATATCATCGACTTCCCGGACAGTATCAAGGAAATGCAACGGAACTGGATTGGAAAATCCACTGGCGCCAATGTGGATTTTGATATTGATGGAACCAATGAAAAATTAAAAGTGTACACCACCCGTCCTGATACTCTTTTCGGCGCCACTTATATGGTTGTGGCTCCGGAACATCCTTTCCTGGACAAATTTGTGACGGCGGAATATAAAACCGCCGTTGAACACTATAAAAAACAAGCCAGTTTAAAAAGCGACCTGGATCGCACGGAACTCGCAAAAGAAAAAACCGGTGTTTTCACGGGTATCTATGCCATCAATCCCGTTAATGGTAAAAAAATTCCCATCTGGACGGCAGACTATGTGATGATGACCTATGGAACCGGAGCAATTATGGCGGTTCCGGCCCATGATCAGCGAGACTGGGAATTCGCTACCAAATTCGGTCTTGACATCATTGAAGTTATTTCAGGGGGCAATATTACCCAAGAAGCCTGGACCGGTGATGGCAAATTAGTGAATTCTGATATACTGAACGGATTGAATGTCGCTGATGCAAAAGTTAAAATCACCCAATGGCTTGAAGAAAAAGGCCTGGGTGAAAAAGCGACCCAATATAAACTTCGCGATTGGATTTTTTCAAGACAGCGTTATTGGGGCGAACCTTTTCCTTTGAAACTGGATGAAGAAGGTAATGTATTTCCCATTGATGAATCAGAATTGCCGCTGACATTACCGGAAATGGAAAAATTTGAACCCAGCGGCACGGGTGAATCGCCGCTGGCCAACAACCAGGACTGGATTTCCTGGATCGATCCTAACGATGGCAAAAGATATGGATATGACACCAACACTATGCCCCAATGGGCCGGGTCCTGCTGGTATTACCTGCGATATATTGATCCCCATAACGAAATAGCCCCATGGGACAAAGATAAGGAAAAATACTGGATGCCCGTTGATCTCTATATTGGTGGCGCGGAACATGCTGTATTGCATCTTCTTTATTCCCGTTTCTGGCATAAAGTACTTTACGATTTAGGTTATGTCAGTACGCCCGAACCCTTTCAAAGACTGATCAACCAGGGTATGATTCTCGGCGAGGATGGCGAAAAAATGTCAAAATCCCGCGGTAATGTCATCAACCCCGATGAAATTATTTATGAATATGGCGCTGATGCCTTTCGCCTTTACGAAATGTTCATGGGGCCTTTGGAAAGGACAAAGCCCTGGAACACCAAATCCATTGAAGGCATCACCCGGTTTTTAAATCGTGTCTGGCATCTCTTTGTCGATGAAGAGAATAATCTTAAAAGCGATATTCGCAATGTAGCCCTGTCCAATGATATATTGACATTGCTACACAAAACGATAAAAAAAGTTAAGGAAGATACTGAACAAATTCGCTATAATACCGGCATATCACAATTGATGGTGTTCGTCAATGAAATGTATAAACAGGAAGTAAAACCCCTGAAAGCATTGGAAACCTTTCTGCATTTGCTGAACCCGTTGGCGCCCCACATTACCGAAGAATTGTGGAAAATTATCGGTCACAGTGAGGACCTGACCTATTTACCCTATCCTGATTTTGATGAACAATACTGCCTGGACGAGACAATTACAATTGGAGTTCAGATCAATGGCAAAGTTCGCGGACAATTGACAATCGCCAAGGAGGCTTCCGAAAAGGAATATCTTGCCGGAGCTAAAGGGATTGAAAATGTTCAGAATTTCCTGCAAGGTAAAAGTATTATCAAAGAAATTGTCGTTCCCGGAAAAATTATCAATATTGTAGCAAAATAACGAAACACAAAGACCTTTGGGGTTTTCAAAATCCCGAAGGTCTAATGATTGTTGTAAAATAAATCTTCCCAAAAATTTTTATAAAAATTATAATGAATTTTATTATGCATTTCCTAAATTTTTATTAACATCAAAGTCAATTTAATTTATATAATTATCAGAAAATCAGGAGGGAAATGTTTTGAAACAGAAATTCAATGTATGGATTGCAGGTTTGATTGTAATTAGTCTGTCAATTACCTTATTTGCCCAGGCGACTTCACCCTATTATGGATGGTTTAAAGGAAAAACAGAATTTTCCTTTGCATCAAAATCCACCACTTCAGGAAAAGTTGGCAACATGAACACTGAAACCGTTGTTAACAGTCTTTACATTGTTAAAAACGGGTATGAAGGTTTGAAAGAAGTCAGTGTCATGTCCATGAATGGAAAAGCAATGCCTGAAAATGAAAAAATATACATAACTTCAGAAAATGCAAACTATGTTATCAATCCGGCAACCAAACAGTATTTTAAGGATAAAGGCGATTATACAGCCACCTACTGGTCAAAAGTCTGGCAATGGACCAGAAAGCGCAGTGACAGTTATGATAATATCGCCAAAGCATTTCAGCCAACACTGAATCAGAAAGATGGTCAGGAAATTGAAAATTACACCATCAGCAGCGTTGTATTTTCCTTCAACAAAGACAAACAACTTCTCCAATATTCTGGTACTGCAGGCGGAATGAATACTGTGATCGAATTCTTTGAATACAGTGATAAAGTAATAGGCAATTATCTGGAAGATATGATTCAGACTGCTGAAAAAGAATATATCAGGGTTGAGGATTTCTTTGCGCTCTAATCACAAATTTTTAAAATTCCATCAAACCGGTTCTGTTTAGATAAAGAAAATACCTTAAAAATCAGATGTAAAAAGATAAATCTAAAATAAAAGCGAAGACCTGTTCTTCGCTTTTATATTTTATAGCCTGCCTGTACTGGAATTTTTCGTAACTTTAATTTTGATTTAATATCACAAAGCAGAGAATATTCTAAAGGATTGAACAAATGAAAAAACCTGAAAACAGCATTTTTGTTATCTTTGGCGGTACTGGAGACCTCGCAAAAAGAAAAATTATTCCGGCACTCTATCAAAATTACATACAAGGTCTTTTACCTGAAAAATTTGTAATAGTCGGTCTTGGGCGGACGGAATACAACAATGACTCTTATCGGGATATATTCCGAGAATGGATTCAGGATCAATCGCAAATGGAGGAATTTTTAAAATTGGTCTCTTTCCAAAAACTTCAGGTGGATACCGGTGACGATTTTTTTGCTTTAAAAGAGTATCTGGATCATCTGCATCTGGAATCGGAATCCCCGAAAAATTACCTTTTTTATCTGGCTGTCGGGCCGGACCTGTTTGGGCCGATTGTTAACAATTTGGGTAGGGCTGGTCTCTGTGGGAAGAGCAAAAGCACTGGCTGGCGACGACTGATTGTCGAAAAACCTTTTGGTAAAGATTGGGTATCGGCCCGGCAGTTGAACCATACTTTACTCCAATATTTTGATGAGGAAGATATTTATCGCATCGATCACTATCTGGGAAAAGAAACCGTTCAGAACATTTTAGCCTTCCGTTTCGCTAATGGCATATTTGAGCCTCTCTGGAATCGAAATTATATTGACCATATCGAAATCACAGGAGCGGAAAGTGACGGAGTTGGTAAACGGGGTGGATATTATGACCAGTCAGGCCACATGCGGGACATGGTTCAGAACCATTTGCTACAGATTTTGGCCACCATCGCCATGGAGCCGCCAAACAATTTTGAATCCAAAGCCGTTCGTGATGAAAAAGTCAAAATATTTGAAGCTCTCGCCTCCATTGATATCAATAATATCGAGAACAATGTGATTCGCGGACAATATTCGTTATTGACAATGGATGGTAACAAAATTAAGGGATATTTACAAGAAGATAAGGTCCCGTCAGGTTCAAAAACGGAAACCTTTGTAGCAATGAAAATTTTCATCGACAACTGGCGCTGGAGTGGCGTTCCCTTTTACATTCGTACCGGAAAAAGATTGCCTTCCCGCGTCAATGAAGTGGTGATTCACTTTAAAAAGACACCGCATCATTTGTTTACCTCCTCAAAAAACATCAGTCACAATAAGCTGATCTTACGGATACAGCCTGACGAAGGCATCGTTATGAATTTCGGCATGAAAAAACCCGGCGAAGGTTTTCAAATCAAAAACGTCAGTATGGACTTTCATTATTCGGATTTGACCAGTAAGTCCCTTCCCGATGCCTATGAAAGACTTTTATTGGATGTCTTAAATGGTGATCCCACTCTTTATGCACGAAATGATGCTGTTGAAGCCTGCTGGCGTTACATTGATCCCATTTTAAAAGAATGGCAAACGAATGACGCCATCGGTCTATATTCTTATCCAGCGGGAAGTTGGGGGCCGGTGGAAGCCAGTCGTCTCTTTGAAAATAAAGACCAGTCCTGGCACAACCCTTGTCCAAGTTTGACTGCAAAAGGGGAAAATTGCAATGTCTGAGAAGGTAAAAGTGTTCAAAAATCCTCTGGAATTAGCAGAAAAATTAACCTTTGATTTTATTAATTTTATAAAGGACAGAAAAGATGTCAATATCGCTTTGGCCGGTGGCAGTACTCCCAAAATTTTTTATGAAACCCTGGCAAAACATTCATCAGCAGTGAATTGGAAAAGAATCCATATTTACTGGGGCGATGAGCGCTGTGTCCCTCCCGATCATCAGGATTCCAATTTTCGAATGACAAAAGAGGCCCTGTTTACCCATATTAACTTTCCGCCGGAAAATATTCATCGGATTTATGGTGAAAATGATCCCGTTCGGGAAGCATTGCGATATGAGAAAGAGATTACATCCAAAATTCCTTCTTTGAAATTGGACTGGGTATTGCTTGGCCTTGGACCAGATGGTCATACTGCCTCCCTTTTTCCTAATACGGAAAATTTGAAAAATGAGAATGACCTGTGTGTAGTGGAAAAACATCCGGAGTCAGGACAATTACGGATTTCATTATCTTTGCAACTTCTTATGAGTGCAAAGAGAATAACCTTCCTGGTCACCGGAGCAAGCAAATCTGAAATTATAAAAAAATTATTATTTGAAAAAATTGTCAGCGAAGATTTTCCGGCATCCTTGCTTTATCATCAGCGCAAAGATTGTGAATGGTGGCTGGATAAAGAAGCCTATCCTAGTGTGTAAAATCCTTAAACAGCTGATTAACTGCCCGTTTTAGATACTTTACGGGATATTTTAGGGTTTCTTCTGAAGTGGCAAAATCTACCAGTTGAACCGATTTATTAAAAATTTCATTTCCAGGCCCTTCCATCCTTCCAAATATTCCATAGACAGGAACGTTATTCTTTTCAGCACGGTTTAGTATTTCAGATACAATTTTACCCTGGGAAGTCTGCGAATCGTATTGTCCTTCACCGGTTATAATGATATCTGCATTTTTTATTTTCTCATCAAAGTTTATGGTATCCATCACCAGGTTGCTTCCGGATACAAGTTGAGCATCAAGAAATGCCATCAGGCCGCCCCCCAATCCGCCGGCTGCCCCCGTCCCCGGAATGTTTTCTATTTTTCGGCAAAGGTCATGATGAAACAATTGATTCAGGTGACGTAAATTGTTCTCAAGTATTGGCAAATCATCTTCTTCTGCGCCTTTTTGTTTTGCATAGGTATAGACAGTACCTTTTTCTCCCAGCAAAGGATTCCAGACATCGCAGGCGACTTTCAGGTTAACCAGCGGAAGGATTGGCGCTTTTATGGAGGCCACTTTTCCCAGAAGTTTACCAGTCATTTTTGCTGTAATGGTTTTACCGTATCTGTCGATGAATTGAAACCCCAGCGCCTGGGCCATGCCCGCACCGCCATCATTGGTTGCAGATCCACCGATACCCATTACAAATTTATTAATGCCACGATTGATTGCGTCCAGGACCATTTCACCTAAACCGTAGGTTGTCGTATTTAGTGGGTTTTTCTCATGATCTTCCAGCAGTTGCAATCCCGCTGCCCGGGCCATTTCCAGGTAAGCGGTATTTTCATGAATACCATATTCGCTTTTGATGATTTTGCCTCTTGGATCGGATAGGTTCAGAGTCACAATATCCAGTTTTAACGCCGCCGATAATGCTTCCAGAAAACCTTCTCCGCCATCAGACACAGGAATTGTCAATATTTCGGCCTCAGGAATAACTTTCAGCAAAGAAGATTTCAGAACCTGACATATCTTCAAGGATGAAATACTGGCTTTGAAGGAATCCGGAGCAATAATTATTTTCATTTGACAGAATCCAGTTTTTCATTCATTTCTTTGAGGTTGCGAATTAGTTTTTCAATGATTTTATCTTTGATTTTTTCCCGGATTGTGATGTGAAGGTTTTCCATCAAAGTATCATCAATCCTTAAAATAATGCACGCATCATTGGCCAGGGCATTGGCAGTTCTGGGTTCTTGGGTTATGAAGGACATTTCACCGAAAAACATTCCTGCCTCCATCTTTGTAATGATTTTGTAATCAGTCACAATAAGCACCGATCCCGATAGAAGGATAAAAAAATCCCGGCTTTCTTCACCTTTTCTCAATATGAAATCTCCTTTTTCATAGACCAGAACCTGTGAATTATTGACCAGCACTCGTTGCAGTTCGATTTTAGAAAAATTTTCAAAAAAATCCAGTCGGGTCATGATATCAATGATTTTTTCTCGATTAAGATTTATTGTTCTCGGCATCTGTAGCCCTCATATAAGTAATAACTAATTTTCACATATTTTTTTTATTTTTCAATATTTTCGAAAATGTAAATTTATTTATCTTTTCCATTGCTTGTTAGTGCTGAGATTAATATTTTTGCTCTATCGAGGTAAAAACGAAGAGGGAAAAATCAATGGATTACGTAAATAATTTTTTAACAAGTTTTGCTGATTTAATCTGGGCGACTCCCAGTTTCTTTCCATTTATGATTGTTGTTCTATTGCTGGCCGGTTTCATCATGACACTAAAAACAAGATTCATCCAGATTCGACAGTTTGTTCATGGCTGGAAAGTCTTATTTGGCCTTTATAATGATCCCAATGATAAAGGCGAGATATCCTCTTTTCAGGCTATTTCTGCAGCCCTTTCCGCAACTGTCGGAATCGGAAATATCGCTGGCGTTGCCACCGCCATCCATTACGGAGGGCCCGGCGCTCTGTTCTGGATGTGGGTCACTGCAATTTTGGGCATGTCTCTGAAATTCGCAGAAATTGCCTTGTCGATTAAATACCGGACAATCAATAAAGATGGTGAGGTAGCGGGCGGCCCAATGTATTACATAGAAAAAGGGCTGGGACCAAAATGGAAATGGATGGCAATAATTTTCGGAATTGCAACGATGATTTCCGCACTGGCTACTGGTAACAGTATTCAATCTTTTACAGTGGCCGACCAATTCCGCTCAGCCTTCAATATGCCAACATGGCTGACCGGTGTGATCACCGCAGGCATCGTCGGAGTCGTTGTAATTGGCGGCATCAAAAGAATTGGCAAAGTCGCGTCCATTCTCGCCCCCGGCATGTGTCTCTTGTATATTTTAGGGGGACTGCTGGTGCTGATTTTTAATCTTGGTAAAATTCCTGAAACCTTTTCCCTGATTTTCACTTCTGCTTTTACGAAAACCGCAGGTCTTGGCGGATTTGCAGGGAGCGGCTTTTTATTCATGATGATGTGGGGAATCAAACGTGGTCTTTTCTCCAACGAAGCAGGACAGGGATCGGCCCCAATTGTTTATGCAGCCGTGAAGTCCAATGAACCGGTCCGTGACGGTATTTTATCCATGCTCGGGCCCTTTATCGATACCCTGATGGTTTGTTCCATAACCGGCCTTGTCATTGTCATAACTGGCGTTTGGCAGGAAAAGGATTTTGTCGAGCTTCCTATCAATCTGCAATCGGATATCATTGTTGTCAGCGATAATAGTACCATTGAACAAAATTCAGAAATCAAAGGCCCGTTGATTAAGTCCAATTCGGTGCAAATATCCGATGGTATCGCCCAGAACATTAAATTTGTCAGAAACCATTCTTTCATTGATGATCCCCTGATTACTCTCAATGGTAATCCGTATACAGGAGAACTGAAAATTGACGAGTACGGTAAAATCCTATCCCATACCAATAATTTAAACCTGGAAGGGATGATGATGAAAAACGGTTCGCCCCTGACCACCTGGGCTTTTAAACGCGGACTTGCACCCATTGCCGGGAGGCACGGCGGTTTTCTCATTACAATTTCAGTTTTCTTTTTCGCCATTTCTACGACAATTTCCTGGTCCTATTACGGCAATCGCGGGGCTTATTATTTGATGGGCAAGAAAGCCGCAGAGTATTATAAATGGATTTTTGTGGCTATGGTTTTTATCGGCTCTGTGGTTTCTCTGGAAACAGTGTGGGCTTTTGGTGATGTGGCCATAGGATTTATGGCGATTCCCAATCTGGTGGCTTTAGTGCTGCTGTCCAATGTTGTCAGAAAAGATGTAAAAGAATATGAATCCAGGAAACATCTGACTTACAAACAAAAACTTGAAAGACAAGGAAAATAGAAGAGGATAAACTGCAAAGACGAAAGGAACTCTCCGGTAAAAAATATAATAATCTTAGATAACTTTGCATCTTTGCAGTAAAAAAAATGATCACAGAACAAATGAGAAATACTATCCAGGAGGCTGCACACGAAGCAGCTGTTTTTATTCTGGAAAACGCCAGAGACTTTGGTGATGCGCAATTCAAAGGCCGTGTCGATATGGTGACCAAAATTGACCTAGGCGCTGAAAAGATCATCCTGGATAAAATTCGAAGCGCATTCCCAGACCATTCCATCATAACCGAGGAATCCGATGACAAGGAAACCACTTCTGATTATCGCTGGATTATAGATCCATTGGACGGCACAACCAACTTTGTCCACGCCTTCCCTTTTGTATCTGTATCGATTGCTCTGGAATATCAGAGGGAAGTTGTTATGGGCATCGTAAACAATCCTTTTATGAAAGAGTACTTCTTCGCTGAAACAGGCAACGGTGCGTTTCTTAATGATCAGCCAATCCATGTATCTGAAAACGAAACGTTAAACCGTTCTCTGCTGGCCACGGGTTTTCCCTATGTTGTGTCGGAAAAATTTGAAAGAAACATGGCCCTCTTCAGCAAAATCTATCGGCAGACGCAAGGTGTTCGTCGTGCAGGATCGGCTGCTGTTGATCTTTGCTATGTGGCCTGTGGTCGATTGGATGGATTTTGGGAATTTGAACTGAATCCCTGGGATGTGGCTGCCGGATCATTGATTGTCAAGGAAGCCGGCGGAAAACTATCAGACTTTTCAGGGAACCGTTTGAATATCTTTAAAAGAGAAATACTGGCAACCAATGGGTTGATTCATGCGGAATTATTAAAAAATTTTTAATGTGATAAAAAAACCTCCGGGGTCTCAGAGAGATCGGAGGTTTAAATTGATTTACGAAAAGTGACCTTGCAGGTCAAAATTGTCTATTTCAATAACTTTTCAATCTCATCCATGGCCCAGTTCATTTCCTTCATAGTCAACTCAAAAGGTTCAGAAGTGGTCATGTCAACACCGGCATTTTTCAGTATATTGATTGGATAATCAGATCCTCCGGCGGAAATAAATTTGATGTATTTTTTCAGGGGTTCTTTGTCACCGGACATGACTTTTTTTGCCAGGGCCACTGAAGCAGTGTAAGATGTTGAGTATTGATATACATAAAAATTGTAGTAGAAATGAGGAATGAAAGCCCATTCAACCTGGATATATTCCGGCACTTCACATACTTTTTCATTATGTCCATAATATCGATCCACAATTTCCTTGTAGAGATGGTTTAATGATTCACCGGTTAGTTGTTCGCCTCTTTCCACCATTTCATGGATGCGAAGTTCAAACTCTGCGAACTGTGTCTGGCGAAAAACAGTGCCTTTGATACCATCAAGATAGCTCATCAGCAATGATAACTTTTCATCTTTCTTTTTCAGGGATTGATAGTAATCATGGAACAGTAGGATTTCATTAAAGGTTGATGCAACTTCAGCAACGAAAATTGAGTAATCGGCCTTTTCAAAGGGCTGAGCACTATTGGAATAATAGCTATGCATGGTGTGTCCAAGTTCGTGGATCAGAGTACTGACATCTTCATAATTTCCATTATAATTTAATAAAATGTATGGATGAACATCATAAACAGAACCGTTGGAGTAGGCGCCGGAACGTTTGCCTTTTACCGGATAGACATCAATCCAGCGGTTGTCAAAAGCTTTTTTAATCACTTTTTTATAATCTTTTCCCAAAGGTTCCACGGCGCTTAAAACCATGGACTCGGCCTGTTCATAGGAAAATTCCAGGTCTAAATCTTTTACAACCGATGCATATAAATCGTAATAGGCCAGCTGATCAACACCCATCATTTTGGCTTTCAATTTCAAATAGCGATGAAAAGTGCCAAGATTTTGATTCACATTTTCAATGAGTTTGTGATATACTTCGGTGGGAATATTATTTGGGTCCAGGGATGCTTCAAGGCAGCTGTTGTATTTTCGTACGTTTGCGTAAAAGAGGTCCTTTTTTACGTTGAATGCCAATTGCGTTCCGAAAGTCCGGTTAAATTTATTCAATTCAGTGAAGAAGGATTCAAAGACAACTTTTCTGTCATCACGATTGGGAATGGCGCGGTATTTTGAGTAACCGGAAGCATCCAGAAAGGCTTCTTTTCCATCGGATAGTTTAATTGTTGAATAGGGAAAATCCGCATTGCTGAAAATTCCATAAATCGACTGAGCAGCACCGGACATCAGGCCTGCTTCAGCAATAATTTTTTCTTCACCGGCAGTCCCCATGTGGTCTTTGGACCGAATCAGGTCCCGCAAATAAAAATCAAAAGGTGCCAGTTCGGGTTCTTCTTTTATAAATTTTTCGATCTGGTCTTTGCTCATTTCCAAAATTTCCGGCTCAATAAAAGCGGCTTTGGATCCAAACTGAGTGCCGATCTGAGCAATTTCCTGTTTCATAGCCTGGTATTTGGATACCCGTGTATCCTGGTCGGATTTCATGCTGGTGTAGGAATAAAGGCGTCCAAAAGTTTTGTTGATTTCACTGTTGAGTTTCAGGCAGGCCAGCAAAATGTCTGATGAACCGGCCAGTTTTCCTTTATACTTTTCCACGTCATTCAGTTGCTTGACCAATTCTGATTTCGCCTGTTCCCATATTTCATCACTTGCGTAAACAGGAGCCAGGTCCCACTGATGTTTATCTTCAATTTTTGCATCTTGTGCAGATACACTGTTAAATGCTATGGCAGCACACATAATCATTCCTATTAATTTTTTCAATTGATACTCCTTCTAGACATTAAAATACAAATCAAATTCCAGGATGGTTGGTCTGTTTTTGCTCGGTAGGATTTCTTTTTTCATTTTTTCGCAAATCCAAAAATCAATAATATCTTGTGTAAAAATATTGTTTTGAGTGAGAAATTTATGATTTTCAGCGAGATTATCAAGAGCTTTTTCCAGGGAATCCGGAACAGACTGGATCTTTTTGCGGATATGTGCATATTTTTCATCAAAAAGATTCATGTCATAAGGACCGAATCCTTCTTCAGTGATATTCAGGTTCTGCTGAATGCCTTCAATACCGGCTAGCAGCATACCGGCCATTGCCAGGTAGGGATTACAACTGCCATCGGGAGGACGAAACTCGATTCGTTTGGATTCCGGTGAGGTGGCATATTTGGGAATACGAATCGCAGAGCTGCGATTTGCCAGACTAAAGAAAAGATTTACAGGTGCTTCATATCCGGGGACCAATCTTTTGTAGGAATTGGTGGTGGGATTGGTCAGCGCCACAAGAGCTTGTGAATTTTTCAGAATACCGGCCACATAGGACTGCCCCAGATCACTCAGTCCACCATAGCCTTTTTCATCATAAAAAAGCGGTTTGCCGTTTTTGAACAAATGCTGGTGAAAATGCATACCACTTCCAGCTTCGCCATAGATGGGTTTCGGCATGAAAGTCGCAACTTTTCCATGTTTTTTTGCAACGTTGCGAATAATGTATTTGCCCAGTTGAACGGCATCCCCCATTTTTTTTGTATTGCCAAATTCAATTTCAATTTCAACCTGGCCTGAGCCACCAACTTCATGATGATGATATTTGACGGGAATATTGCAACTTTCAAAGATCTTGACGGTTTCATTTCTCATTTCATTTAGCGTATCATAAGGCGGTGCGGCATGGTAACCCTCATGATGAGGCAATTTGTACCCAAGTTTTTGTCCCTGACTTTGATAATCCAATCGGGGGTCTTGATCAGAATTGATTCTAAGGAGTGAATTTTTCGGATCATTTTGATATTCTACACCATCAAAAATGTAATATTCAAATTCCGGCCCCCATTTACATTCATCGGCAATATTTGTGAATTTCAGAAAATTTTCAGCTGCTTCGGCAATAAAACGTGGGTCGCGATGATATCGTTCTCTTGTATCGGCTTCGACAATATTTACAAAAAAACTGATGGTCGGATCAGAGAAAAAAGGTTCCACAAAACCGCTTTGTAAATCGGGAACGAGGACCATATCTCCGGCTTCAAGGCTTTTGAATCCTGGCGTTGAAGAACTATCAAAGCCCACCCCTTCCTGCATGAAGCGATCATTAAACCGATGGGACGGAATGGTGATATGATGGAGGTTTCCAAAAAGATCACTGTATTTCAGATCAATAAAACGAATGTCATTTTCCTGAATAAAACTTTTAACTTCTGCAAGATTTTGAAACATACTCTCTCTCCCTTTTAATTATTAAACTCTCTCATCTTAAAAATACTATCTTTACTTTCTTTTATTCAAGATATTTTTCCTGATACTTTAATTATTTAATTGAAATAATTGATCTACAGTGTATTCGATTAATTAAATAAAACAAATTTCATAAAAATAGTTAATAATCTTTGCTGGGGCCATTTTATGATTAAATTCTTACTGAAAGGATTTTTAAAAATTGGCTTGCGTAAACTGATTTTTCATAATAAAATGCTTCCGAAAAGAACATTGGGAGGAATTATGAATGAATGGATGAAAAAACGTGACAATTATATTTCCTGGGATGAATATTTTATGGGAGTTGCCGTGCTTTCTGCGCAAAGAAGCAAAGATCCTAACACGCAGGTGGGCGCCTGTATCGTCAGCCAGGAACACAAAATTGTGGGAGTGGGTTACAATGGTTTTCCAACTGGTTGTTCCGATGATTCGTTGCCCTGGAACCGGACAGGGAATTTTATCGAGACCAAATACCCATTTATTTGTCATGCAGAGCTGAATGCAATATTGAATTCCAACACACAAAATCTCAAAAACTGTACGATCTATGTCGCTCTTTTTCCCTGTAATGAATGCGCCAAGGCGATCATTCAATCGGGCATTAAAGAAGTTGTCTATCTATCAGACAAATATGCCGATACAGACGTTGTTAAGGCTTCCAAAATCATGTTTGAACAATCAGGTGTCAAAATGCGGCAACTGATCACACAAACCCAAAAAATTGAGATTACGTTGGATCCTGAAAAAATATAATTTGAATCCAATATGCGCCCCTGGTCCATCAGCCACTGTTGGTTTTTATGAATCCTTCCTGACCTTTCCGGATACTAGGGGCTACAGATTCTCAGGTATCTATACTATTCTTGATTTATTTTCATTTTATATCGAGAAAAATGGCACTCTTTCATTTAGTATAAAATTTTTCAAATGTAAACAAAATAATTGACAATCAGGATTACTATTGACATATTTAAAAGGTTATTTAATCGCGGGAATTTTATAAAATTTATGAATGGAAATATTCGAATTATTCTATTATTTACGGCTCTCCTTTTGATATTTATTTTCAATCTTCCGGCTAAGGGGCAGGATTATACTGAAGAGGAAATCAAAGCCGCCTATATAAAAAATATTTCTCAATTTGTCACCTGGCCGGAAAACAAAGAAATCACGCCCGAGTTTCATATTGTAATCCTCGGCAAAGACGATGTCAGCAGACACATAGAATTATTTTTTAAAAATATCTCAATCAATGATCGTCCCGTTCAAACCCAAACTGTTGAAAATCTCAGTAATATCAAATATTGTGATATTTTATTTATTAATAACATTGACGATGATCAATTAAAAAGTATCCTGACAAAAGTCAAATCATATAACGCTCTGATTTTTTCCGACACTAAGGGTTTTGCCGAAAAAGGAACTCACATCAATTTTTTCCTGGAAAACCAAAAAGTGAAGTTTGAAATCAACCTCTCCAGAGCAATAGAAGATGGTTTTTTTATTCAGTCACTGCTTTTGGATTATGCAAAAATAATAAAAAAAAGCGATGAGAATTAGATTTGTTTAAAAATTTACCCATAAACAGAAAACTGACTATAATAATTTTTGGAATTTCCCTGGTAATCCTATCTCTGGGATTTACTTCTTCGGTTATCAATCTGACCATTCGTCTGAGAAAAAACCTCGTCAATAATGCCGAAAAAAATACCTCCCTGCTGGGCGAATATTCTAAGGTCCCTCTGATTTTTAATGATAAATACCAGGCCTTAAAAAACCTGTCTGGCATAAAATATATACCGGAGGTTGATTTTGTTATTATCTATGATGCCGGGGATGAAGAATTTGTCCGTTACGGTAAAGACATTGTTCCTTATTTCATGGAATTCAGACATAATTATTCCGCCTTCAAAGATAACAAATATCATGTTTTCAAAGACATTGTGAATGACAATGAATTATTGGGCTCGCTTTATCTGGTGACTTCACTTAAAGAATTGAGAAGCCAGACTTATAAAACCATTATCAATTACTTCGTTGCGGTTATTTTCCTGCTTCTCTTATCCTACATCATGATCAACATTTTTCAGAAACAGATTTCAGTGCCAATTTTACAGTTATTTCATACAATGAACAAAATTCACAACGAATCCGATTTTAATAATCTGCATCTGGAAAAACAGAGCAATGATGAAGTGGGAAGACTATACGACGGTTTCAACGACCTGATCGGAAGAATTGCCCGGCAACAGGATGAAGTCAGGCATTTAAAAAATTATATGTCCAACATCATCAACTCCATGCCCAGCGTTTTGATCGGTGTCGATACAAAACTCATCGTCACCCAATGGAATAAAAAAGCCTGGGAATATTACGAAATTGAAACCCAGCAGGCTATTGGCAGAAATCTGATTGACATTGTTCCCGCTTTGAGGGATGAAAAAGAAAAAATGCTGGAAAGCATTCGGGACAGAAAAATCAAAACAAACAATAAAAGATCGGTTTTTAAAAAAAATGAACTCTACTACGAAAGCATTACAATTTTTCCCCTGGAGGAAAATGGCATCCAGGGGGCCGTTATTCGAATTGACAACATCACCGAAAATGTGAAAATGGAAGAACTGTTGATACAATCAGAAAAAATGCTTTCCGTAGGCGGACTCGCTGCTGGCATGGCTCATGAAATCAACAATCCGCTGGCCGGAATGATGCAAAACGCCGACGTGATTTACAATCGGTTGACCAAACCACTGCCGAAAAATCTGGAAACAGCACAAGAATGTGGTATTAATTTCAATGCCCTGATGAATTTTCTGGTAAAAAGAAATATAACCAAGCAGCTGGAATTGATAAAATCTTCCGGTGAACGGGCTTCGGCAATCGTTAAAAACATGCTCAGTTTTGCCAGAAAATCCGAATCAAAACTGGCTCCCTCTGATTTGACTGAACTCCTGGACAATACCGTTGAACTGGCAGAAAATGACTATGATATCAAGAAAAAATACGATTTTCGAAAAATCAAAATTCAGCGACATTACCAGGAAAATCTACCGAAATTCAGTTGCGAGAGAGGAAAAATCCAGCAGGTATTCCTGAATATTCTGAAAAATGGCGCTGAAGCTATGGTTGAAAAAATCAATATTGAGGGTTATCAGCCGGAATTCAAATTTTCTATATATACGAAGGACAAAAAGTTTGTGATAGAAATAGAAGACAATGGTCCGGGAATACCCGAGCATATCCGCAAACGGGTTTTCGAACCATTTTTTACCACAAAAGATGTTGATAACGGGACCGGTCTGGGATTATCGGTGTCTTATTTTATCATTACTGAAAACCATGACGGCGAGATGGAAGTTCACTCCAAGCATGGGGAATGGACAAGATTTATCATTACCTTGCCTCAAAGGTAAAATATGCAAAAATTCAATCCTGTTAATCTCAGAAAATTTTTAATGCCCGAATTGGTTTTTGGAAACGGTGCCAGACATTTGGCGGGTAACTATTGCCGGAATTTTAATATTCGGAAAGTTTTAATCGTAACTGACAAAAAATTAGCCCATTCCGGCTTGCTGAATGATGTGGTGGACAGTATCAAAAATCAATATATTGAAGCCCGGGTCTTTTCAAATGTGAGTCCGAACCCCAGAGATTTTGAGGTCATGGAGGGCACGGATCTCTATCTTCAGGAAAATTGTGAAGCGATTGTTGCACTGGGTGGGGGTAGCCCGATGGATTGCGCCAAAGGAATTGGGATTGTTAGTCAAAACGGTGGCCATATTCTGGATTACAAGGGAATTAATCGAATTTCCACCACGTTGCCTCCTATGATATTCATACCCACCACCGCCGGGACATCAAGTGACGTTTCCCAGTTTACGATCATTTTGGATTCGACTGAGCTCATAAAAATTGCTATAATCAGCAAAGTCATCCTTCCGGATATTTCCCTCATTGATCCTGAAACAACCCTTTCCATGGGCCCCTATTTGACAGCCTGCACCGGAATGGATGCTATGACTCATGCAATTGAAGCCTTTGTGTCCATCGCCAATTCTCCGATCACTGATTTACATGCTCTTAAAGCTATTGAAACCATTGACAAAATTCTGCCCCAGGTGCCGGAGCACATGAATAACATCCAATTGAGAGAAAAAATAATGTTTGCCAGTTTTGAAGCCGGATTGGCTTTTTCCAATGCTATGCTGGGTGCTGTGCATGCCATGTCTCACAGCCTTGGAGGATATCTGGACCTTCCCCACGGAGAATGCAATTCTCTCCTACTTGAGCATGTTATCAATTTTAATTATACCGTTGCAGAAGAGCGTTTTAAAAAAATTGCCAGGACCATGGAAATTCCCGTTACAGGTTTGAATTCAAAGGAAATCAAGAATAAACTTTTTGACCATATTCAAAGCCTAAAGCTCAAACTCGGTATAACCAAAAGTCTGAAAGATATCGGGGTAACCGGTTCGGATATTCCAATTTTGTCCCAAAAAGCAAAAAACGACGCCTGTCTCCTGACCAATCCCAGAAATGCTGAATTAAATGATATTCGGGCTATTTTTGAAGAAGCCTATTAAAAATAATAAAAAAGAGCAGGTCCTTGAAGCGCTCATCGGCTTTTCCGGAGCAAATGCCATCCAAAAAAGCTATTTTCCCCAGTTACAGAAAAAAATACAGGAGATTGAACGGGAAAAAGCCAAATATTACAGTCTTTTCAATAATACATCCGATGCAATTTTTATCACCGACAATGAGGGTAATATCCTGGAAACCAACCCGATGGCTTCAAAACAATTTCACTATACTGCCGAAGAATTATTAAAGATGACAATCTGGGTCACAATTCACATCGATGACAGAACCAGAATCCAAAGTCTTTATAGCCAATCCGGTATTTCCGGGATTGAAATCAAACAAATCACCCGGGAAGATCAATTGATATATACAAAAATCAGCCTCCAAAAATTCTATTATGATCAGCACCCGGCTTTTTTGGTTGTCTGTCATGATATTACCGAAAGCAAGCATGAGGAGATTCAACTCAAAGATTTGCACAATTTCTATGCAAGAGTCATCGAAAATTCCAAAAATATACCCTACCGTCTCTATTTCGGATCAGAAACTTATGAATATATCGGAGACGGATTTTTTGAACTTTTCGGCTTTAAAAATTCCGAGATATCCAGAAAAAGAACTGAATTACTTTCCACGATTAAAGAGGCAAAATTGTTGGATACCGATGAAAAAATTGAACTCAAAAGTTATGACAGTAAATTGATAAGTGGCGAAGTCTCCAGTTTCAGGGCAGAATATAAAATTAAAACAACCGATGGAGAAACGCGCTATCTTTTTGACACATCATTACCCATTGTGGATTCAAAATCCGGCCAGATCATCGGAAGCCAGGGAATAATAAAAGACATTACCCAGCGAAAACTGAATGAAATATCGATTCAAAAATCCAATGATTACATTCAAAGTATTATAAATTCAATTCAATCTGCCATTATCGCAATCAATGAACAATGTTTGATAACTCACTGGAACAAAGAAGCCGAAAAATATTTCCTTCCGAATAACGGCCCCATTCAAAGCAACAATATCTTTGCTACCTGCTCCCTGGTTTGGGGTTCCCGGGAACAAGTCGTGCAAAGCATGATCAACAATGTGCCGGTAGAAAATATCCACCTGGAAGATCAGGATAATCATGAAAGTGCCTATGAATTGTCCATTTATCCTTTAATTTCCAAGGATTTCAAAGGCGCAGTGCTGCGCATCGATGATATCACCGAAAAAACCAATCTGGAAAAGTTGTTAATTCAATCGGAAAAAATGATGTCACTGGGCGGACTGGCCGCTGGTATGGCTCATGAAATCAACAACCCTCTGGCCGGAATGATGCAAAATGCCGAAGTGATATTCAACCGCCTGACCAAACCGCTGCCGAAAAACCTGGAAGCAGCACGAGAATGCAACATCGATTTTTCAGCATTGCAGATGTTCCTGGAGAAAGGGCATATTATCAGGCAAATTGATCTCATCAAGTCTTCGGGTGAAAGGGCTTCGATAATTATTAAAAATATGTTGAGCTTCGCCAGAAAATCCGAATCTAAATACGCTCCCGTTGACCTGGCAGAACTTCTGGAAAATACCATCGAGCTGGCTGAAAATGATTATGATATGAAAAAAAACTATGACTTCAGAAAAATTCAATTAATCCGTCATTATCAGAACAATTTGCCCCAATACAATTGCGAAAGAAGTAAAATCCAACAGGTCTTTTTGAATATTTTAAAAAATGGTGCCGAAGCCATGGCAGGCAAAACAAAAATTGACGGATATAAACCGGAATTTGTATTATCCATCAAATACATCAATAATAAATTCATTATCGCAATCGAAGACAATGGGCCGGGTATACCCGAACCGGATATGAAACATGTTTTCGAACCTTTTTTTACAACCAAAGATGTCGACAGCGGTACAGGATTGGGATTATCGGTTTCCTATTTTATTATTACTGAAAACCATCGTGGTAATATAGAGGTGCGCTCCAAATATGGGCAATGGACCCGATTCACCATTACCTTACCTCAATAAATTGGCGTAACCGGCCGCACATGCTTTATTTTCATTGTTCTTAAACAATTAAACCGCATTTTTTTAATTTTATCACTATAAAGGCATTATTTGTGCAATAAGCCGAAGAACATTTGTGAAATTAAATTTTTTGTGACTGCATTTATTATGTATGTACGATATTAAATCAAAAAATATCATAAAATTTTTACCCCTAGGAAAATTTTTACCCTTTCTTACATCAATAATCTGTCTCCTGCCTGCCGTAGCTCATTTTTATTCCCACCTGCCCCTTAAATTCCTTCAATTTGGTATGATGGGCTTTTCAGGCCTTCTGGTTTCGTTGCAAATTTTCGGTTTCTTTGGTATTCAGCATCAAAAAAGTGAATCAGCCTGGAACAGGGACAGGGATCAGGGGGCCAAATTTATTAATATTTTACCCATTGAACGAGGTGTTAATGCTGAAAATATTGCGGCGTTATAGTTCGCTATTTCTTCTGTCCGGTGCTTTGGGGCAGGAATTGGATGAATCCCATCAGAAATTGCTGCAAATGTCCATCTATGACCTGATGCAGATCAAAGTGACCACAGCCAATAAAAAAGAGGAAAAAATTGATGAGGTCCCCGCCAGTGTCATCATCATCACCCGAAAAGAAATTGCAGAAAAAGGGTATACCACATTACCCGAAATTATCGAACATATTCCTGGAATTTTCAAGGTTGATGATTATTATTGGCTGGGATCACAAAATTTTGGCGTTAGGGGATTTTTTTCCACTGGTCCGATGAACAATCTGATCATTCTCGTCAATGGTGTCAACCAGTTGTCTGATAAATATTCCGATTACCCCGATGTCAAAATCAATGTTCCGGTAGAGGCCATAGACCGGATTGAAATTATCAAAGGTCCAATGTCGGTTATCTATGGGTCCGGTGCATTCTTCGGCGCTATTAATATTATCACCAACAAACTCGAAGAAGGCAGCCAACCGGGTTTGTTTTCTGCCTCCTTTGGAAGTTTAAATACGAGTCAGCTCTTTTTCAGAAAGCAATATCGGGTACAAAATTTTGAATATGTATTAAATGCCGGATATTATCACACCGATGGTATTGAAGCAGCCTTTTCTAAAATGACCTCAGATTTATCAATTTTGGAGTCCGTAGGCCTGACCGAAGATGCCACTATCAAGGGACAAAAAACCGAGGGACAAACCTTTGTGGGTCTATATCTGAAAGACAAAGATTTTTATGCGGATTTCTCCGTAACGGAAAACAATAAGGGTGTCTTTGACGGGCAACCAAATTTGAAAAGCGGATCTATTCTGACCACAAATGCCTATAACATTGTCATGGGATATCATTATGACTTTCATGAAAAATGGAAGTCTGAAATCAAAGCCGGTATGTATAAACACGGTCACCTTCTGAACTATGAAGTGTTTTTCAAGAATTACTATGAAACAGACGCCCAGCACACCCATTCTTTCGACATCGAATGGAATAATTTTTTTCAACCCGATGAAAAAATGGAGATCAATCTCGGATTATACCAGCGAACAGTAATGCAATTATACCAGTTTTCCGATTTTGGCTATTACAATGTTAAATTTGGCGGCGGAGAAATTGGACTTCCCAAAGACACTCATTACAGCAGCCAGTCAGTTTATACACAGGTCAGTTACACAATCAATGACAGGCTGAAACTGCTGGGAGGGGTGCGTCTGGACCATACACCTGAATATCCTATGCATTATTCCAGAGGATATGCCCGGCTCAACGGCAACAATGGACTGATTGATACCACTAATTATCGTGTTGACATACAAGAAACCTATCAACCCGATAACCATGGTTTTACAACCGTATCCCGGGCAGCGGCCATTTATCATTTTGACAAAAGCGTGCTGAAACTGATGTGGGGACAGGCCTCCAAACAACCCTCCTATACTGAAAATTACAGGCAACTGCCCGGAGGATATCCCTTTCCTGAAGTCGCTGAGATCAATACTTTTGAAATTAATTATCTTTCCAGTTTTCTGAAAGATTTCAACCTCAATATTTCTCTTTTCTACAACACCCTGGATAATCTCATTTCAACCACCAATATCTATGATTCGGAAACCGGTGAATGGGACATCTTCAGTTATAGTTCCGGAAAACAAAGAACCCTGGGTACTGAACTTGATTTAAGTTTGCTCATCACAGAAAAAGCGGAAATCAAATTCGATCTGATGGTCCAGCAATCCAAAGATTTACGAAAAGGATATGAAGATATAAAACCCGGATATTCCCCGCATTTGCTGGGTTCGTTTGCTCTTCTGCTCCATCCCACTGAAGACCTTTCACTGGCTGCCTCTGCCCGGTATATTGATAAAATCTACACAGTATGGCGAACCGTAACCACGCCTCAAGAGGGAAGCAGACTTGGGAATGCCCTGAACCCACAATATTTACTTGATCTGAATTTGCGCATGGATCCGCTTTTTAATTCACATTTCTATGCAATGATAAAGGTCAAAAACCTGCTGGACATTGAAAGAAGATACCCCACAACCACATCCAATTCCTGGGCTGACAAGGGGACCCTGGGTGAACCCCGGACCTGCAGCCTGACAATTGGAACCAAATTTTAGGTGATACAATGAAAAGACTTTTATCAATCATTATCTTGTCATCAGGAATGCTTTTTAATCAGGAAAAAATAGATATCGATGATATTCGAAATCTGTCAATATTGGAATTGATGAAAATAAAAATTGTCACGGCCGCCAAAAATCCCGAAGATCTGTTGGATATTCCCGCCAGTGTTGCTGTGATTACAGCTGCTGATATAAAAAAGTACGGCTATCGGTCCTATCTGGAAATTCTGAACCATACGACCGGATTTTATATGATCAATGATTATCATTATCTCGGTCATAAAAATTTTGGTGTCAGAGGTTTCTTTTCTCCGGGCTCCTTTGGCAATGTCATCATACTCGTCAATGGCGTTCCGCAACTTTCTGATGAATACATGGATTATCCGGACACAAAAATCACCGTTCCGGTTGAAGCAATCGACAGAATTGAAATTATTCGCGGCCCGATGTCAGTGATGTACGGAAATGGGGCGTTCTTCGGGGCCATCAACATCATTACCAACCAGGATTCTGAGAAAAACAGCCTTACAGTTGGTGGTGGTAATTATGGCGAAAACCATGGCACCATCCATTTTTCCGGAAAAACCGGGGAAATTGAGATGCGACTCAATGCCGGCTATTCCAAAAACACCGGTATTGATGTTAAATACAGTGATCTCACATCGAATCACGATATTATTGAGTATTCCAGAAATGATATCAATGCCACAACGAAAAACATGCTGGAATCCGGCAAAAAGTATGTGGATATGAGTTTTAAAAAGAGGGCAATTTTTGGCCTGTTTTCTTTTAATGAAAGTTTTACCGAGGTATTGGATGGAATTCCCAGCATCGGCCAGGGAAGTGAAATCACGCATATCGCTGCCAATATGAACCTGGGTTTTGATAAAAAAATTAATTCCAATCTCACGATCAAAGGTCTGGCCGGCTACTACACCCACAGTCATCGTCTGGATTATGAGCGAATTATTGTTCATGCCGGCGATATGGACGCAAAACTTTCCCGCGCCCTGGATTTTGATATTACGGCCAATTATACCAACGAAAAGTATAAAATATTGTTCGGCGGATATGTAAGAAGTGTCGAAGAATTATTGCAGATTGCTGATTTTCCCCTCGATGGCCTCAACCGTGCCGATGGCGAGATTATGATACCTCGAAATGAAAGAATACTGACAAAGTCGCTTTATCATCAGACAACCTGGAAAGTCACCCATAAAATAGACCTCATGGGAGGATTCAGAATAGAACACCTCTCCCCTTATACAATCAGTTATAATCGCGGCCTTGCAACTTTGGATACCACTGCCAATTTGCCGCCGGAAAACCGAACAAATATCACCGGCCGGGTTAAACCGCCCGGCGATGGATATGCCCTGACCCCGCGTTTTTCCCTGCTGTACAAAATTAATCCGAAAACTGTCATCAAATTAATGGTTGGAAGCGCCATCAAACAACCTACTTTTATGGACAATTTGCGGCAAATTATTATGCAACGGCCCTTTTTGAATGTCCAAAAAATTCAGACTTATGAAATGAATATTACATCAATACTGAGGCAAAATTGTCGCACCAATTTCAGTATTTTTTACAATAAACTCTACGACCTGATCACAGCGACCAATGAATTCTCACCGGAATCCGGATGGACAATTTTTAGCGCAAATTCCGGAAAATTAACGACAATTGGTACAGAAATCTGCACTCAAATCCAGATCCATCCAAAATTGAATTCGAAATTCAGTATTTCCTATCAAAAAACAGTCAATGATAAAGCCGGATTTGAAACCTACAAACCGGGATATTCTCCTGATCTGTTGGCCTTTCTTTTCCTGGATTATGAAATCAATGAAACCCTGACTATCTCCATGAAAGGTAAATATATCAGTGAAATAAAAACCGAATGGGTGACCGATACTTCACCGGAGGCAGGCACCAGACTGGGTGAGGCTATTCCGGCCTGTTTAACCCTGGATGGAAATCTCATGATTTCAAATCTGCTCCAGTCCAAATTCAATCTCGCTCTGGGGATGAAAAATGGTCTGGACCGGGAAATCCGATATCCGACCACAGCCTCAAACACCTGGATTGAAAAAGGATATCTGGATTTTGGCAGACAAGTATACATTAACCTGACTTATGATTTTTAATGATGAAAAAAATATTAAAATATATTACCGTTCTTTTCCTGATCAGCAGCCTCTGGGCCCAGGAAACAGAGTATATCCTAAAATCCGCCTTTTTGGAAAAATTTTGCAAATTTACAGAATGGGAAAAGGAAAAAATCGATTCATCAGCCTATTTTTATATCACCCTTTTGGGAGAAAATGAATTCGGTGAACTGTTAAATGACCTTTTTTCCAAGCTTAAAATCAAGGACAAACCTGTTAAAATACAATATGTTCAAAATCTGCATGAAATCGAAATCCCTCCCCATCTTATTTTTATTTCCAAAGACCAAAAGAAAAACCTCGATAAAATTATTCAATACTCAAAAATCAATAATATACTCACTGTCGGGGATACCGAAAATTACGGCAAACTGGGCGTACACATCAATTTTTACATCACGCAGGAAAATACCCTGCATTTTACCATCAATCTGGCCAGTGTGCAAAGTGCCCGGTTGAGAATCAACCTCCTGCTTTTAGAAATTGCAAAGGTGATTTAGTATGAAAAATTTTAAAGATTTTTCCATCAAAAATAAACTCCGAGTCATCATTCTTGGTATTGTATCATCCATGCTGATTTTTGGATTTGTAATTTTGGGAATTATTTCCGCCAATATCATCAAAGACAATCGAAAATCCGAAGCAGAAATCCTGGCCAAACTGATCGGTGAATACTCCATCACGTCGCTGGATTTCAATTATCCTGAACGTGGTAGCGAAATATTGGAAAAACTGAAAAATAATCCCAATGTCCTGGCCTGCTATGTTTTTGACCAGCAGGGTAATCCTTTTGCCCATTATATCAAGGAAGGAACAGGCACAGGACTAGGCCCTTTAACAGTTCTAACTCAAAAATATGAGCATGATTACCTGCGACAAAACAAAGTTTATATTGTACGTAAAATCACTTATAATGAACAAATATATGGCTGGATTTATTTGATCATTGATTCCCAAATCCATGAAATTATCAAAACAGCGATTATTGTTTTTTCCGGTTTATTTACCATTCTTTTCATTATCAGTTTTATCCTCACCAGCAGGTTTCAGAAATTCATCTCCCTTCCGATATCGAAACTTGCCAAAATTACATCAAAAATTACCCGGTACGGTAAATATCACTATCGGCTGGAGAAGTCCTACAATGATGAGGTTGGCAACCTCTATGACGAGTTCAACAACATGCTTTCCGCCATTGAAAAGCGTGAGCAGGAAAAGGCCCTGGCCCAGCAAAAAATAATAGAAAATGAAGTCTGGGTGCAGACCATTTTAAATAACCTGAACGATGCTATATTTGTCCACGATATTGAATCCAGGCGCATCATTTACGTCAATGACACAGCCTCGAAATTATACGGATATACTGTTGAAGAAACTTTAAAATTGCCCATTGGTCAGATCAGTGGGAATGATGAGGTTTACAATCAGGATACAGCCGATAAAATTTTTAATAATTGCCTTAAAATGGGGCCTCAGAACTTTGAATGGCATGCCCGGAAAAAGGACAACACGCTTTTTTGGGTGGAATGTAACATGCGCAAAGCTTTGCTAGGTAATGCAGAGCGAATGATGGTGGTGGTCAAAGATATTGATGAAAGAAAAAAACAACAAAAAGAACTTCGGGACCTTCAGAATTATCTGATCGATATCATCAATTCCATGCCCTCTATCATCATCGGAACTAATGAAAATCTGGTGATCACTCACTGGAATCAAAAAGCGGAATTATTTACCGGACTGAGTTCACAAAATATTATTGGTAAAACCCTTCATGAAATTGCATCAACCCTGCCGGGTGAACTGTGTTTGAATATTCAAGTATCCATTGACACGATGAAACCTGTGCTGCTGGAAAAAATAGAAATGCGCAAAGGTAAAGAAAGGTTATTTTTCAATGTAACAATCTATCCCTTAAGTTCAACGGACACAAAGGGGGCTGTGGTCAGAATAGATGATATTACGGATCGAATATTGATGGAAGAGTTGATGATTCAGTCAGAAAAAATGCTTTCTGTCGGCGGGCTGGCCGCCGGTATGGCCCATGAAATCAACAACCCCCTGGCCGGTATGATGCAAAATGCCACGGTGGTCCTGAATCGCCTCACAAAATACTCACCCAAAAATGCCGATGTTGCTGTCCGGTGCGGGACATCCATTGAAGCCGTATCCGAATTCATGCAAAAAAGAGATATTGTCAAACATTTGGAATTAATCTATGACTCCGGCAAAAGAGCTTCGGGCATTATTTCAAACATGCTCAGTTTCGCCCGAAAATCGGATTCCAATTTTAGATATGCCCAATTACCCGAAATTCTGGATATGTCCCTGGAACTGGCCAAAAGTGATTATAACCTCAGAAAAAAGTATGATTTTCGAAAAGTCCAGATCATCAAGGACTATGAATCAAAGCTCCCCGAATGTTTTTGTGACCCTGGGAAAATAGAACAGGTTTTTTTAAATCTATTGAAAAACGGTGCCCAGGCCATGGGAGAATTAACGGAACGGGATTCTGTTTTTATTTTGCGCATATATCGACATGAGAACTATTTTGTTATTGAAATCGAAGATAATGGCCCGGGAATTGACGAAGGGACTCGTAGAAGGATTTTCGAACCGTTCTTTACGACGAAAAAAGTGGGTCAGGGTACTGGGCTCGGCCTTTCAGTTTCCTATTTCATTATTACTGATAATCATCATGGTATTATGCAGGTTGAATCCACCAAAGGCAAAGGGACCAAATTCATCATCAAATTACCCGAGAAGAAAAAATGATAAAGAAAATAGATGACATCTTAAAGGATTTTTTTCTGAGTAAGTATCAAAATGAGGTACAAGAGACCTCCACTCAGGCAAAGGAATTATTGTATCTTTACATCACTATTTTTGGTTTTGTGGCATTGATCACCCTGTTTTTAGATAACTTCGCAATTGAATTATATATGCACATCAGCATGTCCCTCATCATTTTTATTCTTTTCCTGATCAAAATGGGAAAACTCAATTGGGTCATTCCCCTGTCAATATTCACGATGATGATTCTTTTTAGCCTGGTTGTTTTTTCAAAGACCAATTTCAGTTTGTTTGATGTATACCAGTTGCTGAGTATTTACATGTTCATCCTTTTCATTTCCATATTTTTTATGAGGACTATATTGTATTCCTATATGGTGGCGGTTATCGGACTGGCTGTTATCACCTATCATTATTTCTTTATCAAAAAAGTCCTGCTGAAAACCACCTATCCCAACATGGAAGATTATGTCACCAGCATGGGCATAATCATCATATCGACGATTATTGTCAGTTATGTTATAAAAAGATACAATAAAGTCATTCAAAAATTGAATGAACAACTGAAAATCAACAATCAAAATATTCGGGACCTGGAAGAATCCAATTTTCAGCTGCAGAAAAGTGAAAATCGGTTCAAACTGATCTCTTCCAATTTACCGTCAGTTTTGTTATATCAGGTTGAAATTAATACCAAAGGAGAAAGGAAGTTTACTTATTTAAGTGATAACATCACCCAAATCACTGAACTGACCAAAGAAGAGGTGCTGGCAGACTCATCCAAACTATATGACTTAATTGATCCGGCCAACAAAGAAATCCTGGTCGATGCTGAAGCGGAGGCGATTCGAAATAATCACCAGTTTTCTTTTGAAACCCGGACTATTTCGCCCAGTGGTAAAGTGAAATGGTTCAAACTGGTATCCACGCCCTATATTTCCGATAATGACAAAATGGTTTTCGACGGTGTGCAAATTGATATTACGGAATTGAAGGAAGCCCAACAAAAATATTATGAATCCCAAAAATATTTTGAAACGGCCCTGATCAACACTCCCTCGGGCATCATCATCTCAGATGCTGGTCTAAATAAAATAACTTTTGCCAACTCCCCTGCATTTTTTGGTGAAGCCCGTAGCAATAAATTATTATCTTTCACAGAGATTATGGAAAAGTCCAAACGGATTCAATTGTTTCATCCTGACGGCAGCCGCTATCCTTTTGCCGAGACCCCGCTGGCCCGCGCGGTGAAAAAAGGTGAAAAAACCACCAACGAAGAGGTGCTCATTGAAGATGAAAAGGGCATCAAACATTGGGTACTCGCCAATGCCGCTCCTGTTTACGACGAAGAGAATCAAATAAAGGCCGGAATTGTCATTTATAATGATATATCTGAATTGAAAATTATTGAAAATGAACGTAACAGACTGCAAACCAATCTGTTGAATATCATCAATGCCATCAAGTCTTCCATCATTAGCATCGGACCGGACCGGAAAATCACCCATTGGAACAGCATGACTTTTGAAACCCTGGAATACCGGACGACTCATATTCTGGGTAAAGAGGTCTGTGAATGTTTTCCTTTTTTTGAAGATAAAACGGATATAATTAACTTGGTTATCGAAAAAAAAGAATTATTCTGGAGGCGATATCACATTGAAACCAGCCAGGGCCTCCGGCATCTGGATTTAAAAATTTTTCCGATCAATGCGCCCAATCATATCGGTGCTGTCATTAAAACGGAGGATGTGACCCACCAGGTATTGCTGGAAGAAAAACTGATCCAGTCGGAAAAAATGATTTCTGTTGGAAGCCTGGCTGCCGGCATGGCTCATGAAGTCAATAATCCCATCGCGGGCATGGTCCAGAACGCTATTGTGATGTATAACCGCCTTAACCAGGCCAACCAGCGCAATATCGATGAAGCAAATCGGCTTGGAGTTGATTTTTCAATTATTCAGCAATATATGGAGAACCGTGAAATCCATAGACTGCTGGATTTTATTCTGGAATCCGGCCGGCGGGCTGCCCGAATCATCAACAATATGCTGAGTTTCGCCCGGAAATCCGATATCAATTTCAAACCCAACGAAATCAGCCAATTAATGGATGATGCAATTGAACTGGCCGAAAGTGAATATGACCTCAGAAAAAAATATGATTTTCGGAAAATTACAATTGTCAAAAATTATCAGGAAAATTTGCAGCCGGTTTTTTGTGAAAAAAGCAAAATCGAACAGGTTTTTTTAAATATTTTAAAAAACGGCGCTTATGCAATGTCAAAAATTCCTGATCGGGCTTCGGTTTTTACCATCAATATTTACCAGGATGAAAAATTCACAACCATTGAAATTGAAGACAATGGGACTGGAATCCCCGAAAATTATCGGAAAAGGATTTTCGAACCTTTTTTTACGACCAAAAATGTCGGAGAAGGTACAGGCATCGGGTTGTCCATTTCCTATTTTATCATTACCGATAATCACAAAGGCCAGATGTTTGTTGAATCGATTGAAGGTCTGGGCACGGCATTTATCATCAAATTACCCATGAGGTCAAAGGGAGACATAGAATGAGTTATTATCTCAATAGCATGTTAATTGTAATTGGTATTTTTTTGATGATGATGTTTTATCATCTGATTTTATTTATTAATAAAAATCAACAACGTTTGAATATTTCAATTGTTCTGCTCTTGTTTGTTTCTATCTCCTACCTCCTGCTTGAATATATCATGCTGCAAACGGACAATATTGAGGTCTATAGAAAATGGCATTACCTGCTGGTTTTTAACCAGCCATCTATTATCATTGCATTTTTATGGTTTGCCTATACCTACGCTGAATATAAAAATCCAAAAATTTTGATATTTTTGACAGCCTTCTGGATTGTCTATCCTATTCTTCGATGTTTTGACGAGGGATTTCTATTTTACGAGTCTTGGGAAGGTTTAAAAAAAGTGATTTTGCCCTGGAATGAAATTCATTATCATGTTGACAGTGATCTATCGGTTTTTGCTTATTTTTATCATCTTCTGATTCTGATAAACTTTGTTTACATTTTTTATATTGGTATTCGAAAGTCATCACTTTCCAAAAGAAGAAGAACCTTTGTTTTTCTTGCATTTTTTTATTTTAGTTTTCTGTTATTTGATATTGCGCAGCGTATTCTGAATATTAATTTCATTCGCCTGGTACCCTATGCAAATCTCAGTTTTCTTTTCATAGTCAATTATACCATGAACAGAGAGTTGGTTCTTTCTCAAAAGTTGCAAAATTTCCTGCAAATTCAAAAAGAACAGCTTGACCTGGCTATTTCAAGCACAGGGGCCGGACTCTGGGACTGGTATATTCAGGAAGATAAAGTAATATTCAGTGAACTTTGGGCCCGGATGGTTGGTTATACTTTGGAGGAACTGGAGCCGGTCTCTCTAAATACCTGGAAGGAACTGACTCATCCCGACGATTTAAAAAAAGCCATGATAAAAATCCAAGAACACATTGACGGCAAGGCCGGACAATACAAAGCCGAACTGCGCATGAAACATAAATCTGGACATTGGATATGGATCATAGATACCGGAAAAGTTGTTGAAAGAGACAAAAACGGCGCCGCCCTGCGAATGACCGGTACGCATATTGACATCAGTTATCTGAAAGAAATTGAGGCATCATTAAAACATGAGCAGGAAATGTTGCAGGCCATCAATAGCAACATTCCCATTGGTGTGGCTCTGACAGCTGCTGACGGTTCCGTCCTCCATACCAACAAAGCACTCCATGATATTATCGGATATGCCACAAATGAAATTGACCCTTTAAATAAATGGTTTACTTTGGCCTATCCTGATGAAGAATATCGCAAAATGGTTATCGCAAGATGGACCAAAGCCAATGCAAAAGGATATGCCAACGTTCACTTTAAAGTGCGCTGTAAAAATGGCACAGACAAAGAAATTGAGTTTAAATCCATTATATTACCGGATAGCCGTTCGTTGGTTACCTTTGAAGATATTACCGAAAAATTAAAAAAAGATAAGGAAATACGGGAAACCAAAACCCTGCTGGATACGGCCCTTGAAGAAGCTCCGGTTGGAATTATAATAGCTGATGCACCGGGAGTAAAAATCAGAGTAGCCAACAAAGCTGCCCTGTTAATGAATGGTGAATATCCTGAAAAACTGATCAATATTGATCTTTCTGAGCATGCCCGGAACTGGAAAACCTATAAACCGGATGGTAAAACTTTATTTGATCCCCTGGACCTTCCGCTCTCCCGAGCAATCTTAAAGGGTGAATATGTCAGAAATGAAATTGTTGTCATTAGAGGATTGGATGGAACTGACCATTGGTCTCAGGCCAACGCGGCCCCAATTTATAATGAACATAGAGAAATTATCGCCGGTATTGTCATCTTTAACGATATCACAAAACAAGTTGAGGCTGAAAGAAATCTGAGCAAAACAAAAAATTATATCGATAATATTCTAAATTCCATGCCATCGACTATCATCGGCATTGACAACCAACTCAAAATAACCCACTGGAACCGAAATGCTGAAAAAAGGACTTCCATCACCTTCAGTAATACCCGTGAAATGAGAATTATCGATATTCTGCCGGAACTAGATAACGTAGCGGAAAAAATTATTGATAGTATTCGAAAAAAGAGGATTTTTACAATCAACAAAAAACACAGTCTCATCGATAACAGGGAAATAATTGAAGATATCACCATCTATCCTTTGATCAGCAATGGCGTCGAAGGTGCTGTTATTCGAATTGATGACATCACGGAAAAAGTCAACATGGAAGAGATGATGATCCAGTCGGAAAAAATGTTATCGGTCGGTGGGCTGGCAGCCGGTATGGCTCATGAAATCAACAATCCGCTGGCAGGTATGATGCAAAATGCAACTGTGCTTATTAATCGGCTGACCCGGGATTCCGTCAAAAACAGAGAAGTAGCCGAAGAAGTCGGACTGGATTTGAACAAGCTCAGGGAATTTATGGAAAAACGGAGCATAATCAAGCAACTGGACCTGATATTGAGTTCTGGAAAAAGGGCTTCGGAGCTGGTGACCAACATGCTCAGTTTTGCCCGAAAAAGCGAGTCTAAATTCAAATTATCCAACCTTGAAAAATTGTTAAATAACACCCTTGATCTTGTGTCCAATGATTATGATCTGAAAAAACATTATGATTTCAGGAAAATCCAAATCATCAGGGAATATCCCAATGAAGAAATTAAGATACTTTGCGAAGAGACAAAACTGCAGCAAGTCTTTCTGAATATTCTGAAAAATGGCGCAGAATCCATGGTGGTCAACGGGAAACAAATTGAAAATCCCCGGTTTATTCTGCGAATTATGGACATGACCTCCATCATTCGATTGGAAATCGAAAACAATGGCCCAGTGATCCCCAGGGAAATTCGTACCCGGATTTTTGAACCTTTTTTTACAACCAAGGGAATCGGCAAAGGGACAGGTCTGGGACTATCGGTTTCCTATTTCATTATTTCAGAAAATCACAAAGGAAGTATGTGGGTGGAATCGGATCCTTCTTTTGGAACCAAATTTATCATCGAATTACCCAGAAACCTGTAAAGAATGAATTATGAAAATCTTAATGCAAATACCCCTGAAATTCAGAATTAATTTTATTCTGTTGATGTCACTCATTCAATTATTGGGTCAGGACTCTCTTCATATTAATAACCTGCACCATTCCGTTGCCAAACCTCAGGTCTTGCTGCTGAACAGTTATCATAAAGGATTTCTCTGGACTGATGATATTACAAAAGGCGTTGAAGACATTTTTAATCAAAAAAAAGTGGATCTCTATGTTGAATACATGGATACCAAAAGACAATTTAATGAAGAGTACCTCACTCTTTTTCATAGATTACTTGAAATAAAATTTAAAAAGCATCATTATGATTTGGTCATCACTTCTGACGATAATGCCTTTAATTACATAAAAGGTCGGGGTCGGTCCTTGTTTAGCAATGTTCCCCTTGTCTTTTGTGGTGTGAACTACCTGAAAAAAGAAACCCTTGACACCCTTTACGGAGTAACAGGCGTTAATGAAAAAATTGACCTTTTGAGTAATCTGAATTTAATCCAACAGATCCATGAAACCTGCCGTAAAGTTGTGATCATCACAGAAAACACCCCAACAGGAGTTCATATACAAAAAGAAATTAACCGAATCAAAGAACAATCACTGACCAGCCTCGATATTGAAACCCTCTATGATATTGCTTTTGATGATTTGGAAAAACGATTGAAAAATTTAACACCGGAAACCATTGTGCTTCATACGATTTTTTCAAGGGACAAAATAGAACAATACATCGATATTGATGAAGCTGCTGAAAGGATTTGCAGCGCCTCTCCTGTCCCGGTCTATGGAAGTTGGGATTTTACTTTAGGATATGGCATTGTCGGAGGATACCTGGTTAATGGTTATCAGCAAGGCGTTGATGCCGCTAAAATGGCTTTAGAAATATTAGATGGAAAAAGCCCGAATGAAATTCCCGTAAAATGGCATACGCCGGCACGCCCCATCTTTGACGATCGACAATTATCTTTCAGAAATATTTCCGATACCAAACTTCCGGCAGGTTCAGTGATTTTGTTCAGACCGAAATCATTTTATAAAGAATATAAATTACTGTTCATTAATATTTCGGTGGTCATTGCACTATTAATGATTGCTGTTCTGGGATTGCTGTCGGGCTATCTTCGGACTAAAGCCTCCAAAATACAAATTCAGGAAAGCGAGGAACTGTTTCGCAAACTGGCCCAGACCGCCCCTGTGGGTATTTTGTTGTATCAGAACAACCATTGGATCTTTGCAAATGAAGCCGCTGAAAAAATTTTCGGATATTCCCTCGATGAGTTGAAAGCCAATGAACTATTCATTATGGTTGCCCCAGATTATCGGGAAAAAGTCAAAGAAAGAGTCATGTTGCGACAGCAAAACCTACCAGCGGAAAATGAATATGAGTTGAAAATAGTCACTAAAGAGGGAGTGGAAAAATGGGTCCTGCTGGATGGCTGTACTATAAAGTATAATGGAGCCTTTGCCGGTCTGGTTTCAATACTGGATATATCAAAACTCAAAAACAGTAATGACAAACTTAACAACCTGCAAAATTTTTTATCCAATATTATCAATTCCATGCCCTCTGCAATGGCTAGTCTGAATCAGGAAGGCCAGGTGCTGCTTTGGAATGAGCAATTTGAAAAAAAGACTGGCATCAGAGCGGAAGTGGCCCGCGGACACAAACTGACTGAATTGATACCGGATTTCAAAAAATATACTTCTCTGATTGATGAAAGTATTTCTGAGCAGAAAACAATTCATAGATTAAAACAAACTAGAATGACGGAAAAAGGAAAAGTTTTTGAAGATATTACTCTTTTTCCTATTGCAGTTGAGTCTTCGAAAGGTGTAACCTTAAGAATTGATGAAGTCACAGAAAAAATTCAAATGGAAGAAATGATGGTTCAATCGGAAAAAATGCTTTCCATAGGGGGACTGGCCGCCGGTATGGCCCATGAAATCAACAATCCTATAGCCGGCATGTTGCAAAATGCCATCGTCCTGGAAAACAAATTACTGAAAAATAGTCCGAAAAATCTCGACATTGCCAGAGAAGTTGGTCTTGACTTTGAAGCCCTGGGGCAATTCATTGAAAAGAGAAATATCAGAAAACATCTGGAACTCATTCATGACTCCGGTTTGAAAGCAGCAGATATTGTGACCAACATGCTCAGTTTCGCCAGAAAGAGCGAATCAAATTTTAATTACATTCGGCTGCCCAATCTGATCAGTAAGACCCTTGAAATATTGAAAAATGACTATGATCTGAAAAAAAATTATGACTTTAAAAAAATTAAAATTTCCCAGACCTACGCTGAAGACTTACCCGAAATAAAATGTGAGGAAACAAAAATTCAGCAGGTAATCATGAATATTTTGCGCAATGGCGCTGAAGCAATGGGCGAATATACCATCAAAAATGCTGACCCGGAAATAGGCATTCACGCTTACCGGAAAGGAAATTTGATTCATTTAATTATTGAAAATAATGGACCTCCGATTCCTGACTCTATCAGAAATCGCATTTTCGATCCTTTTTTTACGACTAAAGAAATCGGAAAAGGGACTGGCATCGGATTATCGGTCAGTTATTTCATTATTACCAAAAATCATAATGGCAACATGTGGGTCAAATCGGGTAAAAATGAAACAACCAAATTTATTATTGAACTGCCTCTGAATGAAAGAAATGATAGCAATGAGACCAGCAATATTTAAAACGCTCACTTCCCGAATTATTCTTCTGACTGTCTGCATTGTCATCTTCAGCCTGCTTTCCACAGCTGTGCTGATCAAAAAACAGGCAGAAAAAGCCATTCTGAAAAACCTTGAGAATAATGCCTTGAATTTGCTGGAAACCGTTCGGGTGAACATTGAGACAGAATACAAAAATGTCCAGGAGCATAATCATTTTAGTTTAAACAGGCGAAAAACTGAAATGAAAAATTATGTTGAGATTTTATTTAAAACCATTAACCTCTGCTATGAAAAAGTCATCAGCAATGAATTCACTGAAGAGGAAGCCCGGCACACCATTTTTGGTTTTCTGGAAACAGTCAAATATGATCAGGAAATCGGATATTTTTGGATACATACCAATGAACTCCCCTATTCCCGAATGGTATATCACCCGATTATGCCGGAATTGAACGGAAAAATTCTCAGGGACAGTGTATTCAACTCCGCAAAAAATTCCAATCAGAATTTATTTAGTACCATGACCGCACTTTGCCGGGAAACAGGTGAAGGTTATGTAGAATATAAATGGCCCAAACCGAAGTCGGAATCCCTGTCTGTATATCAGCCCAAAATTTCCTATGTTAAAATTTTTAAACCCTGGAACTGGATCCTCGGCAGTGGTGTCTATATTGATGATTTAGAATTAGAGACCAATAACAGTATCAAAGAAATCGTCAATCATCTGAACAATACCCTGAGCAACCGGTTTGTCTCGGAAAACGGTTATTGTTTTATTTTTGGTGAGGATAATTTCATGTATGTCCATCCCTATCTTGCCAACAGAAGTGGTGATGAACTGATCAACCCAACAACCTCAAACAAAATCCTCAACGATATCAAAGCAACCTATCAGAGTGGTAAAAATCACATGGATTTCAACTGGAACAGAATAGACGACAGAGAAAATTACATCTATCCAAAACGCGTCTATATTGGAAAATTTGAACCCCTGAATTGGTATATTTGTGTTTCTGTTTATAAATATGACTTTGAAAAGGAAATCACCAAACTGACTCAGGTGATATTTTTTCTGACCCTTGCTTTTCTAATCTTGTCAGTTATTTTAGCAATTATCATATCCAAAAGTATCACACATCCGCTGAATGAACTGGTGAACAATCTTGAAAATGTTGACCGTGAAGGCCTGCCCATTAAAATATCTATTGACAGCAAAACCCGGGAAATCAAGACGCTGACCCAAACTATTAACAATATGATCGATTCCATTCAAAAATCCCGGCAAGATATCCGGTCGGAAAGAGATTTTTCAATGGGACTAATCACTGGCTCGCCCAATGTCATCATCGGTTTTCAGCACAATGGAACCATTTCTTTTATAAATCCCGAGGGTGAAAAATTGCTTGAATACCATAAAAATGAAATTCTGGGTGTCAATTTTTGGGATTTACTGATTGTCGAAAATGAGGGTCAGCGACAAAAACTTATTCAAAAAATTACTCGGTCGAATTCTCGTAATCTCGAAATTAAAATCGAAACCGAAACAGGTCGTCAGCTTTTCTTACTATGGAATTCCATCGACTATAATCCCGAAGAAAAAGAATTCACTGAAATTTTTGGTATTTGCATTAATATTACCGATCGCAAAAAAGCCGAAAACAAATTAGAATTTTACAAAGCATATTTGACTGACATGATTGATTCCATGCCCTCTGTCATCATCGGTGTCGATAAATCGGGAATAATCCGGCAATTAAACCAAAAAGCCAAAGAATTTCTTCAGATCAAATTCATCCAATACACTGATAATCTGCTTTCAGACCTGATGCCCCAACTGGATATTTCGCCAGAAATCCTGTTAAAAACAATCAAAATGAAAAAGCCTTTTGTCAAGTCCTTGAAAAATGTTGAAATGAAAAATGGCCACAGGTATCTGGACATAACAATATTTCCCCTGCATACCGGTTCTTTTGAGGAAGCAGTCATTCGAATCGACGATGTGACGGAAAAAACTCAGATGGAAGAAATGATGGTTCAATCGGAAAAAATGCTTTCCATCGGCGGACTGGCCGCCGGAATGGCCCATGAAATCAACAATCCCATTGCCGGTATGTTACAAAATGCCATCGTCCTGCAAAACAAACTTTCTGAAAATAGCAACAAAAGCCTGGAAGTGGCCCGGGAACTAGGCCTTGATATAGACCTTTTGCTCCAATTTTTAGAAAGGCGAGACATCAAAAAACATCTGGAATTAATCCACAATTCCGGAACTAAGGCGGCAGAAATTATCTCCAATATGCTCAGTTTCGCCAGAAAAAGTGAGTCCCGGTTTAAATACATTCAAGTTCCTAATCTGATTCAATCTACTATCGACATTCTGGCAAGCGATTATGATCTCAAAAAAAAATATGATTTCAAAAAAATTTCCATAACTCAAAAACATCCTGAAAATCTCCCTCTCTTAAAATGTGAGGAAACCAAAATTCAGCAGGTCATTATGAATATTTTCAGAAACGGCGCTGAGGCCATGAGCGAATATACGATTGATGGAAAAAAACCGGAATTTTTGATTCAATCCAGTTTTGATGATGAAAACATCACCATTCGAATTGAAAATAATGGTCCTTCCATTCCGGAAAATATTCGAACCAGAATTTTTGATCCCTTTTTCACCACAAAAAATGTTGGCGAAGGGACAGGAATTGGTTTATCAGTCAGTTATTTCATCATCACCAAGAACCATAGCGGCAAAATGTGGATTGAATCCGAAGAAGGTGAAAATACCAAATTTTATATATCCTTACCTAACTATCAGATAAATGGAAAATAAAGTCGTGTTAAAAGCAAAATTATATCCTAGCCACTATAAAAATTTTATCCTTACGCTTTTAATTTTGATAGGGATGACACCGCCTATATCCCGGGCCCAATATTATCAGATCAAAACTCTGAGTATTGAAGATGGTTTGTCCCAAAATACAGTTCAGACTATCCTGCAGGACGGGTATGGATTCATGTGGTTCGGAACACAGGATGGCTTAAACCGTTATGATGGTTATAATTTTAAAATTTACCGAAATATTCAAGACAACGATCATTCTGTTTCCGACAATTTTATCACCTGTATGCACGAATCAGAAAAGGGCGATATCTGGGTCGGCACCAATGCCGGTGGATTAAATTTATTTGATTTGCATACTGAAAATTTCACCCATTTTCAAAAAAATCCGCTGGACACAGCCAGCATTACGGATGACAATATTCTTGAGATCGAAGAATTCAACGAGGATTCGCTGCTTGTGGCGACTGGTAATAACGACCTGCTTTTTTTGGAAAAAAAGACGCATCATTTTAAAAAATGTCTTTCTCTTGCAAATTACTTTCAACTGGCCGGTACTGATTTTATTCAGGCCCTGACAGTGACCCAAAATAAAAGGATTTTTATTGGGTCCAGTGGCAAAGGAATCATTGAGATTATTAAAAATCCAAAGGGAAACTATAAAATATTCAATCACCTGGACCACATTCCCTTTGGACATATCACGGAAATAGCAGAAATTGATGAAAACCAATTGTTGATCGGAACAACTGATAAAGGGGTACTGCTCTGGAACATAGCCACAAACAATGTAAAGCACTTTTTAAATTCTTCCGATATCAACAGCATCAGCGGTAATGAGATTAATTTAATTTTCAAGGACAAGAGCAGCAACATCTGGATTGGCACCGATAATAACGGATTGAACAAGTATGACCCTAAAAAACAGGCATTTATTCGCTTCTCTTATCTCACCCCCATCAGCAACCGGTTGAGCAGTAATCAAATTATGTCTGTCTATCAGGATAAATCCGGTCTCATCTGGATTGGCACCCGCGACGTGGGAGTCAGCAAATTCAACCCCAACAAATTTCTTTTTCAGCATTTCAAGGCCATTGAAAATGACACCAATAGCCTGGGTTCGAACACAATCCGCTCGCTTTATAGTCGAGACCCGGATGTGCTCTGGATTGGTACCTTCGGGGCCGGGCTTGACAAATTTTTGCGAAAGGAAAACCGATTTGTCCACTTTAAAAGTGATTCAAAAAATATTAATTCGATCAACAGCACATATATATCAGCCCTGTTGATTGATAGCCGGGATATCCTTTGGGCAGGCACATGGGGAATGGGACTGAATCAAATGACTGCAGATGAGAAATTCAGCCATTACCGGCATGACCATAATAACACCAATTCAATCTGTAACGATAATATTCAGTCAATAATTGAAGACACTGGCAGTAATCTTTGGATTGGCACTGAAAATGGTTTGAGTTTTTATCACCGGAATTCTTCTCTTTTTAAAAATTTCTATCACCACCGAAACGATTCAAACACGATTTCAGATAACAGAATTCAGTCTGGTTGCTTGAAATTTGATCCCTATGGATATTTTTGGGTCGGCACCTGGAAGGGCCTCAATCGAATAAAACTTTCCGATTCAGGCAATAGCGTCGATTCCGTCCTACGTTTGTATGCAGCCGGCTCTGACAAGCCGGGCCTCAGTGACAACAGAATCCTTTCCATTCATATCGATTCAACAGAAAAAACACAAAATAAAATGATCCTGTGGGTTGGCACCTATACCGGCGGTTTAAACAGGCTGGAAATTGTAAACCCGGTAAAATTCAAACCTGATACCATTATTTATACAGCCTATATTTCCAAAGATGGATTGCCCAATGATATCATTTATGGTATCCTTGAGGATGATAAGGATAATTTATGGATGAGCACCAATAACGGTTTATGTAAATTCAGTAAAAAATCCATGGATAATATTGAAATACAAAATTTTAATGTTTCCGACGGGCTGCAAAGTCAGCAATTTTTCTGGGGTTCTTATCATAAAAATACCAGAGGAGAAATGTTTTTTGGTGGAATCAATGGATTTAATGTTTTCTTCCCGGACAGTATCAACATTAATTCCTACATTCCTCAAATTGCCATCACCAATATCAGCAAAAATAATGTGCCTCTCAATTTTGACAAGGCCTTGCAGGAAGTCGACACTGTCAGGTTAAATCATCAGGATTTTTCCATATCTTTCGAATTCGCTTCACTCGATTACACATCACCCAAAAACAATGAATACGCTTACATGATGGAAGGATTTAGTAATCAGTGGATTTTTTGTGGCAACAAACATGACGTGACCTATACGAATCTGAATCCCGGTTCTTATACTTTCAAAGTGAAGGGTTCCAATAACGATGGAGTCTGGAACCATAGACCCAAAGAAGTTGTTGTTATTGTTACGCCGCCTTATTGGTCCACCTGGTGGTTCAGAATTACCACCATTATGCTCTTCTTCATTTTAATTTTCAGTTTTTATAAATATCGCCTAACCGAAATGCACGACCGAAATCTGATTTTGCAAAATGAAATAAAGGAGAGAAAAAAAGCAGAAAAAAAATTAATACGAGCCCAAAATTATATTGAAAATATTCTCAATTCTATGCCATCGGTATTGATTGGTGTCGACAGCCGCGGGTCCATCAGTCACTGGAACCAGCGGGCAGTTCGAAGGACTGGTCTGAAAACAAAAGAGGCCGTCGGAAAATCCATTGATATCCTTTTAAAACAATATCCCAATGAAATTGAAACAATAAAAAAATCAATTAAAAACAATCAACAGGTTCACTTGAAAGTCAGTCGTCATGAAAATGACAGAACAATATATGAAGAAATTACAGTCTATCCTCTAATTGCCAGTGATTCCAAAGGTGCCGTCGTCAGAATTGATGATACAACCGAAAAAACCTATATGGAAGAGTTGATAGTCCAGTCTGAGAAAATGCTCTCGGTAGGCGGTCTCGCTGCCGGTATGGCCCATGAAATCAACAATCCTCTGGCCGGCATGATGCAAAACGCTGCTGTATTACTCAACCGGTTAACTAAAAATTCACCCAAAAACCTGCAATTGGCTTCGGAAATTGGACTTGATTTTGATAAATTAAAAGACTTTATGGAAAAGCGCCATGTCATAAAACAACTGGAACTGATTTATGATTCTGGAAAACGTGCATCGGATATCGTCCATAATATGCTCAGCTTTTCCAAAAAAACCGAATCCAAACAAACCCCTGCCGATATTATTAAAATTATGGAAGATTCCATTGAATTGATTGCCAGTGATTTTAATCTGGAAAACAATTATGATTTTAAAAAGATTAAAATAAATAAAAACTTCAGTGAAAATATCAGTCTGATTAATTGTGAAGTCACCAAAATCCAGCAGGTTTTCATCAATATACTTAAAAATGGGGCTGAAGCCATGTTCATGGACAAGACCCTCAGCAATCCTACTTTTAATATCAGCATCAGAAATGAAAATAGAAGCGTCAGAATAGAAATTGAAAATAATGGTCCAATCATACCGGAACAAGTCAGAAGACGTATATTCGAGCCATTTTTTACAACAAAAGAGGTTGGAAAAGGCACCGGTATCGGATTGTCAGTGTCCTATTTCATAATCACCAAGAACCACAACGGTGCCATGTGGGTGGAGTCAAATGCCCAGATAAAAACAAAATTCGTCATACTTTTGCCGATCAACCATAGCTTGGATCAACATGAAAAATAAATTTGAAACCCTTCGCAAAATTATTTTTTCCGAGAAACCCAATAATAGATTCAGCATTGAAGAAATTCGAAGATTTTATGTTCTCGTGGTATTGCTATACATTGGTATGTCCTTTTTGTTTTTACTCGCCATTTTGGCCTATATTCAGGATAATAAACTGGTAGCAGCCACCAATTCTTCCTTCTTTTCCCTATTGATATTTTTTATGCTCAGACTTCGAAAAACCTGGAAAACCGAACCCATTTCCCTGATCGGAACCATTTTGATTGGATTTCATTTTATTTTCTTATTTATCAACGGTGCCATCGATGGAACAGCGGTTGTCTGGGTCTATGTCTATCCCCTGGTGGCCATTTTCCTGCTGGGATTAAAAAGAGGGATGATATTATCTCTGGCCCTGATTTCCATCATCACCCTTTCTTTTGCTTTATCAAAATATATCCCGTTTCATTATGTCTATAACCCCAATCTCATCCTTCGTATTATTCCATCTTACCTTACAGTTACTCTGTTCACTTTAGGATGGGAAAAAGCCCGGATTTTTTCCCAAAAAAGGGCTGAAGAAGCACGGAAAGAAGCAGAAAAAGCCAATCAGGCAAAAAGTGAATTTTTATCCAATATGAGCCATGAAATCCGTACACCCCTTAACTCCATCATCGGTTTTAATGAACTGTTAACCCGGGAAATATCCGGCGAAAAAGCAATTGAATATCTGAATTCAATTAAGATTTCCAGTAAAAACCTGCTCAAACTGATCAATGATATTCTGGATTTATCAAAAATCGAAGCGGGTAAAATGAAAGTAGAATTTCATCCGGTGAATATTAATTATCTATTTCAGGAAATAATTCAAATTTTCTCCCACCAAACAAGAGAAAAGAACCTGAATTTTCAGGTTCGCATTGATCCAAAGTTAAAAACCGACATCTTAATCGACGAAACCCGTCTGCGTCAGATTTTACTAAATCTGGTGGGGAATGCTGTAAAATTCACTCCCACCGGTTCGATTTATTTGTGTTTTGAAATTGTCAGCCAGAAGGATGATTCAGTGGATATTCAAATATCCGTGACTGATACAGGAATCGGAATCCATCCGGAACAACAAGAGCAAATTTTTGAGGCGTTCCATCAACACGAGGGACAAAGTGTACGTCAATACGGCGGTACCGGACTCGGACTGGCCATTTGTTTGAAATTGGTCACCATGATGAATGGGACAATAGAACTAAAATCCGAATTAAATAAAGGCAGTCTCTTTATTCTGCGGTTTTTCAATATAAAAACCACTCCCCGTGACATCCCGGCCTCTCAAGATTCCCTCAAAACCCATAATATAAAGTTCCACAATGAAAAGGTCTTTGTTCTTGATGATCTTGACTCCAACCTTCATTTGATTGAAGAAATACTGTCGCCTTTAAATCTATCGGTAACAAAATTCAAATCCGGAAACTCGCTTATTGAATTTTCAAAAGAAACAATTCCGGATATAATACTTTTGGATATCAAATTGTCGGAATCAAACGAAATAGAAATTGCCACCAGACTTCGTGAAATTGAGTTCTTACAGAACCTTCCCATTATTGCCCTTACTGCTTCTATCGATAAAAATCTTCATGCACTTTTAACAAAACCACTTTTTCATGAATTCATTCTAAAACCTTTTGAACCCGTGGAACTGGTCAAAATTCTCAGCCGGTATTTAAATCCCGATGGAAATGTTTTAGAAAAAGAAAAATCTGATGAAAATTTGCTGACCTACTCCGATAAGTGTGCCTTAAAGCAGCGTTTCGGTAGTCTGGTTGAAAAATTGATCGAAACAATGTTGATTGAAGATATTTCAAAATTCGCTGATGAAATCTATCAGAGGGGTCTGAAGGAAAAGAACCAGCGGTATACCCGTTTTGCCGAGAGCCTCAAAACCGATTGTGATAACTTCCTGATCATGGAAATAACCCAAAAATTAAAACAGATCTTATGACGAAAAACTATATAAAAATCTTCTGCAGCTTATTAGTTCTATTTAATTTTTTATTTTCCGATAATTTGGATATCCGACATTATGATATTGAAAATGGTCTACCCTCCAACATGATCAATTCTATTTACCAGGATATTTACGGCTATGTCTGGATCGGAACCAACAAGGGACTCACTCGGTTTGACGGAATAAAATTTAAATCCTACAACGAAACAGAAGATGAATATTCGGTTTCCGATGATTTTATTTTTATGATCGAAGGTGACAGTAGCGGACTTTTCATTCATACTCAAAAAAGTATCGAATATTATGATTTCAGGACCGAAAAATTCACAGATCTCGGAAAACTGGATACAGTTTTTGACCAAATCTTTACCAAGTCATCCTTTGATAATCAGGGCAACTACTGGATCAGTAAAGGCTCCAGGTTTTTTCAAATAAAGGATCGATGCAAACTCGAGTTTCAATTTGATATATCCCAAAACATAAGCCAGTTTTCCAATCTGCTCATCACAGATTATCACTTTGACAGCAGGGATATTTTATGGATTACCACCTTTAAATCAGGCTTGATTAAAATTGATCCTGCAAAAGGTCAATTCGAACAATATCTGTGTCCATCAGGCGAACCCGACAGTTCCAAATCCAAACGGTTAATGGACCTTTATATTGATAATCATGACAATATCTGGATTGGTATATGGAACCAAGGGGTCCTGCGATTTGACAGAGAAAAAAAGGCTTTTGAACAAATCTATGGCAGGAATAGCACGATGAATGATCGTGTTCTGGCTATTGAACAACTGAAAGAGAATAAATTATTATTTGCAGCCTGGCATGACGGAATCAAAATATATGATGTGATTAAAAATGAGTTTGTTTGTGAAGAAAATCATCTTAACCCCGAAGAAGGAAAAAAAATCACTCAGACCTTATGTATGACCCGGGACAAGCAGGGAAATATCTGGATTGGCTCTGCAAAATCAGGCCTGACTGTCATATACAACCACACTGCTGATTATCACTTACTGAATATACCCGGATACAATCATTTATTGGCAAACAAAAATATAACTCTGACCACAGTAATCGACAACAAACTCTATATCGGCACAAATAATATCGGTCTTATCGAATTTGATCTTGTAAACCAAAATGTCTTTTTGATAAACAATGAAACCTGCAGGGAATTTCCGTCTAATTTCATCTCTAATGTCATGAAAATCAATGATGAAATATGGATTGGCACCTCCCACGGACTGGTAAAAATGAAAGACAGGACCTTTCAATGTTTTCCCTTTGAAAGGGATAAGTCCATTGAAGACAACCTGGTCTTTAACTTCTATCCGGATACCGATACGACCTTTTTGATCATCACTCCGAGATTACATAAGTTCAATCAGTCGACCGGACAATATTCTTCTTTCAACCTTAAAAATGAAAATTTCAGTTTTTGGAAAATGACAAAATTTGGTGACTATTTTATTTTGCTTTCATCCAAAGACGGAATCATAGTCCTGGATGAGAATAAAGAAATCATAAAAAAAATCCAGAAAAATAATTCCCTATTGGAAAATAATTATATTTATGATATAGCGATTGATGAAAATTATTTCTGGTTTTCCATGGCACATGGACTATTTTATTTTGATAAACAACTCAATGTCAAAAAATTCGAACATGATATGCTGGATAAAATAATGATAATCAGTCTGGTCACTGTGAAAGACCACTTGTGGGGCGTCACCAACAAAAGCATCGTATCCATCCATAAATCCAGCCAGAAGGTCCAATTTTTTAATTCCAGAGATAACATCCATGATGTATTCTTCCTGATGAGGAAAGGATTTTTCTATGATAACGCCCTTTATTTCGCTTTTACTAATGGCATTCTTTATTTTTCACCCGATGAAATGGTTCAGGATTACTATGTTCCTATTCCCAAAATAACTGAAATCAAATTATTTAATGAAGAAATCAAACCGGGAAAAATCCAGTTTGGCAGGAAATTATTGATGGAAAGCATCGAGCGGACCCGTTCGATCACTCTGAACCAGGATGATATCTTCACTGTTGATTTTGCATTGCTAAATTACATCTATCCTGAAAAAAATTCCTTTGCCTTCAAACTGCATGGTATTGATAAAACCTGGGTCACCGATGCCAGAAACCGAGAAGTGACATACCATCATCTGCCCCATGGCAATTACACCTTTTTACTCAAAGCGGCAAACCATGATGGTGTCTGGAATAGCCGGGCAAAAGCCCTGCAAATCAAAGTATTGCCCAAATTCTGGCAGACCTTTATTTTTAAACTCTTTCTCTCACTTTCCATCATTCTGATGATACTTAGCATCATTATCTATAAAAACCATACGCAAAAGCAAAAAGAAAAATATTTGTCTGATATTAATTCAAAATTAAAAAATGAAATCAAACAAAAGCATACGATTGAAAAGAAACTGACAGAAATCAATTTTTTATTAAACAGCATTATGGATGCCGCCAGGGAAGTCTCCATCATTACAACTGACTCACAAGGTCTCATCACCTATTTCAATACAGGTGCTGAAATAATGCTGGAATATACCAAGTCCGAAATCGTGCAAAAAAAATCCATTGAGCTACTTTTTGACAGACAAGAAATTGAAGAGGGTCTTCAGTTTTATAAACAAAAACAATTTCCTGAAGCCGGTCTGATTGAAATGTTTGCCTTCTTCTCCGGTCTCAACCGGTATCAAACCCGAAACTGGAAATATATTACCAAATCAGGAAATATTAAGACAGTCAACCTCTATGTTACGCCTATTCCCGAAAACAATTATGACACTAAAGGTTACCTCTGGATTGCCATCGATTTATCTGACCTGAAAAAAAATGAAGAAACCCTAAAAGAAAGCGAAAGGAAATTATCGACACTGCTCAGCAACATGCCGGGCATGGCATACCGCTGCCTGAATGATGAAAAATGGACCCTGGTTTATGCCAGCAAAGGAGCAAAAGGCCTCACTGGATATGAACCTGAGCAAATGATCAACAATGCCGGTTTTGGTTTTAATTCATTGATTCATCCGGATGATCTTGCAAAAAATAAAACCTACATTCACGAATGTATTATCAATCACAATTCTTTTGAAACCACCTACCGCATTATAACCAAAAACAATCGAATAAAATGGATTTGGGAAAAAGGCGTTGGTATTTACAATCAGAACGGCCAGCCTGTTGCCATGGAAGGGTTTATTACCGATATCAGTGAAAGCATATATATTCGAAAGGAACTGGAAAAAACCAAAATTTTTATCGATGAAATCATTAATTCCATGCCCTCCAAAATTCTGTCCATTGATAAAGAGGGATTCATTACCCATATCAATACAAAAATGAGAACCGAAGTCCTGGCTGCTCAGAAAAAAATAATCGGTAAAAATATTCAGGAAATATTCCCTTCATTTCCCATTGATCTTGGAATTATCAGAAATTGTATTTTCAACAAAGAAATTCGAAATATCCATAAGCATAAAAGAATGATTGACGGTAAAATTGTCCTGGAAAACATTGTGATTTATCCGATTTTGGACATCAGCAATGATGGCGCAGTCATTCGTATTGATGATGTCACAGACCAGGTCAAAATGGAAGAGATGATGGTCCAGTCAGAAAAAATGTTATCTGTTGGCGGTTTGGCAGCAGGCATGGCCCATGAAATTAACAACCCCCTGGCTGGAATCATCCAAAATTCATTGGTACTGAAAAACAGAATTTTGCGAAAATTGCCCAAAAATATTTCCACGGCAAATGAAATCGGCATTAACTTCGACGAGATCATCAGATATATGGAAAAAAGACAGGTGGAAAAACAAATAGAACTGGTGCTTGAAGCCGGAAAAAGGGCATCAGAAATTGTTCACAATATGTTGAGCTTTTCCAAACAATCCAAATCCCGCTTTTCTTTTGAAAAACCCACGGAACTCATGGAAAAAACCCTCGAATTGGCACAAAATGATTACAACATCGGTAAAAAACATGATTTTCGAAAAATTTTAATTAAAAAATTATACGAACCCGGAATACCTGAAATCTATTGTGAAGCCAGTAAATTGCAGCAGGTATTTTTAAATATTTTAAAAAACGGCTCTGAAGCCATGTTTGAAGAAAACCAGATGAGAACCATGAAATATCTCGCCTCCAAAGAACCTGTTTTTACGTTAAAAATCTATCGAAAAAAGAACAATACCTACTTTGAAATTGGAAATAATGGCCCCAATATTCCGGAAGAGAATAAAAAAAGGATTTTTGAACCCTTTTTTACAACCAAAGGCTATGAAAAAGGCACCGGCCTTGGTTTATCTGTTTCATATTTTATTATCACAGAAAACCACCACGGTTCGATGCATGTGGAAAGCGAAGAAGGAAGTGGTACAAATTTCGTAATCAGAATCCCAGACCGAAAGCCGGAATTATAATGCAAAAAAATTATATTAAATGGTTACTGCCTGTTATTCTTTTCATTTCACTGAACTGTCTGCAGGCACAGACAGTTACCAAAGGATACGTCGATCTCAGCGACTTTAATTTTCAGGAAGGAAAGAGTGTAAAACTCGACGGGCAATGGGAATTTTACTGGAAACAGTTCCTAACACCTGAATCTAATTACCCAAAACCATCAGCCATTAAAAATTATATCCAAGTTCCCGGCGGCTGGACAGCAGATTATGGCAATATTGAAAATATTTCCCTGAAAGGATATGCAACCTATCGCCTTACGATGAAATTATTGCCGGGTCAATATTTTCTTTATTTTCCCGCCATTTTTACTTCTTCCAAAATCTGGATTAATGATGACCTTATTACAGAAATTGGCCGAGTTGACACCGCTGGGGCAACAGTAATCCCTAAATATGTCAATTTTTCTATTCCTTTGGAAATGGATGACGAGGAAGTTGTGATTATCATTCAGGCCGCCAACTTTCACCATTCCAAAGGCGGAATTCGCACCAGTATTGAAATCGGCCATCTTTCCGACTTGCACGGCAGGACCATATTAAAACTCGCCAAAGACCTTACAATTATCATTTTGGCCCTGATGATTGGCCTTTTCCACTTAATTGTCTCTGTCACCCACAAAAAAGAAAAACACATCTCAAACTTCATTTTTGGAATTTTTGCTTTTATGTTTTCAATACGGTTGTTCATCATTAATAAAGATATTCTCTATTTTTTGAATCCTGCGGCCAACTGGTTTTTGATAACCCGACTGGAATGGCTGATCGCCGCATCCACCGGCTGGCTGGGACTGTTGTTTATCAAAACCAAATATTCGGAAGAATCAAAAGGAAGGCTGATTAAAATAGTCCTCGAATTAGGCCTGGTCCTCTCTTTACTGACAATCCTTCTGAATACCTTTACCATGACCCGGTTATTGATTCCCATTTTTTTATATACCGGTATTGTCATTGTTGTGATTGTCTACATCATCCTTCGGGCCTATTTTTCAAAAAAAAGAGATTCGATCATCCTGCTGGCCGGTCTGGTTTTAATATTTTTCACGGTAATTACCGATATCTTTCTGATTCATAAATATGATTATAACTTTAATATAACGACCTACGGGTTTCTGGCCTTTTTAATTGCTTATACCTATAATCTTGTATTAAAACTGATCGAAATTTCCAAAAGTTTGAACGATTACCAGGACAACCTGGAAAACATCATTTATGAACGGACCCAACAATTGGAGGAATCCAAGGTCCTGCTGGAGAAAAAAATCCATGAAACACTCCTGTCCCAGAGTAAACTACGCAGAATAAATAAAGAATTATCAGAACAAATCGAAAAAAACAGGGAAACCCAAAACGCCCTGATGCTCAGTGAAAAAAGATTTCGTGAACTTTCGGATTTATTACCGGAAGTTGTCTATGAAACAGATTTTGAATTGAATTTCACCTACATTAATGAAGCCGCCTTACACAAATTTGGGTACTCCAAAGATGAATTTTTAAACGGCATCAATGCGAAAAACATTGTGTCCCAGTCCAGTCTGGAAACCCTTCTGAAAAATACTTACTCACCGGATCATGATATGGCAACGGCTTATAATGAATACACCTTTATTCGAAAAGACGGAAGTACTTTTTGCGGCCTCATCAATGGTATTCAAATTCATGCCAATGGCCGAACGGTTGGTTTTCGGGGCATTGTGATTGATTTGACCCATATCAAAGAAAGTGAACAGGAAATTTTAAAACTGCAAAATTACCTAACCAATATTATAAATTCAATGCCTTCGGTTATGATTGGTATCAACAAAAATTTTGAAATTACCTTATGGAACAGGGAGGCTGAAAAATCCTTCAATATCAGTGAAAAGGAAGCAATTCATAAAAACCTGTTTGCTCTATGCCCTGTTTTAATGGACAGCAGGGAAATGATAAAAATGAGTATGGAATCTTTAAATATCAGAGTCATGAAAATAAACGATGAATCCGGTGAGCGCGCTTTTCATCATAATGTTACAATTTATCCTCTCAAAAATGAGCAGGATGGTGCAGTCATTCGCATTGATGATATCACTGAACAGATAAAAATGGAAGAACTCATCATTCAATCTGAAAAGATGCTGTCCGTCGGCGGATTGGCAGCTGGAATGGCCCATGAAATCAATAATCCCCTGGCCGGAATGATTCAAAATGCCTACGTCATATCCAACCGATTTAAACCGGGAAACATACAAAAGGTTACAAAAAATGAAGACCATACCGACATCATTTTGAAATACTTCACCGGACGGAATCTGAATAAATTACTCAGCCTGGTCATCGACTCTGGCCATCGCGCAGCCAAAATTGTGGATAATATGCTGAGTTTTGCAAAACAGGGCAAATTGGTCTTTGAAAAAGAAAACATCAATAGAGTTCTCGATGAAACCCTGGATCTGGCCACCAGTGATTATGACCTATCCAAAAAATTTGATTTTAAAAAAATAAAAATCCATAAAAATTACAAAGAACCCATCAAGGATATCAGCTGTGAAAAAAGTAAATTACAGCAAGTGTTTTACAACCTTATCAAAAATGCAGCCGAAGCGACTCATTTAAAATTGGAAAAGATGAAAAACCTGGCCGAGGAATATACGCCTGAAATTAAAATAAGAACTTCTGAAACCGAAGATAACATAACTGTTGAAATTATGGATAACGGTCCGGGTGTGCCTGAAAGTATCAAAAGCAGAATATTTGAGCCCTTCTTTACGACTAAAGACGTTAATTCCGGTACCGGTCTTGGTCTCTCTGTATCATATTTTATCATTACCAAAAACCACAATGGATCAATGCAGGTTGAATCCGTAGTGGATGGTGGTACCAAATTCATTATTACCCTGCCGAAAACAAAGGTCCTTTAATCCTTCATTTTTTGACCATAATCCAACTTTGTATCATCAGTAATGACGGGAAAACCGGGAACAACCACCGGATAGGGGACATTATTTTGCAGGGCAAAAAGGTCGATCTTCGTCAAAGAAATATCATTAAACCGATCGGTATCTATCCAAATATTTTCACTGTATTTTGTCTGTAATGAATCAACCAGAGGGTTCAGATAATCCCGAATCGCTGTCATATAATCATTCTCAAAATCACCCTGAAAACCTTTGTCAAAAAGGTATTTTTCGCAGTAATAGTGGCTGAGTAAATTATCTTTCCACATGTTTGTATAATCATTTACGGTTTTCAACTGATCATATCCCTTGCGATAGGCGTCTTCGGTGATATATTTATCCCGAATCAAATCAGCAACTGCAAAACGAAACTGCGCTGGAAATTCACGGCCGGTTATTTTTGTTTTTCGAAAAACCAGAGGATGGGACTTCAACTCCTCCTGAAACATGGCCACAGTCCATTCTTTGCCTTCCAACGTAAATAAGACTGCATTTTTTAAATCCTCAAACCCCTGTTTTAAAGAATCCACTTCCTGAATTTTACGCTCATTACCCCACATTTCTTTATTCATTAGTTCTTTGTTGTTTTCACGGGTTATATCATAAAGTTTGCCGTACAGCGCTGCCAACCGCATGAAGGTTTCTCTGTTGAAGTCCATCTTTTTCCCGCGCATCAGCTCACTGACATATTCACTATAGATCTTTTCTGCTTTAAACCGGCTGACTTTATCTTTGATATCATTGTATCGCTGTTTGATTTGCTGGTCCGTGATGACTTTGGCATCTTTCCAGGTCTTGACCTGAAACAAAATTGCCTCGCCGGCAAGCGTTTCAATCGGCCCGTAAATTTTGTTTTTATCGATGGGACTATTAAAAAGAATATCATGAATATCAGCAATATCATTGTTGTCAAAACTGATTTCTTGAATAGGCACTTCCTTCTGCCCCATTATTTCTCGAATGCCTTCCTGAAAAGAAATCTTATTTTCATCCAAATATTTTAAAAATTCCTCAGCTGCCTTTTTGGCCGGCAAATTCAAAAACACTACCTGGTAAGTTCGTCCTGCTTTTTGATAAATATCTGAAACTTCTTTTGGGTCGAGTTTGACTTTCCTGGTCCCGAGGTTATAATAATGCAATTCACGAACTGCCTGGTTTTTTCTGCCGGTCAGATAATTTTTGAAATATTCACTGGTGTGAATCAGAGAATCGCCATTGACTTCCAGGGCCATCAATTTTTCGGCTATGAGACTGTTGAGGATTATTTTCTTGTGAATATTGAGGTCACCTTTGGCATAGACAGGTCTGATGGTGTATTCTGCCCTTCGAATGAATTCATCTTTCGAGATGGTTACATCGCCAATTTTTACCAACGGCTCTGGTCTTGGCTCCTCAATTTTATTTTTACTGCAGTTGACACAAAAAGCAACAACGATTAAGATCAGTAAAATGTTTATCAAACCAATATTATTTTTCATATATCCTCTATTTTTTTTGGTTGGATAAGTTAATTAAAATCACACTTTTTGACAAACTATTCAATATTTCTGTTTTTAGTCAAAAGATTAATTGCTGTTTAACTTAACAATAAGTAAGTTTCCCGATATGAGAAGAAGAATAAAAATTGTGTTGTGGACGCCAATCCTGCTGTTTTTTGTCGGCAGTGGTTTAATATTTTTAATCTTCAGTACACCACTTTGGAAACACCCGGTTATTCAAATCGTCAACAACCGCCTTCTCAATAAATTTGAATTGTCTCTCAAAGTCCGAAAAATTGAAGGAAATGTCTTCAGTAATCTAGAACTGGTGGATGCAGAGTTGCGAACCATCAGGAAAAATAAAATTCTGAAAGCCAGACATGTCAAAGTGTCCTATATTCTTAATAGTTTTCTTTCTCCCAATCCGGAACTTTTAGGTATTGAGATCGATGGAGGTGAATTCTCGTTTCCAAATTCCATTGATACCTTGCAATATCTCCTATCGAAGCATAAAAAAATAAAAAAAACCGATCCAGGTGCCGCTGCCCGCGTCAAGGAGCCGACCCAGTGGAAGTTCGATTTTGGTGTAACCAACTTTACCTACCGGCATAATAATGAACCCTATCTTATCGAAATGCTCTTCGGTGAGTTTTCCACGGTTGAGGACCAGCTGGATATCAGCCTGGATACTGCCCATTTCTACATCAAAGATGATATTGATCTTTTTACACTGTCAAAAGCAAAACTTCATAATGATTTTCAAGGTTTTTCCGTAAGCCACATTGCCTTGAAAAATTACAACGCCAATCTGGTGGCTGCTTTAAATTTCCCAAAAGATTCCACCGGCGTAGTCCGAATAATTGCCAACAATGTTCAACCGGTCCATTATCTGCCAGCTTTCAAGGAGGAATTTTCAGAAGGAGATTCTTTAAACCTTAGCTGCTTAGTCACCATAACAGATTCAATCAAAGTTTTTGCTGACTTCTATGGCCAATTACGGTGCAACACCATCGAAAAAGGAAACATTACCGCCTCGGTTTTCAATAATAATCTGACGATTACCGATTTTAGTCTCTCATCCCTCAATGAGTCAGTCCGTCTTGACTTTCATTCTGTTAACGAACGGCAGCATCATGGCAATTTTGCCATCAGCAACCTTGACCTGAGTAAATGGAATGTGGCCGATCTTGCGACAAAATTCACCGGAAAGAGTCATTTTAATATTGACGGAAAACTCAACAATCCGAAAGCCATCCGCGCTGAAATTGATATTACCGACACCGCTATTGATACGTTGAAAATCAATCATGTCAATGGCAAAATAACCTATCAAAACCATGTTCTCCAAATTGATAGAAAAATTGAAGCCCAATTAGCTGAAAATCATTTTTCTCTGACAGGAAATACAAATTTAAAAACAAAAGTCTTAAATCTTGACTGCCAGGTTGATGCACCTGACATCGGCATTTTTTCACCGCTGCTGCACCGGGATGGATTAACCGGCGGAATCTTTGGCAAATTGCAGATTCGCGGTAGGATGAATGATCCTGATTTGTACGGTGAATTGTCCGCCACTGAAATCGGCTTGCCGGAACTGTATTTTGATGAGACTAAACTCAAATTTGGTGCTTTGAACCTCCTTACGGATCATCATGGTTCGATTGTGCTCAATGCCAATGACGGCAGTACAAAATTTATCAAAATTCCTTTTCCGAGCTTAAATCTGGATGTCACTTTTCACCGGGACACTACCAATGTGCGACAATTAACAGTGAAAGGACCGGATTTTGACCTGGACCTTTCAGCCCGGATCATCGGATTCAGGAACTTTACCATCAACCGAATTGATGGCAATTTGAGGAATAATAAATTTTCCAATTTAACCCCGCTCAAAATCCGAATGGATGAAAACGACATCACGATTGATCAAAGTTACCTCGTCATCAATGAAAGTAAACTGGAATTTCAGGGCTTTGTAAAGAACAATCAATTAGCAAATGCCCGGGTTATTCTAAAGGAATTTGACCTTTCATCGATCAATGATTTTTTACCTCAAAAACACCATCTTGCCGGCAAAACCTCTGGGCAATTTTTCTACAATACCCGGCAGGACAGTCAGGTCATCGATTTAAAAATTGAAGGACAGGATCTGGTATATCGAAAGGACCATTTCAAGCAGATGGTCTGTCGGCTGTCCCTGATGAACGATCGAATTATCATACCGGAAATCAGCCTGACTGATTCCGCCAACGGCTTTGTGAATGCCCGTGGTTATTTTAGTTGTAATTTTCCCCTGAAGAAAGGCCAAACCTTCATTGACACTACCAGCATGATTGATATGGAAATGGATTTTAACAATTTCAATTTATCGATCTTAAATACCTACGTACTTTACAACACCAAATTAGGCGGCCGGTTGCTCGGTGATGTCTCTTTTAAAAATACCTTAAACCAACCGGACATTGCCACATCGTTTTACATTCTTGATCCGGTAATCGACAAAGTCAAAACCAATAGCCTGCGGGTTGCCGCAAAAGTGGAAAAATCCACTGTCGAAATCACAGACTTGTTTCTCACCGATGACGCCGGTTCTTACTATGCAAAAGGCACTTTGCCGGTGGAAATTGCTTTGTTGGATGGAATTTTCAATATTACCGAAGATGGTGAAATGAAAATAGATGTTTTCTCGGAAATCAATGCAATTCCTGCCTTGCCGGAATACATTGAAGCAATCCAATCCGTCAAGGGAGATATGGTTTTTAATTTAAAATTATCAGGCCCTCCACTAAAGCCGGTGGCTACCGGTAAATTTGAAATGAATGACGGCGAACTCAAGGTTTCGGATCTGGAAAATTCCATATACGGTCTCAATGGTGTTGGTATCATTGAAAACAATATTTTGACCATTGAAAATTTTTCCGGTCAGATGAAAAATACAGATTACATCAAATGGAGGAATACCTTTGCACAGATATTAAAAAACATCTTTACCAAAAGTATTATCAATCCCAATGCTCCCAATGTGACTTTGAAAGGACAGATTGATCTGAATGATCCAGCCCGTCCTGATATCAATCTCAACCTGGATGGCAAAGATATTTACATTCGCACTCTTCTGGGTGAACAGGAAGGTATAGCGGATGCCAGAATCAAAATTTTTGGACAGGATACCCTGACTATTGACGGTGATTTACTAATGAAAAATTTTACTGTTCGAAACGAATTGGTTGCCATGGGTGAAACCTATGAAGAAAAATCATCATCAGGTATCTACACCAACATCAATTTTCATCTGATCTCTCCTGGCAATTTTTATATAAAAAACAGTGTAATGGAATGCGAATTAAGTGGAGAAGGATGGCTTTTTAAAGAAGGTGATGATGATTTCAGAATCAGCGGTGACTTTTCCATTCTCGATGGTATTTTATCCTACCAGGGAATCTGGGAATTTACCGATCTGCAGGGAAATATTCTATTCATTCCCACGGAGATAAACCCGACCTTGGACCTCCAGGCAAAACTGGATTTATCGGGAATGCACGGACAAAGCCAGGACCAGTCTGGCCAGACGATGGCCCGTGACGATGACTCTGAAGCCGAGATAACCGTTTATCTTACCGGCGACCTGGAAAAACCTGACTTGCAATTTGAGTCGGAAGTTTATTCACAAAGTGATATTCTCAGGATACTGACCTTTACCTACGATGATACCGACCGCGATTTGAGAAATATGACTTCAGATATCGCCAGTTCTTTCCTTCAAAGGCAATTAAACCGGCAGGTATCAAAATATACCGGGCTGGATGAATTTCAACTAAAAACCCAGGGAAATTTTCTGGAAGGAGAATTTGATAGCCAAATCAGCCTGATGATGGGCAGAAGAATCACCAATAATCTTTATATTACCTATGAACGCGGCTTTGATGAAGATAAAACCGATCCCAGAAACTTCTTTGGTTTGCGGTACCGAATAGATCAAAAAAAATCAATCAGCGGACGAATCGATAACAATGGACTATTTGAACTACAATACAAATTCAGACATCACTATTAGAATTTTTGTTCTGATGGTGATGGTACTGCTCCCCTGCATTCTGTTTGCACAGATTGGCAGTGGCTCCAAATACAAGATCCACGAGATCAACTATTCCGGCAATGAAAGTTTTACGGCCAAAGAATTAAACAAAAATATCAAACTTTCCAAAACCAAATTTTTTGCAGCCCAGCGATTGTCCCGAAGAATGATACAGACTGACAAACTGATCCTGAAGACTTTTTATCTAAAAAGCGGGTTTCTCAATTGCACTGTGAAAGATTCCATATTCATCGATCGTGATAATAATGTTGATATTTTTTTCGCCATTGATGAAGGAGTGCAGTTCAAACTCCGCTCGATCAATATCGAAGAAAATGAAATCATTGATGATGAACACTTCATAAAATGGATGGGACTGAACCTTGGCGATGCCTACAATCCAATCCAAGTAAGGGATGGTTTGAAAGAAATCAAAATTCAATATGAAAACCGGGGCAAACCCTTTGCCCTAATCAACGATTCACTTCACATAGAAAATAGTGACATTGATCTGGTCCTGAAGGTCCAGGAAAATCAAACCATGAAAATTGAGGATATAACCATCAAAAACAACCAAAAGGTTGAAAAGGAGGTCATTCAGCGAGAACTGGTAATAAAGAGCGGCGATGTTTATTCAAAGAAAAAAATCGAAACCAGTAAGAAGTATCTTCTCAACCTGGGATTGTTTAATACTGTTAATATCAACATTTCAGATATTGATACGGTTGAAAACGAGATTGATCTGGTGATTTATGTCCGTGAACAGGATATGCGATACTGGGAATTCAACACGGGTATCATCCAGGCCGAAGGACAAGGTACCGAAGTGATGACAAAAATCAATTTATCTGCTTTATGGCGACATAAAAACCTTCTCAATAAAGCCAAAGGATTGAGCGCCAATTCAAACATCGGCATCAATCCCTACGATTTTAGTTCACGTCCTGATTTCACCGGAAATATTACCTACATGGAACCCTGGCTGATCGGCTTGCGCTCAACCACCATGATTCGATTTTTTGTCGATGATTTAAAAGCAGACGAATATGATTTCAACAAATTCGGTATCGAGACAGCGCTGATCATCAATCCCGATAAGCGCAACTATCTCAAAACCGGTTTCGAAGTCAGCGGCATCAGCAACGAATTCAAGGAAATCGATATTGCCATTGATTCTTCCATAATTAAAGACATCGAAAAGGAAAAAGAAAGGGCCGTCCTTTTGGACTACTCCCGGGACCGGCGCAATGATTTTCTATTTCCTTCCAAAGGCCATCTCTTCACCTTTTCAGGAAAGATTGCCAGCAATATTTTAGGTGGTACCGAAAATTATCTGCAATTTGAAACCTCCTATTCTGAATATTTTCGCATCTATAAAAATTTTGTTTTTGCCTATCGGGGTAAATTTGGCTACCTCACGCCCTATGGTTCTGATAAAACAGCCCCTGAGTATGAAAAATACTACCTGGGCGGGGCCACCAGTTTGCGCGGCTGGGAAAATCAGCGTTTTTTGACCAAATCCAGCGAAGATGGTTCAGAAATTGGCGACCGGAAAAGATTGAAAGTCCTGACCAATTTTGAACTGCGTTTTCCCATCTACTGGCTTTTGGGCGGTGAATTATTTTTTGATGGCGGAAATCTTGTTTCTGACATTAAGTCACTGCGCAGTCAGCAATACATGTGGAATTTTGGAATTGGTCTGACACTTGCCACACCACTGGGGCCGGCGCGTGTAGAGTTTGCCCGGCCGTTGACAATTGACAATGCGAAATGGATACCCCAATTTGCCATATCCTACGCATTTTAATTAACAGTGGAGGACATTATGATTTCTTTTGATAAACTGACGATCAAAGCCCAGGAAATAATTAAAGAATCGATTCAATCAGCCCAAAATCTTTCGCAACAACAAATTCAGCCCGAACATATCCTCTTCAGCCTTCTGACGGTTGAGGACAATGTCGGTCTTGTCATTTTAAAAAAAATAGCCGGGAACATCAATGCACTGGGGAACGCTTTGCAATCCAGGATAGAAAGCTTTCCCAAATTATCCGGTGGTATTGGTCAGCCATATTTAAGCCCGGACTCTGAAAAAATGCTCAATTCAGCTGCAAAATTGGCAGAAGATTTCAATGACGAATATCTTAGTGCGGAACATTTACTTCTGGCCCTTGAAAAAACGGCCAAAAACGAACTCAGGCAAATCCTAAAATCCAATGGCATTAGTCATGAAAGCATTTTAAACGCTCTGAAAAATATTCGGGGATCACAGACCATTAATGATCAGGAGCCGGAAAACAAATACCAGGCCCTCAAAAGATATTGCCGAGACCTCAACGACCTGGCCAAAAAAGGAAAATTAGACCCCGTCATCGGTCGTGATGATGAAATCCGGCGGACACTGCAGGTCCTTTCCAGAAGGACCAAAAACAATCCGATCCTGGTTGGTAATCCCGGTGTTGGAAAAACCGCCATTGCTGAGGGACTCGCTTTGCGAATCGTCTCCGGTGATGTCCCTGAAACAATTCGCAACAAACGCATTCTCTCCCTTGATATGGGAGCATTGATCGCCGGAGCAAAATTCAGGGGTGAATTTGAAGAAAGACTAAAAACAGTGATTAAGGAAGTTGGTGAATCTGATGACAGTATTGTGCTGTTCATTGATGAAATCCATACCGTTGTTGGCGCCGGTGCAGCTGAAGGGGCTGTCAACGCCTCCAACCTCCTAAAACCGGCCCTGGCTAGGGGAGAATTGCGCTGTATCGGAGCCACGACTTTTGACGAATATCAAAAATATATCGAAAAAGACAAAGCCCTGGAACGTAGATTTCAACCGGTCCAGGTCAATGAACCCAGCGTCGAGGACACTATCGCAATTCTTCGCGGAATCAAAGATAAATATGAAATCCATCATGGTATTCGCATCAAAGACAGCGCGATTGTTGCATCTGTCGAATTATCCGATCGCTATATTGCTGACAGATTTTTACCCGATAAGGCCATTGATTTGATGGATGAGGCTGCCAGTCGTTTAAAACTGGAAGTCGATTCCACTCCGGCCGAATTAGATGAATTGCAGCGAAAAATCAACCAGATGGAGGTCGCCCTTCGCGCATTGCAAAAGGAAAATGACCACAAACAATCCCGCGAACGTTTGACAGAAATTCAAAAAGAACTACCGGAATTAAAAGAGAAAGCTGCGGCTGTCCGGTTTGAATGGGAATCAGAAAAAGCCATCATTACTGATGTCAATGAATTGAAAAAACAAATTGACGAAACCAAAGGGGAAACAGAACGGGCCGAACGCAATGGCGATTGGGAAAAAGTAGCGCAACTCAAACATTCCAAACTGCCGTCTCTGCATCAGCAATTGGAAAATAAAAAAGAGGAACTGGCTAAAAAACAGGGAAATAAGAAATTTATCCGCGAAGAAGTGTCCGAAGAAGATATCGCTGATATTATCTCAAAATGGACTCATATTCCCGTTACAAAACTGGTGGAAAGTGAAAAACAGGTGCTTTTGAAGCTGGAAGAAAAACTTCACCAGCGGGTCGTCGGCCAGGAGAAAGCCATCCAGGCCGTATCCAATTCTGTTCGAAGAGCCAGGGCCGGCCTCCAGGACAGAAACCGCCCTCTGGCATCTTTTATCTTCACCGGCCCTACTGGTATCGGTAAAACAGAACTTGCCAAAGCTCTGGCAGAATTTCTCTTCAGCGATGAAAGTGCTCTCGTCAGAATTGATATGTCCGAATATATGGAACGTCATGCTGTAGCAAAGTTGATCGGCGCTCCCCCCGGATATGTTGGTTATGACGAAGGCGGACAGTTGACGGAAGCCATTCGACGCCATCCTTATTCTGTCATTTTGCTGGATGAAATTGAAAAAGCCCATTACGATGTATTTAATCTGCTGCTCCAGGTTTTGGATGACGGAAGGCTGACCGACAGCAAAGGAAGAGTTGTCGATTTTACCAATGCGCTGCTGATCATGACTTCAAATCTCGGCTCCCACCTGATTTCACGCCATACAAGCGATCTAAATGCTGAAAATCTGGACGCCAAATATTTAGCCATCCATGACACAGTGATGAATGAATTGAAAAACCATCTGAAACCTGAATTTTTAAACAGGATTGATGAAACTATCGTTTTTACACCGCTCCTGCCCCATGAAATTGAAGATATTGTCAGAATTCAAATCCGGCGGGTAAAAAAAATGACGGAACAACAGAATATTGAAATTGACTTCAGCGCTTCCGCCATCAAATTTCTGGCGGAAAAAAGTTGGGACCCTGTTTTCGGGGCACGACCAGTGAAACGAAATATTCAGCACTTTGTGCTGGACCCAATGTCGGAATTAATTTTATCCGGAAAATTGATTGCAGGGAAAAAACTGGTTATTGATTCTGATGGTAAAAAATTAGATTTTGATGTGAAATAATATTTTCAAACCACCTTTGAAAAGGACTCCCATGGCGGACATACAGACTATAGACTTTGAAAAGGTGGTTTTTTTATAACATATCTTTAAAATTTCTGCTTTTGATTATTCCCTTTTCATAATCAAAAATTTTTTTTCATATCTCTCATCCCGTTGCGGCTCATTTTTTTCATCATGGTCAATACTATTCATCAGGGAGCCGATGACCAATAATTTTTCCTGGGGTTTGAGTTCCAGTGCCCATTGAATGATTTGTTCCGTAATATGCATAAATTCCTCTTTATTTGATGATTATCTTATCCTTCCCGAAGCCGGCTGGTATCAATTTCCCATTTCAGTTAAAACCCGAAAAACCGGTATGACTGTTACTCTTTCCAGGAACAGTTCTATCCGGAATGCGCAATTCCACTGCTTTTTTGATGCAGCTAAAGCCGTATTTGTCCCGCAACCGGTCAAGGGTCCTGGAAATGTCATCGGGCTTTGATTTTTCAAACAGGCTCAACTGGTGAACTGCCGGCTGAAATTTGCAGGCATCAATCATGATGGAACGGACCCTGTTACGGCGATAATTGGCTTTTTGGAACAGGTTCCGGCAAGTGACAGAAATGGTATCATTATCATTCTTTGGAAGCGACGTTGTGCGGGTGTTTTTAAATCCGTCACTGTAGTGCACTTCCAGGCTCAGTTTACCCGCCACCTGGTTGCGTTTGCGCAACTCATAGCCCAGTTGCTCCGACAGACGAACCAGCACTGCATCCAGGATTTCCGTATCATTGGTATCCTCCTGAAGCACGGTCTGCCGAATGATGTGGTCCAGCAATTGGGGTGGCTGGACTATAGAATGGTCCTCACCGTGGGATTCCTGTCTGATCCGGCGGTAATTATCGGCAAAAAGGATGCGGCCGGCGGTTTCATCATCGGTGAGTTTCTGGATTTCCTGAACCTTTTGCAAATAGAGAAAGCGAATAATCTTTTCCGCCCTGCGGTCCTGCAGGGCAGGCAGCACATTCGGTTGCAAAGGAGCCAAAAAACCGGATTCATTGCCTTTATTGACGCGATAGATGGGCTCATTCACCACAGCTGTAGAAATATGACTTACCAACTTATTAACGCTGATTCCTACGCGATTTTTCATGGCGGCCCGGTCATTGATATCCCTGAAAATTTTATAGCCGGCCTGGGTGGCATCCTTGTAAATATTTTGCATTCCGGACATATCCAGATAATACTGTCCGAAATTTCCCGGTTCAATAATCGGAGAATAATATTTCAGTAATTTATAAATGTAATTGTGAATTTTTTTGTAAAGCCGTTCATTGAAGGGCAACATTTTAACATGATGTGACATTTTTCTGGCCAGTGACACTTTCATGCCCGGGTAAAAGCCCTCCTCCTCAGCTTCCCGTGATAAACTGACCACAGTGCCATTCTGATTGGCTGATGAAATAATGGCTACAGGATACTCAACCAAAGTCCTGTCCACCATCTGCTCGGCCTGCAATTCAAAATCCTTGAGTCTGATGTGAAAAACAGAGTTCATAATGATTGGTAATTTATATCCGTGAAAATCTGCGTTAATCCGCGGCTGAAAAGAGAATTGTCATTATATACAAATCGGCGGCTCATAATTTTCTCGTGCTATACTTTCTAAATACATAAAGCACTATACCATCGATGCGGAATTCATCTTCCGGGTCAACGTGAATGATATTAAACTTTGGATTTCTTGGATGAAGTTCGACGTGATTGTTTTTGGGGACATAACGTTTCAGGGTTGCCTCATTGTTGACGAAAGCCACGACCGTATCGCCGGCATCGGCCGTAGCAGTCTTACGGATAATGACAAAATCACCATCCTGGATATTATCATCGGTCATGGAGTTTCCTTTGACTTTCAGAACATAATTTTGCGGATGAATCCATGCGGTTGGCACTTCGATCTCTTCCCTGTTCTCAAATTCTTCCAGCGGATATCCGGCAGCGATTTGTCCTAATAGCGGCAATGTATTTTCCACCTGCTGATGTACGACTTCCAACGCCCGCTTCTTGTTAAAACCACGGGTACGTTTCAGTAAGCCCGCTTGTTCCAGTTCCTGTACATACCAATTCACGGTTCCCGGCGATTTGATATCCAGCGCTTCCATGATCTCATTGAAGGTTGGCGCAAACCCATGTTCCGCATTATACTGGTCAATGAAGTCCATGAATTTTTTCTTTTTTGGTGATAGTTCTCTCATAATCTTCTACCTTTTTCTATCAATGCGAGTATCAAAAACTACTACTAGTAAATTACCCGTAAATAATCTAGTAAAGATTTTGAATAATGGAAAGGATAAATTTGAATAAAATTATTGATCATTTGATCAAAGTCACAGTTCAAATATTTCACTTTCACTTTCCATATCATTCAAAAAAAATATTAAGTGTTACAGCATATCAGCAATAAGGATCAAAAAAAATGAAACAGAATATTCTTTTACTATCGGCATTATTATTCTTTATAAATTGTGATTTTTTAACAGAACCAGAAAATTCCCCTTTTGAAACAGGAACCGTCAAAGATATTAATGGAAATGTTTACAAAACTGTCAAAATTGGCGATCAATGGTGAATGGTAGAAAACCTGAAAGTAACTCGCTATCAAAATGATGATAAATAAGCAAATCTAAGTGATGCATCATCATACAGAAAATTAAAAATAGGCGCATGTTGTTATGAGAAAAAGAAAAAGTATGGTTGCTATTATAACAAATATGCAATACGAGATGAACGCAATTTAGCACCCAAAGGTTGGAGAATCCCTTCACACGAAGACTGGATGGAATTAGAGAGATATATTGAAATGTCTGAAAGAAATAATTAAAAAATACAACAGGGGCACAGATGAAGGAGATAAACTTAAAACAACAACAGGATGGGCAAGATAATGGAAATGGTATCTTATCAAAAATTCTAAATATCAGTATATATAAATCCACATTTAAAAAATTCCTGAACATTCAATAAATGTAATTGTATAACAATTTGATTTTCGACATAAACTTCGTAATTTTAGTTTTGAACAAAACAAAATTGAGGCGCTATGTTTTTCATTAAGTTTTTAAAAAAAATCATCAAAGCATTAGGCAGTAATGCTTCTCCCAACCAACTAGCTTTTGGCTTTGCAATGGGAATGATATTAGGATTGACACCTTTTTGGAATATCCACAATTTGATCGTGATTTTCCTAATTGCGATCATCAATGTCAATATCAGCACGGCATTACTGGCTCTGACGATATTTGGATTATTGGCACCGATTTTTGATGGATTATTTCATGTTTTCGGGTTGTCAATATTGAACACCGGACCTCTTCAGGGACTTTTCACCGGCATGTATGAAAATACATTTTTTGTACTGACCCGTTTCAACAACACGCTTGTCCTGGGTAGTTTTGTCATCTCACTGGCAGCATTTGTCCCGGTATTTTTTGGATTTAAGATTTTTGCAAAATATTACCAGGAAAAATTACATCCGAAAGTGGAAAAATGGAAAATTACAAAAATCCTGAAAAGTTCAAAAATCTTCAACCTTTTGAACACTGGATATAAACTCAAAAATTAGGAGAGATACTTTGCGTTGGAAAGGAATTATTTTTATTATCGTTATCATTGCTCTTTCTGCAGCAATGTATTTTATTTTCAGTGATCACTGGATTGAAACTCGGGTAGAAAAAGCATTGTCCTCTGCCAATGGAGCCAAAGTAGAGATAGACAATTTCAGGTTCTCCATTTTTAAATTATCATCAGGCTGGGACAAAATTCAGGTGGCCAATCCGGAACACCCCATGAAAAACCTCTTTGAAACCGGAAAAACTTCTATGAATATGGAATTCATGCCACTGATTCGACAAAAAATTGTAATTGACACTTTGCAATTGACTGAAGTGAAGACCAATACTGACCGCACAACCAGTGGTGAGTTACCCAAAAAAAATCAAAAAGAAATAAAACAATCCGAACAATCTGATGGTTCGGGATTAATGAATAAAGCCGGTCAAAGATTAAAAGCCACCGGTGAAGAATATAAAAATATACGGTTGGAATCGATGAAGAGTGATCTCAATATTGATTCTATCATGCTGGCCATCGACCTCTCTTCTATCGAATATATCGATTCTGTAAAAAAAACCATGGAAGAAAAAGTTGCCCATTGGGAAGGCGTCATCAATGCCGATGATTTTCAAAAGGATTATAAAGCCCTTGAAAGCGAATTTGAAGAAATCAAAAAAATTGATCCCAAAGCCATCAAAACTGTTGACGATTTGAAAGCAGCCGTCAAAAAACTTGAAAAAACAAAAAAGAAATTTGACAAAGTTTATGATCAGGTGAAACAATACGAAGATGATTTCAACAAAGACTTAAAATCTGCAAGACTGGCAGCTGACGATATCGGGGAAAAGGTTAAAACCGATTATGCGGAAATTGAAAAAATGGCCAAAATTCCGAACATCGACACTAAAAATCTCGCAACATTTATTTTTGGCGAAACTGCCACAGGGAGTGTCAACAAATTCTTTGAAATTACCGAAAAAATCGCTTATTACAAGAAAAAACTCAGTTCCGTCAAATCCGAGAAGGAAAAGCCCAAACGAGGCAAAGGTCAGTATATTGAATTTTCCCAAAAATACAAATATCCTGACTTTTGGATAAAAAATATGATCCTTTCAGGAGAATTGCAGGACCAAACCCGTCTGGCTGGTAAAATAATCAACCTGACTTCAGACCCAAAATTAATCAATCAAATGACAGAAATATCTTTTTCAGGAAAACGACCGGACAACAGTGAGATTTCCGGATTAGCCAATATTGATGACAGGTCGGAAAACTCCGTCGATACCTATCAATTTTCAATAGATGGCTTTTCAATCCAGAATTTTTCTCTCTCACAAACTGAACTTTTCCCCTATACCATCGCTAATGGAAGAGGAAAAATCAACAGCGGGGCCCGCATGGAAAAAGAAACTTACCTGGTGCAACTGGATTTTTTCGGCAGTAATATGATTTTTGAAAAAAAGAATGACGCCAAACCGCAGTCTGAGATTCAGAAATTCCTGGATCAATCCATTACAAATTTTCAAAATCTCGAGGTTCGTTGCAAATATTATGATGGAAAATTTGCCATCAAATCCAATATTGATGACCTTTTCAGCAAAGAGATCAAAAATTATCTGGATAAAAATATCACTGAAGCCAAGGCAAAAATTCACAAAGAAATCGACAACAGGATTAATAAAGCCACCCATGAATATGAGCAATACAATGCCTCAGCCATGAAAAATATTAAAGACAAACTCAACCATTACAAAACCGAAATTGACCAGCATCGAAAAGAAATTGATGATAAAAAATCTGAAACAGAAAAAGAAATCAAGAAAAAAGGCGGAAAAGCATTGGATAATCTGTTCAATTCCTGATTTTAAAAAGCCAAAAAAAAATTTGCAAAAAATAGCGTCTAACAACAGCCGGAAAGGGCCCCCTAAGAATTACTTGGGATTTTTGTGATCAACCGCTTGCTGACTGAACTCTTCAAATATTTTTCTCGTATTCTTGCATCTTCCCTTTTCCCGATTAATTTTGTGTAAATGACTTTATAGGGAATGTGTCCTTTGGTATATCGAGATTTTCCTGAATTATGATATTTAAGCCGTTGTTCTACATTTTTACTCATACTTGTATAAAAGGTATCATCATTCAAACATTTTAAAACGTATACGTACCAAATGAATTTGATTTTTACTGAGAGTTTTGTAGAGCATAGGGGAGTCGAACCCCTGTTACCGGCGTGAGAGGCCAGCGTCCTAACCACTAGACGAATGCTCCATAAAAATAAAAGCCCTAACCGGTATTGAAGTTGACCAATTAGGGCTTCGTGCTGGGATGCAGGGATTCGAACCCCGATAGACAGAACCAGAATCTGTTGTCCTAGCCGTTGAACGACATCCCAGTGTTAAAAAGCGTGTAAATTTAAATTCACAAATTTAATAAATCAAGAAAATTTATATAATTTTATCGAGAACAAAGGCAAAACTTAATAAAAGGGCTGTGAGCAGATGAATCCAGATAGTCAGCCGATTGACAATAAGAAGTTCCTGAATTTTTCGGTACTTTGTTGAGCCCTGCCTGATGGCCACGATCGCCATGGGCAGTGTCAGAGTCATCAGCAAAGACCACCAGGGCAGCAATCCGAACACAGCAAAGGGCAAAACCCAAAGATAAGGAATAAACAATAATATAGAAAATAACTTCATGGCTTTGAATTTATCACCAATGGCAACAACAATGGTTTGTTTGCTGCTGTTCTTATCATCCCGGTAATCCTGAAATTCATTGATAAACAATATCATAATGACAAAAAAACTCAGCGGAACAGAAGCAATAATCGGAAGGATACTGAAACCACCTTTACTTTGAATAAAATAACTTCCCAAAGTGATGATCGTTCCAAAGGCAAAACCAATAATTATTTCTGAAAGCCCAAATTTAGAATATTTTAGCACAGGTGCCGAATAGCCGATAGAAAATAGTACGCCACTGAAACCAATCAGGATAATCCAGTAATTATTCATCAATAAAGCCAGATGCAATCCTGTGCCAAAACCCAGTAATATTAAAAGAAGACCGGATAGTAAGGCCTTTTCCGGTGAAAAAATTCCTTTTTGAATGACTTTATATCCGCCGGTCAGTGTATTGGGGTTCAGGTTTGAATTATTTTTCACTGTCAGGTATTCCAGGAGTTCATTGATTAGATTAAAGCCCAAATAGACAAAACTAATACCCAGCAGAGTCATCAGAAAATAATATAAATTAAACTCATGTCCGCTGTTCCAGGCAATGGCAGTTCCGAGGAAAACCGAAGCCAAGGGCGCTGTAATATACTGAAACCGAGTGGCTTCGAGCCAGGCACGTAGTGCAACCTTTGACTTGAACAGGATTTTTTTAACCAGACTTCTGTCGTTTTCTTTAAATTCCAGGACACTGTCCTCTTCATAATACTCAAATTGTGTCCGTTGGATTTCAATGGGTTTGATATGATAGACAAAAGTCCTGCGGCTGAAAAAATAGCTTTTAAACCGGCGGTATCGATCTGTGAATTTTTTGGCCCATTCAAAATTTTCATCTTTATCTTCAATTTTTTCAATCAGTCCCTTGAGCTCAATTCCCTTGGATTTTGCATTGGATGCAGAGTCAAAAACCAGATTGACTTCGGGATTATATTCCACCTGCTGTGCAATTTTTGAATTCTCATTTATGATCACATAAATATCAAAACCAATATTTATATATTGAATTTGCATAGAAGACACATTGGTGCCATAGCAGGAAGACAGGGTCACATATTTTTGTGTGTCGAGGTCTTTTTTTAATGTTTTATACAGTTGTAATGACATGTTTTTTTCCTTTTAATTTTTTTCTGCTTTGTTCCAGTTCTGAAAGAATTGCTTCACGGAATTTAGCAGGTTTTCCAGTCCGATGATTGTTTCGCTGTTTGTATACAAAGATTTTTTTATCATTCCTCCATATTGTTTTGTGTCAATTCGATTATCAAGAAATATGACAACACCATGATCTGTGGAAGTTCGAATCAGCCGGCCCACACCCTGTCTCAGTTTTAGAATAGACTCGGGCAAATAGTATTCCATAAAGGAATTTCTGTTCTGGTTTTGCAGGACCTCATTATTGGCTTCCACAATGGGTTCCGAGGGTACTGCAAAAGGAATTTTTTCAATGATCAGAATTTGCAAAGCTTCTCCCCTAATGTCCACACCTTCCCAGAAACTGTCAGTCCCGAAGAGGACTGATTTTTTTTCGGCTTTGAACAGGTCCAGCAGAGATGTTCTCGATGTTCCGGTTCCCTGTGCCAGAAGTTTGACGCCCATTTTTTTGAATTCCGGCATTACAAGATTATAAACCTGCTTTAGAGAAGAATAAGAGGTAAAGAGCACCATGATACCTTTTTTGACCTGGCGGGATAGTTGAATGATCATCTCGGCATTGGAATGATAGCTGTTGAATCCTCCAGGTGTTGGTGTATAGACAATAAATTTCATTTGCTTGTCATAATCATAGGGCGATCCGACAGAAATCGTGGCGACATTGTTTCTATCAAAAAAACTGATTCCTATTCTGTTTTTAAAATAATCGAAACTGTTGGAAATTTTCAATGTGGCCGAGGTCAGAATAACGGAATTGAGATGTTTGTATATTGAATCATAGAGTTTCTCGCTGATATTCAGCGGTGTACAGGATAATTCAACGGATTTTTCATTGCCTTTTTTGTCCATTTCAAACCAAAAGATCAATTCAGAATTATTGGCATCCGTTAAAAGTTGCAAGCCTGTATTCACTTCTGATAATTCCGATACCATTTTTTTTAGATCAGTTTTGGTTTTATCAAAAACTTCCGGCAGGTCCTTGGCCAGTGTCTCCATTTTGAGCGTCAAAGATTCTATGTTTCGCTTCAATTTTGAGAGGTCTTCAATAAATTCTGAGGTAATTTTTTCCATTCCATTGAATTCGCCATAGAAATTTTTGTAGCGTTTCTTGATGCCATAGGTCCGTTCGTTTTCCGGTATGGTCTTGATTTTCTCTTTGGCAATTTTCAGGAAAAATTCTTCAGAGATTTTGCGGGTTTCCTCCGTCTCTTCTGTCACCTCATTCAAATAGGTCCGTATGTTATGTTCCTGCTTTAGTCTGGAGGCGATATTTTCGGTGTCTTTGACCAGACCAACTCCTGCGCTTCCCGGTCTGACCAAATCATTCAGGAGGTACGAAATTCGGTTGTAATTGACAGAAACTGCGAAATAAGCATAGGCATTTTTCTCGACATTGTGGGCTTCGTCAATGATGAGGTCTGTATATCCGGGGATGACACTATTTTCTGCTGCTGCATCGGCAAAAAGCAGAGAATGATTGACAATAACCATATCCGAAACAGCCGCCTGACGACGGATTTTCCCCAGATAGCAGCCATCGTTTTTTTTACACTGGTCAGTGGTGCAATAACCAGGTTCCGAACAAATTTCTTTCCAAAGCCACCAGTTGGCCTGGGCATTGAAGCCGTTATTCTCGGAAATGTCGCCGGTTTTGGTATGTTTTAACCAAATGACAATGGGTATTAAAGAAACACGCATATCCGCTTTGACCCGGCCTTTCAATTCCAGCAAAAGATTCTGCCAACGGGTCAAACAAAGGTAGTTGCTGCGGCCTTTTAACAATACAGCTTTAAAAGAAAGCCCCAGTTTGTTTTGAATAAAAGGTATTTCCTTATAAAAAATTTGTTCCTGCAAGGTTTTTGTATTAGTCGCTACAACAACCCGGATTTTGTCCTCTTCCCTTCCGGGCTTTTTCATTTGCAGAACCGCAGGGACCAAATATGCCAGGGACTTGCCTACACCAGTCCCGGCTTCGATCATGGATAACTTTCCCTTTTCGATGGTTCGGTAAACAATTTCAGCCATTTTCGTTTGCTGCGGTCTCTCTTCATAATTTTCCAGAATGTCAGCAATCTTACCGGAATTGGCAAAATAAAGGGGACCAATTTCCTCTTCAGTGATATCCCAACCATCTTCAAAATCATTTTTTCCGGAAATATTTGGCAGGGATTTCCAATCAATTTTCGGTTTTTTTCGGGTCAGCAATTCTTTGTCCCGCTTGGCTCTTTCCAGAAGATTTTTAAACAATTGCTTATTGGGTGTCGATGTATTTTTCAAAATCTTACTGATGGTTTGAAATGTTTCGGCATCATAGAGCATGGCTTCATCAATCAATCGTAAAAAAATACGACCGGTATTATAGGTGTCCACTTCCGCGCGATGTGAACCTTCAGCCGAAAAGCCACAGTATTCAGCAACTGTTCCCAATTTGTGGTTTGGCAAATAGAAATAAAAAGCCCTTGATAAAAGCAGAGTGTCATACAAAGTGTTGCCAAACTGATCATTCATACCAGCCCGGCGCAATTCACTTTTTAAAAATGCCATATCAAAGGCGAGATTGTGACCCACAACAGGCAGGTCACCGATTAATTCCAACAGATCTTTTGCATAATATGCGAAGGATTTCTCACTTTTCAGCATTTCATTGGTTATGCCGGTCAGATTTTCGATTTCTGAGGTGATTTTTCTACCGGGATTGCAAAGAAAACTAAAGGAAGACTTCTTTTTCCCCGATTCAAATAGAATTGCGGAAAATTCAATGATGTAGTCTGCACCGGGATTCAGTCCAGTAGTTTCGACATCAAAAGCGATGAATTTGGTTAATTGCAATTCTTCCAGGTAATCGTACATAAAAATCAAAATCCGGCAAAAGCGCGAGCTACGTCAACCAAGAGTTTGGGCTTGTTCCAGACAACTTTTCTAAAAACTTCTGTCAGTGTAATGGATACGGGATCACGGTCAGCAAATTTTTCGGCCAAGCGGTCTAACTCCTCATCACTGATATTGAGAATTACTTCCTTGAGCCGGTAGAAAAAACCATTGTATTTTCCCGAATCTCTGCGCCATTCTTTTTCAAAGGCCTTCAAAAATTTGGCACTTGTATCCTTTTCCAAAATTGCCCGGCCGCCCACCTTGCCGGCTCTGGTTCCAGTGCTCAGGGCCGGACCAATCCCTTCACCGGTCACGGGGTTGGCCACACGGGCAGCGTCACCGATAATCATTAATCCATCCGCCACAAAGGATTCCAGGGGTTCTGCCACCGGCACTCCACCCAGAATGTTGGTCAGTATTGAGGCTTCCGAAAAATTTACCGCCAGAAACTCATCAAGATATTGCCGGGCGTTTTTTTCTCCATTATGCTGGCCGCTAATACCGATGCCAATATTGGCGATTCCATCTCCTTTTGGGAAAAGCCAGATATAGCCTCCCGGTGCAATTTTTTGTGAAACCCAAAAATCAATCCGGTCTTTTTGCATTGCAATATTTGTAGCCAGGACCTGGGCGCAGGAATCGATATCGCAGGGTCTTAATTGTGTTTTCACGCCAAAGAACCGTGCAATTCGGGACTCCACACCATCGGCTGCAATAACCAGTTTTGCTTTGACCTGGTATTTTTTCCCATACTGTTCGATAAATACAAGAGCATGGGTTTCGTGTTTTTCAACATGATAAACAAAAGCGCCGGTAAAAATTTGAGCACCCTTTCGGGCGGCCCAATCTGCCAGGTCCATATCAAAAATTCTGCGGTTGAGTATATAGCCCGATTCTTTCAAGTGGACATCAACAATTTTACCCGAGGGGCTGATCAGCCGGCATTTGTCCGATTCGGAGGAAATCCAGGAATCCCTGATATTTTCTTTTCCCAGATATTTTTCAATAATAAACCGGCTGATTCCTTCGGCACAACGAACCGGGGCACCGATTTCATTATTTCGATGAAAAACCGCTACCGAGACGCCTTGTTCAGCTGCATGACGGGCTGCTGTCGTCCCTGCCGGGCCCCCTCCGACGACAACAATGTCATATTCAGTTTTTATCATCCTGCACCTGTTTCAAAGCAGCCGACGGGCAGACTGCCACACAATTTTGGCATTCAATGCATTGTTCATGACTTATTTTAAGGCAATAATGATTGATTTCTATACAACTTTGCGGACAGACTGCAACACAATTGCCACACAGGTCGCAGAGCACTTTATTGGTGAGAATCATTCTCTTCCTCAAGAACATGGAAAGTTGGATAATCTAGTCCGAACCGCTGGTCATAATAAAACCTGGATATGTAATAGTTCAGTCCCAAAGCCAGAAAAAAGAAAGGATATTCCACTGACAAAAAAATTGCCAGAAATAAAATTGAATATCTGATTGTACGCAGGACCCAAATTTGACTGGGCCGGAATGATGCTATGACATACAGAGGAAAGGACAATAAAATCCCATGGGTGATCACCGGATCGTTTTCCTTCATCCCCAGAACAAAACCGAAGATCACGAGGACGAGAGATGACCAGACAATGATTTTGGGGCCGACCAATAAAGCAATGGTTTTCTTGTCCTGTTTTACATCGCCTTTTGCATCGGGTATGGTGGTCAGCATACTGACTGCACCCCAGGCACAGAGATAGGGAAGAAATTTTTGATAAGCCACAAGTTCAATTCTTCCGCTCATCTTCCAGCCGATCAGCATCAATAAAATTCCCGCCAGAAGATTGGCCAGAACGCCGAAAATCGGTTTATCTTTCCAGGAAAAAGGCTGAAAATTATAAAAATATCCCCAAACCAACTCAAGCACAACCAGCAATCCAAAGATTTGCAGGTCCAGGATTAAAAAAGGAAGAGCCGGGACAACAGTCAGGACAAGAGCATATTTTTTTGCAATTTCAACAGGTATATAATTTTCGGAAACCAAAAAGCACTTTTTATTTTCCTTGTCACTGGCCATATCCTGTAATTGGTTCCAGATGAACATGCCACCTGTGGAAAGGGTGATAAGTATAAATTGTACCAGAAGTCGGATATTCAAATCCAGGTTAAACCATGTGCTTTCTCCTGATGAATAAAGTTTGCCGGATTCATAGCCTGCCAGGGTGATGATCCAAACGGCAAAAAAGAGAGAGGGACGTAAAATATAAACGTAATCCAGGGGTTTGAGATATTTTTCAGGTATTTTAATTTTCATGGTCATCTTTCATTTATTGAATTTTTTCTATGTAATCACCAGTAAAACAAGCGGTACAATACTGACAGTCTGGTTTATCAACAGCATCCAGTAATCCCTGGACACTGAGATATTCTATGCTGTCGACTTTCAGGTGCTCTCGGATTTCTGCCAGTGTCTTTTGATTGGCAATCAACTCTTCCTGAGAGGGAAAATCCATCCCGTAGTAGCAGGGATATTTGACGGGCGGGGACCCAATGCGAATATGGATTTCTCGGGGGCCGGCCTTTTTGACCAGTTTTACCAGTTTTTTTAATGTTGTTCCCCGAACAATTGAATCATCAACAATCACGATTTTTTTGTCTTTAATCACTCCGTCGATGGTATTAAATTTCAGTTTAACCGCCATATCGCGCATGTTTTGAGACGGATGGATAAAGGAACGTCCAATATAATGGTTTCGAATCAGACCAATCTCGTACCGGGCTTCTGAGCGCTGAGAGAACCCGATAGCCGTCGTATTACTGGAATCGGGTACGGAAAAAACGATATCTGCATCGGCTACAGGGCTTTCCATGGCTAATATTTTTCCAAATTTTCGTCGTGACTTGTCAACCGATTGACCGAATATAATACTGTCTGGCCGTGAAAAATAGACATATTCAAAAATACAATGTTTAGGTTCAGGCTTGTCAAATTGCAAACTTTTCAGGCTGCCATTTTCCAGAATGAGCATTTCTCCCGGTTCGATTTCACGAAGGTAATCTGCGCCGATGAGGTCCATGGCGCAGGTTTCAGAACTAAAAATGTAACCCTCATCAATTTTACCCATACAAAGCGGCCGAATTCCATGACAGTCCCGGGCCACCAGCATTTTTTCATTATACATCATGATGATCGAAAAAGCACCCCTGACCTGCTTGATTGCAGCCAAAGCCTTTTCTTCAAAACTATCTCCCCTGGCATGGGCAAAAAGATGAATAAAATATTCAGTGTCCGACGTGGTCTGAAATATTGTACCCTTGTCTTCCAGTTCTTTTTTTATTTTTTCGAGATTTACAAGGTTACCATTATGGACAATACTCAGTTTTGAATCTTTGTAATTAAAAACCAGGGGTTGAATATTTTTTCTGGATTTATCGCCATGGGTTGAATAGCGGTTGTGGCCCAAGGCATAATTACCCTTGAGAAAATCCAATTTGCTCTTGTCAGCGAACACATCGGGAACAAGTCCTTTGTCCTTTTCCCAGTAATTATTTTCACCATCAAAAGTAACAATACCGCAACCCTCCTGGCCACGGTGCTGCAAAGCATATAAACTCAAATAGGCCAAAGTTGCAGCCTCCTGATGATTATAAATACCAACTATTCCACACATTGTTCGTTCTTATCCCTCATTTTGATATGATTTGAATATATCCAGCCGCGTCGTTTTCTCTTCACTTCGATCCTGTAAATGCCGGGAGAGACTTCGATGGAAATTCCCTTTGATTTTTTTTCAATGTGACAAACTTTTCCATTACAAATAATTTTGATAAATCCCTGTAGAGGCAATTGGACATGCAACATGGCCCGGTCACCGAAAAATTCATCTCCCATCTGAAAATTCTGGTCATTATGCTCCATCCAAAAACGAAATCCCGATGCATCCCCCCTCTTGATGTTTGCAATGTAAGACCTTCCGTGGCGAATTGTATTTAAAATAATCTGCTCATTTTGTTTATCGGTATTTTCTTTGCTCAACGGTTCTTCCGTCAAGAGGTAGGTCCGAATAGATTTGAACATCACTTTATAATGAAAAATAGCTTTAGAAAAAATTCCCAGAATTTTCACCTTTATGGCATGGACATCAACAGAACCGACACCGGTAACTTTCCGGCTCAGATTAGCCGAGTCCCACCACTGCATCAGGTTTTTCTTGGGAGATTTAGCAAAACTACGTGGCCGGGCTGCATTCCAGTAACGATTTTTAAGGGTTGTTTCTTCCATCCAGTGGGACATCATATTCCAAATTTCAATCACTTTAATTTCGGAATAATCCAGCGTGGTCCAGGATATGGGTGGAAAACCGGGAAGGGAAGTTTTTATATCCCGCTCCTCAAAAGGGTGGGCTGCAATTCCAAGGGCATTTCTCTTTTCAACTTCACGGATATATTCCTGATGAGTCAGTTCTTTTGGCAGCACTTCATCAATGCCGAAGGCCAGGTAGTGATGCTGGTCTTCAGGGTCCTGAATTTCATAACCGATATGAACAAAAAGGGAATCATGCCAGCCGCCATAGCCTTCTTCTTTGCCTTTGAGAGTCATATGGTCTGACATCAGGAGATAATCCAATCGGACTTCTTGCGCAAAACCAATAATTTCAGGATAGGTGCCGCTGCCATCGGAATAAATTGAGTGACCATGGATACAACCGGTATATTCGTAAAGTTTTTTCATCGAAGAGCGCTCACAATCATATGCCCTAAAACAGATCCCGCAAAATCAACGGTCAGGTCTTTAAGGCTGAAATATTTGGAAGGTCCTCGGAAATCCAGTATTTCCTTTCCCAAACCCAGGGAAAAAGAAATTCCATAGGAAGCATAAAGGTTGTTTTCAAAGGACAGGCTTGTGTAGTTATCCTGATAATAATGGTGGGTAATAAATATAAAGGTCGAGGTAGTCAGATGTTGCAATTTATCATGGGCCAGCCAATGGTCGTCAGTGCGCCATAAATTTTGACGGAAATTTTTTTCCAGTTTAAATAGCGTAGTTTTTTCCATGTCCCCGGCATTGAGGGATAGTCCAGAAAGCAATAAAACTGCCAGCAGATATTTGGTATACTTACATCTCATTTTAGTTATCGGTGTTCAATTAAAATCAAGGGATAATTTAACGATCTTTCAGGTAAAAACCATCATTTATGCAGATTTCCCCTAGAAAATGCCTATTGAGGATAAAAACACAAAGAGTATGATCACCGGTACAACGAAACGAATCAGGAAAAACCATAAATTGAGCAGGGGTTCAGAGATTTTTAATCCCTCTCTGAGATTTGAATATACCTGGTCTTTTTTCCAGACCCAGCCAACAAAGATGGAAATCAGCAGCCCTCCCAGCGGAAGCAGGATATTTGAGGCAAGAAAATCCATGATACCGAAGAAGTTCAATCCAAATATTTTCAAATCACTGATCAGTCCGAAAGAAAGGGCAACAGGAATTCCAATTAAAAAAACGATAAATCCGAAGCAGATTGTAGCAATTTTTCGAGAAATTTTAAATTCATCCACTACATAGGCAGTGATAACTTCAAGCAGTGAAATGGTCGATGTTAAAGCGGCAATGGATAACAGGATAAAGAACAATATGCGGAACAGATAGCCGCCGGGAATTGAATTGAACAGCACCGGCAGGATATTAAAAATCAAAGCAGGCCCTTGTTCCGGCTGCATGCCGAGTGCAAATAATGCCGGAAAAATCATGAATCCCGCCAGTAATGCTACCAGGGTATCCAAGGCAACAATGTTGACGGCACAACCGGCAATATCATCCTTTTTGGACATATAACTTCCATAGGTCATCAGGGCCCCCATTCCCAGGCTCAGGGAGAAAAAAGCCTGTCCAAGGGCCAGAAGTACGGTTTGTGGCCGAATGGCTGAAAAATCCACTTTAATGAGGTATTTTATACCCTTCATCGATCCGGGTAACGTCACACCACGCATTACCAGAATTACAATAAAAATTAATAACAGAGGCATGAGAAATTTGCTGGATTTTTCAATCCCTTTTTGAACACCAAACATGATAATGATGACAGAGAGGACCATGAACCCAAAACTGTAGAAAACAGACCATCTGGCTGAGGCTGACAAGGAACCAAATAGTGCAGCTGCTTTTTCCGGATTTTCCATAGGCGCAAAAACATTTTTCAGAGATTCAATAATATATCCCAGACTCCAGCCGGCAATAACATTGTAGTAGGAGAGAATAACAAACCCTGCAAGGACCCCCAAAAACCCAATTGATACCCAAAATGGATTCCCACGGGTAAGACTGCGAAAACTACCGACCGGGTTTTTTCGGGCCGTCCGTCCAATTAATATTTCAGCAATTACTGCAGGTATTCCGACAACTAAAACCCCGAAAAGATAAAGAAGAATAAAAACTGCTCCGCCATTTTCGCCAACCAAATATGGAAATTTCCATATATTACCCAATCCAACTGCACTGCCGGCAGCTGCTAATATAAACCCGAGTTTCGAACCCCATTGTTCTCTTTGATTTATCATTTCTTTAACCCCTGTATCGGAATGGAAAAACGGATTCCATTACTTTTTATTTGACTGTCATTAATAAATTCCAAATCCCCTTTGGGAAAATCGGAAAGATGTGCGTCGACATAACAATCCAGCATGGCCATGATATAGACCCCGGCGCACCACCAGATTCTCTTGTTTCTTTGTTCTTCGGGCCGCCAGTAATTCCTTTTCAGATTGTAATCGGTCGAATCCCTTAACATTGCTGTGCGGGCTTCCGGTTCCATGGCAAACCACTTTTCATCACCGATTTTCTCTTTGAGCCTATTGATGTTTGGCCTGACAATATCATCATATTCTTTCTGGAAGGCCAAAACCTGCTGCACACAATATACTTCCGCAGCAAAATAGATCAATCCCTTGACAGGTTTCCGGACATACATCTGCCCTAAACCGGGAGTCATGATGGAAAAAATCATGGCTCTTTTGGGAGAATAAGCTCCATTGGAATCGGCTGCCCAAAAATGAAATTTGCCACCATCGTGAGGAGGGGATAATTTTCGGCCAGCATTCGATGGCGCTAATACCTCGGTGCTGTCCTGTGCAAACAGGGCGGCTGTCAGCAGAATTAATATGAAACCCATTTTTTTCATTAATAAATAATTTCTATGGCTTTTTCCACGACTTCCAGGTTGATCTGATCAGATTCGGGAAAGTATAATTCTCCGTCATAATGTCCCGGCATTTTCCCCCGGCTGGTCAGTATAATTTTTTTACCTTTGATTATTTGTACTTCATCTAAAGAGTCGACGGTGCCATCTTTCAGGCGTTTCAGATTGCGTACAATTTTGGTTTTACTAATATTATTGACAACACATAAATCCAAAAGCCCATCGTTGATTTCGGCATAAGGATTCAGGTTCAGCCCACCCCCGCAGTATTTACCATTCCCGATCGCCGTCAGAAAAACTGCATCGGCCGGGATTTCTCGGTCATCAACTGTAATTTGCATTCTCATCGGTTTCCATAACACCAAACATTCCAGCAGAGAAAGGTAATAAGAGGATGGTCCTTTGATTACTTTGCGATTGAAATTTCGTTGATTGACAAAACCGTCAAACCCGATACCCACACCATTCATAAAATACCGTCCGTCAATTTTGCCGACGTCAATGGTTTCTGTCTGAAATCGGATAATTTTATCAATGGTTTCTTTGATATCTTCATGGAAATTGATGACCCTGGCAAAATCATTTCCCCGGCCTTCGGGTATGATTCCCATGACCCTTCCACAGCCGACAACACCATTTAGCACTTCATTGATGGTGCCGTCTCCACCCATAGCGATGACTGCATCATACTCTTTTACATGGCTTTCTGCCAATTTGATGGCATGGGTGCTGTATTCACTATAAAACAGGTCAAACTGATGACCGTTTAAAGTGCCCAGGTATTCTTTTAAAATGGGAATTTTTCGAGCGGTTTTTCCTTTGCCGGCCTTCGGGTTAATAATGACACAGAATTTATTTTTCAAATATTCCTCCGCAGCCATGGTTTTTAATCAATATTCCAAACCTGAAGATTGGTATCCTGGTCCAATCGACGCTCGATCAAAATTTCTGCTGGATAGATAAAAAGTTCCAGTGTTCCGGTAATTTCACACTGCTGCAGATGACCGCCATAGCCTCGAAAGTTTTCATCAGCCAGAGAGACATGAAAGTGAGCATAGGGTTTTCCATCTTTCAGCGTAATATTGCCCTGCAGGGCCAGAATTTCAAAATCACCGGTTAATTCCTTTTCAATGTAGGTTTTTTCTGCGGGAATATAATAAGCAAGCACAGGATTTTTCACAGCGCCAATCCCTTTTACATCGGCTGTTTTTATCCCTGTGAGGGCCAGAAATTCCATCAATTGTGCCGGAAAATTTTCTCCCTTGTCAATTCTTAATAAATAATTTTGACCGGATTTTCTATACTTCATGGTTGTGCCTTTAAAACGAAAAGCGGTGAGATTTTCACCGCTTTAACTTAATTATGAGTTGTTTTCTTATATCGACAATTCACTTCTTTGTTGGCTTTCACTTCATCAAGACGGCGAACCGGTGTCGAAACAGGCGCATTGTGCAGCAATTCCGGATTTTCCCGGGCTTCCCGATCGATCTTTTTCATGATTTCAATAAATCGGTCTAGGGTCTCAAGACTTTCGGATTCTGTAGGTTCGATCATCAGGGCTTCATGTACGATGAGTGGAAAATAAACCGTGGGCGCATGCATGCCATAGTCCAACAATCTTTTTGCAATATCCAGTGTTTTCACACCGTAATTTTTCTTGTGGTTTTCTCCGCTGGCTACAAATTCATGCATGTTTTGGTTATTAAAGGGAATTTCATAAACATCTTCCAGAGCTTTTTTAATGTAGTTGGCATTTAGAATAGCATTTCTGGAAACGCTGGACAATCCCTCCAACCCCAGAGACCGTATGTAAACATAGGCCCGCACGATGACACTGAAATTTCCACTAGAGCCCAAGACTGGCCCAATGGAATCCGGAATGTCGGATAGCAACTGGTATTTTTCCCCCACTTTGGCAATTCTGGGCGTCGGCAGGTATTTTGCCAGTTTTTCAACCACCGCAACAGGGCCGCTTCCGGGGCCACCGCCGCCATGGGGTGTTGAGAATGTTTTGTGTAAGTTTAAATGGGAAATATCAAAGCCCATATCTCCCTGACGGACAATGCCCAGCAGGGCATTCATGTTGGCACCGTCCATATACATTAGCCCGTCATAACGATGAACAATGTCACAGATCTTTTCAACATTTTTTTCAAAAATCCCGAGGGTATTGGGATTAGTCAGCATCATACCCGCAACTTCTGCATTCATTTTTGCTTCCAGGTCCGCAGTATCTACTGTTCCGTCGGGCAAAGAGGCAACATTGATGGCTTCAAAACCACAGGCGGCAACGGAAGACGGGTTTGTGCCATGGGCAGAATCGGGAACCAGAATATATTTTCGATGTTCGCCTTTTGACTCATGATATTTCTTCATGATGGAAACACCAACAAATTCTCCATGGGATCCTGCTGCCGGCTGCAAGGTTACGGAATGCATACCTGTCAGTTGTGCCAGGTACTGTTCCAGTTCAAACATAATTTGTAGCGCTCCCTGCACCGATTCATCATCCTGATTGGGGTTGATTTCTGTTAAACCGGTCAGGGATGCCAGTTTATCATTTATTTTCGGATTGTATTTCATGGTGCAGGAACCCAGAGGGTAAAAATCCTTGTCAACATGATGGTTGAGATTTGATAAATTGACGAAGTGACGAACCACCTCGGGCTCGGAGACTTCCGGCAATTCAGCGTCCGTCGCCCGTAATAAGGCTTGCGGTAATATTTCCGAAGGTTTTTTCAGGCCTTCTATTTCCGGTAGAGAATAGCCTACTTTCCCCGGACATGAATGTTCAAATATTAATTTTTCCATGCTCCCTCCTTTTAAGAGTCATCGGTCTACGGCAGACGGTTCCCGGCTACCGGACTTTTTCTTTTATAATTTCATAAAATTTTTCAAAAGCCTGATCCAGTTTTGAAACATCTTTACCGCCGGCTGTGGCCATATGCGGACGACCGCCGCCACCGCCGCCCAGGACATTTCCCATCTCTCTCACGATATCGCCGGCTTTCAAATTGTATTTTTTGATTGTATCATCGGTCACCATGACCGCCAGTAATGGTTTGTCATTCACCACTGAAGCAATCGCGCCGACACCTTCGCCCAGTTTGCTGCGCACGATATCACCGATTTCTTTTAACTGGTTCATATCGACACCTTCAATTCTGTGAGTCAGCGCTTTGATGTCTCCAATTTTTTCCGCTTTTTCAATCAGATCATCCAGTTCGTATTTCCAGGTTTTTTGCTGTAATTCCTGAATTTGTTTTTGCAGGGATTTGATTTCCCCCTGCAACGACTGTACCCGAGCCACAACGGTCTCTTTGGATGCAGAGAGCATGTGCTCAATTTCACGTAAAAGTTTTTCATTTTCACGAGTTATTTGATATGCTTTTTCACCGGTAACAGCTTCGATTCGGCGAACACCCGAGGCCACGGAAGATTCGGAAAGGATTCGGAAAAGGCCAATATCCCCGGTAGCAGTAACATGTTTTCCACCGCATAATTCCATGGAAAAGCCCTCCACCTGAACCACTCTTACGGTCTCTCCGTATTTTTCACCAAAGAGAGCAGTTGCCCCCATTTCTTTGGCTGCGCTCATGGGCATGTAACTTTTTGTCAGGCGAAGGTTTTTACGAATGACCGCATTCACAATTTTTTCAACTTGTTCCAGTTCAGCGGGAGTCACTTTTTCATAATGGGTAAAATCAAAGCGTAAATGTTCCTCATTGACCAAGGAACCGGCCTGGTTGACGTGTTCACCGACAACCTGTTTCAAAGCTTTATGCATCAGGTGTGTGGCGGTGTGGTTTGCCCTGATTTTATCAGATTTTGCATCATCAACGGTCAGAGTCATTTCGACTCCGGGATTGAATTCTCCTTCGATAAGGTTTCCGATATGTACGTGCGAATCGCCGGATTTTTGGGTATCCGTGACTGAAATTTTGAAACCCTCCCCGGTAATGGTGCCTGTGTCGCCGATTTCGCCACCGGATTCGGCATAAAATACTGTTTGGTCGAAAATGATGTTAATCGTTTCATCGAATATAAAATATTTTCGGACCCGGGCTAGACATTCATGATCGGTATAGCCCAGAAATTGAGAGTCATTACCTTCCGAGACCACAATCCATTTATTGGAAATATCACTCAGATCGGCGGTAAAACTTCGGCTGGCACGGGCCAGTTCCTTTTGCTTTTCCATTTCCTTTTCAAAATTGACTGTATCGACTTTGAGGCCCTTCTCTTCGGAAATCAGCACCGTCAGGTCCAGGGGAAATCCATAGGTATCATAAAGCAAAAAGGCATCGGCACCTGAAATTATTTTTGAAGATTTGGTTTCATCCTTATCACAGATTTTTTCAAAGACATTCAAGCCCCGTTCCAGAGTCTCGCCAAAGGACTCTTCCTCAGCTTTGATGACTTTTTCAACATGGGCTTTGCGCTCTTTGATTTCAGGAAACACTTCGCCATAGATTTCAATAACAGAATCGATCAACTGATACATAAAAGGCTGATGCATATTCAGCATTTTACCAAACCTTGCTGCCCGTCTCAACAGACGACGAATGACATAGCCCCGGCCTTCATTGCTGGGCAAGCCACCATCAGCAATGGAAAAGGACATCATTTTGATGTGGTCTGCGATAACCCGGTGTGGAGTTCCATCTTTTTCTGTATATTCAACACCAGATATTTCTGCAATCTTTTGAATGATTGGTTGAAATAAATCAGTATCGTAATTGGAATATTTATTTTGCATTACGGCAACGATACGCTCAAGTCCGGCACCGGTATCCACATGTTTTCTGGGCAGGGTGTTCAGTTTTCCATCCTTATCACGATTGTACTGAATAAAGACAAGATTCCACAATTCAATCAGATCAGGATTACCAGCATTGACCAGTTCTGCCGATTGTCCGGATATGTCCTCACCTTTATAGTAGTGTATTTCTGAACAGGGACCGCAGGGGCCCGTGTCCCCCATTTCCCAAAAATTGTCCTTTTCATCAAATTTTAATATTCGATCAGGATTAATATCAGTGACTTCTTTCCAGAGATTTGCGGCTTCATCATCATCGTGATATACCGTCGCCCACAAACGGTCTTTTTCCAGTCCCCAAACTTCAGTGAATAGTTTCCAGGCATATTCAATCGCTTCTTTTTTATAATAGTCACCAAAGGACCAGTTGCCCAGCATTTCAAAAAAAGTATGATGGTATGTATCACGACCAACTTCTTCCAGGTCGTTGTGTTTACCACTGACTCGAATACATTTCTGTGTGTCTGCAACTCTTGGATGGTCGGCTTCTTCCTGGTTCAGGAAAATGGGTTTGAACTGGTTCATACCGGCATTGATAAATAATAGAGTCGGATCATCCTGCGGGATGACCGGGGAGCTGGGAACAATTTTATGGTCGTTGGTTTTGAAAAAATCTATAAATTCCTGTCTGATCTGCTTTGCTGTCTTCATCTCTTCCCTGTTTAGTTTTTACTTTTTTCAACATCATTCCTCGGAGATTTCTAAAATACCTGAGGTTTAGCGTGTTTTTCGTGTGAAAAGTTATTATCTATTGGGAAGTTTATCAAGATAATTTTTAGAAGGGGAGTTTACAGATTGTTGAAAATAAAAAAGCAGGAACGATGTCCTGCTTTTTTATGGAAAATTTTATGGGTAAAATTTTATTTTTTCATATTGAAATAAAGACCGCCCTTGACCCCAAAAGTATTAAAGTCTTCAATGATGTCATAGGTTGCTTCAACAAAGGCCTCTTTACCGGCAACTTCAAGAGCATAACCAGCAAATACTGAAAAACCAAATTTGGATTCGGAATCATCATAGGTCTTTTTCTCAGTTGTATAAGACATGCCATTCCAAACAGGCCATTCGTATTCATATTCTACTTTGACAATATTCATGGCAAGTCCGGCACCAGCATAAAGACCGGATACAAATTGTGCCAAATCATAATGAAAGTCGCAACCAACTTTAATATTTGAAAAATGAAATTCATCCCAATCATCATCGCTGGCACGCCAATAATTTACAACAGGAAACAATCCAACTTTACCATCCATCAGTGAGCCGACCTGGGCTTTGGCTCCAACTTGGAGTCCCATATCAAGATTTTCAGGAAAAATAATTCCTACTGTGGGTGCAACGCCAAACAATCCGAATTCCTGGCCAAAAGTCAAAGAGACAGCCAAAATCATCATCACAACTAAAAGTTTTTTCATACTCAACTCCTTTTTATTTGTTACAAAATAATTGTCCTCAATTTATAAGGAGAATTATTAAATATCAACATAAATTAATGGATTTTATAAAAATCAACTTGCAATTCATTATTTCAACAAAATTATTTTGGATAGATAATTGTTATTTCTGTAAATAATATTAAAATAATAAATTCCGCTTGAAAGGGTGTTTGTAATTCCGGCATTCCATGTTATTTTATTATATCCTTCATCAAAATCAGTGAACTTTTCACTGTCAACGATCTGTCCCAGCAAATTGTAAATTTCATATCTAACAAATCCTTTTTCAGGCAGATAGAACCTGATAGTTGTTTCGGGATTAAAAGGATTCGGGTAAGCAGGATATACTTCAAATTCTTTACTCACCACAGGTCTTTCATTGATACCAACCAGCACATCTGTCTTGGGTAAAAAAAGTTTCGAATCAGAGAAGATATGAAATTCTCCCGGCTCAAGGTCCATTTGGATATCTCCATCAACCTTCATTGTATCCCCGGAAAAGAAATCATGCCAGGTACCCCCATGCACAAAATTTAAAGTCGCCGGGTTTTGTGTAACACCAAAATTTCCGACGATATGAATGTTCTTTGATCCTGTCATTTTGATCTGCTTTACGGTTCCCGCAACATTCAAATTGACAGTCGTGTTCTTACTGGTGAAAACATCATAGGTCTGACGTAATTTGATAAGTTCTTTGACAGTATTAAAAAGGTTCCGGCGATTGGGCTCATCAAAATAATCCCAGCGCAGAGGTTTCTCTCCCAGTCTGCCATTATAGTCAATGCTGTAATCATAACCCAGTTCACCAAACTGCCAGATCATTTTTGGACCAGGCAGGGTCAGGAAGAAGGCATTAACCAGTTTTTGGCGCTGCAAAGCCTGGGATAATTCCTGAATATCATAATCCCCAAACCTGTTTCCGTATTGCAGATTTTTATACATCAGGCGTTCCTCATCATGGCTTTCCATATAGGTGACCAGATTGGGCGCATTCCAGTTTCTTGTTTTATAATATCCCCAGGAGAAATCCGATGAATATCCCATGGCAGCTTCATTATAATCATGGTTCATATTTCCCCAGAGTAACATACCGTAATCCGCCAGGGCTTTCATTTCATCATTGCTGTCCACCAGATGTTCCAGAATAATGTAGGTACCAGGATCCACTTCACGAATTTTATCAGCCATTCTTTTCAAAATCTGAATACGGGAAGCATCATAGGGCCCGCTGCCCCCACTCTTGTTGGTAAATCCCCGTGTAAAGTCAAACCTGAAACCATCGATATGATATTCCTCGATCCAGAACCGGTTTACCCGGTCGAGGAAACTTTGTGTATGAATACTTTCATGGTTAAAATCATAACCCCACGAATAATCGGTATGAGGGGCCGTAGGATTAAACCAGGGATTTTCCGAACCCGGGCGCCCGTTTTCAAGATACATTCGGGCCATGCCATTACTACCAAAGGCATGATTATAAACAACATCCATGACCACAGCAAGGTCACGACGATGGCATTCATTGACAAAATTTTTCAGTGCTTCGGGGGTGCCATAATATTTATCAACAGCGAAATAATAGGCTGGATTGTAGCCCCAACTGAGATTGCCTTCAAATTCATTAACTGGCATCAATTCAATGACATTTACACCAAGAGAATCCAGGTAATCAAGTTTTTCAAGCATTCCGGCATAGCTTTGCTGACTGGTAAAATCCCGCAACAGTGTCTCATAAATAACCAATTTTTCTTTATCCGGTCGGATATATTCCGGGTCTGTCCATTCAAATTCACTGGATTTGTTTTCAAAAACCGATACATAGTGTTCGGTTTTACCGGTCGGATATTCCGGCAGTCCAGGAAAGCGGACCGCATCGATATAAGCGTCATTCCAGGGATCGAGCAGATAGGGTGTGTAGTGATCAGCGACACGAATTTCTCCGTCAATTAAATATTGGTATTGATAAACGACATTCTGATCAATATCATTTAGCTGCAACCAAAACATGACGGAATCCTCCGAAGGAGAATATTTTTTCATCAGGTATTCATTGTCAACCTTCCAGTCATTAAAATTTCCGATGATGTAGACAAACTCTTTGTAAGGAGCGAAGAGTGATAATACAACTGTGCCGTCCTCCATCAAATTCGTCCCGGGTTGAACACCCTGAGGCAGTGGTTCCTCTGCAATTTCCGGTAATACAACACCGCTGAACCAGATGGTATCTTTTACTCCATCAACATCGCTGGCAATTATCTGATAATTATACATACCGGCAACGACTGCTGTTTCTGAGAAAGCCAGCGAATCAGAACCTGTAACAGAACCAACCAATTCTGAATTTTTGTAAACATGAATATAATCTACATCAACACCGATGGTTGCCACTTTGATTTTGAAGCCTATTTCATCATCAAGGTGATAAAAAAGAGGGTTACGTCGCATATCACCAAAAGGGATGCTCACAGATGGACTGTCAATAACAACAGTTATTCCTCCATGGAAAAAAGTGTAAAAGATATCTTCAGTCTGGCGGCTCGCATCGGCACTGCGAAAAACAAAGCACATAGCCTGCACAGTTTCTTGGGTAATATTATAAAATTCAAGGGGATAGCCAATAGTGAGTTTATACAAATCCGTGTCAACTCTTTCAAGCCTGGGCTGCGTACTGTTATTGCCCCAAGTTCCAATAACATGCTGCCAGTTTCCTTTGTTTGTGTTAACTCCTGTATGGGTATAGATTTCCCCTGAGTACCCCTTCAAATCCTGTCTTTCAGCCTGGGCAGCATCAAAATAAAGCACAATGGAATCATTAACTGTGGCAAATTCAGGGACTGTGTACACAACCTGGGAAAAAGCCATGGTTGCACAAAAAAAAGTCAGAAAAAGAGTAAATTTTCGCATCCTATCAAGTCCTTTTAAAGAGCAAAAGAGATTGGGTCAATCTCTTCTGCAAAAGTAAAAAAAATATTTTCAAGTACTACATTTAATGTATTATATAGAAAAACTATGCTATTTGTTGTATACTTTAATCATTTGATCCAAATCATCGACGCGCTCCGGCATGATTTTTAAAACCGTACCGGAAGTATCTATCCCCATCCGTTGACCAAACAGGGTAATATCCAGAACAACATAATTTATAGCAATACTGAGTACCGCTTCATTTTGTGTCCAGATAGCCTGCTCATCTTCATCCATATTTGCAGGCCCCATAATAAGTTCCTTGGAATCAGACACCAAAATCAGTTTGTGGTCCCATATTTTTTTTAATTTTTCGTCAGGGATATTATAGCAATAAACATCTCCGTACTCAGTCGAGATATCATTAAAAGAAAAAATAACGATATCTACGCCTCGCTGTCTGGCCTCAAGCAGGGTATCATGAAAAGCATCGATTTCCCTCGCCCAACCGGAAAGGACAATTTGCTTTTTGGCGTCGCGAATATGGTTTTCACAGATTTCCATCAGGGAGCGGTATCCACGGATATTCCAAAAACCTTCAGAATCTTTTTTTTCATCAAAGGCCAATAATTCCTCGCTCAAGGAATTGAGTTTTTTAGAAAAATCAGATTCCAGTCGCGAGAGCAATTGTTTGGGAGACAGGGGAATATATCGGGTTGGTTTTCCATGGACAGAAATTACGACACCATTACTTTCCAGTTTCCGCAGTGTGGAGTAAATGACAGATCTTGGCACATCGGTTTCCTGGCTGATTTCATAACCTGTGGCAGGATTATTTTTTAATAAACCTAAATAGGCTTTTGATTCGTAATTGGTGAACCCAATTTTTTTCAGTAAAGTAATCAAATCATCAGATATAGGTGCCATAGTGTTGCCTTTTTATTTTTTTGATTTCACTGACAAATGTCTAAACCAACTGAAATAGAGTATTGTTGTTAAAATGATCGTAAGCACCAGGGTGATAAAAAAATTGTCCCACCGCTTCATGATCAACATCATCCACATCATAAAAAGAGAAATCTGCCAGGGTACAGCAAAAAAGATAGAAAAAATGTCCCGCCGGTTTTCTTTTCGGGCTTCTTCAATAAACTCTGCAGGAAATTCTGCTCTGACCTTATTCCAGATACCAAAGGGCCTAGTTTTTTCATAAAAATTTTTCAAAACACTTTTTTCAGTTGACCTGGTCATCAGCGTGCCTAAAATTGTTCCGAGCAGTGATAGTAGAGAAGAAAAAATAAAGGCATAATACTCAGGCAATGCCTCAGGTGCCAGGATTTTCCATAATATGGCTGAAACAGTACCAGCTGCCATTCCGATGGCATAACCGTAACCGTTTAGACGCCACCAATACCAGCGCACCAATTGGGGTATGAGCAATCCGGCACCGATACTCATCGTAATCCAACCCCAGATTTCATTGATATTTTTAATTAACAGTGTCAAAAATAAGCCGGATATGACCAGCAAAATTGAAGCAATATAGGAATGTTTCATTTGCTGCTTATGGGTGGCATTGGGATTGACCATGGTGAGGTAAATATCTTTGACCCAATAGGCAGCCCCGGCATTAACCGTAGAGTCAAAAGTTGACATAGCGGCAGCCATCAAACCTGCAATCAGAAATCCTTTGATACCAGCGGGCAAAGTAGATACAACAGCAGGCAAGACCATTTCCGGGTCGCTAATTTTTCCAGCTAGTGATACACCCCAGACAGCCATAGCAGCAATAAAGGGCCAGCGAAAGGACAGTAAAAATGTCCAGAAAAGAGACAACAATCCTGCTTCGCGATCATTTTTAGCTGCAAAATATCGTTGAATCATATAGTTGCCTGTCCCACCCGTGCCTTCCAAAATCACTTTAAATAAATAAAACAGAACCGCAACGCCAAACAAATTGTACATACTGTAGCTACTGGAACTATCAATGTTCAGGTTCCATTTAGGAATAATAGAAGTCCAGTCTTTGAAAGATGTTGCATAGGCCTGAAACCCGCCTCCGGCAGATTCTTTTAGTGGCATGGAAACCATGAATTCCTGAGGCAGATCAATGGCAAAAGCTTTGAAAGAGACATATCCAATGGCCATAAAAATCAAAATTCCCTGGAAAACATCTGTCCAAATAACCCCATATAGTCCTGAAGCTACGGTATAGATAGTAGCTAAAAATATCAGAATTGAGGCAGCCCAGAAATGAGACGGCAGACCGAGAAATTCAGGAATACCGAGAAATTTATCCAGAAATTTTCCGCCACCAATGGCAAAATAGGTAATCATGGCAATTGTCATGATTATCGAGGTGACTGCAGTAATAAACCGTGCCAGTTGTCCTTCTTTGTCACTGCCGAAACGGAATTCCATCCATTCAGCCAGAGTCATGACATTAGCCCTTCGGCTCCATTTTCCAATAAAGATCATCAAAAATGCCATGATAAGCGTAACACCTCCACGAATTTCTATATAAAACCCGCGGGCGCCAATGGCATAAACCAGCGCTACGATTATCATGGTACCACTGATATCAAGATTAGAAGACATACCTGAAGCACCCAGTGCCCACCAGGGTAATTCCCGGTCGCCTAAAAAGTATGAGTCAATATTTTGTGAGGCTTTTCTTTGGAACCACATTCCAATGATAATCATAGCCACCATGTATATTGCGACGATTATAAAATCAATTGCACCCATCAGTTTCCCCTGCTGTATAAATTAAAAACCGGGATGAAATTTAATTCATCCCGGTTTTATAGGATTATTTCATGAATACCATCTTTTTGACTGAACTGAATTTATTATCTGCTTGTAATTTGTAGAAATAAATTCCGGTACTTACTCTCTGACCGTTCAAATCACGGGCATCCCATGAATAGTTATAAACGCCAGCATTGACATTATTGTAAACAGTTTCCTGTACTTTCTGTCCCATCATGTTGTAAATAGTCAAAGTCACCTGGTTGGCGTCTTTAACACTGAACCGAATATTGGTGGATGGGTTAAAAGGATTCGGATAGTTCTGTTCCAATTCATACTTGTCGGCAAACTGGATTTCATTTTCAATTGATGATGGTATGGGTGTTTCAGTATCATAGTTCCATAGCCTATAGAAAACCGGATTGATACTTCCCCACTGTGAATGGATCACAGCAGTGGGCTGTGAATCATCAATGTTTTCAATGTGGTTCAGTCCATATCCTGATTCATTATCACCACCGCCGATACCAAATTTGAATTCCTGGCCAATGGTGTTGTTGGATGAATCCGGAGCATAACTGAATTGGACGGTATAAATAGTGTCACCGGCAACAGCATCGCCATGTGACCCATCGTCCCACATCTTCTTTTCGGCCGCATTGGACAGTTCAGTTCCCCAACCTGTCCAGCCACCAGAAGCGGGACCGTTAATAAACACACCCAGATTGTCAATCTGGTCAACTGAGGTGATGGTCAAAGAACCTTGAATATCATTCAACTGAATGCCGCTGGCAACATGATGATAAGCAGGTCTCAGATCAAGGGTAAAAGTGACATCGACATTTTGAGAAACAGAATTGGTGTTTCTGAATTCAGGCATACGACGGGAATCA
>JAFGTP010000067.1 GCA_016934035.1 Fidelibacterota bacterium
ATAAGTACTATCGGCATTCTTAAAAAATTTATCATAGCTTAATTCATCAATTACCCACAAAAGGATTAAAATTGTGCACGCCATTCCGACTGCCAAACCAAAAATATTGATAAAAGAGAATGTCTTATGTCGGATGAGATTTCTCAGTGCAATTTTTAAATAATTTTTAAACATGATATCCTCTTATCAACGATTAATGACAAATTCATTGTTAATTGTTATTCATACCTCAAACTCTCCACCGGATTCGCCAGCGCCGCTTTTATCGCTTGCGTTCCCACGGTAATCCAGGCAATGAATAATGTGAGAAGCCCTGCACCGATAAAATACCAAGCCTGCAAATCAATCCTGGAAGCAAAGCTGTCCAGCCAGTGTTTGGTGATAAAATAGCTAACGGGTAAAGAAATCAACATTGATGCTAAAACAATTTTTGTGAAATCATTCGTCAAAAGAGTGACGATGCCAGACTCACTTGAGCCTAATACCTTGCGGATTCCGATTTCCCTGCGCCTCTTTTCAGCTGTGAAAGCTGCCAGCCCAAAAAGACCCAGACTGGAAATGATGATCGCCATACCCGCAAAGTAGCGGGATAAAACTGCGACCTGTTTTTCAGAGATATATTGCGCCTGATAATCATCGTCCAAAAATCTATATTCCAATGCATATCCGGGATTGTACCTCTTGTAAAACTGCTGCAGCCGGTTAAGCGTCTCTTTTTCGGTACCGGCTTTGATTTTGACCATAATTCTCATATTTTGAGCGGGAGATGCGATAATAAATAATAATGGTTGCACCTGCTCATGGAGGGATTTATAATGAAAATCACTGGTTACACCGATAATTTGCCTTTCTTGACCCCACATGTTGACAACTTTACCAATAGGATTTTTCAGGTTCATCATTTTAATGGCTGCTTGGTTAAAAATGATCTTTGAAATGTCATCGCCAAAATCCCTGGAGAAAGTTCGTCCTGCCTTCATTTCAATGTCGTGCATATCAATAAAATCATAGTTAGTAAATTGAATAAAAATTTGGCTGGTCATATCTGTGGGTTTTCCTTCCCAGCTGACCCCTTCGGTACTACTTTTAGTGTCGGTGATGGGAAACGCAGCGCTAGAAGCATTGATGACTCCCGGAATGTTTTTCAATTCTGAAATAAACGCATCCAGATTTTCAGTTGTACTGCCTTCCTTGTCAAAATAGATGATATTTTCTTTATTGTATCCTAAATCTTTAGTTTGAATAAATTCAATTTGTTTGGAAATAACCAACACTGATACAATTAAAATACTCGACACCGCAAATTGAAAGATGACCAATCCTTTGCGGATCCATAATTCGGTTTTAAAATGATTGAAGTCTCTTTTTAATATTTTTGCCGGTTGGAACCCCGAGAGATATAATGCGGGGTAGCTGCCCGCAATCAATCCGGTAATTAGAGTGATACCCAGAAAAGAAAAGATAAGATTAAGATTCATACTCAAAGTCATCTGTTTTCGGGTAATTTCATTGAATTGCGGAAGAAGCAGCGCAACCAGCAGAAGGGCAATGATCAACGCCAAAAAAGCCATTAAAATAGATTCGCTAAGGTATTGAGTAATTAGTGATTTTCGATCAGCTCCCACCGTTTTTTTCAATCCTATTTCCTTCATTCTTCCCAATGCCTTAGCGGTTGACAAATTCATGAAATTGATACAGGCAATGACCAAAATGAATATGGCAATCATTGAAAACAGTCTTACATATTCTATGCGATCTCCCACCTGTTTACCGTTCTTGTAACTGCCATATAAATATTTATCAGCAAACGGTCTGAGGAATAAGGTGCGTGAAGAATCTCCACATTTGCGTTCAATTATATGGGCAATTTTAGCATTGAATTGTTGTGGGTTTGTTCCTTGGTTTAAAAGGACATACGTAGAAGGATCGTTATTTCCCCAATCAGCCCAGGATGGAATCTGTTCATAAATCGCACTAAATGGCAATAAATAATCAAATTGTAACGAAGAATTAACAGGTACACGTTTGAAAATACCGGAAACCTGGAATGTTCCTGGAAAAAACTGATGCTTCATGTTTATAGTACGACCGATGATATTATCAGTCGTGTTGAATAATATCATCGCCAGTTCTTCGGAAATCACAATAGATTTTTTATCTGTTAGAACCTGGTTTGCGTTGCCCTCAATAAGCTGGAAGGAAAACATATTGAAAAAATCTTTACCGGCATATAAAAAGTCTGATTTTATGATTTTATCTTCATATGATAGGGTTGACTTTCCCAGAAAGGTTGGATAAAAAACAGGGACAGCATATTCAACTTCAGGCAGCTCGGCTGTTAATGTCTCTGCCAAAGGACTAGGTGTAGGCTCTATGACTTCTCCATTTTGAAATTGTTGGATCACTTGAAAGAGCCGATCATTTTTTACATGAAATCTATCAAAATTCAATTCATCATTTACCCACAGGTAAATCAACAATACGCAGGCTAATCCGGTAGAGAGTCCGATCAGATTGATCAGAAACGAACTCTGGTTCCGTCTAATGTTTCTGAGCATAATGAGTAAATTGTGTTTCAGCATAATCTTATTTTTTACGTTTTGTTTTAACTTTAGAAAAATCTTTTGCGGTTAGACAAATGATAAAGAAAATAGTTGACAAGTATTTTTAAAAAAATTTAGTCAGATAGTTGATACGTGCAGATAATTTGAAGGCGGCGCATAA
>JAFGTP010000068.1 GCA_016934035.1 Fidelibacterota bacterium
CCCCTTGGCCCATCGTACACGACAAACCGCTTATTCCAAAATGGAAGCACGACTGAACAAGTTTCCCCAAGGCGCGCCGCCCTCGCCCCTGCTGACTAAGATTTTAAAAATTCTGGTTAGTAAGAAAAACAAATGATAATGGTTAACAATATATCAGTATGATTTCTTTATAATATTTTCATAGTCATTATGCGTTCCAATCCAGAACCAAAGGATTTCATTTTCTTTGACAATTCCCAGGGCCCGGTAATCACTTGTAATTCTTACTGAAAAAACAGGAAGTTTTTTATGGACTTTTTTGAAATTCAAACCTGGATAATTAGGGTCTTTTTTGAATAATGTAAAAGATTCTTTAGCATATTTTTTAATTGCTTTTAGAAGCGGTTTGTAACATTTCCAAAATTTATTTGTTGTTTTTGAAATCAAAGTTGATTTAAATCCAGATCAGATGTTTTGCCTTTTTTATATTCTTCCAGTGCTTCCTTTGCCATTTCCGCTAATTCATCTTCTGATTGGTTCAGCAGATAATGCCACTTTTGATCGGACGCCAGTTCCGCTAAAATCCATTTCGCCAGGGAATCTTGTTCCTCGTCCGGTAGTTTCGCTGCTTTAGTAAAAGCTTGATCTAATAACACAGTACTCATACCACCTCTTATTTTTTATTAAAATACTGTTCAAAACAATTCATTTCATGATAATTTTATATTTATTTTTACTTCCAATTCCACTACACAACTTCTAAATTGTATAAAAAACAAAGGAGGCCCCTTGGCCCATCGTACACGACAAACCGCCTATTCCAATATGGAAGCACGCCTGAACAAGTTTCCGCAAGGTGCACCGCCCTCGCCCCTGCTGACAAAAATTTTGAAAATTCTGGTCACAGAAAAAGAAGCCAATCTCATATCCCAAATCCCCATCAAACCCTTCACAGCCAAACAGGCCGCCAAAATCTGGAAAATGGATCTGACAGAATCGCAAAAAGTACTGGATGAACTGGCCAGCCGGGCCATGCTGATTGATTCCGATCAAAAGGGTGAAACTCTCTATGTACTGCCTCCACCAATGGCTGGTTTCTTTGAATTCTCCATGATGCGGATTCGGGATGACATCGATCAGAAAGCCTTGAGTGAATTGTTTTACCAATACCTCAATGTGGAAGAGGATTTTGTTCGTGAACTGTTTACTGAAGGTGATACACAGTTAGGACGTGTCTTTGTCAATGAAACTGTGCTGCCTGATGAAGAAGCGATCCATGTACTGGATTATGAACGGGCAACCGAAGTGATCAAAACCGCCTCAGCAATTGGTGTCAGTACCTGCTATTGCCGTCACAAAATGATGCATATGGGACAAGCCTGCGATGCGCCATTAGATATTTGCATGACTTTCAATGGTTCCGCTGAATCCCTGGTAAGACATGGCCATGCCCGACAAATCGATGTAACTGAATGTATGGATTTACTTCACCAGGCTTATGATCACAAACTGGTTCAATTCGGTGAAAATGTACGCAATCGAGTGGCCTTCATTTGTAATTGTTGTGGCTGCTGTTGTGAAGCAATGATCGCAGCCAGGAGATTTGCTCTTCTCAATCCTGTTCATACAACCAATTTTATTCCTGGAATAACGATTCCGAATTGTACAGGTTGTGGAAATTGTGTCAGTGTTTGTCCTGTAGAAGCGCTATCTTTGGTTTCAGCCAATGATCCCAAAAATCCCAAAAGGAAAATCGCAATATTGGATGAAAATCTCTGTCTCGGTTGCGGCCTCTGTCTGCGGGAATGTAATCAGGGTGCAATTACTTTAAAATCCCGACCTGAAAGAGTCATCACACCCATGAATACAGTCCATCGTTCCGTTGTTATGGCAATCGAAAGAGGTAAGTTGCAAAACCTGATCTTTGACAACCAGGTGCTCTTCAGTCACCGGGCACTGGCTGCTGTTTTAGGCGTAATCCTCAAACTTCCTCCGATTAAACAGATCATGGCATCAAAACAGATGAAATCCAGGTATCTTGAGAGAATTATTAGTAAACATTACTAGGTGTTCTATTACTGTCCTTCCGAGAGAGTCCAATGAGCGAGGAATATTCCATGTTCATCACTTTTACTGTGGAGATTCTTCACTGATTACATGGCAACTACAAAAAATGGAGAAGATAATCGCTCAGAATACAATGATAACTTTATGAAAGTATTTTCGTGCAACCTCTTCAAATCGTGGATCTTCAATCCCTATTTATCCATGTTAATCCACTGCTGACAAAAAATTGTTTGCCCTTTTCCGCTTCAAAAAATAAATTCCAAAGATTTGTAACTCAATTTTAGACTACTTTTGGTTAGGGGAATTAAAAATGAAAAAAACAACGGTGCTGATGATGAATCTATTGCTGATCACGTCTCTTTTTGCTGATGTGCCACGGGTTCCGGCATGGGCCAAAGGAGCCGTCTGGTATCAGGTTTTTCCGGAACGGTTTCGCAATGGTGATCCGTCCAATGATCCAGATTCTGCCTCAATGGAAGGTACCTGGCCTTATAATGTACCTGAAAAGTGGCAGATCATTTTCTGGGGCGATCAGTGGTACAAAATGCAGTCCTGGGAAACAACAGACCAGCATAAACAATTACGTCGCTATGGTGGGGATATTCAGGGCATCATCGATCAACTGGATTATCTGAATGAACTGGGCATCACCGCCCTTTATCTGAACCCGGTTTTTGAATCACCATCACTTCATAAGTATGGCTGTTCCATGTACCATCATATTGATAATAATTTTGGACCGGACCCGGCAAAAGATATAGAAATCTGGTTACAGGAAACGCCGGAGGATCCTGCAACCTGGCAATGGACAACAGCAGATAAACTTTTTCTGAAACTTATTGATGAATGCCACAAAAGAGACATGAAAATCATCATCGACGGCGTATTTAACCATACAGGAATTCCCTTCTGGGCTTTCCAGGACATCAAAGAAAATGGCAAAGAGAGTGAATATGTAGATTGGTTTGTGGTAAAAAGTTTTGACGACCCTGATACTCCGGAAGATGAATTTGACTGGGATGGCTGGTATGGTGTCAAAGACTTGCCAGAAATTTTTGAAGACAATCAAGGCCCCAAAGAAGGGTTCCGTCATCACATAAAAGCCATCGTGGAGAGATGGGGCGATCCCAATGGCGATGGTGATCCTGGCGACGGCATTGACGGCTGGCGCCTCGATGTGGCAGAGAAGGTCGATTTGGATTTCTGGAAGGATTTCCGTAAATGGGTCAAAGCAGTCAATCCCAATGCTTATATCGTCGGAGAAGTCTGGTGGGAAGCTTTTGAAAAAGGCAAAATGTTCAATGCAGCTCCGTGGCTCGAAGGGGATGCCTTTGATGCGGTCATGAATTACCGTTTTGGTGATGCTATGCTCAAAGCCTTTGTTGATCAAGAATGGCATGCCAAACCTTCAGAACTGGATCAATTACTTGGATTCATGAGAGAAAATTATCATCCTGAAAATCAGTATGTTTTATTCAATCTGATGGGCAGCCATGACACGGAACGCTTTGCATCACAATTGATCAATCCCGACAGATTGATTGACCACGGCGCCAATATGCAATGGGAAATTGGGTTTGACACCCGCAAACCCGAACAAGATGATTACGAAATCCAGAAACTGATCACGGTTTTTCAGAATACTTATCCCGGTGGTTCATTTATTTATTACGGTGATGAAGTTGGCATGTGGGGCGCCGATGATCCCGATTGCCGGAAACCGATGGTCTGGAGTGACATATCATACGAAAATGAAACCATCAATTATGAGGGCAACCCGCAGCCGGAAGATATTGTTGAAGTCAACCGGGACTTACTGGATTTTTATAAAAAAATTATCGCCTTAAGAAATAATAATCTCTGCCTGAAAACCGGCGATTTTAAATTGATAATTGCAGATGACGATTTGGAACTTTACGGTTTTGACCGAACCTGGAACGGAAAATCAATTCGGTCAATTTTTCACCTTGCTGAGGGAGAGGTAAAAATTCCGAAAAATCTGGTGAAAAAGTGGCGACCGGTCTTATCATTAAAGGGCAATAAAAAATCAATCAGCGGGAAAGGTTGCCTGATCATGAAGAAATGACTTTCCTCTGGTAAGGCCAACAAACAATAGGATTAACACCCTGATAACCCCTTATCAAAATGATAATCCATTACTCAGAAAAAAAAATTTCCTGAGACGACCTTGCTTCTGGAACATTGTTTGCCAAGAAAATCGGGCACACATAAAATGAAAGGCTGATATGAGGGGAATATCACAGACTGTTACAACTTTAATTCTGATGTTCGCATCACTTTTGGCGAATGCGCCTCAACTGTTCTTGTCAACAGACAAGGCCCGGTATAATCCGGATGAAAAAGTGGTCCTTACCATCCAATCCGCCAATGTATCCCATGATTCAAAAGCGAAAATTTCAATCTACCATCTTGAAAAGCCGATATTCCTACAGACCCTTAATATCCCGGGGAATGGTGAAACCCGGTTTTCATGGGTACCTCCCAGACAGGATTTCAAGGGTTACCTCGTCCATGTCCAAATCGGACAGGATATTCAAAGTTCAATTGCAGTGGATGTTTCCTCCGATTGGGCCAAATACATTCGTTATGGCTTCCTTTCAAAATTTCCGCAAATGCAGGCGGAGGAGATGGATTCAGTCCTCAATCAACTCAATCGCTTTCATATCAATGGCCTGCAATTTTATGATTACCATTACATGCACCAAAAACCCCTTAAACTGAAAAATGGAAAACCAGTAGAAAGTTGGCCAGACATTGCAGGACGATGGAATTACTCCGGGACTGTCAGCCATTACATCCAAAAATCAAGTCAGTTGAACATGAAATCCATGGCCTACAATCTTATTTATGGCAGCTGGAAACGAGCCTTAGGTGAAGATGTAAAACAGGAATGGCAGGTTTATAAAGATCCAGACCTGTCCAAGCCCTATATACTTGATTTTCCGGATACCTGGGAGGATGATATTGTTTTTCTGAATCCCGGCAACCGGGAATGGCAAAATTATCTGATCAGCCATACAAAACCAGTGTTCGATGTCATGCATTTTGATGGCTGGCATGTGGACCAGATTGGTGATATCAATCCTTTATATGATCAAAATCGCAAAAAGGTAGTATTGGACAGCACTTTTTCCGCCTTTTTGCAGGAAGCAAAAAAACAATTAAAGGTTCCATTGGTCATGAATGCGGTGAACCAATACGGACAAGAATGCATCGCCGCCAGTGGTGCCGTGGAATTTCTATATACCGAAGTCTGGGACCCGCATGTAACATTTGAAGATTTAGTCAGCATCATCAAAACCAATGATAAACTGGGAAATGACCAACATTCAACAGTACTCGCAGCCTATATGAACTATGAAAAATCCAATGAAGAAGGCTATTTCAATACGCCGGGTATTCTGCTCACTGACGCTGTGATTTTTGCCTCCGGTGCAGCCCATCTTGAGCTTGGAGAACACATGCTGGTCCATGAATATTTTCCCAATGATCACCGGAAAACAGACCAGAATTTAAATGAATCTTTGATTCGCTATTATGATTTTATGACAGCCTATGAAAACTTGTTAAGGGACAGCCGAGAATCAAAATTATCTATTAATTGTCAAAGCCATCCATTTTCATCAAAACCGGAAGCAGGGAAAATCTGGATATCCCAGCGCAAAACTGGCAGATACACTGTTTATCACCTGATCAATTTCACCCATATCAAAGAGATGAACTGGCGTGACCCGCAAGGCACTTGTCCCGAGCCACAGGTGCTAACCAATATAAAACTGGTCCCGGTCAGCCAGGGAAAGGCGTTTTATGCCTCTCCGGACAATGAGGATTTAAGACTTTTTCCCCTAAAGGATGATCAGAAGATCATTACACTACCCTTTCTGAAATACTGGACAATGGTTATTGTGAAAGACTAAAGAACACATGAAACCTATAATTAGCCTTATTTTTTTTACAACATTATTGTTTTCATCAGAAATTTCAATAGATAAAGCCCGCTATAACCCGGGGGATGATGTGGTTTTTAATTTATCTCTGGATAGCATGGATGAAGTCTCAAACGTTGAAGTGCGTTATTATCATTGCTGGCATTGTATCGATTCACTGGTAATCACGGCGGATTCAAGAGAAATCTCGTGGTATTGGTCTCCACCCATGAATGATTTCAAAGGATATCTGGTTCTTGTGAAACACAACGAGGAACAGATCGAAATTGCAGTAGACGTCAGTTCCGACTGGACACGTTTTCCACGATATGGATTTTTGTCAAAATTTCCGGCAATGTTTCAATCCCAAATTGATTTGCAAATTGAGAATCTGAACCGTCATCATATCAACGGATTACAATTTTATGACTGGCATTGGAAACACCACAGACCTCTGGCCGGCAATCCCACCAATCCCGATGCCACCTGGCCGGACATCGCCAATCGCACGATTTACCGTGCCACTGTTGAAAATTATATTAAGGCAGCACATAACAAAAACATGGTGGCCATGGCCTACAACCTGCTTTATGGCGCCTATGAAAATGCAACTTCCGACGGTGTCAGTGAAACATGGCGCATGTATCACGATAAAGCTCATCAGCAACCTGTCATGCATGATTTGCCGGATTCCTGGGCCAGTGATATTTATGTCATGGACCATACCAATTCAATCTGGCAAAACTATATTGCCACCCAAATGAGACAGGTGTTTCAGACTTTTGATTTTGATGGCTGGCATGTGGACCAACTGGGATCAGATGGCAGTCCAAAATACACTTATAATGGAGACGCAATCTGGGAAGCCAGCGGTTTCAAGGGTTTCCTCAATAAAATGGATGAATTGCTGGAAATCCCAATGGTGATGAATGCTGTTGACCAGTTCGGCACCAATTATATTTCAGAGACACCGGTCAAATTTCTCTACACAGAAGTATGGAGCGAATCCACTTTTTCGGGCCTCGCGAAAGTGATCAACAACAATCGTTTTTATTCTGCAAAAAAACAAAGTGTGCTGGCTGCTTATGTGAATAAAAATTTCAATGGTTCCGATATGAATCCTGCTGCTGTGCTGTTGGCTGATGCTGTAATTTTTGCCAATGGCGGCGCACATCTGGAATTGGGCGAACATTTACTTTGCAGTGAATATTTTCCTTATGATGCCTTGAAAACATCCGGTGAATTAAAAAATAAATTGATCAAATATTATGACTTTGCCACAGCTTATGAGAACCTGTTGAGGGACAGTCTGGAGTCTTTTCTTTTTACTGCAATCGGTGAAAATGGATATGAATTATCAAAAAGTTCCCAAAAGAATACAATCTGGGTCAGCGCAAAACGAAAGAAAAATATTGATTTAGTGCACTTCATCAATCATTACGGCATCATGCATTTGGATTGGCGAGACTCTGATGGAACGCAAAAAATGCCCAACCAACACCATGATATTCCAGTCCTTTACAGGGCCGATTCAACCGTAAATAATGTCTATTTGTGTTCTCCTGATTTCAAATCAATTTCCATGAAGCCAATTGCATTTTCACAGAATGGATATCAATTGAGTTTTACTCTGGATTCCCTTATAATCTGGGATATGGTAGTGATAGAATATGATAATAAATCCACAGATGTCGATACTGACCCGGAAAAGGCAGCGGAATTTTTACTATTCCAGAACTATCCAAATCCTTTTAATTGTTCGACAAAAATAAAGTTTTATATGCCAGCCCGACAGACGATAACATTTCAGGTATTTGATAATTGCGGAAAATTAATCAGTGAAGCAACAACCGAAGCAGAATATGGCTATAATGAATTCCGCTATGATTCCAGGTCCCTTTGCAACGGTATCTATTTTTACAGAATATCAAATAGTATGACGTCCATAACAAAAAAGATGATTTTATTGAAATAAACATTTTAACAAAGCGTCGGGTTTTTAATATCCCCGATGGATTCTATATTAAACATGGAGATAAGATGAGAAAATATTTTTTCCTTTCGATATTGGTTTTCGGTCTGACAGCCTGTAATTCGTCTCAGGAATTATACAAAAATAGTATTTATACGATATATAAGGACAAAGTAGTCCAGGGAAATCATTGTGCGCAGGTAATTTCCGAAGTGAAAATGGAATCCAATTTTCAAAGTGATTATAAAGTGCCGACAAAAAAAGTTTTAGATTTCAAATTTGCACTGAACGGAACTGACAACGAGCGGCATCCGGGCGAGGACCATCATCTTGTCTTGTCCTCAATTCAGGGAAAACAGATCTCGCCGGTTTATACCTTTGGCGAGCCAGACCCGCAGGAAACACAATATGACGAATTACTTCGCAATGACTTTCTGGACCGGGATATAGAGCTGACACTACGTTGTGACATGCGCAAAGTCATGGCGGAATTCGAGCAAAATGGTTACTTTGTGCTCTATAACGGTGAAAAATTTTATGCAAAGGACTTCAAGGGCGTGTTTGTCGCCGGCAGTACATTGCCCCTGAGCTGGGATTTCGGAAATTTACCGAATCGTCCGGAATTCAAATTAGAGGACACCGATCATGACGGCATATTCGAAGTCACCATCAATATTGACAAATTTCAGATGGAAAAACCCGCCCGACATTCCGATTCCTGGGAATTGAAAAAAAACATCAGTGGGCTTCCACAATTTCAGAGTGATATTCCGCTGCTCAACGCACTCTATAACCTGTCCCTGGAGGAAATGCTATTGGACATTCGCGAAGATCAAACCTTTATGGCCGGTGCCAAATGGCCGGGAGTCTGGACTCGGGATATTTCCTATGCCATCATTTTGTCCCTGGCAGCCATTCAACCGGAAATATCCAAGAATTCTCTCATGAAAAAAGTAGACGGAAAACGGATTATACAGGATACCGGTACCGGCGGATCATGGCCGGTTTCATCCGATCGAATGATCTGGTCGGTAGCCGCCTGGGAAGTTTACAAGGCGACGGGAGACAGGGAATGGCTCAGAACAGCTTATGAAATCATGAAACATTCAGCCGATACTGATCTGATGATTGTGTATGATAAAAATTATAACCTGTTCCGTGGAGAATCATCCTTCCTGGACTGGCGGGAACAAACCTATCCCCGCTGGATGGAACCCAAGGATATCTATCGTTCTCTGAACCTGGGAACCAACGCCCTGTTTTATGAAACCTTTAGAATTTTGGGTGAAATGGCTGAAATTCTCGATGAAGATGGCCGTAAATACCAGGAAATTGCAACAAATGTAAAAGCAGCCATCAATGCCCATTTCTGGCTCACGGAAAAGGGCTACTACGGCCAGTACCTTTATGGCCGGGACGCCCTGAACCTGTCACCCAAATCAGAAACACTGGGGGAAGCCCTCTGTATTCTTTTTGACATTGCCGATGAGGACCAAAAACAAAGCATTCTTCGCAATATGCCGGTAGTCAACTTCGGGCCCACTTGTATTTTTCCGCAAATTCCAGGTATTCCTCCTTATCATAACGATGGAATCTGGCCTTTTGTCGTGGCTTACTGGACGCTGGCTGCAAAAAACAACAATCATCCGACAGCACTGGCGCACGGGCTGGGATCCATCTACAGGGCTGCGGCACTTTACTTGACCAATTATGAAAACATGGTAGCCCAAACCGGAGATTTTATGGGAACAGAAATCAATTCCCCAAGGCAACTATGGAGTGTAGCCGGTAACCTGGCCATGATTTACAAAGTCTTCTTAGGTATGGAATATCATCCAGATAAATTGGTTTTCAAACCCCTGATACCCAAAAACTATGCTGGTCAATATCAACTGTCAAACTTCCCCTATTGCAATTCAACCCTGGAAATCCATTTAACCGGATTTGGCGATCAGGTGGCAGAATTTAAAATCGACGAAAAGACCCTGCCCACAGCAGAAATTCCATGTAATCTGTCAGGAAATCATAAAATCGAAATTGTGATGAACGATCAAATTTCGAATACCGGTGACATCAATCTGGTCCAAAACCGGTTTTCACCCGAAACTCCGATTTTGAACTACAGCAATGGGCAGCTGGTTTGGACAAAAATTGATCAAGCAATCGGCTACCTGATCATTAAAGACGGCAAATATCTTACACAAACAATGGAAAATCAATATAATATAGACGATGAAGAGCATTTTTCAGAATACCAGGTCGTGGCAGTAAACCAGAATTTCGATGAATCCTTTTATTCGAACCCTGTCATTGTTTCTCAGGGCGCCATTCAGATAAAAGTCAATGACCTGCTACTGGATTTCACGCAATCCCATGTTGAAAGAATATCCTTTGAGGTTGACAAAGCCGCCCAATATTACCTGCTGTTTGATTACAGCAACGGTGCCGGCCCGGTCAATACCAGTAATAAATGTGCCATCCGAAAAATACAGGTTAATAATGAAGAAGCAGGACCGCTGATTTTGCCTCAGCGGGGCGCCGACAACTGGTCTGAAACCGGTCAAACATTGCCGGTCAAAGTCACCCTGAAAAATGGGAAAAATGAAATTATTTTTATCTATGATGAAGATTGCGAAAATATGAATAAAACAGAAAACAAAGCGATTATTCGCGGAATCAATCTATTTTTGACAGAATAAAAAAAGGTCAGGTCCGCAGCATTCATGGCAAACACAACAAAAAAAATCCATATTCTTTCATGTTTTTCGCAGGCCTTTTCTTTATATTATTCAGAACCTAATTAAGTGAGAATCAATGTCACGCTATACCACCATTTTTTTGATCGTCATTGTAGCCATCCTGATTTCACTGTTATTTTATCAGATACCCATCGATTTTGGTAAAAATAAAAGCAGTGTCAACAAAATCCATTTTGCCGACAACATGACTGCCGCCCATGTAAAATTGATCAGAAATTTCAACCAGCATTATGAAGGCCAAATCGAAGTCATCCCGATCCATCTTCCTTTTGAAAAATTCACGACCAATGAACGTAAAGAATTGATTGCACGCTCATTGCGTAACAAAAATAGCAAAATTGACATATTTACCGTTGATTGCATTTCCGTATCACGCTTTGCAAAATGGGCCGAACCGCTGAAACCCCATTTAACAGAAATTGAGAAAAATGAAATCCTGCCCGAAGCCCTACAGGCTGAGGCACAGGCCAACCAATGGGTGAGCATTCCACTTCATGTCGACATCGGGGTCATGTTTTATCGGAAAGATCTGGTCACTTTCATGGACCCTTCCGGGGAGCTGGAAAAACGCATAAAAAATTCCATAACCTGGGAGGAATTGGTGAATTTGAAAAAGGGCAGGCCCCTGTACCTGTTCCAGGGATACAATTATGAAGGCCTGATCTGTAATTGTATGGAACTGACGGGTAGCAAAAATCCAGATATCATCGGTCAATATTTTGAAAATCTAGATGACCTCTCAATCCAGCAAAGCTGTCATTTTTTATACGATCTAATCTATACTTATCAAATTGTGCCCAGAGAAGTGACAGGCTACGATGAAAACGCCGTTTATATGCATGCAATCAGTGAAAATATACCTTTTTTTCGCGGCTGGCCCGGATTTTTAAGAGAAATTGATGATTATCCTGGCGGCACTGCCTTGAAAGAAAAAATCGGTATTGCTCCTGTTCCCCATTTCCAAGGAAAAAACATTACATCGGTATTCGGAGGCTGGAACCTGATGCTTTCTAAAAATTCAAAACACAAAGCAGCCGCCATTCTTTTTCTGAAGTTTATCCTATCCGATGAGGCACAAAAAATTCTGTTTCAGGAAGCTGGTTATTTGCCCATCAAACCCAACTTATATCATGACGACAATTTATTAAAAGAATATCCCTATCTGTCTGAAATTCGAAGAATGATGAAAAATGGTATTTATCGGCCCTACATTCCCAATTATACCGTCAAATCCGATATTCTTTCAACTGCTGTCAATCAGAGCCTGAAACAGGAGATTAGTGTCGAAAAGGCACTAAAAAAAGCCTCGCAAAAAATCACTCTGCTCGAGCAAACAAAATTCGGAATTCATAAATGATCCATCTTTTAAAAAAATTGAAAAATTATCATTTTGAACTTCAGCATTTAATTGCTTTAATCCTTGTATTGATATTTTTTCAGGTCAGTTTATCTGTTATTAACAATCGTTTTTCATCCTCCCTGCTGTCCCGGAACATGGAAATTTATCGCAGGGACCTGGCGGAAAACCTGGCGGATCTGAGCGCCACTTCCCTGGAATTGCTGATCGAACACAATCTTCTGAATCCCAATCGAAGCAATGAAGAAATCCGCAACGCAATTCGATCCTTTAATATCATTTTCAGCCAGAAATATCTGCAACCCAATGTCAAAGACATCTGCGTTATTCTCTTTCAGGGAGATAGTCTTGTGAGTGTCGATGACGGCCGTGAATTATATCGTTTTTTTCTGGAAGATAAAAAGGCCAGCACAGATAAGAGCCAGCAGCATTTTGAGGCTTTGGAACTCTTCCAGGAAGTACAAGAAAGATTTTTCAATGAAGAGCAAATCGAAGTAAATACAATCGATTCCTATATTTTCCATGTTTATGTACCTTTTGTGCCCATGGGTGAATTAAAGGGAGCGGTTTACATGAAAATCGTACCCGACATTGGTGGCATATCCCACGAAATCAGAACGGTATACAATGATTCGGGAACCGTTTTTTCGGCATTGATTTTATTAGGGCTTTTTGCGATGTTCCTGATTACTTCATATGTTGTCCGGGAAAGAGACACGGCCCAAAAACAATTATTTGAAAAAGAGCAGCAGCGTATTGCTGAAAAAATCGCCCATGATAAGGAAGCCCTCTTCACTCGTCGTATTTACCACACCCACCACAAAGCAGAAAAAGTCATGGGCTTCATCAAGGAAGATGTTCGTCTGATCAAAGACGATACCATCCGTTCAAAAATTACCAAGTATGCCAATTTTATTTCCCGCGTCATCTACGATATGAAATCCTATAATCCGCCCATTTCTGTTATTCGCGGACCGGTCTTTGATACCGATTTGAACCAGTTGTTGATATTCCTGACAGAAAATATTTTCGGCCGTGTTCATCGGGCCAGCAAAATGTTTCATTTTAAGTTGGACCTGGATGAGAACCTTCCCATCGTCCACATCAATGAATATGTGATCTGGGAAGTGCTTGAACCCCTGATTCAAAACAGCATCGACCACAATAACGACAAAGCCGTTACTGTTACATTGCAGACAAAATATAACCCGGAAAATCGCATCTCAACCATTATTATTGAAGATAATGGCAAAGGGATTCCAGCCCGGTATCTGGAATTGAATAGAAGAGGCGTTAAAAAAGTATTTGAGGAGCATTCCTCCTCAAAAGACCAGATGGACAATTCCGGTTATGGTTGTTTTCTGGCCTGGGAAATTGCCACCAAACGCCTCGGTTGGGAAATTGACGCGGAAAACCATCATGCCGGAGCACGATTCGTAATTACAATTAAAGGATAGAAATGACACCCATCAGATTGTTGTTAATTGAAGATGAAGAATTTGATATTCAACGTGTAAAAAACACTATAGCCCCCTTTTCTGATAAAATAGAATTGAAAAAATCCGTTTCCGATGGTGCTACCGCCCTGGAATGCCTGAAAAAAGGCGGCTATGACGTGGTCATCATGGATTACCGGATTTCAGGAGGCTTATATGGTGAAAAACTGGTGGAGAAAATTAAATTCCTGGACACCACCATCCAAATTATTGTGGTCACAAAAATGACTGTTAACCAAAGTGATATTGACTTTGCCAACCGTTTGATCGCAGCCGGTGCCTACTGGTTCGGTACAAAATATCCGGTAGATATCGAGGAATATATTTATCAGCCAACCGACTTTGTCCTGACCATCATGAATGCTTTTGACAAACGGCAACTGGAAATCAGCAAAAAGAAATCGGAAGAGAAACTGGACCGAAAAATTGAGGATATCATCGCCTCCAAACCCCTGATCGGTGATTCCGAGGCGATGAACAATCTGAAAAACCTGATCACAAAATATGCAAAACCCAATGCTAACCTGCTGATCATGGGAGAATCCGGAACGGGCAAAGAACTGGTCGCATCCAACATTCACTACCAAAGTCAGCGAAAATATGAAAACTATGTCACGATGAACTGTGCAGCCGTCCCCAAGGACCTGATTGAATCGGAACTTTTCGGCTATGAAGTCGGTGCTTTTACCGGCGCCCAAAAAGGAAAACTGGGTTTATTTGAACAGGCTGATGGCGGCACCATCCTCCTGGATGAAATCGGTGAATTGCCCATGGACCTGCAAGCCAAACTGCTTCGGGTCTTGCAGGATGGAGAAATTGATAAAATCGGTCGAAAACAAAAGCACACCGTCGATGTCAGAGTCATTGCATCCACCAACCGCGACATTACCCAATTACTCAAAGAAAAAAAATTCCGTGAAGACCTCTTCTACCGGCTGAATATACTCCAAATCAAAATTCCACCCCTTCGGGACAGAAAAGATGATATACCGGCCTTGATTGATTATTTCCAGCAAATATTCTCTAAAGACATCGGTGTTTTGCCCCGGGAATTCACAGACTCAGCCATGACTAAAATGAAAAAATACGATTGGCCGGGAAATGTCCGCCAACTCCGTAATGTCGTTCAGCGAATCGTAATCATTGCAGATGATATTATCGACGATGGTGTCGTGATTCAGGCGCTAGCTTTGGAAAACCAGTTCGTTCCTCCGGCATATTCCTCGGAAAATATTCTGCCCATTACTGAAATGGAAAAACGGTTCAAAGCGAAATACTTCCAGTTTGTTCGGGAAAACAGCGAGACCGATGCTGAAGCAGCTGAAAAACTGGGACTTGCTCCCTCTAATTACCACAGGACCTGCAAAAATTTGGGATTGAAATGAACATGATCAGGTTTATGGATTAAAAAAATTCGATCGGGCATCCTCTGGCTATTTTTTTTGTTTATTTCCTTCACCCCTTCACTTCCTGATAATCACTTATCACAATGATAATAACATTAAATTAGAATATGCAAAGGTGCAATCCTTGTAAATTCCTTATAACTCTCACCAATTCAGACAATTAAACAAACCAATTCATATCAAAAAAACTGTTGGCATTCTAATTGAAAATGCCTTTGGCAGGAGCACAGGGACTTATGAAAAAAGAGGAAAAAAGTGAATTGGTATATCGTTGCAATTAACTTCCTGATACTTTTGGGAATCAGCATTTTTTATGGGAACAAAAAGGATTTTCAACTAACAGGAGGCAAAGGACATTTTTGTTTGGGACTTTCCGGGCTGACAGTCTTACTCTCATCAGAAATTCTTTTATTGCTCTATTGGTTGGGAAGCCTGCCATCCATCCTGGCTCTGGAAATTTCAATGATTATCTCTTTACCGGTAGCATTTTATTTTTTAAAACCAGGTAAATCCGCATGTAATTTACTGTCAGACCGATTGCGTCACCCAGAAAACATGGCCCTCAACTCTATCTACCTTGTGGCATATCTTTTCATAAAACTGACACTTGTCCTGCTTTCGTCTGTATTTCTGCTTGTCAATATTTTAGGATGGAACAGTATCAGCACCCTGGTGGCAGTGATTATGATGGTCGCCACATTTACAATTTTCGGCAACTTTCAGTCACTTGTGATGACACAACTCTTTCAGATGATCTTTATTTTTGCTTCTGTTATCACTTTGATAATACTCCCTTCAAAGAGTCAACTATCCCCGCAAAGCATCCTTTCTCCAGTTTCCATAAATATCCCGCTCTGGAAAATTACAGCAGTTGGGTTTCTCTACGGAATATTTCAGTGGACCTTTGAACAGCAATTATTCCAAAGAACATCCCGAGTAAAATCCAAAGCCTTTATTCCCATATTAGCGATCACAAAATTCATGTTAATAATGTCCATTTTATTGAGTCCCCATTATAGCAGTCATACTGTGCAAAATTTCATTGTCAATATTGGAATTTTGTCCCTCCTCATGGCCTCGCTGGCAAACATTGGCAACAGCATCGCAAGCCTGGTCGTGGAAGATTTCTATCGTAATATAAAACCCGCAGAAAATCCGTGGGAAGGCGAACTGATCACAAAAATCATCATCACTGGTGTGGCTTTTATCTCTGTATTGCTTGTGTTAATCATGAAAAATTCAACTTTAGGTCTTGTGGTACGCTTTTTCGGTGTATGGTTAAATTTTTCAGTCCTCACTATCATCCTGGTATTTTTCAGCCAGATGAAAATTGTAAACTTGTCAACTATTATAATTTCCTATTTTGTTGGAACCGGCATCCATATTTTACCTTTAATTACTGATAATCAAATAGTTAACAAATATTCAACCTGTAATATTTTCGATCAGACATTACGATTAGCTGGTATAACAACAATCATTATTTTTATTGGGTACTTGTTCTCATTTATTCCAATGAACAATTGGAAATTGCATAAAAAAGAATTTAGCAACCAACAACTCAAATAGGAGGAGAAATGAAATGAAGAAATTAGTTACTCTAGGGGTTATGCTGATGAGCGTAACACTGCTTTTTGCTGACATTCCTGTAACTTTTCAGGCGAATATGACAGTAAAAGTTGAAGAAGGTGTATTTGTTCCCGGAACAGACAATGTCACTCTCCGTGGAAGTTTTATGAATGAAATGGGACTCAGCGGTGACTGGTTCCCTGATGAAGGCCCCTTTGTAATGGCGGATGATAATGCTGACCACATCTATTCATTGACCTTGAATTTTCCGGATTCAACAGAAGGCGGTACTTTTTTTTACAAATTTCAGATCAACGATGCGGTTTGGGAAAGCACACCGGACCATGAATTTGTTGTCGTCAGTCCATCTACTGAATTATTAGAATATTTTGAAAATGACACTGTTGTAACGGTAATGTCCACAAATTTTCTCCATATTACTCTGGATATGACCCCGTACTATGGTTCAGGACTCGGACATTTTGATCCCTCCACTGATTCCATCAAAATCGAAGGCTTCTGGGGTGATGGCGTTGCTTCAGAATTATCTGATGCCTCGGCCCGCTGGTGCCGGGAAAACGTATGGCAACCGGGGCTTTTTGAAACGACCATCATCATCGTTGCCGAAGAAGGCAAAAACCCTGAATTCAAGGCCCATGCTTTCCCTGAAGACCATTTTGAAAACTGGGGCTGGGAAACTACCGATAATAAATCCTTTACCGTAATTGGTGACAGTCAGGATATTTACATTCAATATGTTCCTGACATCGTTCCAAAACTAGAGCCCCTGGAAAATGATCTGACAATTCTGTTCACCTGTGATGTCAGCCATGCTAAAAACCGCTGGCTGCCTGAAGTCGCGGTTGATCCTTCCACCATTACTCATGTTGGCCTGAAAGGTCAAAATGAGGTCCTGGGAAGTTGGGCAGGTTCATGGGAACTTTCAGACACAACCGATGGCAATCTTCTAATGCTCAATGATCTGGGTACCGATGGTGATGTTACCGCCGGGGACAATATCTGGTCAAAAACTGTAACTTTCCCGGCCGGCAATTCCGGTGGTCCCTGCCTTTACAAATATTCGGTCTATTATCCTGGATCAGATACACTATACAGCCACGACAATGAAATGTCGACCCAGGATGACAACCATTATATTTTCATTGGTAGTGAAGCACCCTCAGTAATGGCAGATATCTTCGGGTGGCCAAGTGTAAATGGAACTCCCACAGGTATTGAAAAAACTGATCATGTAAAAGTCGCCGATGAAATTTCCCTGAACCAGAACTATCCGAACCCATTCAATCCGACCACAACGATCACTTTTAATTTGCCGAAAAATGATTTCGCAAAATTATCTGTATTCAATATTTTAGGACAGAAAATTGAAACTTTGGTTAATCAAAAAATGAATGCCGGATCATATACAGTACAGTTTGACGGGACACAACTGCCAACTGGTGTTTACTTTATTAGATTGCAGGCTGGCGGACAATCTCAAAATCGGAAAATGATGTTATTGAAATAACAAAAGAAACAGCTACAGAGACACAGAGGCCACAGAGAGTTTTTTTGTGGCCTCTGATTCAAATTATCTGCATTGCGAACTCTGCGTCTTCGCGGTCAAAAACTCAGGATTTTCTGTCTCTCCGTGGCAAGTTTTTCTATAGAGGAAGATAATGAACAAATTACGACTTTGTTTTATTTTTTTACTGACGACAATGATAGCTTATTCCGGTACTACCGGAAAAATTTCCGGACAGATTATTAATAAAGAATCCGGTGAACCCCTGATCGGAGTGAATATCATCGTCGAAGGTAACACTTATGGCAGTGCGTCTGATTTAAACGGATATTATTCGATTCTGAATTTACCTCCCGGAACCTATACAATTACCGCCATGTCCATCGGCTATTCCACCGTAAAGGTTACAGATATCAAAGTATCCATCGACCTGACCGCAAAAGTGGATATTGAAATGGAATCCTCGGCCCTGCAAATGGGCGATGTGATCGTGGTCGGCCATAAACCTCTGGTCAAAAAAGATATGACAGCATCAACAGCCGTTGTCAATGCCGAAGACATTGAATCATTACCTATCGATAATATATCGGACCTTCTGAACATGCAGGCCGGACTGACCCGCGATGCCAGTGGCGGCATGCATGTCCGCGGTGGCCGTTCCGGCGAAATTATGTATGCTATCGACGGTGTGCCTATGACAGATTCCTACGATGGTTCGACGGTAATTGAAGTCAACAAAAATATGGTCAATGAACTCCAGTTCGTCAGTGGCGCTTTCAATGCAGAATATGGCCGCGCCATGTCCGGGTATGTCAACATTGTGACCAAAGAAGGCGACAATAAGGTCCGCATGGGCGTGGATACATACCTGGGAGATTATTTCACCAGCAATACCAATATTTTCCGCGGTGGGGACCGGTTCGATATTACAGCGATTAACAACCTGGAAGCCTATTTGAACCTGCCGGTTTTACAGGACAGATTGTGGTTTTTCGGCAATGCCCGTAGAACTTCAAGCGACGGCTGGATCAATGGTAAATATGTTTTTAATCCCTGGGATATCACTCGAAATAACGGTGCATCTTTACCGCCGGAAATACGATATACCATTCAGTCAACCGGCGACAGCAGCCTCATGCCAATGAACTGGTCTGATAAAATGTACTATCATGGAAAACTAACCTGGAAAGCCACCAATAAAATTACCCTGAATTATAATGCCATCTATGATACGGAAAACTGGCAGACCTATGATCACAGTTTCGCCTACAATCCAAAGGGCCGAATCAAACGCTTTCGTCGCAGTTTCACAAATTCTGTGACCCTTTCCCATATGCTCACCAACAATACTTTTTACAACCTGATATTCAGCAACTTCAATAAAAATTACAAACATTACGTCTATGAAAATAAAAATGATTCCCGCTATACACATGATTTGTTGTTTTCACAGGCGCCGTCGGAAACACCCTCATTTTTAACAGGCGGAACTTCACGGGACCATTTCTTCCGCGAAACCAACAATAATCTGGTAAAACTGGATATTACTTCGCAGGTGAACCGGACTAACCAGATCAAGGCCGGTGTAGAAGCCAATTTTCATCGACTGGAATATGAATACATCAATTTATTGCAGGAGGCCGGTATCACCAGTCCCTCCGAATCCGGCAATCCCTTCGTTAATGTATACATTCCTGATATTAATGATCCCAATGAAAATACAGCTATTGATATTTACAAGCGAGTACCCCGTGAATATTCAGCTTATATCCAGGACAAAATCGAACTCCATGACCTGATCATCAATGCCGGGCTTCGGTTTGATTACTTTGATGCTGCCGCCTATACATTGAAAGACATCAACGATCCGGATATTTATCGTCCCAAAGATCCACTCCACCTCATTGAATCTTTTGAAGAGCGCCAATCCCATTGGTACAAGGATTCCAAACCAAAATACAGTTTTTCACCACGACTGGGTATTGCTTTTCCAGTCACTGCAGGGGGTGTTGTGCATTTCAGTTATGGTTACTTCTTTCAGGCGCCGAATTTTGAGTACCTTTACCAGAACCCGGAATTTAAATTCGGTGGCAGTACCGGCAATATCGGGCTGGCAGGGAATGCCGACATGAATCCTGAACGTACTGTCAACGGAGAAATCGGCTTCAAACAGAGTTTCATGGACATGGCAGCCGTGGAAATAACGGCCTATTTCCGCGACATCCGCGACCTGGTAGGAAGCCGTGCTGACGAGATTACTATTTACGGTGGAACATCATGGTACAATCAGCTGGAGAACTCAGATTTTGGTTTGGTCCGTGGAATCATTCTGGCAATCGATAAGCCCTTTTCTAATGGCTGGAGCGCTTCCATCGATTACACTTACCAGATTGCTGAAGGGAATGCTTCGGATCCGAATGCCATCCGCAACCAATATCTCGGCGGTGAACGACCGGAAATCCAGATGGTCCGGCTGGATTTTGATCAGACCCATACTGTAAATTTCAATTTTTCCTATGCCAGCCAACAAAACTACGGATTCAGTGTAATCGGCAGGTTCGGAAGCGGTTATCCGTATACACCAGACCAGTCAATTAACATTTCCACCATCCTGACCAACAAGGAAACCAAGCCGGAAAGTTTCAATATGGATTTGAATGTGTTTAAACGATTTGAATTTAGAAATATATCCATGAAACTTTATTCCCGCCTCTATAATGTTTTTGATATTCTCAATGAAAATATTGTTTACGGAAACAGCGGAACTGCTGACTTCTCATTGGATGAGTATTTGAATTACCAGAGAGAAGCCCCGGAAATCATTAACACCATTGACGAATACTACAGGAATCCGACTTTTTACTCAGAACCGAGACGAATTGAAGTAGGATTGTCTGTTGATTGGAATAAATAGAGATTAGTCAAAGAGGCAGAGAGAAGCAGAGAAAAATTAATTAATAAATTTCTTTACATTCTTTGTGCCTTTGCGGTAAAGAGATAAAAACAAAGGTCTTCTATGAAACGAATTTTTTACAGTCTAATAGTAATAGGAATGATCATCAGCCAGGTTAATGGACAGATGCGTGGTTCCACAACAGCCCGCCGATCCGGTAAACATGACGGTAACCGGGTCTATTGTGACTTCACCAATGGCGGCTATACAACCTGGAATGGCTGGAAACATTATGGTAATGGCTATGTGATTGATATTCAACCGCTGGTAGCGATGCAGTTGCCGATTGGATTGTACCGTGTCAATGGTGTCATTGACGACAAGCCGGATACACTGACCAATACAATCTCCTGCGCCACCCATTCCAATATGGACATGAACCCTTCAGGCTCCAAATTCTGGGGCTTTGAACCGATACCCGGCTATTTCAATCCGGCAACCCAGGGACGTGACATCGGTGTTGCCATGAGCCATTTGCCTCAGACCTGGCCCGCCAGCTGGCCGGACCAACCTGGCTGGGTAGATGAAAACGGTCAGACGGAATGGAATGGTTATTTTGGTCGCGGAGTATTAAATGCTGATCAGGAAAGTTACTACTACATGGACGATCAACAGGATGAAAAGATGTTTGCTTTTCATGGTTTTTTGCCCGATTCAACCGACCCGACGCGAAAAGGAGCGGGGATCAAAGTCAAAGTCCGTGGTCTGCAATGGGCGAACCCCCAGGCACAGGATATCATGTTCTGGCTCTATGAAGTGACAAATGAAGGCACAACCGACTTTGAAAAAGTGAGTTTCGGTGCTTTGGTGGGGACCTATGTCGGCGGCGCCGGTGATGAATGGATTGATGACGCATCCTTCTTTGATATCCGTAAATCTATCGTCTACAGTTGGGACTTTGATGATAATGTGTCTTTGACTGCCAATCCAAACTGGGTCGGCGATCCGGATGAAGTCGGTTATATCGGCTATGCCTTTCTGGAATCACCGGGAAATCCTTACGACGGAATTGACAATGATGGCGACAATGCCGTTTCACCCGGCAATATGGCACCCTATTTCAGCGAATCCGCCTTTCGCCCCCGGGAACTGGAAGCCGGCGACCAGGTGGTGCTGATCCATAACAGTTCAAAAGAACGAATACTTTTTGACATTCCCAATGTAGATTCCATTGAAATAACAACGATGAACACCAAAGTGATGTTATATCCCGGTAAAACTGTCCTGCAGGAAGGCAACATGATTCTGGGTCAGGCAGGGCCCGAACTGAATCCTAACGCCTATGATGGTTTTGACAATGACTTTGACGGACTGATTGACGAAAATTACCAACTGCATTATCGTCAATACAGCGAAACAACTGAAGGCAAAGTGCTGCTGGATACAATCAATCCGGTGCAATATATTGATTACTTCACAGGTTTGGGTGAAAATGATTTACTGCTGGACGAATCCCGATATGACGGCATTGATAATGACGGCGACTGGGACATTACAATTGACGATGTTGGTGCTGATGGCAAGCCTAACACCGGAGACTACGGTGAAAATGATGGCATGCCCACGCCGGGTGAACCGCATTTTGAACAAACGGATGTCAATGAGTCTGATCAGATCGGATTAACAAATTTTGATTATTTTGTGCCCTCCAGTGATGTACATGTCAATGACGAAGCGGAAATGTGGGCACGCATGACACCGGGACGTTTTGATGTGCCGGAATCTGTTACAGACAACAAACCCATACGCGGCGAGGATGGTGACTTCATTTTCGGATCTGGATATTTTCCACTTTATGCCGGGGAAACCCAACGTTTTTCACTGGCCCTGGTCTATGGCAGTAACTACAAAAGCACAGTTCGCACCCGACAAATCGCACAGTTGATCTATGATTCCAATTACAATTTTCCCAAAGCGCCTGATAAACCGACATTATATGCAGTGCCAATGGATGGAAAAGTGTTGCTCTACTGGGACAGAGTAGCAGAATCCAGCTATGACAAAGTCCTTGGAGAATATGACTTTGAAGGCTACAAGATCTATCGCTCAACTGACTTTAACTTCTCAGACTGTGAACCCATTACAAACGGGTATGGTGAAGTGGTGGCCAGTTTCCCTTACCATCAGATGGACAAAAATAACAATATCAAGGGATTTTTCCATCCTGATGAAGTACTTTATGAAACCATCGCAGCCATGCCCTACTACCTGGGTGAAGATACAGGAATTCAAAACACATTTATCGACGAAGATGTGGAAAATGGACGGACCTATTATTATGCTATTTGTGCTTATGACCACGGCAGTATGGCAAAATCCATTTACCCCTCTGAAAATACAAAATCCATCACAATGGATATTACCGGCAAACTGACCTTTGACAAAAATACTGTGGCAGTGACACCCAATGCCCCGGTTTCCAATTATAAATCACCCGAATCCGGCGTCCTGCTCACACGTAAAAATGGAATATCATCAACAGCGCCTGCTGCCGAAGTTGTTGATGCCGGAAAGGTTGTGGACAAAACCTATATTGTGACGTTTACAGATTCCCTGCATCGTGGAGAAGTTCCGATTGCCTGGGCCTACACAATTACCGATTCTGCTACCGGCGATACCGTGATGCCGGAAAATGATTACTGGGGTGCCACAAACGGCGATGTTTTTGACGGACTCAGACTATCCTTTGACACCCGTTATCAGGACCTGAAAAACGTTGTTATCGATACCTCCGGGGACTTCTGGAACAATCCGGTGTTGGAAGAGATTGAACCCCTGGCAACGGAATTTGAATACCAAAATGTAAAAAGTATTCGCTGCCCCTATGATTACATGATTGTATTTCATGATGATTATAATTACCCTTCATCGAAACTCACACGGATTTTCGGGAACTCAGCTCCCTTAAAGGTGAAAAGTACCAATATACAGATTTTTGACATTACGGATTCCACCGATTGGAAACCCCTTGAATTCGGCCTTCTGGACTATCCAGGTTTTCCCGGGACGATATCCAATTTTGCAACGATATTTCTGACAACGCCGGACAGCAGCCAATTGTCCTGGCGACTGGTGATCAAAGACGAAGATCCCTCCAATGAATACACTCCACCGGGAGAAGGCGATACTTTGCGGATTATTTTCAGAAAGCCTTTTACATCAAAGGACCGTTTTGTATATCATTCCAGGCCATCAACCATCAGTAATGAAAACCTGAAAGAAAAAATGGACAAGATTCGTGTTGTACCTAATCCTTATATCGTCGCCAATGCCTTTGAAGCACCTCTTCCTTTTGGATTGCGCGGACGAGGTGAACGGATCCTTTACTTCAATCATCTGCCGGCTAACTCCAAAATTTCCATTTTTGATGTCAGCGGTACCCTGGTCCGAAAACTGGAACACAACGGCGACCTGGAAGACGGCAGTGCAATCTGGGACCTGAAATCCAGGGAAGGCATTGATGTGGCTTATGGCATTTACTTCTACGTGGTAGAATGCAGTGGAAAATCAAAAACCGGTAAAATTGCCATTATCAAGTAAGGTGGATTATGATAAGATTTTTTAAATCACAGATTAATGTAATGAATATGGATAAAAGTATTTTTAATAATCGATGCCGGAAGCTGAAGGCTGGAAGCGGGAAAATGAAAACTTTACGCTCTCCACTCGACACTCCACAATCGAACCTTTTCACTTTAAACTTTAAACTTTTTACTCTTTTATTCACCTTCCTATTGGCTCCGAACTTTGCCCAGGACAAAGTCGGCACCACCGCCGCTCCCTTTCTGACCATTCCGGGCGGCGCCAGGCCAACTGCCATGGGTGGAGCTTATGTGGCTGTGGCTGAAGGCCCATCGGCACAATTCTGGAACCCGGCTGGGATCGCTCTCACGACTACCTATGAATTGGAATTCTCTATGGCGGACTGGTTTCTGGATACAAAACTGTCCCATGCTGCGGTGGTTATTCCAATTGGACGCCAGGTAATCGGCCTGAACATGAAGCAGTTGGATTACGGTGACGAAATGGTCACGACCATTCAGGACCCGGAAGGGACCGGTGAATACTGGTCTGCCAGAGACCGCTCATTAGGTGTCAACTATGCAGTTAAACTGACGGACCGTTTTACAATCGGCGGAACCGCTAAATTCATTACCCAGAAAATCTACCATGAATCTGACAATGCAGTGGCACTGGACCTGGGGTTGCTCTATCGTTCACAATTTAAAAATCTGCGAATCGGAATGAGCATCGCCAATTTCGGTTCTGATATGCAACTAACCGGTGAAGACCTGATGCGACCGGTTGACATCGATCCTTCCAATGAAGGAAACAATGACAATATTTCATCCAACCTCAACACTGATAAATGGCCCTTGCCTCTCACCTACTGCGTGGGAATTGCTGCTGATATAGTGGAAAGAGAATATTTGAAATGGACGCTGACCGCCGATGCACTTCACCCTAATAATAACAACAGTTTTATGAGAATCGGGACTGAAGTTGTTGTGGCCGGTATTATCTACCTGCGGACCGGACATTCTTCCATCATGAAAAAACACGCCGAAGAAAGTTTCAGCTACGGAATCGGTTTCCGCTATAATCTCGGGGGTTTGAAATTCGGGTATGATTATTCCTATACACCCTTTGGAAAATTGGGTAATGTCCCGAGGAATTCGATCTATATCGGGCTTTGAAAAATGTTTCCTTATACCCATGATTGGATAGGTTATCGGAGTTGATGGCCAACAGAATCGATTACCTGACCCTTTAAGCGATTGTCAACTCAGGTAATGAAAAAGCCCCCTCTGCAGGCGGGCTTTTTCCATCAAGAAGAGATCATACTATCGAATTCCGGCTCTTTTTCAATGGCCGCTACTTTCGATTCCCGGAATATTTCACACTCACCTTCCAGGCTTTGGCTCAAAAATCATGTAGGAGCTGAAAACCGGTTTGACCGGAATTTTCCTGGACAGCCGGCCCGGCTGCCATGTCGGGGCTGAATCCGTCGTAAAAAAATTTTATTTATCGTCTGTTCGATCTATGCAAATTTGTTATATCCTCGGTTTAAACCCTCCTGAATCCTCCCTTTCAAGGGAGGACTAACAAATAAATCAAGGTTTATATTTCCCTTCTATACTATCTGCAAACCGAAGGTTGCGGAAGTCCCTCTTTGTGAAGGGGAATTTAGGGGGATTTATACTCAACAACCGAAGAAATCCTTAGATTGAACTCAGGTTATTTTCACGTGATTCAAGAAAAATTGCACCTTTATATCAGTTTCACACTCACCTTGTTGAATTCTGACAAAGGGGGACAGGAATTAATACCTGTTGATTTGCCTTCAACCTGGCAATTCAAAGCCCTCGACAAACGCTTGTGAGTTGAGGCTATCCCAAAAGTCTCCAATTGCTGTCCTTCTGAACTTCGGTGAAGAATCTCTTGAGTCGGGATGGGAGATACTTCACTTCGTTCGATATGACAACTTTAGCGTGAAAATCTGACTTTTGGGACAGCCTCATGCCGAAGGGTTACAAACAGTGGTAAAGGTGAAAAATCCCGATCTCGAACTCAGGTTAATTTAATTTAAAAAAAAGTTTGACCTTCACTCTTTTATTCGCTAATGTTAACCGGATATTCGGTAATTCGTCACGGTTTTTTGGGAAGAGAGCACTATCGGGTTTATTGCTATGGAACTGACAGGACGGAGATTTATGGCGAGCGAGAAAAGATTGAAAAGACGGGGATTCTGATGATGAATACAGGCAAGGCATTCCAAAATGAAGGATTGGGAGCTTCGTGGCGATACTATGGTCCGGACTTTCACAGGGCGCCGGGCCATTCCGGTGTGAAAACGACCATGGTATATACTCATATTTTAAACAAAACAAAAACAGGAGTTATCAGTCCTGCTGATCGGTTAAATGGCTAAAAAAATATATAGAAAAATTAAAGCCGGCAATGAAGGAACAAAATATTTAGTCAGTAAATATGGCGATAGGCTGATCAGTGTCAGATATATTTATGATTCTGATAAAAAAGTCAAAATGAAAACTGTTGAATTAATTGAAGACCTTGAAAACTGGAACCCTATGGCTGAAAAAATACCATGGAATAAAATTATGCATCTAAAAGTGGATTACGGAGAAGCTGATATCGGTCGTTTAATTCGATCGGCAGGTGGGAAATGGAACAAGGACAAGCAATTTTGGGAATTAAGATATAGAGAAGGTATTGTATTAAGACTTGAAAGCAGAATTATTAATAATTAATATGAGAAAATTTTTAAATAGGATATGCATTTATTGGGTATTAGGGTAAATAAACCTTTCTGCATGGAGAAAACCTTTCTTAATAGAGAAAAACTTTTCTGCATGGAGAAACGTTTTATTGATGATTTAAGTAGGTTAATAATATGATGGCGCGGACGCTTCGCGCCGCGCCATCGGGGCTGCGGATTGCCATGCGCTTGCTGTTCGGCGCAAAGCGCCTCTCCATCAAGCGCATGCAGCAGTCAGTCACCCTCACGAGCACGCTCGTAAGGCCGCCTGC
>JAFGTP010000001.1 GCA_016934035.1 Fidelibacterota bacterium
AGGCCGACGCTTTTGCAAAAACAATCAGCATGACTTTCACAAAATAATTGATGGATCGATAAAATATAAGTTTTTTGAAAATTGAATTGACAACGAAAGTTGAAACTGGACACTGGAAATTTGGTCTGCCAGATTTCAAATGTCGAGTTTCACAGATGAGACTCCTCTCAGATGAATTTCGTTTAATCACATACAGTTTTTATTAAGTTTAATCACGATCTCAGCCTGGTGCTAATACATCGGGCTTTTTTATCAATTATTGGGTGGATTTTTAGAAGGCAACAAAAATCTGGTGATGTCATTGTGAAAGAGTTCTGATTTATCTGGAGGAATAAAGAATCTCCCTTGGTCATAGCAAAAACATCAGAGATTCTTCACTCTATATTATACCTAGAATATCAAGTTGCACCCATATATCGCTCAGAGTGACAGTGAGTTTTTCAAATTACAAATTACCAATTACAAATAACCTCTGTATCTCCGCGACTTTGTGAGAAACTTTCAAATCCACACTCCAAACTCCACACTTCTTACTTCTTCACCAACCGAAATCCCACATATCCATAGCTCAAGGTCGGATTGTTCGGAAAACTGTCATAGGTCTCAACAAAACTCTCGGAATTGTACCAGGAGCCACCACGGACGTTGCGTTTATCAGTGGATGAAAGGTTCCAGTCGGCCGTCCATTCCCAGACATTGCCAGCCATATCATAAGCACCATAATAGGAGCGATTGTTTTTGGTTTCATAGCCACTGCGGTTGGAACCATCATAGAATCCCACCGGTGTGGTACCTTCATCAAAGGGATCACCAGAATTATGATAATTACAGTAATGGGAATCAAAATCATTTCCCCAGGGATATTTATTGCTGGTATTACCACGGGCCGCTTTTTCCCATTCAAATTCTGTCGGCAGACTACAGTGATAATATTCCGCAAAGGCATTAGCGCCCATCCAGGTCACTTCAGTTACCGGATGGTTTTTATAATCCGTCAATACAGTAAATTTTCCATCTGAAAATTTGATTCGCGCATCCTCGTCACCAAGGTCATAAAAAAGATAAGAATCCTGCGGATTGTGTTCATCTCCGGCATAGTTGCCTTTTACCGATGTTGAGGTTATTGAAAGTTTGCCCGTCGCATTCATGTCATTAAGAAAAACCGCATATTGCTCGTTGGTCACTTCGTATTTCATAATTTTATAATCGTAATCCAATCGTTGGGTCTCTGCATTTTGCCCATAAGTAAAATTGCCGGCAATGATTTCCACCAATTCAAAGGGTAGTGGCGGAATCACCTGCACAGTATCAAGATTGGAATATTCGGAATAATGAGGGGCCACATACCCGCGTACAGCGTATTCATAAATCAGGGTAGAGTCTATTCCCAGGTCGGTAAAAGTATTTGTTCCAAAATTGAGTAATGCAAGCTGACTGAATTCTCCCCCAAGGGTCCGTCTTTCCACAGATATCTTGTGGTTGAAATGGCAATAGTTTTCCCAGCTGAGTTTCACAGCCGAGGCATTGAGTATATCGGATTTCAGATTATCAGGATGAGCAATGACATTGCGAAGATTTTTTTCCACGGAATCTGTTTTAAATTCCTTGAAATAGGCATAGAGTTTATAGCGGTTCCATCCATAAAGCGGATTTTCATCTGTGTAAAAATTGTAGGTTGTCGTGTCAAGAAATTGCCACAAACCAGCCTCATTCATCCGGAAAATTTTAAAACCCTCCTCATCGTCGCTATTGTCCTTCCAGGTAAGGTTCAGTTCATGTAGGTTTTCCTGATCTAGTTGGAAGTTGTCAGGTGCAGAAAACGGTATGATTATGCTCTGGGTGGTTTTTGCAGTGGTGACATCTTCAAAACAGGCATAAACCCGGTAAGCAAACAACACATTAGGCAATACCTGGTCATCAATAAATTCCGTGATATTCTGATTTACGAAGGTATAACCATTTTCCCAGGCAGCATTCCCCACTTTTCGATCAATGCGGAACCCCTCTTCTCCATCGGAGTTATCCTGCCATTGAAGTTTTACTGAACCCAGGTTTTGCTGATTTATTTCCAGTTTTGATGGCGCATCAAATTGTAAGTTCAGGGAGGCAACTGCCTCTTCTGACAAATATTCTCCCTGAAAAGCCAGGACACGATAAAAATTTGTGTTGTTGACGTCCACTGTTGAATCGAGATAATTATGGGTGTTTTCAGGTAAACTTGCGATTCTTGCCCAACTTCCGCCTCCGATTTTGCGATCAACATTAAATCCCTCTTCGCCATCAACATCATATTCCCACTCCAGATTGACCTTTGTGGGGGTTTCCTTGCTGCAGGTCAGCGCCTTGACAGCCGGAAACACAGGATAGATTTCCAGGGTATTATCGTTGGACTCATTATCTCCTGCATAGGCCCTCAGCCTGTAAAAATATTGCATTGAAATCATGGGTAATATGGTTGAGTCACTGATGCTGGTGGTATTGGGCCCGACATCGAAAAAATTCTCTTTCCAGTCAGCATTTCCAATTTTGCGGTCAATCCTGTACCCTTCAATATTTTCATCCAGGTCTTCCCAGGTCAGTTCAAAAGAATTCAGCGATGTTTGACTGATTTCAAAATTCTTCGGCATCCACTCAGATTTTTTAATATTGGCCAGAGGATCATAGGGATTATTCCAATCCCGCTCACAACCTGAAAACAAAACAACTATCATCAGAAATAAAATCAATCGTTTCATAATTTCACCTCCAATGCCAGCCGAAATTCATTGACATGACAATCCGTTGTCACTATAAGGAGACGCTTCAACTGACTGATTTCAATGGAGTATTGAATTGCCCGGGCCAGGACAACAGTCCCAACACCGGTGGAGACCCAGGTTGCATGATCACGAAATTTGATTTCCCTGTGTTTCTCTTCAGCTGTCAGTCGAGCAGTCTGATAGTCATCGTATATTTGATTGGCTGAAAGGTGTAAATATGCCGCCAGCCCATAGGAGAATCCCGAAAGAATATAAAGCTTCTTACCAATATTTTTTTTCGTTGTTATCCTTTCTTTGATATGCTTTATATTTGGCACCAGTTGAAAATTCAGGGTCTTGTATTCATCCTCTTCCAGATAAATGGTTGTATCCAGCGGAAAAAAGTAGGGCCGCCTCAACGAAAGGGTGTATTTATCGGCTTTAAATTTTTCCCCTGATAAAGATGGCCGGTTGATATAATGATCATTCAAAAAAAATTTTGTATCGGGGACCGATGATGAAATGGAGAGATAACCAAATTTTTGGGGGGCCGGTTTTTCATGGGCCAGTACAGCAGCCACTTGTTTCATGCCTTCTTTCAGCAACATATCAATTTCACCGGTATAATCGTAACTGGCTGTATTGAGGATTTTCCCGGTTTCAACACTGATGATCCGAGCCGCTATGGTGAAGGTTTCCCCCACCCGTGAAATACTTCCGCCGACCATCTGCTCGACACCAACCAATTTGCCGGCTTCAATGACACATTCATCACTGGTACAACCGGATAGTTGGAAACCCTGCTCATCAAGAATTTCCTCCATGTAGGCCCGTTCCATGATATCAAAATTTTTATATTGAAACAATTCATTGCGAAAACGGTCAGTCAGGGCCTGTGCTTCCTGCCCCGATAAACCGTTGGATAAGAAATCCAGAACCGCTATTGGAGTCTGGGCATACAAGCTTGTCAAAAATAATATTAATATCAGTACAAGTCGTTTCATTAAAATCCCTCGTTTCTTAGTCCGAAAATTAACCAACAAATCCGATAAAGGAAAGCAACTAATCAAATCATGTGATTCATATCACAATTACTATAATATAAATGATTTACAGTTTTGAAAAATTGAAAATAATTGATATTTTTAACCAGTTAATATCGAGGGTCTAAAGCGGGAGTAACCATGAAAAAACGAACCATTCTGGTCATAATCACCTCATTGATGAGCACCTTACTTTTCGCCAATGGCGTAGGTATAACCAATATCACGCAGGGACATAATCTCAGATTGATATCTACCGTAATTGATGTCCATGTCGAGAACCAAATCGCTGTAACGCGCACGACCCAGACCTTTTTCAATGAGACAGATTCCACCGTCAATATTCAGTATGCCTTCCCTCTCAAACAGGATGAAAGCGCAATTCAGTTTAAATGGCTGATCGATGGTTTCTGGTACCTGGCCAATATTAGCGAAAATCCAGATTCCTCTGGTGGTACACCGGCCAATAGTGCAGCCAAATTTGAGCAATATCTCGGTGAAACACCTTTGATGTTCAAAATAGACCAGGAACTGCCGAAAGGTGATACCTTAACGGTGGAATTGCAATACGTCAGCCTTCTGCCCTATCATTCAGGAGGGGTTTCCTATTCCTATCCCAACAATTACGATCTTATTCAAAATGCACCTCTTCTAACCCAGACCTTTCATTTTTCTCTGCAATCCCAACGCACCATTGAAACATTAGATTTATTAAGCCATGTTCATGACAACCTTTATAATGACGGGTCCTTTGCAGAAATCGGCTTTTATCTCAATGAATTGCCAGCTGATGAAGATATCGCCGTTGAATATAAACTCAGTCTCGATGAACTAGGGCTCTTTGACCTGAGTACTTTTTTGCCTGACTCCATTGTACCAGACAAAGGAAACCGCGGCTTTTTTGCTTTTATTGCTGAACCTAATCCCGATGACAATGAAACGATTATTCAGAAGACTTTTACGCTGATCATCGATTGCTCTGGCAGTATGAAAGGCGAAAAAATGGAACAGGCCAAAAATGCCGCCACATTTATTGTCAACAATCTCAATTTTGGTGATCAATTTAATATCTGTAATTTTTCCACCGAAGTGGAATTTTTTCATTCTAAGCATGCGGAATTTAATGCTGCAACCCAGATTGAGGCCCTGACCTATATCGACAACCTGGAAGCCGTTGGCTGGACCAATATTTCCGGTGCCTTAACCGAATCCATCAAACAATACTGCACAGTATCCGACAGTACGGCCAATATTATAATATTTTTTACTGACGGAGAACCCACGGTAGGTCTGACAGAAACCCAGGATATTCTCGATGAAGTGGATAAATATATTGCCGACCTGATTGCACCGATTTCTATTTTTTCCTTTGGAATCGGCAACAGTATTAATGAGCAACTTCTTTCTCTCCTTTCAACCAAGAATAACGGATTGGTGGATTATCTTGGTGACGATGAAATTGAAGAAAAAATCACAACGTTTTATTCCATCATCAAAAGTCCGGTGTTACTGGAAACCAGTGTCTCCTTTACTCCGGCAGTCATCAGCCATGTCCATCCGCAGCAATTTCCCAACCTTTACCAGGGACAACAAATGCTGGTTGTGGGGCGCTACAATGAAGCCGGGACCATTGGCATCGCACTGGATGGCAATGCCTACCAACAGCCTGTCCATTATCATTATTCTCTCACACTTTCTGATGAAAATGACCTAAATAAACGGTTTTTGCCAAAAATCTGGGCCAAAATGGCCATCGAAGATTTACTTATAACCTACTACAATTTCGATTCGGAATCCACTGAAGCGCAGCAAATTCGGCAACAGGTCATTGCCATCAGCATTGCTTTTGGTGTGATCTCACCTTTTACCAAATACAGCGGCGGCGATCCAACAGCCCTTGATGAAGACTTCGATGAAATTGTTGAAATGACACAGCATTTTGAACTCATGGGCAACTATCCGAACCCCTTCAATCCAGCAACAACCATCAGGTTCAGGGTTACTCACCCAATCAATGAAATTGCCACCATTAAAATCTACAATACGCTGGGACAATTGGTGCGGACATTGGCACTTCAGATCAACAGTGCCGGAAATTATTCTGTGTTTTGGGACGGGAAACTGGCCGATGGTACCACGGCCCCAACCGGTGCATATATTTATGTCATTGCCTTGAACAATACGATTTTATCCGGAAAAATGACCTTAATGAAATAGTGAATAAACTACACGGTTCATCAGGACCCTAAAATAATTTTAGATCTTTTTAGTGAACCTTGCAGTTTATCTTTTTTTATATCTTCTTATGTTGGTCAACTGCTTTGAACACCCGCATAAAATTCCCGCCCCAGATTTGCTCAATCTCTTTTTTGGAGTAACCCCGCCGAACCAGTTCTTCAGTGATATTACCCATTTCACTGACATCAAAGCAATCTTTCAGAGCGCCACCGCCATCGAAATCAGTGCCAATGCCGACGTGATCGATACCAATTAGCCTGACAATATGGTCAATATGATCCACGGCATCGGAAACAGTGGCCAGCGGTGCCGGAAACTGTTGGTTAAAAGCGTACCATTCCTGACGGGCAATTTCTTTCTGGGATTCAGATAAATCACTATAACTGGGATATTTTTTTCGCCAGGCTGTTCTGGCGGAATCATGAGCAATGCTGGTGGGAAGTTCTTTGACATACTCCGATAGAATACACATCTGGATAACACCGCCGTTCTCTTTGATTTTCAATAGCATATCATCGCTCAAATTGCGGGGATTATCACAAAGTGCCCGGGCGCATGAATGGGAAGCGATGACTGGTTGTTTAGATAATCTGAGCACGTCATAAAAGGCATCATCAGAAATATGAGAAACATCAATCATCATACCAACATCGTTCATTTGGGCTACAACAGCTTTTCCAAAATTGCTCAGTCCTCTATGTTCCAGCGTATCGGTTGAAGAATCACAGATATCATTATTTTTTGTATGGCAAAGGGTAATATAGCGGGCACCTTTTTCGTAGAATTTTTTTACATTGGACAAATCATTGCCAAGGCCATAACCATTCTCAATACCAATATATATTGCACACTTGCCTTCTTTTTCCAACCGGAGTGCATCCTCAGGGCTTGTGGCAATTTCAGCCAGGCCTATATTTCGCCCCACCACTGCATATATCGAATCAATGATGTCACTGGTTTTCTGAATGGCTTTCTGATGGGCCTCCGGATTTCGTGGTCCCTGGCCCAGAAAGGCAGCAAAAAACTGGGCGTCCAGCCCACCTTCCTTCATACGAATAAAATCCACCTTACTGCCATCCTTGTTTGGATCATGCCGGACACCAGGATCAAAATTTCCCCTCATAAAACTCATTGGTGTGTCACAATGAGTGTCGATGGTCAGAGCATCTCGGTGTATTTTTTTGGCCCTTTTTAAAATTTGGCTGTGGCAGGCAACAAACAGTTGCGTGGCAATGGTGGCAAGAATTATTATTTTTTTCATGTATTATCCCTCTTAAAGAACTTACTAACCAAATTATAGGAAATAGAAAATACAAATCCAAGATGAAAAAACTGGTTAAAATCTGCGCTGAAAGTTAATTGAGTATCACCTTCTGATGACCAACCCAATGTGTATTTAGTTTTCAGGTTAGGTTTCAGCAACCGGATTTACAGATGGAACTAAAAAAGATTCGAAAAAAGGAGTTGGGTTGTTTCAATCTCAGGAGTCCGGGTAAACTGCCGAAGTTATTTGATGCGCCCTTCCTCATCAAAATAGACTGTTGTGCCCTTAGGATATCTTTTACCGTCGATTTTAAAATCCTTTGAGAGTTTACATCGTTGCAACCGGCCGTTTTCATAGACCAGGATATTTTCCAGTAAAGACCGTTTGCAGGGTATACCTTGAATCACCAACTCCTTAGCCGGATAAAATGACCTGATTTTTCCGCTTCCGTAAAAACCGGTATGGGTCCCTTTATAACTTCCGGTCCCATCCACCCAAAATCCCTGGACTTCAATATCATAAGGAAAGGAAACCACATAATCTGTGGAGTTGGTGTCATAAGACAGATGAAGCCAGGAATTTTTCGGCAGCAGTAAACCTTTATATTCAAAATCGCTGCTGAGCTGAATGGAAAGCAAGTCCCAGTTTTTGCGAAAATGGATCCATCCTTTTTCACAGGGTAAGCCATCGATGGTTTGGTTTTTATTCATATAACCCACTCGCGTGCCACCCTTGGATTGATGTATTTTATCAAAATAAATTCCATTTTTTTCCACCTGTTTTTCCCAGTTTTTACATTCAGTCAAAATAACCAGGAATAGCATCAGCAGACACAGATCCAACCTTTGTGTTATTTTCATGATCATCTCGTGATATCAATTTATGTAAGACTAAAAAAATTATAAAATTTCAAACATTTAAAACAGGAATCCCTATAAATATTTCCATTTTATCTACATTTCAAAAAAAATATTCAAATCATTTTCTCCAGGCAACATAATTGTGACATTTTATCCATAACCAACAAATTCTAAAAATACAGTCTTGATAATGAAATAATTATTGATAATCAGTATTGTATTAAAAAATATAGACCCTGCAATCAAACCGACCATCAACGCGTTGATACAAAATTGAAATTTCCGAAATCAGAGCGACAAATTTGTAAACTAATTTGATTTCCCCCAATATCTATTAAATTTTTATTTTTAAACAATTTAATCATTCAAATAACCTTCGGCACCGGGATTGAATATCCGGAAATGAAATTTTAAATCTAAAAAGGAGAAGTAACCATGAAAATGTTAAAAAAAGTATTCCTCTTGATTTTATCAGTTTCCGGTTTTGGACTGCCCGGTGATTTATCCATTGGCGCTGATCTTGTCAGCCGGTATGTATGGCGGGGCAGCGATTTTGGCAATGCCGCTGCTGTACAACCGAGCATGTCCTACTCAGCCGGCAATTTTGAAATCGGAGCCTGGAGTTCCTGGGCAATCAATGGCGCGATAACAGGAAATGAAAATGATTTATCCATAACTTACTCAAAGGATGGCCTGTCAGTGACCCTTAGTGATTATTTCTTTCCTGCTTATTCCGGAAATGACAATATTGATAAATTCGGTAATGATGGGGCTCATGTCTTTGAGGCAATGGTCGGTTGTGAATTTGGAAAATTCGATCTCCTTGCTACTATAAACATCTACGGTGCTGACAGTGATCATTCAAAATATGCAGAGTTGGACTATAATTTCTATTCAAAAGATGAAACCAATGCTTCTTTCTTTATCGGAGCAGGCGATTTTTTGTACGTTGCAAACAATAATTTCAATGTTGTTAATGTCGGAATCAGTGCATCCAGGGGTAAATTTACCACCGCTTATATCATCAATCCTGACCAAAAAACCTCATTTTTCACAATAACCTTTTCCCTGTAGCGGGCAGTAGGCAAATTATCTGTCAATCCGAATGATGCATCAAAAATTTTCTCATGTTTCAAAAAAGGAAAAAATCAAAAGTCTGAACAGAAATTTTTAACCACTGAATAATACTGGTTCGTTACTGTCTTTGTTTATTTCTGAACTGATACTTTTCTGCCGATCTGTCAAACCAACCCTATTTTCTTCCTTCAATAAAAAGTGAGAACTGATATCTCACTTTTTATTTGGGGATTATCCTTTGAATTTTTCCAATATTTAAAGAAATTAACGAGGAAAAAAATTAACAGGAATAACAATGAAATTAACTTCAAAAGCAGAAAAGAGAATATTTCTTCAGGACTACTTAAAAAATGAGATGATTGAAGGAGTAGAAATCATTCAACTAAAAAGATTTAACGATGACGGCGGTTCTTTCACGGAATTGGGACGTCTGAGTGCTGGTATCCCTGAATCATTACCCGGATTTGAGGTCAAGCAGGTCAATTACAGCGAAATGGCGCCCAATGCCATCAAGGCATTTCATATCCATCGCAGTCAAACCGATGTCTGGTTTGTACCGCCGAAAGATAAAATTTTACTGATATTGGCAGACCTTCGGGAAGGCTCACCGACAGAAGCTGTCATTATGCGCATACCTCTGGGTGATTGCAATTCACGGCTGATAAAAATACCACCCGGTGTCGCACATGGTTGTAAAAATATTGCCGGCGAAAAAGGTCAGATAATCTATTTTGTCAATCAGATTTTTTCTGCCGACCCTGCCATTTCAGACGAAGGCCGCCTTCCCTGGGACTTTTTTGGACCAGATATCTGGGAAGTTGAAAAGGGATAAATGACAAAATCTCAGTCCTGACCAATGACACATCAACATAAAAATATAGAAATTATGGCGCCGGTAGGATCCTATGACGCTCTCATGGCAGCCCTTCAGGGAGGAGCGGATTCTGTCTATTTTGGCGTTGAAAATTTAAATATGCGGTCCCGCTCTTCCAATAATTTTACTCTCGATGACCTGAAAAATATTGCTTCCATCGCTCAAAAAAACCAGGTGAAAACGTACCTGACCCTCAATACCATTATCTATGATCATGAAATTGAATTAATGAAACGTATTGTAGACACGGCCAAAGAAGCCGAAATCACAGCCGTCATCGCCAGTGATATTTCCGTCATTCAATATGCTCATTCGAAAATGGTGGAAGTCCATATATCGACACAAGCCAATGTCACCAATATCGAAGCGGTCAAATTCTACGCACAGTTTGCTGATGTCATGGTGACTGCCCGTGAATTAACCATTGACCAGTTGGCAGAAATCACCCGACAAATCCGTTTACAAAACATCACCGGTCCAAAAGGAGAATTGATCCGGATCGAAATTTTTGCCCACGGCGCCCTTTGCATGGCAGTATCGGGAAAATGCTATCTGAGCCTGCACGCCATGAACCAGTCAGCCAATCGCGGCGCCTGCCTGCAGGTTTGCCGACGTTCCTATAGGCTGGTGGATATAGAAATGGATAACCAGATTGAGGTGGACAATGAGTACTTGATGTCGCCAAAAGACCTTTGGACGATACACTTTCTGAATAAAATTCTGGATGCCGGAGTCAGTGTGCTAAAAATAGAAGGCCGCGCCCGTTCTCCCGAATATGTCCGCACGGTTGTGGAATGTTATTCCGAGGCAGTGGATGCCTGGTACAATGATGATTATACCGATGACCGTATCGATGTGTGGAAAAGCCGTTTGGAATCGGTCTTTAACCGTGGGTTCTGGAACGGTTACTACCTCGGGCAGCGGCTCGGTGAATGGAACCATCGCTACGGCTCCAGAGCCACCCAACGAAAAGTGTTTATCGGCAGGGTGACCAACTATTATACCAATCTTCAAGTGGCTGAGATATCGCCCGATGCAAACCAGTTTTCCATCGGGGACCGCTTATTAATCACCGGGCCAACCACCGGAGTTAAATACCATGATGTCCAGGAAATCCGTGAAAATGACCAATCCGTAACCACAACCAAGCAGGGTGTTCCCTGCTCCATAAAAATCGAAGCAAAGCTTCGACGCTCAGATAAAGTATTCAAAATTGTAGATGCAGACCAGGTCAAGCAACAATAATTTCTGCAAAAAGATGCCCCATCTTTTCTGGAAGTATAACTCTGCAGCCGGTGAAACCAAAAAATAATAACTGGGACAACAGGAAAAAAAATGACAAAAATCAGAGGCTTTGAAAAAATCAGCCCGCAACAATTCGAAAAAGATATGAATAATTTCAATTTATATGAAGATGTAAAATTGCCCCGTCGTGCTACAAAACATTCAGCCGGCTATGACATATTTGCCCTTCAGGATATCCACCTGAAAACCGGTGAAATGGCCGCCATTCCCACAGGTATCAAATGTTTTATGCAAAGCGATGAATGGCTTTCCATTCACGTTCGCAGCGGGCATGGTTTCAAATACAATATCCGTTTAAAAAACCAGGTTGGTGTAATTGATTCCGATTATTATGATAATGTAAAAAATGAAGGCCATATTTTTGTCGCCCTGCAAAATGAAGGGGAAAAGGATTTTTTTGTCAAGAAAGGTGAAGCCTTTGCTCAGGCCATTTTTCATAAATACCTGGTGGCTGATAATGATTTTGTCGAAACCACACGGAACGGCGGATTTGGCTCAACCGGATGATCAATCTGTCTTATCAACTATTCGAACCCTGGCTGGCGTCCTTTTAAAAGGATATTGGAGATAATTTGCATCAAAGTTCATTTTTTCTTCTCCCAGAGCTGACCAAAGAGCACCAGGAATTTCAGGATGGTCAATTAAAATATAGGGAAATGCCTCATAATCGGCTTCTTCAAAATCCGACAATCTCAAACCCAACTCAAAAGACCAGATACCGGTTGAATAGGCCAGAACTGCATCCTGGGATTGAAAGGCATTGAAACTTTCAATAAAAACCGGATCAGAGTCGTGGTCTAACGGAAGGAAAATCATTCCGGTTCGAAAAAAACCTGTATCCGGCCATTCTCTATCCTGCCGCAGGGAATAGAGAACCAGGGTCCTCTGATGGACTGTTACTTCTACATCCACAACCTGAAAAAGAGAATCCCTGTCAAATTCCAATAGAAAATAATCTTCTTCCTGCAGACAATCTTGAAATTCAGTGGTTTTAAAAGAAATCAATGGTTCCAAAGTGATTGTGTTCTTCAACTTTCCGGTATGGATGATATGGTCTTGGTCTTCCAATAGCTCTCCATGTGTAAATTCAAGAGTCAATGAGTCCGTGCGATAATTAGCCATAAAAAAATAGAGGATAAATTTGCCTTCGTACCCAGTCCCGCCATCCTGATTTTCCGGCAAAGGCAGTGATAAGGAGAATTTTCCCTTTTCATCGGTGTACGTGCTGAGATCAAAGGTTTTCAGCCAGATAAAAACTCCCGCCGGATCCACACCATCTTTTAGCTCAACCCGACCACTTATTTTTTCTTTTTTCATTCTTTTTTCATCACTGAAAAATGGATTTTCAGTGCAGCGGACAACCAGAAGGAACAACAATGATAAAAGCGCACAAATATTCCTATTCATCATTTCACCTCTACTCCAAAAGTAATGTAATATCTTCTGTCACGAATGGCAATTCCTTCCTGCAGGAGTTCCCCGCCCAAAAGATTGCGGGCACTGAAAGCACAGGACCAGTTGGTGCGCCATAGATTAAAATTCCCTTCCATGTGAAAATCAACATTGGCAAAGGGCTCCAGTTTGATTTCCTTCAGCCCTTGTTCCGGATCATAGATAATACCAGTCCTTTCAGATTCTCTGAATCCAGTAACATTGATTGTCAGATGATTGAATAATAACATAGCATTGATAGTGGCTTTTGATTCCAATTTGAAAGGAAATGCTGCCTTATCATCAATCATATTTTTATTATAATTAAACTGTGTTTTGATCTTATTTTGCAAAAAGGAGAGATCCACTTTCCCCTCGATTCCTTTAATCTCTGCGTCTTTGTAATGGTCCAGAAAGGTAATCGGGCTACCGCTTAATTGAATTTCTCGATATTTGTTATTATAGGCATTGCTAAAAAAAATCCCGGTAAAACTCCAGTTCATTGGTGCATTATGATTACTTTTTACATCAATACCGATTTCTGTACTTCGCTTATTTTCCATCAGAAAGGGGCCGGAATTCTCAATTTTACTCTGATAGTGGTGCGACAAAAGTAACTGATAGGGCGTCGGCAACCTGAAGTCATTAGCATAATTGACATGGACTCTGAGAAGCATGGACTCATTTTCATTTCCAAAAACAGAACTAACCATGTAGGAACTTTTACTCTGATTGAATTTTCCATTGATGGCATAGGCAGAATCCCCCTCATCTGCGATCATTTTGTAATTAAAATTAAATCCAAGACTGCGTAAATCAAGATGGCCGAGGACCTTATTATTTTCTATTTTGAATCCTGCAGAGAGGTCACTGGATTTGCGCGTCAATTGTGAATGATTCTGTTCCAGGTAGAGAATTTTTTCCTTCAGATCCGAAATGATTTTATCGGTTTTGAATCCGACAAATACATCAGCAGCATTGATTGGCAAAATATATTCACTTTGGAAAATCTGGTCATCATTCTCAATGTCCTGATAATTATTCAATCTGAAAGCATGGTCTTCCGTTTCTTTATTGGATGCCAGGGCCAGAGACATTTTCCCATATTTCAGATAATCTCCATCGTATTTTAAAGTAAACAGGGACTGACTTTTATCCAGAGAATCATGATATGCATGATTTAAATAATCCCGATTGGATTGAATATAATTGGCTTTGATGGCATTTTCAGTTTTTCGGATAAAAAAAGTACTTTTGGAATTAATAGTAATATTTGAATGGGTACGGTCAATAAAATCCTTATCGCTGCCAGCGTCCATGGGGTCTTCTATATAATAAAGTTGTGATGCTCCTTCATTCATTGATGCAAAAACCTGTAAATTCCACAGCTGTTTATAAAAATTCAACCCCCAATCCCCTGAATTGTAGGAACCAAACCGTTGGTAGAACCGCGCCAGATAATCCTGTTCAAGTTTTGGAATAAAATTGATCACCGCGGCCGAACCGATACCATCAAAAGTGGCCAGATTTCCGCCATGAATAATGTCCACCTGCGAAAGGGTTGAAGTATTCAGTAGTGATAAATCAAAAATATTGTTAAAACTACTGTTCACTTTGATACCATCCAGGAGGACCACAGTTTCATCGGCATTGGCGCCGCGTACCGAGATTGTCTTTCGGCCGCTCAGGCTTTCATCAACCATGATACTATTTTTTGTGACAATCAGGTCGGCTGCATCCAGGTATCCGCCGGAACTGAATTCCTTTTCATGGAGAATGGTTATTTCATTGGAGATTTCACGGGTGTAACTGGCCTCTTGAGTTGCTTCAACTTTTATTTCTCCAAAGCGGATTTCAGTGGGTGTTAATTGAATAGTCCGGTATTTTTTACAGTCTGAGAGGGTCATTTCTCTATCGAAATAACCGACATGGGAGAACACAATAACCTGGCTATCCTGAAACCCTGAGATATCCATTTCAAAAAATCCGTTCGCATCGGTCGTCGTTCCGAAGTCTGTATTTTTCAGTGTAATATTTACATTTTTCAGGACGTTATGGGCCCTCTGGTCTTCGACGTATCCCGTTATTGTGTTATTATCAGCCCAAAGAAAAGAGCATAAAAAAACCAGGAAAGTTGATTTTTTTATAAACATAAACAGCAATGACGACTTGATTTTCATATTTGATACCTTTACCATACTAATCGCAATAATATTAAATAATATAGAATATCAAATAAAGTAAAAAATACTAAAAGCTGCCATTGAGGCATAAAGAGTTACAGGTTGGAATAAAACAGATAAGGCCACTGAAAGCTTGACATATTATGAACAATGGTTTAAAATAACAAAAACATGAGGTATCCAATGATAAACACAGAATTCTGGTCAAAATCATTAAAAATGCAAAGAAAGCACAAAGATGAATTTTTTAAAACCCATTATCAGTCTCCAATCCATGAAGAGGACCAATTAAATTTCAAAGGTCTGGATTACTATGAACCGGATATCAACTACAGATTTGAACTGAAGCTGTCGGAATTTGAGGATCATCCCTCTATTGAGATCAATGACTCCAAAGGTCAGGTTCGTAAAATGCTGGTCTGGGGTGAATTTCATTTTGAAATCCAAGGGGTCAAGTGTACACTTCAGGCTTATAAATCAGAAGCAGATGAAGAACGGCTCTTTATCCCCTATAAAGACCTGACAAATGGCAGCGAAACATATGGTGCCGGAAGATATCTGGACTTATATGATGAAGAAGATTTACTGGATACTGATCAATGGATATTGGATTTTAATAATTCCACAAATCCATGGTGCGCTTACAATGAGGATTACGCCTGCCCTTTGGTACCTCGGGCAAACTGGCTGAATATAGCCATCAAAGCCGGTGAGAAAGCCTTTTCACTGTCATCCCATTAAAAACCAAAACCTGTTTATAAATTATTTACTTTCTGCAAAAACAAAGATTTACCGCCTCTTATTTTGTTTATTTATTAGGATAAACTCCAATAAAATCAGGTAAAAATTATTAAAAAAATTCTTGACTTATGAACTATAGTTCATTACATTTATTATGAACTATAGTTCAATATGCTGTTTAAAATAAAAAAATATAAGGAGAATTAAAATGCCAAGAGGTGATGGAACCGGTCCCGAAGGAAAAGGACCCAGAACAGGTCGCGGATTAGGAAAATCTGCAGGTAATGAATCCGGTCAATATGTTGGCCGTCCTCGCGGCCAACATAATTTTGATCGGGATATGGGCAGAGGACAAGGTCAAGGCCTGGGTAATGGAAGAAGAAAGAACAACAAAATATAAGGAGAATAATGATGCCAAGAGGTGACAGACGTGGTCCCGATGGTTTGGGCCCAATGACAGGAAGAGGATTAGGTTATTGTGCCGGGTACGATAGCCCCGGATTTACCAAAGGTGTCGCAAGAGGTGGCGCAGGTTTTGGATATGGCCGGGGGTTCGGCCGTGGTATGGGTCGAGGCTTTGGTTGGAGAAACCAATATTTATACTCACCCTATCCTGTAACGCCGGCCTATAACAAGGAACAGGAATTGACAATACTCAATAGCCAGGTGGCAGATCTAACTGCTAGTTTAGATTCAATCAACAAAAGAATTGAAGAACTAAAAAATGGAGAATAGCAATTTATTAAAAAATTCTAAATCATTTTAGTTTATTTTAAATATTTTATATATAAATTAACACCTGTACTCTATGCAATGTCAGGTTTATAGAGTACAGGTGTTTTTAACAAAAAATTTTTATAATAATTCAGATAGGACAATGTGTTATCATGATTTTCTTTTTAACCTGCCCTAAAAAATATAGACCTAAAACCACAATCAAACATTCGGAGTTGCAGAACCTGAAAAAAACGACAATCCCAAACATTCGATTTTGGAAATTTAATCTTTTAACATTACCAATGAATAATGTTAAGGCTTCTGTCAATTTCCGTTGATAAAGAGACTTATGGAAAGACAGAAAATCCTGAGTAAGAATATTTTTAAATATTAAAGAAATATGACATTAATTGATCAGGCAATAGAAGCCCTTAAACTAGCCAGCCGTATCACTGCATTTACAGGTGCCGGAATTTCAGTAGAGAGTGGAATTCCGCCATTCCGGGGTGCAACAGGCTTATGGAACCAATATAACCCGATTTTTCTGGATATTCATTATTTTAAAAAAAACACATCTGAATCGTGGAAACTGATCAAAAAAATATTCTATGATTTTATGGGTGAAGCAAAACCAAATGATGCCCATTTCAGATTGGCACAAATGGAGAATGCGGGCAAGCTTCAAGCCATCATTACTCAGAACATTGACAATCTGCATCAAAAAGCAGGCAGTCTGAATGTCTATGAATTTCATGGTAATTCAAGGGATTTGGTCTGCATGGGTTGTGCATCCAGGTTTCCCGTCACGGAAATAAATCTTAAAGTTCTGCCTCCGATCTGTAAAAATTGTGGCGGAATACTCAAACCGGATTTTATATTTTTCGGTGAAGCTATTCCGGAACCTGCTAATACCCGGTCTTTTCAGGAAGCGGAAATCTCCGATGTTTTCATCCTGATTGGGACTACAGGTGAGATTATGCCAGCTTCTACAATTCCTTTTCTTGCAAAAAAAAACAGAGCTACCATCATTGAAATTAATATCGCAGAATCAAATTTCACTTCCGCTATCACGGATATATTTCTCAAAGGAAAAGCAACGGAAATCGTCAGCGAATTAGTCGAAAAATTAAATAGCAACAGGTTGAATTATGATCATAAAAACCATTAATCATGCCATAATGATCACCAGTTTTGTATTTGTCATGATGTTAATCATCGAATACATAAACATTCAGACAAAGGGCTTATGGCAAACTTCCCTGCAAAAAAACCGCTGGAAGCAATATATCGTTGCAGCCTTATTGGGTATTTTACCAGGCTGTCTGGGAGCCTTTACATCGGTTGCATTGTTTTCCCATGGAATATTTTCCTTCGGAGCAGTTGTCGCTACGATGATCGCCACAAGCGGGGATGAGGCCTTTGTGATGTTTGCCATGATACCCAAAACGGCAGTCTTACTTCATATTTTTCTGTTTTTCATCAGTATTCTTGCCGCATGGCTGACCGATTATTTTTTTAAAAAGGAATCCGGAATCAAAAAATTTGAATTACATGATGAGGAATTATGTCATTGTTTTCCCAAAGGTGAAATTTTCAGGCAACTAAAAAATCTGACCCTTCAGCGGGGAGTCCTGATTCTATTAATCGGCCTGTTGATTTTAACCCTGATCAGTGGCAATCTCGGGCCCCAGGTTTGGAACTGGAAGCGCACCACTTTTTTAATGATCAATCTCATCTCATTGTTCATTGTCACAACAGTACCGGAACATTTTCTTGAAAAACATTTATGGGAGCATGTCGTGAAAAAGCATGTTCCTCATATTTTTATGTGGACTTTTGGTGCCCTGCTGGCCATGAACTTGGTGACGGCCCACATGGATATCAAAAATTTTATAGCTGACAGCCCATGGATGGTGCTGGTAATCGCCGGCATTCTGGGTTTAATACCGGAATCCGGGCCTCATTTGATTTTTGTTACACTCTATACCCAAGGTGTCGTCTCTTTTCCAATATTACTGGCCAGTTCCATCGTTCAGGACGGCCATGGTATGCTGCCGATGCTGGCTGAATCCCGCACCCATTTTGTTAAAATAAAACTGATCAACCTGGCGGTAGGCCTTTTGGCAGGAGCAGCCGGGATTTTGATCATGAAAATATGAGGAGGAATTAAAAAATGAAAAAAATTGGCATCATCATCTGCGACAGGTATAACAGCTGCGCCGGTGGTAAATGTTTCCGTTCCATGCACAATCGTGAAGGGGCTTTTAGTATTTATAAAAATGAAGATATTGAAATTGCCGCCTATACCACCTGTGGCGGTTGTCCGGGAGGCAACATTGAATACACTATCGATGAAATGAAAAAAAATGGGGTCACCCATGTTCATTTTGCTACCGGAATGATTGTCGGATATCCGCCCTGCCCCTATATCACCTATTTTCACGATTTTATTGAAAAGAACTGGAATGTGACTGTTATTTATGGTACACATCCAATACCGGAAAAATACCTGGACAACCATCGGCATTTAAAAAGTTGGCAGGACCCGGTATGGCAGAATATTTTAAAACTGGTTATGTCTGATCAGCAAACAAGAATCAATTATAATTAGTAACCCAGGGTCAGGCAATTGATCAAATGCACAAAAATCTATAGAGAAAAGGAAGAATGACATTAAACGTCCCCATTTCGAACCATAATTTTTTTGCTTTTTTATGGCATGCCCTCTTCCTGGCTCTGGCCAATAATTTTATGGACATTGATACCGTCCTTCCAGCAATGCTTCTGGATGCGGGGGGAAATTCCATATTGCTGGGATTTCTGACAGCAGTCATGATCGGAAGCGGACAGGTATCCCAGCTGGTTTTCGCTCCTTTTCTCAGCAAAAAAACCGAAAAAAAATGGTATCTTCTAGCCGGTATCAATCTCAGAATTATATCTCTGATATTTCTGGCTGTTTTATTTGCAACCGCACAATCTCTGAAAGGACCGGTTTTCATACCCCTTATTTTCCTTTTAATCACTGTCTTCTCCGTAAGTGGTGGTTTTTCCAATATCAATTATGTAGATATTCTTGGAAAATCCATTCTTCACAATCAACGGAAACATTTTTTTTCAACAAAACAAATTGTCACCAGTGTGGGGGTACTGATGTCTGCTTATTTTGCCAGGAAAATTTTACAAAATTTTAATTTTCCTCAAAACTATACTCTGCTTTTTACAATGGCTGGAGTTCTGCTGGCGATTGCTTCCCTGGGATTTTGGAAAATCAGGGAAGAAAAAACCGATCCTAGCCAGATCAACTCTATAAACCATTATTTTTCCAGTATATTGACAGAAATAAAAAGCAACAAGCGGCTAAAACACTATCTGTTGGTTTTAAACTTCCAGGGGGTCATGCTCTCATTAATTCCCTTTATGGTTTTATATGCAAAAAGTGAATTGGGGCAAGGCAATGCCCCAGTGGGAAATTTTCTCTTTTTAAAAGTATCGGGCTCAATCCTGGCCGGTGGAATACTCTATTTTTTTTCAAAAAAATTAAAATACCGTTATTTACTTTATGTCAATTCTATATCAGCTCTTATCATTGTCTTGCTGGTTCTTCTTGTGCCGAAGGAGTTGCTCTTTCCTTCTGTTTTTTTATTGGCAGGGCTGGTTTTTGCTTTTTACACGATGACTATCGGCGGTGTGCTGCTGGAGGTGACGACAACCCAAAACCGTGCTTTGTACACCGGCATCAGTGGCGCCGGCAATCTATTACCGGGAATTTATCCGATTATCGGAGGCTGGATGGTCAATTTTTACGGCTTCACAGTCTTTTTTTCAATGACATTTATGATTCTGACATTTTCTTTATTTTTTATCTATAAACTTAACTGTCAACATTAGGAGACTTCATCAGACAATGAACTCAGACAGATTAAAACACTTTCCCATATCCTTTTTTGCAGTAGTCCTGGGTTTATCCGGATATACCATTGCTTTGCAAAAAAGCGAAGCAATGTTACATTTTCCCTTGATCATCAGTCATTATTTGATGATGATGACATTTATGCTGACCGCAGTGCTGATCCTTTTTTACAGTGCCAAAAGCCTAAAATATTTTAAAGAAGTTCAAGCAGATTTTTCTCATCCGGTGCGCATGAATTTCACGCCAGCCATCTTCATTACTTTTTTACTGGCCTCTATTCTTACACTTGAAATTCATAAGGATTTATCCAAAGTATTATGGCTTATTGGTGTCTTCGGACAAAGTACCATTTTTCTCAGTACCATTTCAAAATGGACTCACAACACCAACATCGAAGTTCATCATTTTAATCCGGCATGGTTTATTCCCGCAGTGGGCAATATATTGGTGCCTGTAGCCGGCGTTGAACATTTCAATAAAGAAATCTCCTGGCTATTTTTTTCTGTGGGACTGGTTTTCTGGATTGTACTATTAACCATTTTTTATAACCGAATTTTTTTTCACCACCCACTGCCAGAAAGGTTGCTGCCAACCTTATTTTTACTTATTGCTCCACCGGCCGTTGGGTTTATTTCCTATGTCAAACTAACCGGAATTATCGATGCATTTGCGAAAATTCTTTATTATTTTGCACTGTTTAATCTGATCATGTTGATTTTTCAATTTGATACTTTCAAAAAAATCAATTTTTATCTCTCCTGGTGGGCTTATTCCTTTCCGATTACGGCCTTTACAGTTGCTTCAATTTTATTTTATCATAAAACCGGAATGATCGGCTATCAATATCTTGCAATGACTGTCCTGGTTTTGGCAACATTGTTGATCTTATTTTTGATTTACAGGACAATTATTGCCATTTTTATTAATAAGGAAATTTGTGTAGAAGAATAGGTGAACAATCATGTTAAAATTTACATTGGCAATCGCAACCGATGACGGTCAATGCCTGATTAAAAGACATTTTGGAGATTCAGATTTTTATTACATCTACGATGTGGGTGAAGCGGGTGCGAAACTGCTTCAAAAAATACCCAACACTGTGGACGAAGAAGAAGAGATTCATGCCGATCCCCAAAAAGCCAAAGGCATTGCTCAAATTTTAAAAAAAGAAGGCGTCGACGTACTTGCTTCAAAAGCCTTTGGTCCGAATATCAAGCGCATGATCAAGAAATTTGCCTGTGTTATGCTGAAAACCGAAAGCCTGGAAGCTGCCCTGGAATTAATCTTAATACATAAAGAAACAATCAAAAAGGAATTGGACAAGGGAGAAAACAGAATTCCTTTAAAATTTTAACACATGAAAGGAAAATTATGAAACATTACGATGTCATTATCATTGGTGGTGGTCCCTCCGGAATTATCGCCGGAGTAACTGGAAAAAAACAAAATTCAGATAAAAGTTTTCTGATGATCAAGGAAGAAGCCAAAGGCCTGGTACCTTGTGGTATTCCTTATGTTTTTCATGATTTGGATGATGTATCCAAAAACGCCATGGGCCCGCAACCCTTTGTGGATGCTGGCGGTGAAGTCCTGGTCGATACAGTTGGCACAGTCGATCTGAAGGCCAAGACCGTCACAACCATAACCGGCAATGAATTTAGCTACACAAAACTCATTTTTGCTACTGGCTCCATACCGACCATTCCGACTTTTATCAAAGGCTATGATCTCAAAGGTGTTGAATATGTAAAAAAGAGCTATAACTACATCGAACAGTTAAAGACCCGAACCGATGCCGCTAAAAATATCATTGTTATCGGCGCGGGTTTTATCGGAGTGGAAATTGCCGAGCAGCTGGCCAAATACAAGGAAAAGTGTGTTTCCCTGGTAGAAATGGAAAAACATTGCCTTTATCGTGCTTTTTCCCAGGATTTTGCAGCCAAAGCCGATACTGAAGTTAAAGCAGCAGGCGTTCATCTGTATACTGAAACCAAAGTTGAAGAAATTGTTGGCAAAGACGGCAAGGTGGCCGGTGTTCGGTTGTCCAATGGTAAAACCCTTGATGCAGATATCGTCATTTCATCGGTAGGATATAAACCCAACACAGAACTGGCGAAAAAATCCGGTTTGGAACTGAATAGCCACGGCGCCATCAGGGTTGATAATTATCAGCGAACAGACACCAAAGATGTATACGCCGTCGGTGATTGTTCCGCCACACGCGGTTTTATCACAGGTCGGGCTGACAATATTATGTTGGCCTCCACAGCCACTGCTGAAGCCCGGGTCCTGGGTTATAATCTTTTCTGTATCAAAGTCCTTCGTAATTTTACCGGTACACTTTCTGTATTCTCGACAGAAATTAATCACAAAGCTTTTGCTTCTGCCGGTGCAATCGAACAGGCTGCGGAAGAAGCTGATATCAAATATGTAGTTGGAAAATTTGCAGATGTTGACCGTCATCCGGCTACGATTGCCGATACCTATCCCCTGGAAGTAAAACTTATCGCCAACCCGGAAAACGGCGAAATTATCGGCGGTGAACTCTATGGCGGCAAAGGTGTTGGAGAAATGATCAATATCATTGCCCTGGCCATTCAAAAAGCCATTACTGTTTATGAATTCGTTTCATTCCAGTTTGGAACCCATCCGCTGCTGACAACAGCCCCAACTAAATATGTTCTGGTAAAAGCGGCTGAGATGGCCATCGCACAAATCAATAATTGTAAAAAACAATCTAAATAAGCTTAACAAAGAGTCTCCAGTCAAACAGCAATCTCTGCTTTTGGCTGGATGACTTTTTTTTTAATATTCTATTAATGGCTAAGATGGTTTTTGACTTTTTCCATTAATTGCTTTTGATTAAAAGGCTTCGGTAAAAAATTCCCCGTAGCGATAGGATCCTCATCTTTTAGATATTCATTTGCATAGCCGGAAATGATGATAAATTTCAGGTCCTTTTTTATCAATCTAAATTTCTCGATAATTTTTTCACCGCTTATTCCCGGCAACATGACATCACTGATTACCAGGTCTATATTTGCATTGAGCTGTTTAAAAATTGGAAAAGCTTCATCATAATCGTGGGCAGCCAAAGTATCATATCCAAAATAATTCAGAGTGACCTCCAAATAAGATCTCACATCGTTATTGTCTTCAATGATCAAAATGATACCCTTGCCATGATAATCCATGGCGAATTCAATTTTAATTTCTTCCTCAATTAATTCCTGATCCTGAAGAGGCAACAAAATAGTAAACTCAGTGCCTTCACCGGGTTTACTATTGACATAAACCGTCCCCTGACTTTGGGCAATGATCCCATAAACCGTTGACAGTCCCAGACCAGTTCCCTTCCCTACCACTTTGGTCGTAAAAAATGGTTCAAAAATATGGTTTAAAGTATTTTCATCCATACCAGTTCCCTGATCCGATACCGATAAGACTGCAAATTTTCCCTTTTCATTTTTTTCAAATCGGCTGTTGTTATCTTCACTGATCTCTACTGTAGCAGTCTTCAATGTCAGTTTTCCTCCCTTTGGCATGGCATCGCGGGCATTGACCACAAGATTTAAAATAACCTGTTCCAACTGCCTGGGGTCGACCTCGATTTTGATAGGCTCCTCTAAATATTGAAAATCTAACTGAATATGGGTTTCAATTAATCGAATGATCATCTTTTCAAAATTTTTAATCAGATGGTTCATATCGATTATCTCGGGATGCATCACCTGTTTCCGGCTGAAAGCCAGTAATTGTCTGACCAAATCCGCAGCCTTGCCACCTGCCTGTAAAATCTGGTCAATCGGATCATAATATTTGCTTTCGGGAGCAATTTCATTTAAAAGTATTTCTGCATAACCGTTGATTACTGTCAGCAAATTATTAAAATCATGGGCCACTCCTCCCGCAAGATAACCGATTGCCTGCATTTTTTGAGATTGGACCAGTTGTTCCTGAAGTGCCTTTTGCTGATTGTACAACTCATTACTTTTATTCAATTCAATAATCAGTTTTTGATTTATCTGCTCCAGTTGCTGGGTTCGCAACAAAACGGTTTTTTCAAGGTTTTTGTTTAATTCCGAAACCTTTTCCTTTTCTATTTTCAACAGCCTTGAACTATAAAAATCATTTCTCATAGTAGATTCAATGATGTAAGATGCAGTCAGCGTTAGAAAATTTGCCGATATAAAGAAAAAATTATTGTTGACGATATACAAAACCGGTGTGTCATTTATGATGGCGGTCATCTGGTAGATAAAAATTACCAGAAGGCCCAGAGCCAGAGACCAAATAAATCTTAATCCGCTAAAGGTGAAAGCATAAATAATCACCAGGATTTCACCGGCGTAATAAAGATAGGTAACCGGCGGTTCAGCAATAAATATCATGATCATAATGACAAGTGCCCCCACCAGATTTGAAATAAACAGGGCGAGCTGATCGTATTTTTTATAGGAGCGATGATAGGTCCATAAAAGGTTCATGACCGCCGCCGGCGCCATAACCAGAAATCGTAAGGACAAAAAAATCATTTTCTTATCCGGAACCATCACTATGTCCAGAATACTGAACAGGAGATACAATATAAGGCCTAAAATTAAAGCCCTTCTCTGTTGTCGGATTTTTTGACTAAAATAATAGACTAGAAACTGTTTTTCAAGTTGTCTGTCCAAAAATTTCAGTGTCGCCGGATTATATAAATTGTTCATATAATTATTTTTAAAATTTCGTGATTAACTATGGAATATAATCAAAGATGTTGAATACCAATAGAAAAATAATCCGGTCGTTTTTTCAAAAATTTTAAGATGACAGGCAATAAATACAACAGATAATTATGACCCTGCTTTTATTGGATAATTGATTCGTGAAACCTCACAAAAAATCTTTTTCCAATATTTCACAAGCGCTTTGAATATAGCGACTGCACTCAAAATTATTTTTTTCTTTCAGGTCCAGAAGTATTTGACAATTGTCCGAACCATGAATTTCTTTGAATTGACGGACAAACCTTTGGGTTATTGCGTAAATTTTTTCTTTTTCCTCCAGATTCCCAAATTCATGGTAATTTTTTAATCCCAACAACATGACGGCTCCGGTAATTGCACCGCATATGTTTTCTGATTTTCCCACACCCGCACCAAATCCGGCAGCGATTTGCTTTGCCAGATTTTCCGAAACATCAAACCAGTCACAATAAGCCGCAAAAACAGATTGCGCACAGTTATAATTATTCGCTGAAAATTTCAAAGCCTTTTCAATTTGATTCACTGGCGGCTCCTGTCAATGCAAGTTCAATAGCTTTCAGGATCACTTTACTACTGGCCGTGGCACCGGTTATAGTATCCACCATCAGGCTTTGTTTTTCCAGTACAGCAGGAACAACCAGTTCACCTTTTTTACCTTTTCCATTTTCATGCTCAATCAGTTCAATACCGGTAATGGCATTGTCCTTAACCCTAACTTTCACTTTTGCTTTGACCAGATAACAGTCATAAAATCCTTCAAATTCACCATCTCTGATGTTACTGAGATCAATGTCACTGATCACTGTGTTTTCGACTTTTTCCTTATATTCCTTAAGTTTGCAACTATTCAAAAAAACTAGGCCCGCAATCATGACCAATAACAATACTTTTCTGTTCATATTTTCTCCTGATTTTTGATAAAACAACCGCCAAATTAAGAAAATTGTCAAAAAATACTAAGTGATTTATATCAATTATCCATTCCTTAATTAATTTAATTCATGAAACAATCCTGCTATTTGTTCTATTTTGATTTCAATATTATTCGAAAAAATTTAAACTTACTCCAAAGTATCCAGGATGGTCCTTGACATTAAGGAAAGAAGCCTTGCAGTAAAATAACATCGAAGGACTTCGAATTTTAATCAGAGCAAATTAGAAAAAAAATTTTTATATTTGCTTTAAAATCAGGATTGATATGAAATTAAGATTAGTGTTAATCAGTTTAGTTATCATTTTCAGAATATACGCAGACAACTCCTCTATTATGATTCCACAGGAAATTGAGGAATTAAAAAAAGAACTGACCACCAAAAACCTGTCGAATTCCCAAAAATTTGACTTTCTGTTTCAACTGGCCAGGTCCTACCAGACCGTTAATTTTGATTCTTCTATTGTTTACGGATTCAAAGCCCTGGGACAGGCAGAGAGCAATGGTACTTATCAGCAGATTGCTCATTCCAATCTCTTCATATCCTACATCTTTTCGGAATTCAACGAAACCTACCGGGCCCTTGAATATGCCACTAAAACGCTTAAACTGGCACAGTTTCAAAATGACGATGAACTAATAAACAGAAGTTACGCGACGATCATCAGAAATTATCTCTGGTACACCGAAGAACTGGATGTTGCCAAAATTTACCTGAAAAACTGGCTTAAATTTGCCGAACAACTCAATGATGAGAAGGTTTTGGCAAATGTTCATTTCAACCTCGGAATTTATTTCGTTAAAGTGAAAGATTTTACTGAATCAGAAAAATATTATCTCCTGGCCCTGGACTATTTTGAAAAATCCGATGACAAACAAAATACTGCCAACTGCCTCAATAATCTCGGTGATCTGAAAGAACATGAAGGGCAGCTGGATTTGGCACTGGAATATAACCAAAAAGCCCTGGCCATCAACCTGCAGATCAATGATTTTCACGGCATGTTCATCAACCGGTTCAATATTGCCTCTATTTACTCAAAAACCGGAAAAATTTTGGAATTTCAGCAAATACTGGATGAAGAGATGGAAAAAGCAATTAAACTGGAAAACCACTATTATCTGATGATGATCCATGAGCTTTATTACAATTATTATAACGAAACAGGAAATTACCAAAAAGCCCTGAAGCACTATAAAAATTACATCAAAGAAAGTAAACTGATGAGCGACAACCAGCGTTCCTATCGAATGAAACGACTGGAAAATAAATACCTGCTGGAAAAAGCCTCTGATGAAAAGAAAATTTATGAATTAAATCTCAAAAATCGTACCTCTACACTCTATCTGGTTACCGCTGTACTGCTGCTGCTGACTGTTATTTTCATCACCAGCGTCATCTATTTTGTCAAACAACGCAAACTGGAAGAACTGGAAATCAAAGAACTAAAAACCAAATCTGAACTCTTGGCCCTGCAATACAAGATCAATCCCCATTTTCTGTTTAATTCCCTGAATTCCATCTCCCAACTGATTGTCATGAAATCCGGCCATGCGGAGGATATGGTGCAAAATCTGTCTGACCTGCTGAGATATACCCTGACCTTCGCAAACAAAGACCTGGTTCCCCTGGAAGAGGAGCTGGAAGCCGTGCGCCAATACCTGGATATGGAAAAAATCAGGTTTCAGGACCGGCTTGATTACAATATCGAATCACACCTCGACAAAATGCACTATCAAATTCCACCGATGGTCATCCTGCCGCTGGTGGAAAATTCCATCAAACACGGTATCTCAAAACTGATAAAAAACGGAAAAATAAACATAGAACTGACGAAAAATAATAACTATCTGATTATTCTGGTACGGGACAATGGCCCTGCCTCTGACAATCATGATCCTGTCGAAATGTCAAAAAATACCGGTTTCGGCCATCAAAGTATTATTGACCGACTGAAAATCACTTACTCAGGAGATTACAAATTTGATATTTTCTCCTGCAATAAAGAATATTGTGTAAAAATATCGATTCCAATCATGAAGGTTTAGTATGAAATTACAAGCAATCATCGTCGAGGACGAAAAACTGGCCCAGGAACGTCTAACCGGACTTTTGGAGCCTTTCAAAGATAAAATTGACATTATTGATTATGCCAATAACGGCCAGGAAGCCGTGGAAAAAATCAATTCCCTGGAACCGGACCTGGTGTTTCTCGATATCCAAATGCCGGGAAAAGATGGCTTTGCGGTTTTACGGGAAATTGATGAATCTTTGCAACCGGTCATCATTTTTACAACCGCCTATGATCAGTACGCTCTGGAGGCATTTGACAACAACACCATCGATTACTTGCTAAAGCCTATCTCAGAAAAACGTATTCAGAAAACCATGGAAAAACTGGATAAATTCATGGCCTACAAAGAGGAATACAGCCAGAACATCCAACAATTGATTTCCTACCTCAACAACACCAATCCTAATAAAAAAATGACTAAAATCAAGGTCCATCGCAATGATGAGATCGTTTTCCTTGACCTGGAAGACATTATTTTCATCAAAGCCAGTGGAAAATACACCATGGCCCGGGATGACAATCGTGAATACCTGCTCAATGAACCTATCTCATACATGGAAGAGCACCTACCGAATAATTTTGTCCGGGTCCATCGCTCCTTCATCATCAACACCAAATACCTGATAAAAATGAAAAAATGGTTCACTGGTAAATATAAAGCCGTGATAGGTAAAACAACCAAATTTGAAGTGCCTATCAGCAGAAGTTACAAAGACCAATTGCTGAATATCTAGTTTTTGTAGAGCAATAGAATTAAACCCTTATTCAACATTCAGTTGATCAATATTGAATAAGGATTTTCTGATTTAAAAATCCCTACGATTTATTTTGATTAAATAAAAATCTACCTAACCTTTCAAAATTCCTCTTAAAAAAAACTTTATTTTTCCTTATAAAAACTCTTTCCTTTTTCATGGGAAAATAATAGTTTCACCTTGACATTGATTTAAGGGAGGAAAGATGTCGAGAAGATATGCCACAGAGACACCGAGGACACTGAGATTTCTTTACTAATATTAAAAAAATTCACTGTAGTCTCAATGTCTCCGTGGCATATTTATTATTACATCAAAATTATTTTGAGGGAGTTCATATGGGAAAGACCTTTTCAGAAAAGATTTTAGGTAAAAAAGCAGGGAAACCTGTCGTAGCCGGCGAGATCGTGGAAATCGAACCGGATGTTGCCATGTCCCACGACAATACAGCGGCAATATCCCAGAGTTTCTACGAAATCGGTGTTGATAAAGTATATAATCCGGACATGCATGTGGTGATCCTGGACCATGCCACGCCGGCAGCCAATTCCAAATTTGCACAAAACCACAAGGATATTCGTGAATTTGTTGCCAAACAAGGAATCAAAAATTTCTACGATGTCAATGTTGGCATCTGTCACCAGGTCATGCATGAACAAGGCCATGTCTGGCCAGGCGCAGTAATTGTTGGTTCTGATTCCCACACCACATCCTACGGTGCTTATGGTGCTTTTTCCGCAGGTATAGGCCGCAGTGAAATGGCTGTCATCATGGCCCGTGGCAAAATCTGGCTGCGAGTACCAGAGACTATTAAAATTCACGTCGCCGGTAAACTTCCAGCACATATTACTGCTAAAGATTTGGTTTTGAAAATTGCAAAAGAGATAGGCGCTGATGGCGCATTATACAAAGCCATTGAATTCTGTGGCCCGACCATTGAACAGATGAGCCTCTCAGGCCGGTTTGTGCTGGCAAATATGGCGGCAGAGTTGGGAGCCAAAAACGGGTATGTTGCCCCGGATGAAAAGACCCTTGAATACATCAAATCCGTAACAGACAAAGAATTTGAAATCGTAATGTCTGACGATGACGCAGAATTTGACCAAATTGTCAATATTGATGTCACAAACCTGGAACCCATGATTGCAAAACCGCACACCGTCGATAATGTTTGCCCTGTTTCAGAAGTAAAAGGCACCAAAATCCACCAGGTCTTTTTTGGTTCCTGTACCAATGGCCGCTATGAGGATTTTGAAGATATCATTGACATTATTGACGGCAGAAAAATCCATCCTGCAGTCCGTATGCTGGTTTTTCCAGCCTCTATGAAAGTATACAAGCAAATCCTGCAACAAGGTTGGGTGGAAAAACTGGTTGACTTCGGAGCTGTGGTAATGAACCCCGGCTGTGGCCCCTGTATGGGCAATCATGCCGGAATTCTCGCTGATGGTGAAATTTGTGTCGCTACCTCCAACCGCAATTTTAAAGGTCGGCTTGGCAACAACAACGCCTTTGTTTATCTGGCCAGTCCAAGAACAGCCGCCTGGTGTGCAGTGAAAGGTGAAATCGCGGATTTTCGGGAAATGTAAATAAGATTTGCCATAGAGGCACAGAGAACACTGAGAATTACTCAAATTGTGTTTTTGTGGTAAAGATATTGAATATGGAATGGAATGGAATTGAATAAAATAACAGAGAAAATAATCGGATGCAGTATTGAAGTACATAGAGCACTTGGTCCTGGATTATTGGAATCTGTTTATGAGAAAGCACTTTGCATAGAATTAGATGAAAAAGGTATCAATTTTGAAAAACAAAAAGTACTACCTGTGAATTATAAAAATCAGGAAATAGGTGAATTCAGAATTGATATCGTTGTTGAAAATTCGGTAGTAGTTGAACTTAAAAGCGTTGAAAGATTTGATCCTGCATTTGAATCTCAAATTTTAAGTTATATGAAATTAGGAAACTATAAAATTGGTTTACTTATCAATTTTAATTCAAAATTACTAAAACAAGGAATCAAGAGATTTGTATTCTAATGAATCTCTGTGTTCTCTGTGCCTCTGTGGCAAAAAGGAGTTTGTATGATAATAAAAGGCAAAGTATGGAAATATGGCGATGACATCAATACTGATGTACTGTTTCCGGGAAAATATACCTACACTGTGACCGATCCCAAAGAGATGGCAAAAATCGCCCTGGAGGATCTGGATTCTGAATTTGCAAAAAAGGTTCAAAAAAATGATATCATTATTGGTGGGACCAACTTTGGTTGCGGCAGTTCCCGGGAACAGGCAGCTTCCTGTCTGCTTTATGCCGGGGTCGGCGCAGTGATTGGAAAATCCTTTGCGCGAATTTTCTTTCGCAATTGCATCAATTTTGGTTTGCCGGCTCTGACATCACCAAAATTGGTGGACAGTGTTGAACATGGTGATACCATTGAAATTGATACTGAAAAAGGCACCATTACTACCGATAAAGGTGTGTTTGAATTCCCACCGCTTCCCAATGAAGTCGTTGGCATATTCGATGCTGGTGGATTAATTCCTTACACTCGAAAAATGTTGGGAATTGAATGATCAATTTTCTACATCAAAAGTTTTTGTCTTTGTTCATCAAAAAGTCTGATGACCCAAAAGAATTACGATTTCAATATGGCAATTTTGCCGGTTGGAATTCTATTATTTTCAATACGGTTCTTTTTGCTATGAAATTGGTAATGGGATTCATGATCAACTCATTGGCTTTGATCGCGGATTCTGTCCATTCCATTTCCGATACCGCAACATCGGTCATTGTCATAATCGGTTTCAAGATTTCCGGAAAACCAGCTGACAAAGAACACCCCTTTGGTCATCAGCGGGCGGAATATGTGGCCACATTAGTCATTGCTATTATTCTAATCGTTGCTGGTATTGAATTCATCAAAGAAGGAATTGTTCGATTTCTGAATCCCAGTGAACTGACTTTTCCCCTGCCGATTTTATTACTGGTTACTTTAACCATGATTGTAAAATTATGGATGGGACATCTCACAAAATACATTGGTTTGAAAATCGATTCTAAAGCGATCCAGGCGGATGCAGTCCATCATTACACCGATGTGATCAGTACTGTGTTTGTCCTTATTAGTTTATTTTTGGGGAACTTTGGTTTATACTTTTTTGATGGAATTGGATCTGCCCTTGTGGGATTAATGCTGATTTATACAGGTTTTTCAATTGCAATTGAGACCAGCAGCACTCTTTTGGGTACAGCACCCAAAAGAGAATTAATAGAAATAATCAAAAACCTATCTAATACCGTCAATGGCGTCATCGACACTCATGATATTATCATTCATCAATATGGTGATAATAAATTCATCAGTCTGCACATTGAGATCAACTGTAATCTCACCTGTGGTGAAAGCCATACAATTGCGAAGGATGTGGAAATAAAACTTAAGGATGAATTGCAAGCCCATGTCATTGTCCATATTGATCCGATTGAATTGAATAATCCAGTCCTCGAAGGGATAAAATTGGTGTTGGCAAATTTTAAGGCGAACAATGCATCATTGCAGGATTATCACGATATTCGCATGAATAAAGAACATGATTTGATCATTTTTGATATTGTTGCACAATCAAATGATACTAATATAGCAGAACAAATTACAGCGGAATTGGAGAAAAAATTTAATAATTTCGATTTTGAAATTCATGTAGATCCAATATTTGTTAATAATTAAGAAGGAGGAGAAATGGCAAAGAGAACTATTGTGGCGATGCCCGGCGATGGTATAGGAAAACCGGTGCTGGATGAAACCCTGCGAGTCCTGGATGCAGCCGGATTTGATGCAGATTATGTAAATGCAGACATCGGCTGGGAATTCTGGTGCAAAGAAGGCAATCCATTGCCGCAAAGAGCGATTGATTTAATCGAAAAACATAAAATCGCATTATTTGGAGCAATCACATCCAAACCCAAAGATGCCGCTTTTGATGAACTGGCACCAGAGCTCAAAGACAAAGGACTGGTCTACTCCTCTCCGATCGTTGGATTGAGACAACACTTTGATCTGGATATCTGTATGCGTCCCTGCCAATCCTACAAAGGAAACCCGCTAAATTTTATTCGTCGCGGACTGGGAAATACCATCGAAGAGCCGGAAATTGATACTGTGATTTTTCGCCAAAACACAGAAGGCCTTTACGGTGGTGTTGAATGGTCCAATCCCCCAGAAAAGGTATACGACGCACTTATGACCCATTCTAAATTCGTTCAGAACTTTGGCAGGGTACCCAAAGAAGAAATCTCTGTTTCAACCCGTATATTCACAAAAAAAGCAACTGAAAGAATCCTGCGGGCCGCCTTTGAACATGCTAAAAAATATGAGTATAAATCCGTCACAGTTTGCGAAAAGCCCAACGTAATTCGTGAAACCTCAGGCATGATGTACAAAATGGCCAAAGACATGCAGGCTGCTGATTATCCAAATATTGAATTATGGAACACTAATATCGACGCCCAAATGATGTGGCTGACCAAAAACCCGGAAGACTATGGCGTTATTGTGGCCGGAAACATGTTTGGTGATATTGTTTCCGACGGATTTGCCGGACTCATCGGCGGACTTGGCTTTGCCTGCTCTGCACAATTCAATCCCGAAACCGGTATTGGTGTATTTGAACCCACCCATGGTTCTGCACCCAAATATGCTGAATACAAAAAATCAATTGTCAACCCCATTGCCATGATCGCTTCAGCTTGCATGATGTTGGATTATATTGCTGAAAATGAAATTGCGCAAATAATCCGCAAAGCAGTCGCAGCTGTAATTGCCGAAGGAAAAGTCCGTACTTATGATATGATGAAACTCAAAGGACGCCAGGAAGTCATTGAGCAGGGAGCCGCATCAACTACACAAATGGTAGATGCTATCATCGCAAAATTGAAATAAGAATATATAAAATTAGCCCCAGAGACACAGAGAACAGAGCGTTTTTATTAATCCATTATCTATGTTTTCCATGTCTCTGTGGCACATTAATTATGGAATTAAACAAAATCACAGAAAAATTAATCAGATACTGTGTTGACTTAAAATAACATGATATAAGTTTTGAAAATCAAAAGGTACTACCCTTGACATGTAAAAACCAGGAAATTGGCGAATTTCAAATAGATATTGTTGTTGAAAACACTGTTATTCTTGAACTTAAAAGTCTACAAAGACATGATCCGATATTTGAATCTCAAGGATAAAGTTATGTGAAACCGGGTAATTTTAAACTTGGCTTATTGATCAATTTTAATTCAAAATTACTCAAACAAGAAATCAAAAGATTTAAATTATATAATTCTCTGTGCCCTATGTGGCCAAAAAGGAGTTTTAATGAAGAAAGAAATACTGGAACTTTGGCCTGAACTGGAATGGATTCAGGATGAAGATTTAAAAGAAAAAACAGCCTTGACCTGGGAAAAAGCAATCGAACGCAGCGTGCTGACAGCTGCAGATTTAAAAAGAATCCCCTTTACCTTGCTGTGTGGCCCGGACCTCAAAGTCACTTTCATGGACCATAAACGCTCAGTTGTTCACATCGCCCGGGATGCCGGCAATAAAATCAATGAAATGTATCACGGCGAACTTCCGGTTGATATGGATATTTTGATTTCCGGCGCAATACTGGCCGATGTCGGTAAAATGCTGGAATATGAATTGGACAATAATGGCAATGCTGTTCAGGGAAGCTACGGAAAATATCTCCGCCATCCCTTTTCCGGGGTATCTATTGCAGAGGAATGCGGTCTACCGGCTCCGGTTTTACACATCATCGCTGCCCATGCCGGCGAAGGCGACCATATCAAACGCACTACTGAAGCCTACATCGTGCACCATGCGGATTTCATGACCTTTTTACCCTTCAAAGAAAGGCTGATTGTATGAACATAATTGAAAAAATCCTCGCAAACCATAGTGGAAAAGACTTTGTCAAACCCGGTGATATTATAGATGTGGAGATTGATGCCCGGGTTGCACGGGATTTCGGAGGAGCCAATGTGGTTAAAAACCTAATCAACAATGGTTTAACTGTTAATGATCCTTCAAAAACCTTTTTCACCTTTGATTGCAATCCCGGCGGGTCCGATCAAAAATATGCCGAAAACCAGCATTTTTGCCGGCAATTCGCCCGTGAAAACAACATCAAAGTGTATGACATCAATGCCGGTATCGGAACTCACTTGGCCGTCGACCTCGGACTTATTCAGCCCGGCGGCACCTTTGTTTCGACCGATTCACATGCCAATATCATGGGAGCCATCGGTGCTTTTGGCCAGGGAATGGGCGACCAGGACATTGCCGCAGTCTGGGCTAGTGGGAAATCGTGGTTTAAGGTTCCTGAATCCGTTAAACTTACATTGAAGGGAAAACGCCCAGATGATATTTCCGCAAAAGACATTGTTCTCAACTTGCTGGCCAATTATAGCACCAGAGAATTACTTGGATTTTCTGTGGAACTATACGGAAATGTCATTGATGGAATGACACTGGATGAAAGAATTACAATTGCATCCATGGGAACAGAATTAGGAGCGATCATCTTACTCTTCCCGCCGGGTCAAAAAACGATCGAAGAATTACTAGCCATTACCGGTAAAATTTTCAATCCGGTTTATGCTGATAAAGATGCAACCTATGCCAGGGAACTTGAACTGGATGTTTCAACTTTTAAACCCATGGTTGCCTTGCCGGGCCATCCGCATGATGATACAAATATTGTTGAAGTAAAAGGGAAAAAAATTGATTCGGCTTTTATTGGTTCCTGTACCAACGGACGCATTAGCGATATGCGTATTACGGCAGACATTCTGAAAGGAAGAAGCGTAGCACCTGGTGTGGTACTCAAAATTGTTCCCTCCACCGATGAAGTGTGGCAACAATGCCTCAATGAAGGGTTGATCAAAATTTTTAAAGAGGCAGGCGCCCTGGTATCCAATGCAGGCTGTGCCGGATGCGCTGCCGGTCAGGTTGGACAAAACGGTCCCGGTGAAATTACGGTCAGTACCGGCAACCGTAATTTTGCAGGCAAGCAAGGCAAAGGAAGTGTATTCCTTGCTTCACCTGCTGTTGTGGCAGCCTCTGCTGTCGCCGGTTTTATCACCACTCCGGATGATGTGCCTGATTCTCCGGCTGTATTCACACCCCTCGGTCTGAGCCTGGGAACGCCAAAACCCAAAGAAAAAAGTGATAATTTGCCAGTGTCTTTTACCGGTAAAATCCGGCTGATTCCTGTCGATGATATCGATACAGATATGATTTTTCACAATCGCTATCTGACCATTACAGAAATTGCAGAAATGGGCCAGTACACTTTTGATAATTTAAAAGGATACGAGAATTTTACCAGAGAAGCCAGGCCCGGTGATATTGTGATGGTGGGTAAAAATTTCGGTGCCGGTAGTTCCCGCCAGCAGGCTGTGGATTGCTTCAAATCCCTGGGTATTCCACTGATTCTGGCAGAATCTTACGGAGCCATATATGAACGCAATGCTATCAATGCAGCCTTACCTATTCTGACCTATGCTTCAGGGATTTTGGTCGAACTGAATATCCAAAGCGGATCATCTGTAACAGTCAACCTGGAAACATCCACAATCACCAACAATGAAAATGGAAAATCCGCACGATTAAGTGAATTTTCACCAGTCCAGATGGAAATCTATAAACGGGGCGGATTGCTGAATAAATAGGTTCAAACAGGAAGCGGCGGCTATTGATTGCCGCTTCCTGACTGCTTGCCGTATTTTCTTTCCCATAATTCAGGATATAATTCTTTGACACAGTCAGGACATACTGAGTGGGTGAAATCAACATTTGGTAACCGTTCATGAATATACTCCTCCGGACTTACCCAGGGCCTGGATTCCTTATCGTCATCCCTGATTTTTTTACAGGATGCACATATTGGTATCAGTCCATCAAGTGATTTTGTGTTTTCTATGGTAGCCTGAAGGGTTTTTAAAATAGTTTTCTGTTCCGTAATATCTCTGATTATCAAAAATTTGCTTTTTTCATCCATATATTGTATTTCTGTGATGATTATTTCCGAATCAAAGACCGATCCATTTGCTTTTCTCATGGTTGCTTCCCGGCGAAGAATTTTTTCTGATAATGGTTCAGCTTTTAATTTACTTTTGATGATCAGTTCATTCATCTTTTTGTTTTGCAATTCATCAAATTCATATCCGGTCAGCCTCATGAATGCTTTGTTAAAATAAATGATTTCATCATTTCTTGTCATCACCATGGCATCATATGTAGACTCGACAATTGAGCGGTAACGATTTTCACTGGCGCGTAAGGCATCGATGGCTAACTTTCGCAGCGTAATGTCCTCTCCGATTTTGATGAAATGGGTGATGTTTCCTTATTTATCAAAAATAGGTGAGATATTGGCGGCTTCCCAGTATAATTTGCCTGATTTGGTTTTGTTATGAAATTCTCCGGACCATGTTTCGCCATCGGTAATCGTCTTCCAAAGGTTTTTGTAAAATTCATGGGGTTGTTCGCCGGATTTTAAAATTCTGGTATTTTTACCGACCAATTCATCCCAGGTATATTCCGTCGTCGCTAAAAAAGTAGAATTGACATAAGACAGATTGCCGTTTTTATCGGTGATTCCAATCAACGAAGTGCTCTGTTCGACAGCCTGCTTCAGAATATTCAGATTCATCTCCTTTTTATATTCTTCAGAAACATCCATGTAAACAACAACAAGTTCTCCGGTTTTAAGTTTAAAAAACTGATATTTTCGCCATCCCGCCACATGGCCGTTATCAAAATAGATTTCAGGTATGGTCAAATCATCGCCAGAAGAATCGACCATTTCCATGCTAATCAAAAGGTCTTTATCTACCTGCTCATTAATAATAACTTTTACAGATTTTCCCACCAGATCCTGGTTATCCATGTTTTCAATACTCAGGGCTTGTCTGTTAATTGCTTTTATAATAAAATCGCTGCCTTTACTGCTCAGAACCATACAGCCGGATACCATGTTTTCAAAAAGTGTCCGATATTGTTTTTCATTTGAGATTATCCGGTTGGATAAATCATTATATTTTTTAACCAATTTCATCGTTCTTGAATGGCCGTACAAAAGTCCAAGGCCACCGATGAGCCAGATGGCTGAAAAACTAAAAAAAGTTCGCAGGGTAGCGGCTTTACGGTAAGAATCAAATAGAGCGATCGAATAAGAAATACTGATTCCCCCTCTCACCTGTCCCGTTTGGTAGCCCTGGCGCCCATGGCAATTCAAACAACTTTTCTCAACATAGAGCGGCGCCATGTAACGAAAAACGTTATGACTTTCGGTTTTAGTAATTTCAGCTACTTCAGATTGACCAGATTCAAATTTTTTAAGGGCTGAAACTTCCCAGTCATCTGCTTTGTTTTGGGGCCTGATGGGATTCAAACTTGTAATATGGCCCACGATATTTGAATCCAGAAGGCCCAGTTCATGGACTTGTCGCGTCATGTAGGCAGGATTGATTTTTGTCAATTTTAGACCATGGGGTGTTATGATATTTTTTTCATCGGTAATCAAGTAAGGATTGGGTGAATTGGTTTCACATATTTCGCCATACACACTGCCCAGCATTGAATTCCAGCGACGATATAAAAGGTCTTTACGAAAGGATTCCCGGCCAAATGTCCTGGCAATTTCAAGGGTTGCTGATTTAATTGAATAGATATTTTGTACCAATAAAAATAGAATCAGAACAGACCACAGAATATAAATAATACTGAATACTATGGAAATTTTCTCCAAATTCTTTTCTTGAACAGGAAATATATTATTATTATTAATCTTCATAAATTCACAAAATCATTATTTGAATGAGTTTGCAAATCGAGTGCCCATAAAAAAAATATTGTAAAATTTCTAAATCATGATTAATATTAATATGAACTATAGTTCAAAACAAGGAGAATAAAGAGTGAGACCAGCCAAAGAAAGAATTGTAGAAAAACCACCGAAAATCCAAGGCATGAAACCTATGGGAGTACCGGGTCGTTTACTGGAAAAAATTTCTCTCTCTATTGATGAATATGAAGCCATTCGATTATCAGATTTTGAGGGTATGGACCACAAAGCCAGTTCGGAATATATGAACATTTCACGTCCGACCTTCACACGATTGTTGCAGAGCGGCCATCAGAAAATAGCTGATGCCATTGTCAATGTCAAAGACCTGATTATCGAAGGCGGCAACTATTCTTTTACAAAAATTCTGATTCGTTGTCTGGATTGTAAGGCCGTCAGTGATATCGGCGCCTATCATACAGATGAAACCCTTTGCCCGGAGTGCAATTCGACTAATGTTGTTTGTCTGAACAATGTCTTTCAGCCCGGTCACTGCAACCGAAGAAGAAACTTTGGTGGCCATGGTTTCAGGAATCAATAAATATAAGGTCTGCCATGATAAAAAAAATTACCTATGAAATATCTGATGGTTGTATTGGTTGCGGTGCCTGCACCATAGCCTGTCCAGTCAATGCCATCGAACCTAAAAGTATTCAATATATCATCAACGAAGAAAAATGTGTGGGGTGTGGCGCATGTGTTGGCCTCTGCCCCATTGGAATCATCAAATTAAAAAACGGAGATACGCAATGAAAATAGCAGTCGCAACGGATAATGGCCAGGTCGCCCAGCATTTTGGCCGCTGTATGGAATATACAATCTATGACATCGAAGGCAATACCATAAAATCCAAACAACTGGTCCCGAATCCCGGTCACGAACCGGGTGCCATACCCAAATTTCTCAACGAAAAAGGTTGCCAGATGATCATAGCAGGTGGCATGGGAAGAAGGGCACAATTATTTTTTGAAGAATTTAACATTGACTGGATCATCGGTATTACTGGCGAAGTTGACGGTGTTATTCAAGCCTATCTGAACAACACCCTTGAAATTGGTGAAAGCCGCTGTACCCATGGTGAAGGACATGGCGACGGTACTCATGGCCACGAGCATTGTACCCACTGAATATAGCAAAGAAATGCTCTTAAAGAACAGATGGATGAAATGAAAATTACCATTGTTTACGATAACAAAAAAGTGATACAAACCCTGAAGACGGACTGGGGATTTTCCGCTGTCATTGAAACAGAAGGGCACAATATCCTTTTTGATGCAGGAGGTAATGGTAAAATTTTAATGGGAAATTTGAGCCGGTTAAATATCAACCCGCTTATCATTGACACGATTTTTATTTCACATCACCATTTTGACCATGTGGGTGGTTTATCAGCCTTTTTGAATCAACAGAACAATGTCCGACTTTTTTCCCCAAATTCTTTTCGGGGTGTTAAAAATGTCCGTGAAAATGTATATATAACTGACAGCCGCGAACTTTACCCGAACATCTACACAACCGGTGAACTTGATGGCATCGAACAGTCTCTGCTCATTCAGACAGCCAAGGGTATGGTCATCGTTGTGGGATGTTCTCATCCGGGACTGGACCAGATTATCAAAGTTGCCGAGCAGTATGGAACCCTCCATGCTATCATCGGCGGATTTCACGATTTTCGCCGGTTTCAGTACCTTGAAAAAGCGGACATTCTCTGCCCGGCCCACTGTACCCGATACATGGAAGAAATTAAAATGCAGTATCCAGAAAAATACCTGGAAGCAGGAGCCGGCAGAGTAGTACATTTATGAGAGAAGAATGCCAATGGTTTCCTGTCTGCCCCATGAAAGATTTTTATGAAAAGGGCAAACTGGATGAAAAATGGATCCATGATTATTGCAAAAATCATTGGCAAGACTGTATTCGCTATCAAAAAGAAAGAGCAGGTATTGACCATTCGGACCAGATGTTGCCCGATGGCAGTATTGATAAAAATTTAATATAGAGGAGCAAGCCATGAAAATCGCCATCGCCAGCGGTAAAGGCGGCACAGGAAAAACAACCCTTTCTACCAATCTTGCCCATTATCTTGCTACCGCAGGGAATGTCGTACTGACTGACCTGGATGTAGAGGAGCCAAATTCAGGGCTTTTTATTCATGGGAAAACAATCTACGAAACCGACATTTTCAAAAAAATTCCCCTTTGGAAAAGTGGCAACTGCCTTCTGTGTAATAAATGTAAAGAACTGTGTAATTTCAATGCCATCACCAGAATTTTGGACGAAATTTTGGTTTTCCCTCAACTCTGCCACAGTTGCCATGCCTGCTCAGAACTTTGCCCAACGAACTCCCTCCCCATGGAAAATAAAATTTTGGGAAAACTTCAGCAAAAACGCTATGATAATCTGGATTTTGTTGAATCCCGATTAGAAATCGGTGAAGAGCAAGCCGTTCCTCTGATTGCTCAGACCATTGATTTCATTGATGAAAAATTTCATCACGATTATTTAAAAATTTTTGACTCACCTCCAGGGACCTCCTGCCCAATGATTGAAGCCGTCAAAGATGCAGATTTCGTCATACTGATCACAGAACCAACGCCTTTTGGCTTTCATGATGTCAGACTTGCAGTGGAAGTGGTACGAAAACTGAAAAAAAACTTTGGCATCATCATCAACAGATACGGCATTGGAAACAATGATGTCGAAGAATATTGCAATGAGCATCACATTCCCCTGCTGGCGAAAATTCCCAATCAGCAACAGATCGCCAAACTCTATTCGGAAGGACAATTGCTCTGGCAACACATCCCCGAAGTGAAAAGAGAACTAGACCAGGTGGTCGCCTATCTGCAAAATGAAGGATTAATGAAATGAAAGAGATTGTTGTCATATCCGGAAAAGGCGGAACCGGGAAAACCTCGCTGACCGCATCTTTTTCCTTTTTGGGTGGAGATAAAATGATAACCGCTGACTGTGATGTTGATGCTGCAGATATGCATCTGTTGCTTGAACCGGATTTTGCTGAATCTGAAGATTTTTACAGCGGAAAAATGGCTTTTATTGATAAAAACCAATGTACCAATTGCGGGAGTTGTGCAGCAATTTGTCGCTTCGATGCTATTATTGAAGATGGTAATGTTCACAGGATCATTGAATTAAATTGCGAGGGCTGCGGCTACTGCTATCATGTATGTCCGGTCGACGCCATATCCATGATCGATAATCTGGTGGGCAAATGGTATAAATCCAAAATTAAAACCGGCTCCTTTATGGTCCATGCAAAATTGGGAATCGGCGCAGAAAATTCAGGCAAACTGGTAGCCAAAGTCAAGCAGGAGGCCAAGGCACTGGCTGAACAATTGGGAAAAGAACTGGTCCTTGTAGATGGCTCACCGGGAATCGGATGTCCTGTCATTTCTTCACTATCCGGAGCAAACCTGGTCGTCCTGGTGGCTGAACCCTCCATTTCAGGAATTCATGATTTGAAGAGAGTTATTCAACTGATTCAAAAATTCCAAATACCTTCCTGTTGTATTATCAATAAAGCCGATATTAATGAAAAAAACACCCTGGAACTGATGGAATTTTTGAACAGGAACTCTGTCAAACATATCGGGAATATCGATTATAACGAAAATTTTACAAAAGCCATGACGGAAGGAAAAACCATCATGGAATATTCAGATAAAGGACTGGCAGATAAAGTCCAGACCTTATGGAATGATATTTTGAAAATACTGTAGCGGTCCAATAAAACCTGCAATCAGTCAAAATCATAGAAAAGTTGTATAAAAATAAATAAAATTGAGGTAATCATGAAAATTGCATTTACGGCAAAAGGCCCAGGTTGGGAAGCTTCGGTAGACCCTCGTTTTGGAAGAACGGAATACCTGGTCATTTTTGATGAAGAAAAAGATGAATTGACAACCATTGACAATCGAGATATTCAAAATGAATCCCATGGCGCTGGCCCGAAAACATCACAAATCCTGCTGGAACAAAAAGTCCAGGTTCTGGTTACCGGCAACGGGCCCGGTGGAAATGCTGCAACCGTGCTGGAGCGCGGAAAAGTTGAAACCTACATCGGCGCCGGAGATACAACCGTCAGGGAAGCCTACGACAAATTCAAAAAAGGAGAGCTTACTAAATTTTAACAATTCCTTCGTAAGCGTGCACAATCTCCTGAAAAAGGCGGCTGAAATAGTCGCCTTTTTGTTTTCTGCCTTCATTAAAGTTTGTCCGAAATCACACCCCCAAAAAAAACATTTGTATTTTCATGATTGATTTTTAATTTCCCGTGATATTTTCTTGGTTATTAAATAATTTAAGGGTGTATGATTAAAAAATTATTATTCATCGTTTTAACAAGCCTGTTGCTGACAGGATGCTCCGCCAATTTGCTAAAGCAACAAATCAATTACAATCAGCCATTTTATAAATCTCCCGACAGTGGTAAAATTGCTGTTATCACCAATTTCAGAATTGATCTCAACGGCAGTGAATCCCTGCGTCGAAACCTGGAGTCATTGCAGGAAGCGGTGGCAGACGCCATCTATAGCACAGGAATGTACGAAAAAGTGATTTTCGGCAAAGAGAAAATCGATGAATCCTACCAACAAATTGACAAATTCCAGATTGAAGTTGTTGCCAAAGACCGTGGAAAATATAATTGGTGGCTGGCCTGGCCCGCCATTTATCCCTCAACCTTTTTCTGGCCCATTCAACCCTATGGCGGTACCATTCAGGTCTCCTACCTGGTCAAATACAGTTCCCAGGATTTTGCCACCAGCCGGGTCATCAGCAATGAAAAGGAACACAAAGTGGTTTTTTATGGCTTTTTTCGCAAAAGCGATGTTGAAAATAAAGCCATTCCACTTTATTATACCGGCCTTGATCAATTGCGGGATTTTGTCCTCAGCGTCAACCTTGAAAAAAAACAAGCCGAAACCCTTCAGACAAAAACAGTTGAAAGACCCGTTCAAAAACCAAAAATCCAATGGCAAGGCAGCATCAGCAATATCGCTGTCCTCAACCTAGATGCTTTTGGAATCTCTGAACCCGAAGTCCGCGCCCTCACCAACCGCCTGAGTATTGAATTGTTCAATACCGGACGGTTTAGTATTTTGGAACGTAATCAAATGGAAGAAATTCTTCAGGAACAGGGCTTTCAGCAAACCGGTTGCACCAGTTCCGAATGCGCCGTGGAAGCCGGCCGACTGCTCAATGTCGAACAGATGGTCACAGGCAGCATCAGCAAAGTCGGTGGTATCTACTCTGTAGAAGTTCGTTTAATAGATGTGGAAACTGGTAAAATTGTGGCTGTGGGTGTGGAAGATATTCAGGGTGGCATAGAAGAGGTTCTCACACCCGGCATGAATAAGGTAGTCTGGAATATGCTGGGCAGGAATTAAATTCTATCATCAGCCAAATTTTTTGATCCAGTAAGATAATTAGCCTACAGTTTTTTCAGTTATAATCCATAGCTAAAATATTGCCATTCCATCCATTAAAATACAAATTTAAAAAAAATACTTGACATCCATTTTTTGTTTTAGTAGATTTACTATAATTTTAGTAGACTTTTTAATTCATTAGGAGATGCAATGATCAAAAAAAACAAACTAACTCCGGCAGAATGGGAAATTATGGAAGTCATTTGGAAAACTGGCAACAAAGTATCCATCCGTGATGTCCTCGATACTGCCTTTTCAAAAGGTGAAAAAGCTTATACCACTATTCAAACCATTATGAACATATTAGTTAAAAAAAATTTGCTCAAGGCTGAAAAAATAGGGTTAGTAAATTTTTACACACCAACAATATCACGGGAAGATATGGTCAACAAAGAGGTCAAAACTGTAGCATCAAGGATTTTCAACGGATCTCTTCCCGCAATGGCCAGTTTTCTACTAAAATCCGATACAATTACCCAGGAAGAAATCGATGAAATCAAGAAGATCATCAATGAAAAAGAAAAAGAATTAAAAGAGGCCTGACATGATAGATTTAATAAATTCTGTCGCTGACCATTGGGTAAAATACTTCGGTTTCACTGTAATGCAAAATACAATTTTTCTGGCGATTGTATTCTTCATACTGGCGAAATTCAAAAAACTTCCTGCTCAAATTAAATATTATATTTCTTTTACAGCCTTGCTCAAATTGCTGGTACCACCTTTCGTACCGGTTTATTTTCAAAATTTTATCAAAAGTGAAGTCATTCCTGACATTGCAGTCGAACCCATGGCAATCACATCGGGCCCAACCACATTATCTCCTGTTTTTTCAACCCCAGGAAAATTGTTTATTCTTTGGCTGGTACTGGCTGTCTTTTATCTCTTAGCAGTAGCTGTTATTACGCTATATTATCAATTCCGAATCAATCGCTCGGTAAAAAAAGAAATCGCTTCAGTCCAATACCCGAAAATAAAAATTTGCGAGACAGATTTTGTTTCCACGCCCATGAGTCTGGGTATTCTACCACGAAAAATCTACATTCCTAAAAACTGGCATAAACTCCCGAAAGAATGTTATGATATCATGCTTCATCATGAATATGCCCATATTAAAAACCGAGATGGAATTATCCAACTATTGCAAAATTTTATTCAGGCGATTTACTTTTTTCATCCCTTTGTATGGCTGTTAAACAGGACCATCAATCAATACAGAGAGATGGTTTGTGATGATTATGCAATTGAAGGAAGTCAAATCACGCCTGTAACATTTTCCAGGTACCTGGTTCACATCGCGGAAACCATTTCATTAAACCGATGGAATACAATCTCCGCTTCTGCCCTGATCAAGCAGAAAAATCTCTTGTTGGACCGTATTAACTATCAAGTAAAGGAGCAGTCGATGAAGAACTACTCAAAATTAAAAACCGGATTCCTGATATTCACCCTGGTGCTGATGATGGTTCCCTTGTCTCTCTACAGCAGAGTTGCAGTTGGATTGGCGCCAGCCGAACCTCTTTCCCTGGCAGCCACTGGAAAAATTCATGGAAAAGTGGTTGACTTTGATACCTCAAAACCAATTTCCGGTGTCCTTGTTGAGTTAAAAGGATCAGAAAAAAAAGTCCAGACTGATGACGAAGGGTATTACTCCATCATCGGTGTCGAGGAAGGTGAATTTATCGCGACATTCGTCAAAGAAGGATACCATACAATCAAAATCAATGGTGTGACCCTTGGAAACGAATCCTTTGAACTCAATGTGAAACTATCTCAAACCAGCAAACCTGAAGAAATCGCACCTCCCCCGCCGCCACCGGTTTCTGACCCCAATGATAAAACTGCCCGGATAAATTCCGGACCTTCTGATGAAGTTTTCAAAGATTTCGAACAGAAGCCCTCTATCATCGGCGGGTTTCCGGAACTGGCAAGGCAGGTCAAATATCCTCCCGAAGCGCAAAAGAATGGCATTCAGGGAAAAGTATTGCTGAAGGTTTTAATCGGCAAAGACGGCAAAGCAAAACAGGCTGATGTCCTGGAATCTGTATCCCCGGACTGCGATGATGCAGCCAAGAAGGCCTTATTCTCAGTCGATTATAAACCTGCTGTTAAAGCGGGTGAGAAAATGGAAGTCTGGATTACAATTCCCGTGGTTTTTAAATTGAAATGATAATTTTGGTAAGTCTGGCGAAAGGCGGCAAAGATGCCGCCTTTTTTTTATAATGAAATTCACAGTAATTTTGGGTTAATAGCTCTTTTTAGCTGTTATTTAAACAAAATTTCATCAATAATTTTACACTTTAACTGAGATTTAAAACCACTA
>JAFGTP010000069.1 GCA_016934035.1 Fidelibacterota bacterium
TGGCAAAAGTCTTCAAATAAACCTATCCGTTTAATCACTACTCATGAAGGAGCATCACCCGCCAGGGTTTTGCTCCTTTTTTTTCATTGGTTCCGGAATATTTCAGAAAAATAATTTGATTGTTTTTTGGTGATCTCTACAAAGGCCTTCCGCCAAAGGCTGATTGTCATTAACAATTCAGCGGATTTCAGAGTTGTTGATTTTTCTAATTTTTGTCGATCAAAACTGAGTTATTTTGGTGATTGTCATCAAAAAGGGATTAACAAACATAATCCACAACAACCCGGCTGGTTGTGACTGATCGAATAAACTTTACCACTTCCTGGTGGGCTTCATGGTTCTGATAATTTGAGAGGCTCACTTCATTTTCAAATTCAGAATATAAAGCGACATCATACGCGACTTCAGCGGGATTAATATTGACACCGGCTTCAATATGTTTAATCTCTTCTATTTTATTTTTTAGAACTGCCAATCTTGCAACCATTTCACTGGCATTCTCGGCCTTATTTTCATCTTTCAATTTCCACATGACGATATGTTTGATCATTTTTATTCCTTTTCTTTTATCCGGGTTAATCTGATAATCTTTTCCTTAAAGCGGGGATATTGGCTCACGAGCATATTTCTGTCACCCAAAACAAAATCACGATAATGAAAAGCCGGGGTAACGGTCACTCCCAGCAGCCCGATTGTGCCGCCGGGTTTTAGAGACATACCCTGCCATGTTCCTTTGGGTACCTTTTGCTGAGGATGAAAGTACCCCCCGGGTTCATTGCTCATGGTTACAACTTCGCCGTTGCCATCGTTGTCCAACAAAAGCATCTCAACCGGATCACCATAATAAAAATGGAAAATTTCATCAGAGGAGACCAATTGGTGCAGGGCTGAAAAATCATTTTTGGTTATCAAATAATAGATTGCAGAACCAATACTGCGTTTATTTCTGCCTACTCTTTTTTCACAGGTATAGGTCCTGCGATAAAAACCACCTTCCAACTCCAGGGGTATGAGATTTAATTTTTTTATGATGTATTCAGCTTCCAATTTCAATTTTTTTTCTGTTTTTCTGCAAAATATTTACTGGCCAGGTACAAGGTCTTTCGCTCCTGTTCCGTCAGGCTGTCATACCCGCTTCGGCTGATTTTATCCAGAATCATATCAACCATCTCACGCATAGTCTCATCAGTTTCATAGCCTGATTTCGTAGTCTGAGTTGACTGATCTTTTTTTTCAATTTTGCGAATCAGGTTCTTAAAAGGGTTCGATATACGATTCCTTTTGAAAAATAACCGGATTTCATCAAGAATTGGTTTTCTTTTGAAATAAAAATAACCGATAATCAATCCGCCAAGATGGGTCAGATGACTGATACCGCTGGTTGAAGGCCCCAAGGAAGAAATAAAGGTCATGACTCCCAGCAACATGACAAAATATTTGGCTTTGACAGGGAACAATAAATATATATAAATCCTTCGATCCGGAAACATCATCCCAAAAGCCAGCAGTAAGGCATAAATCGCACCACTGGCACCAATGACCGGAACAGAAGAACCAAGGCTAAACAAATAGGTAATAATTCCGGAACCGACTCCGGTAATCAGGTAATATTTTAAAAATTCTTTTTTTCCCCAATAATTTTCCAGTTCCATTCCAAACATCCAAAGGACAAACATATTCATAAAAATATGACCCAGCCCTCCATGAACAAACATGTAGGTGAAAAATTGCCAGATAAAGCCTTTTCCAATGACAGCGGTTGGGACCAACCCCAAGAAAGTGTAAACAAAATGATTAATACCCAGCAGATTGGAGATCACAAAAACAGCAATATTGGCAATCAGTAAAACGCGGATGGCTCCGCGAAATAAGGACGGCCTGACATGATAATCACCATAATTATTGTTAAAATTGTAGGAATAATAGGACATAAAACTCTTTCTAATTTAGATATTTCAACATTTCCAGACTATTGAGTTTCGGTTGAAAGTCAAAATACATGCCAGCATAAGCAAGCAAAAAAGCCACAATTCTGGCAGATTTTTGACTTTGTTTTATTGGAGGTATTTCCTGAACAAAGTCAAGGTTGTCAACAGATTTCAACCAGACCAGTTGATCTGCAGTAATTTCTTCAAAATGATGATAAGAGCAATTGAAACAGACCGGCTGGGGAACTTTCATATCAAAATAAAAATTTTTCAAATCTCGTCCGCAAAAATTGCAATGATTGAGATCCATGCGATAACCGAGAATTTTAATTGCACCAAACAGGAAAACGATGAATCCGGTTTCCGGTTCACTGGAATTTTTATCAATATATTTTAAGGCCTTGACTGTCAGATCAAAAAGCGCTTGATTTTCCTCATTTTGGTGGATGATTTTGTCCAGGACTTCAAGAATTGCCAGACTAAAATAGGTCGCCTGAATATCTTTGAGATTCACTACAAAATTTTTAATCAAATCGGCCTTGGACAATGTCTGAACATCACGGGTGGATTTTTCATAATAAATGATGTCCAGCAGATTCAGGGGCTCAAGATATCCCCGAAATTGACTTTTCAGTTGACGGGACCCTTTGGCAATGACAGCTATTTTTCCCTGCTCACGGGTGAAAAAATGGATAATGGTGCTGGAGTCCTGAAAATTGATTTTTTTTAGCAATAAAGCTTGGGTTTTTATTAATGTCATGGACTATAATACAAAAAATCCCGATAATAAAAAACTATCAGGATTTTTTTTTAATTTGAGATTAACCTGGATTGAAATTTCCAACCTTTTTATGTCAAAATTTCTATCCACCTTTAATAATTCTGGAAGCAGTATCCTTTTGATTGGGATATAAGTCCATGGGTACACTGGGTTTGCCTAAGGCCTTAAAAACCATATACCTGGCACAATTAGCAAAATCTCCCTGACAATATTTACTTTTGTAAGTACTTGCCATGGCCGGCATATTGGCCATCTTGTCATTAAAGAAAGGGCATCCAGGTAAACATTCACAATCTGCCATAAATACTCCGTTTTAATTAACTATAAAATCTTTAACAAAATAGAATAATTCGACCAATTTGTCAAATTTAAAACAAAAAAAATCCCGACAAAGTAATGTCGGGATTCGCATGTATATAAGAACCGGCATTCATAGCCGGTGAATCAAGCCTGATTAATAAGACTTTCCGAAAATAGCAATTTTATCAGCTGGTTTTCCTGTATAAAAACAGGTCCCCTTTGCCTGGGGCTGCTCAAAGGGTATTACACGGACAGTCGCCTTTGTCTCCTTTTGAATTTCTTCCTCATGCCTGTCGTCGCCGGCCCAATAGGCTTTAACAAAGTTACCCTCATCGATCATCTCTTTGAATTCTGAATAGTTATTCACCGTTTTGGTATGGGCTTCCCGGAAGGCAAGTGCGCGGTCAAAAAGGTCTTTTTGCATAACCGGCATCAATTCCACGAGGGTATTGGTGATGGCATCTGTTTGAAGGAATTCTTTTTTGCCGGTGTCTCTGCGAACAATGACCACATGGCCTTTTTCCAGGTCTTTGGGCCCCATTTCCATTCTGACTGGTACGCCCTGCATTTCATACTGGTTGAATTTCCAGCCCGGAGACTGCTGGGTATTATCATCGATTTTAACCCGAATATTTTTGGACTCAAGGTCCGATGCAATTTGGCTTAGTTTTTCCAGGATTGCGGACCGGTCTTCTTCTTTTTTATAAATTGGAATGATGACCACCTGATAGGGTGCAACTTTTGGCGGAAGGATGAGCCCTTTGTCATCACCGTGGGCCATGACCAGGCCGCCCACCAGGCGCGTACTGACACCCCAACTGGTCGCATAAACGTATTCAAGTTCATTGTTTTTATTGAGAAATTTCACATCAAAGGCTTTGGCAAAATTTTGTCCCAGATAGTGTGATGTCCCGGCCTGAAGTGCTCGCTTGTCTCCCATCATCGCTTCGATACAATAGGTATGGACCGCACCGGCAAATTTTTCAGCATCGGTTTTTTGTCCGACATAGACCGGGATTGCGAGATGTTCTTCGGCCAGTTTGCGATAGACTTCTATCATTTTCCGGGTCTCTTCTTCTGCCTCGGCGGCGGAAGCATGGGCCGTGTGCCCTTCCTGCCACAAAAATTCTGTGGTGCGCAAAAAGAGTCGGGTCCTCATTTCCCAGCGTACAACATTGGCCCATTGATTGATCAGAATGGGCAGGTCGCGATAGGAATTGATCCATTTTTTGTAGGCAGACCAAATAATGGTTTCGGACGTTGGACGAACATAAAGGGGTTCTTCCAATTTTTTGCCACCGCCATGCGTGACGACAGCACATTCAGGAGCAAAGCCCTCGACATGTTCAGCTTCTTTGGTCATAAAACTTTCCGGAATGAACATGGGGAAATAGGCATTGACATGTCCTGTTTCCTTAAACATCTTGTCAGCAGCCTCTCTGATGGATTCCCAGATCGCATATCCGTAAGGTCGAATGATCATCGTTCCTTTCACTGGGCCGTAATCAGCCAGTTCACCTTTTAATACCACATCGGTATACCATTTTGCATAATCTTCGCTTTGTTTTGTTACACCTTTCGACACTTTTCGACCTTTCTTATTATTTTTCTTTGTATCCGATTCTCGGAAACGGGTTGATGATACTGGTGCAGATATTAAACAAGTGGGCTGCAATTCTTTTCAAAAATCGCAAATAGAGTGCGGTAACAACGGCATCCGCATTTGACATTTCCATGTCCTCCTTGATAATAGCGTCTTTGATTTTGGTGCATTCGTAGGAAATGCCCGCTTTATAAAGGGAGACAACTTCCCGGGCCATATCTTCATCATCTTTCTCAAAAGCTTTCACAGCCTTGTCAAACATTGATTCAATATCATTTTCGATTTTTTGTATTCTTTCATCAAAAGGACCGCAATTATATTTATCTTCCATTAAAAGGGCAAGGTCTGCAATATTTTTTGCATAATCTCCAATGCGTTCAATATCAATGACAATGCTTGAAATGGCAAAGCCGGACCCGATATCGATCTTATCTGCAAGGGCAAAATGGGTCAGTAATTTTCTTCGAATGGACCGTTCGGATTTGTTGATGATTTTATCTTCTGCCAGAACACTTTTAGCCAGTTCGATATTGCCCCTGGTCCTCAGAGCGGTTCGGGCATTTAAATACATTTGTTTTCCCAGCAATAAACTATCAATGGATTTTTCAATGATCTGTTCTGACAAGGGTTTCTTTTTTAATAACTCAAAAAATTGTTCTAACATTTATGTTACCTCAGTATATAAATTAATAAGCCTGGAATGATGAAAAATATAAACAAAATATAAAGCGCTGGCAAATATTTTCTGGTCTTTGACCATTCTGCAAATTTGACGGCCATTGTAATCGGAATTTTCTTGAGCGGCAGAAAGATTGAAATTCCCAAAAGATTAAATATCAGATGCGAAAAAGCGATGGTAACTGCCGTAGGATGGCCGGTAGACAAGGCAGCCAGCAAAGCGGTAATAGTTGTCCCGATATTGGCGCCCAGCGCATAGGGATAAACCTGGCTTATGGTAATGACTCCGGCAGCAGCCAGGGGTACCGCCAGGGAAGTGGTGATCGAGCTGGATTGCACAATGGCCGTAAAAATCATACCCAAAACCAGCGCCCTTAGGGTCGTTTTAAAAATATATCGGTCAAAGAGGATTTCAATTTTCTCCAATACCATCATTTTCATAACCTTGACAATGTATCTCAAGGCCAGAAACAATAAAAAGAGGGATACCAGAATCCCGAGCCAGGGCACAGGAATGTAATGCATGATGGCTTTAGCCACAGGTTTGATAATGATACCGATGGGATTAAAAAGTTTAACACCGCCAATTCCAACAAAAGCTGTTGAGAGAAGATTCGCCATAACTCCCAACATATTGAAAAAATACTGCAGTGGAAAGAGCACCAGGACAGACAGCACATTGAAAAAGTCATGAACCACACTGGTGGAAAAAGCGCGTTCGAATTCGTCGGAATCATTGACATGTCCGTAACTGACTAACATATTGGTGACACTGGTGCCGATATTGGCGCCCATAATAATGGGAATCGCCAGTTTGATCGCAGTCATTGAATCAGTGCCAAAAGCCCCGCCGGCCACAAATCCGACAACCAGTGATGTTGTCATGGAAGAACTTTGGACCAATGCTGTGGTCAATATTCCGGTAATCAACCCGATAAAAGGATTTGATACCGTCTGCATAATGGCTTCGGCAGCACTGCTGCCCATAGCTTCAAAAGAAGAACCGAAGAGTTTGATACTCAGCAGGAATAAATAAATCAAACTCAGCAACGCGGCAGCTTTAAATATTCCTGCAAAATTTCCGGGTTTAAATTTTTGCATTTTTTGTCCAATCTTTTTTTAACTGCTAAAAATAACACTTTTCGGACAATATATACAAAAATAACAATGCCGGAAGGACCCAATCGGGTCAGCAAAATTATTCTTTTGCTTTAAAACCAATTCTCGGAAATGGATTGATGATGCTGGAGCAAATATTGTACAAATGGGCGCCAACGCGCTTCAGGGAACGGACATACAAAGCAATCGACACAGCATCTTTTTTAGGAATTTTTACATCTTCCCTGATCAGAGAATCTTTGATGGCTTCACATTGGTTTGAAATTCCCTCTTTGTACATTGCCATCACAGCTTTGGCCAGATCGTCATCATCTTTTTCAAAAGCTGCCACAGTATTATCAAACATGGATTCAATTTTTTCTTCAATGATTTTGACCGTGTCCTCAAAAGGCCTGATGTTTAAATTGCCTTCAGTCAATAATGCCAGGTCGGCAATATTTTTAGCATAATCTCCGATTCGTTCGATATCAATAACAATGCTTGAAATGGCAAAACCGGAACCGATATCGACATTATCAGCCAGGGCAAAGTGGGTCAACAGTTTGCGGCGAATCGATCTTTCCGATTTATTAATAATTTTATCCTCTTCGATCACATGGCGTGCAAAATCCAGATTCCCGTCTGACCTTAGGGAAGTTTTAGCATCCATAAACATTTGCTTGCCCAGCAAAAGGCTTTCAACTGACTTCTCAACAATCTGCTCCCGAAGGGGTTTTTTCTTCAGAATCTCAAAAAAATCATCAAACATAGTTTACCTCATAAAATAAATTAACAGCCCCGGGATCAGGAAGAAAACCACCACAATATATAAAATCGGAAAATATTTTTTCGTTTTGGAAATACTGGCGAATTTTATCGCTGCATTCACCGGCAAATTCTTAAGCGGTAGAAATATGGAGATTCCCAGCAAATTGAATATCAGATGGGAAAAAGCAATGGTTATGGCCGTAATATTCCCGGTGGCCAGGGCCGCCAACAGAGCTGTAATTGTGGTCCCGATATTGGCGCCCAGGGTGTAGGGAAAAATCTGGTGAATGGTCACCACTCCGGCGGCAGCCAAAGGTATAGCCAGCGATGTTGTGATTGAACTGGATTGTACAATGGTAGTAAACAACATGCCAAGGACCAGCGCCCGTAGTGTTGTTTTAAAAATATATTTGTCAAACAAGATTTCAATTTTTTCCAGTACCATGGATTTCATCACTTTGACAATGTACCGTAAAGCAAAAAATAACAGCAGAATGGATATCATAATCCCGATCCAGGGTGTTGAAAAACTGTGCAAAATCAATTTTTCAACCGGTTTGATGATGGCACCAATGGGATTAAACATTTTAACACCGCCGATTCCGGCAAATCCCCTGGCAACAATCGAAGCCAGAAAGCCAATAACATTGAAGAAATATTGCAGAGGAAACAACACCAAAACAGTCAAAATATTAAAAAAATCATGGACAATACTGGCTGAGAAAGCTCTTTCAAATTCATCGGAATCACCGACGGAGCCAAAACTGACCAGTGTGTTGGTGACGCTGGTTCCAATATTGGCCCCCATAATAATCGGAATTGCCAGTTTAATGGCGATGTTCGGATCATCACCAAAAGCACCACCGGCCACAAACCCCACCACCAGCGAAGTTGTCAGCGATGAACTTTGCACCAGGGCTGTTGTTAATACACCGACCACCAGACCAATCAATGGATTGGAGACGGTATTCATGATGGCATGGGCTGCATCACTTCCCAGCATTTTGAAAGCACCACCAAATAATTGAATACTCAACAGGAACAGATAAACCAATCCCAGTAAGGCAACACCCTTGAATGCTCCCGAGATTCTCCCAGTTTTTAACTCTAACATAATTTTCCTAATTTTAATTTACATTTCAATTTAACTAATTTTTCCCGGCCAGCAGACCATAATCCGCTGGTTTTCAGGGTTTTATATTTTACCAGTAAGGCTCAGTCAACTTCACAAAAAACGGTGTAATATACATCAAATTTACATAAACAAAATATGAACCTTGTGTTAATTTTCTGTAAACCAATTGTTAAAATCCTGTTTGTTTAATGAGTGTCCAAAAGCCACCAAAAGGACCCATTTATAATTTTTTTTAGAAACTACTCCGATACTTTTTTAGATGGTGAAAGAAAATTTGCAGTATCCGTTTTGCGAGCAAGAAAGAGTCATCAGACCGTACGAACTGTCTATTCCAGGAGAAGAAATTGTACCTGAGCAGTCACAATTTGGGATTGTGTAATCAAAATAAATAAACATTGATATCGGCAACCCTGAAAAGTAAATTAAGCGAACTAACGTAAAAAAAAAGAAAGGACAGACTCATGCTCAATTATATCTGGCTTGGTTTAATGCTCATTTCTCTGATTTTCGGAGCCATTACCGGCAATCTGAAAGCAGTTACGGACGCTGCAATTGAATACGCCGGGGTCGCAGTCGATATTTCCCTGGGGCTCATCGGTATCATGGCCTTCTGGCTGGGTATCATGAAAATTGCCGAAAAAGGCGGAATCATTCGAATTTTATCCCGGGCCATCAGGCCTCTGGCTAGAATTCTGTTTCCCGACATACCCAAAGACCACCCGGCCATCGGCTCCATGATGATGAATGTTGTTGCCAACTGGCTTGGCCTGAGTAACGCTGCCACACCGCTGGGATTGAAAGCAATGGAAGAACTTCAGGAATTAAATCCTGATAAAGAAACAGCCACCAATGCCCAGGTGATTTTTCTGGCCATCAATACAGCCTCCATTACAATCATTCCCATGACAGTGATTGCTTTGAGGACGAAAATAGCCCTGGAAAATAATTTAACCGGTGTCAATCCTTTTGAAGTCATCAGCACCGGATTTTTTGCTTCCACCATTGCCTGCATTACCGCAGTCACAGCCGCTAAATTATTACAACGTTTACCCAACGTCAAAAAATCCAATCCGATGAATAAACTTTCAAAAGCTGAGGTGGAAAATGAATAATGCCCAAAATTCCACCTTTGTGGACTTCATGCAGGGATTTTCAATCTACGCGATTCCCGTTATTTTATTGGTCGTTTTGACCCTGGCTATGATCAAAAAAATTAAGGTCTACGAAATATTCGTGGACGGCGCCAAAGAAGGTTTTCAGGTTGCGGTCCGCATTATTCCATATCTTGTGGCGATCCTGGTCGCCATCGGAATGTTCCGGGCCTCAGGCGCCATGGGCTACCTGGTCAAATTTCTCTCTCCCGTTACTTCTCTGATCGGAATGCCGGCAGAGGCCCTACCGGTTGCATTGATGCGGCCTTTATCCGGCAGCGGTACTTTGGGAATCGTCACGGAATTGATGAAAGAACACGGCCCGGACTCCTTTATCGGAAGATTAACCTCCACCATGTTTGGCAGTACGGAAACAACTTTTTATGTGCTGGCTGTATATTTTGGTTCGGTTGGAATCAAAAAGACCCGCCACGCCGTAGCAGCCGGATTGATCGGCGATGTGGCCGGAATGTTGGCAGCAGTGATGATTTGTCATATTGTATTTGGTTAAAAATCCTCTTGCCCCTGGAGTCATGAAGGTATTCAAATTCATCGAGGCATAAAATCAAAAAAATGATATTCACCCGATTTGAGGGTTTACCGGGTCCTTTATCAGTTTCCTCTTGAGATACTCACAATTTTTTGTCGCATATCCGTGAGGAACTTTCGGTTCTCCTCATCCCAGTAATCATTATAGGTCCAGCCCATTTTGTGGAATTTTCCATGCATGAAAAGCAGGGTGATCTCAGCAAAAATGCCTTCACCGACATGAATGCGGTGAGAAAAATCCTTACTGGAAAAAAGGACAAATTTCGACGGAGCCAGGTAACCCGGATCAATATTCACAAATCGCTGCTTGTCTTTCGGTTCCTGAATCGTCAATTCCACCTCATTGGACCAAATTTTTGATTGATAGAGTTTTTCGACACTCCGGGGTTCCCGGAATACAATGAATTGTTTCTTCAGATTTTCCCCAAATTCTTTGACATAATAGTTTGTGAAATCCATAACCTTGAAAATGCGTCCCAGGCCCAGAGGCTCGCCAAATTTTTTTTGAAGCAGGTCCAGGGATTGATGATGGAGTTCTTCATTGGGAAACATGACTGCTGCAAAAGGATGCACCAGGGGTGCGGATTTTCGTATTTCACCCATTTATTGCTCCGGGTTTCGTATCTGTTCGTTGAATTTGATCATCATCTCTTTTAACTCCTGAAATTGCGCCACTGTCAAAATTTTCGAGGCACAGGGATAGATGGAATTATTGGTCAGGAGCGGATCAATGCCCTCATACATACACCCCTCTTCCAGGGCCCGGTCCCATTCTCTTGTGCCGGGAATTGGTGTAAAAGAAGCCAGCCTTGAGAGGGCGCCTGTTTCATAGACGAAGACCAGACTCTCCCGAACATCCTCAAAGCTCTGCCCGGGCAGACCCATAATGAGATATGCCTCAATTTCCCGGCTTTTGTACCCAGCTTCTTTGAGATGACGGACAGCGCATATAAAATCTTCTCTGGAAACTTTACCGGAAGAGCTTTCCTGCCATTTGGAAACCACAGACTCCAGGCTGAGCCGAACCACTTTGAACCCGGCCATCTTCATCAATTGCGCCAGCTCTTCATCAATTTCCCGGGCAAACAAACCATTGGGACTATAAAATTCAAAGGGTTGCGGTCTTTTGATAATTTCCCGCAGCAAGGGTTTGATAAATTTTTCTTTTTGAACAAAAAGCGCATCATCATAAAAGGCATATTTTGTCACACCATATTTTGTATAATTAGTATCAATTTCCAGCAGCACATTATCCAGGCTTCTTCGATAAAAACCCGGATTCAATATATTGGTTGCACAAAAACTGCAGTTCATGGGGCAACCCCTGGACGTCATCAGAGGCAGATATTCAGGGTTTTCATAAAGGTCATAGGGCGGAAACAGAGAATCATCAAATTCCGGTATCAGACCATCATCTCTGACCATGCCATGCAGAGTATCCAGAATTTTCAACACTTTTTTTTCACCATATCCGCTGACGAAGTAATCCGCATCAATGGCAAAATGTGCATGTTCTTTCCAGAGTGTGGCATAAATTCCGCCCAAGATAATCGGTACATTCTGGAAAACAGAGCGTAGAAGGGCAACGGATTTTTGGACACCAACATACCAGTAATTCATAAAACTGGTGACCAGAATAACGCTCGGCCTGGGTAATGAAGTGATATATTCCCGGATTTGAACTTCCGTGGCGCCATAGAGAGCAAAATTTCTTGGAATTGTTTTTAATACGGCTGGCTTTTCAATCAAAGTCCGGATGTATTTTCCACGACCGCCGGAAGCATTCGAAGCCCATTTTTGACGGTCCAGAAAATCCAGCAGGGATATTTCATAATTGTATTTTCTCAGGAAAGCACCAATATACAGAAGCCCCAGGGGTTTGGACCAGAGGTCATAGGCAGCGAAATCTGCAATCCAGGGATTGACGAGTAGAATGTTAGGCTGGTCCATAAGTGATCAAGGGTGTAACTCAGAATATCAATTCATCAAGATTATCATTGCCCTGATTGTTCCCGGCATGGGTGTTACAGGTTTCCACCGGTTCTGTTCCTCTGATAAAATATTCCTTTTCCAGGTCGGTGCAAAACCTGGAGGGCAATTTTTTGGATTCCTTGCAAATCTCGACCTGGATTATCCCGTCGGGAATTTCAAAAGCTTTGTCAGGCCATTGCATCAATTCATGGGTTCGACGCATAAAATTGGCCCAAACCGGCAGGGCAGCCGTAGCGCCGGATTGTCCTTCTCCCAGCGGTACATTGGGATCATCTACCCCCACATATACACCGGCAATGATATAGGGCGAATATCCCACAAACCAGGCATCCACCCAATTGGTTGTGGTCCCGGTTTTTCCAGCGGCATTATGCCGAAAACCATATTTCCATTCCGAACTTTTTCCCGTACCATCTCTTTTGACTGTCTGCAACAGTGACGTTACCATAAAAGCAGTTTCTTCACTCAAAACCATTTCTTTTTCAGGGACATATTCTTTAACAATATTACCATAACGGTCAACAATTCGTTTCATGGTATGAGGTTCTATCCAAATTCCTTTGTTGCAGAACGCCCCATAGGCTGCAATGATTTCCATGGGAATGACCACACCGACTCCCAGAGCAATGGCATCAACCTTGGGAATTGGCGTCGTGATGTGCAGCCGTTTAGCTGTTTCTATGACCGCACTGGGCGAGACCAATTCCTGAACGACCCGGGCTGCAATGATATTCAATGAACTTTTTATACCATCCCTTAAGGTTGTCGGGCCGCCGTAATCCCGATTGTAATTCTGCGGCGTCCAGCGAGTCCCATCAGGCATATCCAGCGTCAAGGGAGTATTAAGTAATTTTTTAGTTACCGGAATGCCATTGTCAACTGCTGTTCCGTAGACAATGGGCTTGAACACCGACCCCGGCTGGCGCTTCGCCTGGGTGGCCCGGTTGAACTCCGAATCTTCAAAATCACGGCCACCAACCATAGCCAAAATTTCACCCGAATAGGGATCCATGGCCACAAAAGCGCCCTGGACCAGCAAGTGGTACTGCAGGCCCTTTTTCATCGGTCTTTCACCCCGAATCATTTCCTGCACTTCTGTCAGTGTAATCGTGGAATCTTTAATAATCTCCTGTAATTCCCGGGGATTCGCCAGCAGCCTTCGGTTCAGGATACCCTGCTGGTATTCAATATGTTTTTGAAATTCCTCTTCCGCAATTTTTTGCAGTCTTGTATCCAGTGTTGTATGAATGCTGAGCCCGTCGGTGTAGAGATTGACGCCCAGCTGATTGTCTTCAATTTGGATGATCCTGCGCACATCTTCGACAAAATAGGGAGCGATTTCCGTTTTTTCTTTTCTGGCAGGATAATGAATGGGCGAATTTTTTTCCAGATTGTACTGCTCATCATTGATGAAGCCCATTTCTTTCATTCGATAGAGCACATAATTTCTGCGACGAAATCCTTTGGTCGGATCCGAAGCCCAGGGTGAATAATGTCCGGACTGGATCATTCCCGCCAGATGGGCGCATTCGGCAATGGTCATTTCTTTGGCATGTTTATTAAAAAATTTCAAGGAGGCAGCTTCTATTCCGTAAGCACCTCCCATATAACTGGAATTGAGATACATGTTGATGATCTCGTCTTTGGTATAGAGTTGTTCCATTTTCAGGGCAGTCAGCAATTCTTTGATTTTCCTGGAAATGGACTTTTTCATACTGATTTGATTGTAAAGGATACGCGCCAGTTGCTGGGTAAAGGTACTGGCCCCCTGGCTAAAATCCCAGCGCAGAATATCTACCACCATGGCACGAACAAAATCTATAGTACTGAAGCCCCAATGGCTGTAAAAACGGGAATCTTCAATTGCCATAACTGCTTCCCGCATCCTTTGGGGAATTTTTTCATCGGGAAGGACAATCCGCTTCTGCTGGGCAAATTCTTCCAGAACCACCCCATCCACCGAATAGACTTTAGATATGACATCCGGTTTATAGCTTTGTAATTCAGTTAGATCAGGCAGGTATCGGGAATAAAAAAATAAAATTACCAGTATTGTCAATATTCCCGCCATATTCACAATAACAGCATAAAGAAAAGCCTTTCCCCAACTTAACAGGCCTTTTGTTTTTTCCTTTGACATATTTCCCCAAAATTAAAAAACTAAAACAATGGCTAATTTATAGCATTTATAACATTTTTCATAAAATGATAATAGGGTTCCTTGATTTTATCTGCAGTTTCCTTGACTTCTTCATGGGTCAGGGGATTTTGGCTGATTCCCGCAGCCTGATTGGTGACCAGTGAAATACCCAGAATTTCAAATCCCAATTCATGGGCCACCACGGCCTCCGGCAACGTCGACATACCAGCCAGGTCACCACCCAGAGCGCGAATGGCCCGAACTTCTGCTGGTGTTTCAAAACTTGGTCCCGTAGTCCAGCAGTAGATTCCCCGGGGTAGTTGGGTGCCCATTGCCCTGGCGGCCGCCTCCGCCCGGGTTTTCAGCTTTGCGGACAATAATTTCCGGTAATCCTTTTCCCACGGCAGGTCCACCTGACCAAAATTGATAAAGTCATCTATCAGCACAAAATCTCCCGGTAAAAAATCAGGGTTGACACCACCGGCAGCATTGGTCAGGATCAATTTTTTGACGCCCAGTGATTGAAACAAATGGGCATAAAAGGTGATGGTATTCAGGTCTTTCCCTTCATAGTAGTGAGAGCGTCCTTTGGCAGCCAGGATAGGCGTCTTGCCGACCTTGCCAAAGATTAGTTTGCCTTGGTGTCCCGATACTGTGGGCAGGGGATAATGAGGAATGGTGCTGATGTCGATTATTTTTTCAGTTTCAATTTTGTCCCCGAAATAGGCCAATCCGGACCCGAGCACAATGGCAATTTCAGGAACAGAACCCGTTTGGTGTTTGATAAAATCACTGGCTTCCTTCACCTTTTCTTTGAATTTTTGATTGTTCATTAAATTTTACCTGCTTCTTTCATCTTTTCATATACTTCCGGATAAAGTTCCTTCATGCAATCCGGGCAAATACCATGAGAAAAATCCGCTTCAGTATGAGCTGCTACATAATGTTCCACCTCCTGCCAGAACCCGTCATCATCCCGAATTTTTTTACAATTGGCACAGATGGGCACCAATCCTTTGAGGGTCTTAATTTCACGCAGGGCTTTTTGCAGTTCCGCATTCATTTTTTTCAGGCGATCTTTGGACAATTTCAATTCAAGATGGTTTCTTACGCGGGCCAGGAGTTCAATGGAATTAAAAGGCTTGGTCACATAATCGACAGCCCCGAGTTCGATTCCCTGAATGACGTCTTCCTTTTCGGTTTTGGCGGTAAGGAATATCACCGGAATTTCAGCCAGTTCTTCATTTTTCTGAATCTCTTTGATCACATCGAACCCGCTGAGCCCGGGCATCATCACATCCAGAAGAATCAGGTCAGGTTTCGCATTTTCAAGTATTTTCAGGGCCTGTTCACCATTGAGTGCAGCTGATATTTTGTATCCTTCCTTATTAAGGATGTTTCCTAAAACCTGTAGGTTTTTGGGGACATCATCGACCATCAAAATGATGGGTTTTCTTTCTTCATCCATAATATCCTCGTTTTATTCGGATTATTTTTTTTTCATCAGATTATCAAAATCCTTTAATATTTGCTGGTATCCATTAAGTAATTTCGGCAATTTTTCCATATCAAAATTCTGAGCGCTTTCCATCACTTCATGACTCCACTCAACCAGCAGTCTTGTCTTGAGTGTTTCTCCCAGTTTTTTCACATCCCCTGCAAACCGGGCGACTTCATCAAAAAGAAAACTATCCTTGACCTCCAGCCATCTTTTCCGGTATTCACCGGCCAAAGCCGGATATATTTTTCTGATATCCTCGAGATCCTGTGCTGTCAATTCCAAATTTTCATTGGGAACTTCCGGCACTTTGATTTGAATATCAGCCACTTCATTATAGGGGAGATATTTCATCATTTCCGTCAATATTTGCGCTTTTGAAACCGGTTTTCTCAAGTATCCGTTGCATCCCAGGGCCATGATCTCATGCTCTTCGGACTTCATGGCTGAGGCGGTAACAGCAACAATAGGAATGTGACGCAAATCTTCGTCGTTTTTTATAATACGGGTTGCTTCATAACCACTCATGACGGGCATTTTCATATCCATCAAAACAATATCGGGTTTATAATGCCGGACGAGTTCAACGGCTTCTTTTCCGTTTTCGGCTTCTATAATATTGATTTCTGTTTTATTTAATATTCCTTCCAGCATTTTTCTGTTTTGCAGAATATCATCAACAATCAGCACCGTCGAACCTGGAAAATAGATTTTTCCCAGCTCTATTTGTTTTGTTTTTTGGGTGGATTCGATTTCTATTTCACGAATTTCCTTGAGCAAAATAAAAAAGGTGCTGCCTTTTCCCGGCTCACTTTCAATCCAAATGGAGCCGTTCATTTGTTCAACTATTTGTTTTGTAATTGCAAGTCCAAGGCCGGTACCGCCATATTTTCCATGGTCCTGGCCTTCCGATTGGGTAAAACTTTTAAATATCTCCTGATGCTGGTCAGCACGGATGCCAATTCCCGTGTCGATGACCTGAATTTCGATGGTAAACAGACCCTCTGCATGGTCGTCAACTTTCACCAGAATCTTGATATATCCATCATCGGTGAATTTGGCTGCATTGCTCACCAGGTTGAAAAGCACCTGTTTTAAGCGTTTTTCATCAAACAGAATTCCTGCGGGCAATGCCGGGTCCATGGTCAGGATGAGGTCCACCCCTTTGCTTTTAAGTTTCAAAGAAAAAATCTGCTGTATTTCCTTTATTAACCGGTGTAAACTCATGGGTTTGTGTTGGAGTTCCATCTTACCGGCTTCGATTTTCGAAAGGTCCAGAATGTCATTAATCAGGGTCAGTAAAGCCTGGCCGCTGACCATGATGGATTTCAGATATTCCCGGGCAAGATGACCTTCAACCAGATCGGAAAGCAACTCAGCAAAACCCAATATAGAATTCATAGGCGTTCGAATTTCGTGACTCATATTGGCCAGAAACTCACTTTTGGCACGATTGGCCCGCTCGGCTTCTTCCTTGGCGGCTTTGAGCTTTTCTTCGGTCCGTTTGCGTTCGGTGATGTCCTCATAAATCCCTAAAACGGCAATCAGCTGGTTGTCGACAATGACCGGACTGGCATTGAGGGATATCCAGATTTGGGTTCCGTCTTTCTTCTTGCGCAGGACTTCCCGTCGGACAATTTCACCACTGTAAACTTTTTTATTGATTTCTTCGCCTTCCACCAACATATTCGGAGCAATGATCAAATCATCGATTCTTCTGCCAAAAGCTTCTTCTATAGAATAGCCAAAGAGCCGTTCAAACTCAGGATTGATTTCAATAATTTTTTCTTCAAGGTTGAGAGTAACAATGGCCGTGGCGGAGCTTTTATAGAGGGCTTCAAAAAATTCTTTTTGTTTCCGGAAATTTTCTTCAACAATTTTCAGGTTGGTAATATCCAGAGAAAAACCCATGGTTCCCTGGACTTTTCCATCTTTGTCATAAAAGGGCATTTTGGAAGTTGAGGCCCAGCGAAAAGAACCATCCGGAAAAACTTCCTTGTTTTCATGCAACAATAAAGGTTTTTCAGTCCTGATGATTTCCTGTTCCTGGTCGAACCATTTTTGAGCGACCGTTGCATCAAAAAGATCAAAATCCGTGAGTCCCAATAATTGCGATGCATTTTCCAATTTAAATTTTTTGGCGTGTATCTGATTGGTTCGAATAAAGCGCCCTTCCAGATCTTTAAAATATATGGCATCTGGAAAATTATCCATCAACGTATCAAAAAGATACCGTTCATAGGCCAGTTCTTTTTCCTGTTTGCGCCGTTCCGTAATATCGATGATATTGGCAATGGTTTGTCTGCCGCCTTCATGGTTCAGATTGCTGGTAAAGACCTCCACCGGGAATATCGTCCCATCTTTCTTTTTGTAGAAGGAATAGGTCCTGAACTGATCATTTTCCGGGTTCGTGGCGATCCCTTTTTGCATATTGACATCGAATTCGGAGATTTTTCTGCTTACCAGTTCATCATGATCATATTGCAACAGTTCACAGGCTTTTTTATTGACATGAATAATCGTGTCATTCTGGTCGAAAACAATAATCGCATTGGGAGAATTTTCAATATAGGCCCTCTGCCGGGCTTCAGATTCCCGAATTCTCATTTCAATGGATTTTCTCAATGTAATATCGCGGCCGATCATCAGAATCATTTTTTTATTGTTTTTCTGATTAAACATCGTTGATGAGACTTCAAAGTCTACCAGACGCCCGTCTGCCGTGATCAACTTTGTTTCATAGAAAAAATTTCTGGAAATACCGGTTTTTCTTTGTTGCATTCTTTCGATGTTGCTTTTATGATGGTCCAGGGGTACATAATCCAGAATATTTTTTCCGATTACTGATTCTTTTTCATAGCCCAGCATCTCCTGTACGACATTATTAGTATAGATAATGGTACCACTGATATCAATGATTAAAATGACATCCTGGGCTGTTTCTGCCAGCAGTCTGTATCTTTCTTCACTATCCTCCAGAGCCATTTCATTGGCTTTTTCCCGGGTAAAGTCACGAAAAGTGCCCTGCACGCCGGGTTCGCCGTTTTCCAGGGTAATCCGTGCACAACTGGAATTGATCCAGCGAATTTCACCCTCCCGGGTGAGAAGGCGAAAATCAAAGCTTTCATTTTTCCCCTGGAGTATTTTTTTATATTTTAATTTCAAAAAATCAGTATCCTGTTCATAACTGATATTGAAAAAATTCTCACCAATCAGTCTGGGATAAATTTCTATATCCACTTTCTCATCAAATATTCTGGCGGATTCTCCTAAGGATTTACTGGCAAAAATAAAATTTCCCTTTTGATCTGCCCGCCAGACCACCTCACTGAGGTTTTCGATTAATTTCTGAAATTTTTCCTTACTACTGGTGATCAGGGCTTCTTTTTTCAAAGAATCGGTAATATCCCTGTTGACTGACAATGTCAGTTTTCTCCCGCCCTGATAGACATAGTTCATCATAACTTCAGTCCAATACCTGCTACCATCCTTTCGAATTTTCTGTTCAATAAACCGAATAGTCTCTCCTTTTTCCATTTTTTCCAGGTCAATATTTTTATGCGGGTCCGAAACCGCCATATCTTTCGTGATGCTGAGATGGCTCAATTCTTCTTTTGAATAACCGGTTTGTTTGGTGGCGGCGTAATTGGCGTCAAGGATTTCATGGGTGTCCGGGCAGGTCAGAAAAATCGCATCCGGAAGATTTTCAAATAAATGTTTAAAGGATTGTTCCGCCCTGATTTTGTCTGTAATATCAATTAAAGAAATGACAATTTCATTACTTTCAGAAATCAGGTTTCCTGTCAAAAGCACCCGCTTTATGTTACCTTTTGCAGAGATGAAGTCAAACTCGTATTGCTCCGGCACATTAGAGTCTCTGCTGAGCCGGGCAAAATAATTATTTCTGACCATATCCTGGTATTTTGGGGCCACAAACTGGAAAATATTATCGCAATCCAGGAGTTCCTGTTCCGAAATTTCCGTCAATTCCAGCATTCTCTCATTGGCCATGATAATCCGGGCATTCGCATCCATGATAAAAGTGGCTGTCCCCGTACTGTGAAAAATATTTTTATATCGGGCTTCTGATCTTTTGAGTTCCTGCTCCATTTCATGTTTAAAAAAGGCCATTTCCAGCGTAGCCCGAATGTCATCATTGGACACCGGTTTGTACAAATAACCGTAAGGTTTGGCCTCCAGGGCCTCTCGAATCAAAGATTGTTCGGAATGGGAAGTTAGAAATACAACAGGCAGATTATAATTTTCACCAATGATATAGGCGATTTCGATGCCGCTGATCTGATCAGATATACTGATGGAAACCAGTACAAGATTGACCTTGCCTTCATTTAAATATTTGAGTGTTTCCCTGCTGTTGGTTGCTATGCCGGCAACTTCATAACCCATATCTTTTAAAGTAAGCAGGAGATCATTGGCTATAATCAGTTCATCTTCAACTATCAGTATTCGTTTCTGCACTATTGTCCTTTGAAGGTTTAAATTTGTCGATAATAAGTTTAATAATCATTATCGGCATGATGATATAAATGATTCCGTTGATATACTGGTCACAGATATTGCTCGGCCAGGGAAAAGGTTCAAGGATAAAAAAATCCGTTGCTTTGCCGGTAAATAGAATTTCAAGAACATTGCCACCGGCACCCACTGTCAGCATTAAGATCACCTTGTAAAGTTTTTTATAAAAGGGGTTTTCTTCCCGAATCATGGATTTGGTGAGGGAATAGAGAAGCACAAACAACATCAGCAATCCGAACATAGACCAGAGTTTGTGGTTTTCAATATTTCCAAAAATGTAGTGATACCCCGTATTGTGCGTCAGGTAAAAAGTCAGCCCTTTCAAAAAAGTTGCCGTTCTTTCCTGAAAATTCAAATAAGCATTAGCAAAATACTTGACAACAAAATCCAGAATCAAAAGAGCCAGCCCCCATCCGTAGGCAAAGATCAGATGTTTTTTGTTATTGATGATCATTTTCATCCTTTCAATCAAAACTTATTTCTTTTATCAATTATTATACCATCGCTTACATCACTCTTGGATTCATAAAAACAATTGACAGCCAAAACAGGCAGCATGAAGCACAAAGAGCAATTTTTTCCGCGACTAATTCTAAATCTCTATACCAAAAACCGAATATTTTATTAAATTTCATGAAATATAAATAACAATTTTCATAAACCAAAAACCAGAGCAGAAATAAAATATGGAAAGCAACACAATTAAAATAAAAGGCGCCCGGGAACACAACCTCAAAAATATCAATGTTGAAATACCCCGCAACCAACTGGTTGTGATCACAGGTGTATCAGGTTCGGGAAAATCCTCTCTGGCCTTTGATACCATCTATGCCGAAGGGCAGCGCCGGTATGTGGAATCTCTTTCATCCTACGCTCGCCAGTTCCTCGGATTGATGGAAAAGCCCGATGTGGATTTTATCGAGGGACTATCTCCGGCCATTTCAATTGAGCAAAAATCAACCTCCAGAAACCCTCGCTCAACAGTTGGGACTGTAACGGAAATTTATGATTATCTGCGCTTGCTCTATGCCCGCATTGGTAAACCTTTTTGTTACAAATGCGGCCGGCCGATTATCAGTCAAACCGTTCAGGAAATCGCCGACTCGATCCTCAAATTTCCGGAGAACAGCAAACTGGTCCTGATGGCCCCCCTGGTTCGCGGACGAAAAGGAGAGTACAAAAACATCTATGACGAGATTCGAAAAGAGGGTTTTTTACGTCTCAGAATCGATGGCGAAATTACCGATGTCGATTCTCCGGTAGAACTGGATAAAAACAAAAAACACAATATCGAAGTGGTTATCGACCGGCTGGTCATTCGTGAAAGCATTTTCACCCGGCTAACAGAATCAGTGGAACTGGCGCTTAAAATCGGAAGCGGACTGATCATCGCAAAAATCGGAAATGAAGAACACTTCTTCAGTGAAAATTACTCGTGCCCCCATTGCGAAATCAGTTTTGAAGAACTCACACCCCGTATGTTTTCTTTTAATTCGCCTTTCGGCGCCTGTCTGGATTGTGATGGTTTGGGTTCCAAACTTGAAATGGACGAGTCTCTGATCATCCCCGATGGTTCCAAATCCCTGGCCCAAGGCGCTATTTTGCCTCTGGGTCCTCAGCCCCGCGGTAAATGGTACGCCTCTATATTGAAAGGCCTGGCAAAAGAATACCAGTTTGATTTTCACACTCCCTATGAAAAACTATCGGACAAAGCCCAAAAGGCACTCCTTTATGGAACAGAAAAATCCTTTTCTGTAAATTATTCATCCGATAAAATGCAGGGAAAATATACAACGCGCTTTGAAGGGGTGATGAACAATTTAAAACGACGTTATACCCAGACCACTTCCCCTGGAATCCGTAAATGGATTGAACGGTTCATGTCCCAGAAGCCCTGTATGACCTGCAACGGCGAGCGTCTGAGGCCCGAGAGCCGCAGCGTCAAAATCAATGATATAGCCATTGGTGAACTGACCTCCTATTCAATTTCCGATGCCCTGGAGTTTTTTATGACCCTCAGCCTCAGCCAAACCGAAAAACAAATCGCCAAGCAGATCCTCAAAGAGATAAAAGAACGATTGCATTTTTTAGTCAATGTGGGCGTGGAATACCTGACCCTCAACCGTTCCGCCCAGACCCTTTCCGGTGGTGAAGCCCAGCGCATTCGGCTGGCAACCCAGATCGGGTCCCAATTAACCGGTGTATTATACATTCTGGACGAACCCAGTATCGGCCTTCACCAGAGAGATAACACACGACTGATTCAAACACTTACAAAACTGCGAAATCTTGGCAACACGGTCATTGTTGTAGAACATGACCAGGAAACCATCGAAGCAGCAGACCATGTACTGGACATCGGTCCGGCAGCCGGTATTGACGGCGGAAGAGTCATCGCCCAGGGATCACCTAAAGAAATCGCAAATAATCCGGAATCTCTGACCGGGCAGTACCTCTCCGGAAAAAAATTTATTCCCCTGCCCACCAGCCATCGCAAAGGAAATGGTAAGAAAATTAAACTGACCGGGGCAGCCGGCAATAATCTCAAAGATATCGACGTCGTCATTCCATTGGGAAAATTTGTGTGCATCACCGGCGTTTCCGGATCAGGAAAAAGTTCACTGGTCAATGAAACCCTTTACCCAATTCTGCATAATAAACTGAACCATACCATTAAAACCACATTGAAATACAAAACCATATCCGGCATTGAATATATTGATAAAGTTATTGATATCGACCAGTCACCCATTGGCAGGACACCCCGCTCCAACCCGGCAACCTACACCGGTGTTTTTGATTTTATTCGGGAACTGTTCGCCTCAACCAAAGATGCCAAAATTCGCGGCTATAAAGCCGGCAGATTTTCCTTTAATGTCAAAGGCGGACGATGTGAAAATTGCGGAGGAGAAGGAATCAAAAAAATAGAGATGCACTTCCTGCCCGACGTCTATGTACCCTGTGAAGTTTGCAAAGGGCACCGCTACAATCGCGAAACCCTGGAGATCAAGTTCAAAGGCAAATCCATATCCGATATTCTGGAAATGACGGTCCAGCAGGCCACGGATTTTTTTGATAAACTACCCAAAATTCGGGAAAAACTGGAGACCTTGCAAAAAGTCGGACTGGGATATATTCAATTGGGACAACAGGCAACTACGCTATCCGGCGGAGAAGCTCAGAGAATCAAACTGGCCACAGAACTCAGTAAAAAAAATACAGGGAATACTTTATATATCCTGGATGAACCCACAACCGGCCTTCATTTTGAAGATATCAAACTGTTGCTAAGTGTTTTAAACGACCTCGCTGACAAGGGAAACACCATTTTGGTCATCGAACACAACCTGGATATTATCAAATCCGCAGACCATATTATTGATCTTGGTCCCGAGGGAGGCAACAGAGGTGGACAGGTTCTGGTCACCGGTACCCCCGAACATGTCGCAAAAACCGCAAATTCCTACACCGGCCAATATTTGAAAAAAATATTCCACTGATTTTGAATCGGCTTTTTTGTCATATTTTTAAAATGTTCAAACTATGAGAAATATAATAACAAACAGCCGGTATAATAGTATCCAAATAGATGATTTCAGCCCATTTTTGTCCCCTCTAAGGTCAGAGGTGAAAAATTTCTTCAAATAAAACAACAGAAATATCTTATTGTTAAAACAATTAGTTAAAAACAAGATTAAGAGGAGCAACAATTTTTTTTTATTTTTCCCCAAAATTAAAACTTGACATTTGAATTCCTGTCAATTAACATTATTACAACATTGTTCAATTATTATGGTTAATACGTACTTTTAAAGGAGGTAAAATATGGCAGAAAAAGTTGCAAAATGTGGTGTAAAGAAAGAAAAAGGTTTTTTATACTACTTGGACAAAAATGGTAATGTTTCTCGTTCAAAAATGGCTCGCGGAGGAGAAAAAGGCGGTGGCGCTGAAGTCGTTTCCCAAACTGGCGTAAAAAGAGAAAAAGGGTTTCTCTATTTCATCGATAAAGACGGTGATGTATCCAGAGCAAAAATGGCCAGAGGACGTAAAAAATAATTTTATGTTCTTTCCAATCGAAAATTAAAGACCCCTAACTAACGGGGTCTTTTTTAATTATGAGCATTATGTCATGGAATTTGAAAAATTAAAAAAAAATGACCTGCTTTTCATTTCAATATCCTTTGTAATTTTCCTGATATCACTTATTTTTTCCCTCAAAACCCATAAAATTGCTTTTCCGGGACAATCCATAACCTTTGAATTATCCCGCGAAGAAGCCCTCCAAAAAGCGGATTCTCTGATGACACATTTAGGGATTCATCCTGTCAGGTTTCAACACCATGCAATCACTTTTAGTTATCCTGAGAAAACAAAAATTTTTATCGAAAAAGAGTTGGGAATTAAAAAGTCACACACTTTTTTTTCCAAAACCTTTAATATCTGGCAATGGTCAGTCCGTTTTTTTAACGACCTGGAAAAAGAAGAAGTCTTTATTAACTATACCACCTCCAAGGAACTAAGGTATTTTGAACACACTCTGCCGGAGGAACAGGCTGTCAATTCTGTCTCCGATGAAAGGGCCGAACAATTGGCGCGAAATTTCATCGCCAGTTATACCCTTAACGATCTCGAAAAATGGCAACTGAAAGATAAATCAACAGAATCCAAAAAAGCCCGAGTGGACTATAGTTTTACATTCAAAAAAAATAATGTTGAGATTTACGGGGCCCATTTTGAAATAGAAATTGTCATTAAAGGCAACAAGGTCGGGCATTACCGGGAATATCTGAAACTGCCGGAATTCTGGGAACGAAATTATCAGAAATTGAGATCACAAAATGAAATCACCTCTCTGATTGCTATGGTTGGTCTAATCCTGCTGGGTATCAGTTCCGCCGGCTTTTTTATATTTTTTGCAATTAAGCACCAGATCAATTTAAAAACAGGAATCATTTTTGGAACCATCACATTCAGTATTTACATGATTTCCCAACTCAATACGCTTCCGCTCTCATTATACTGGTATTCGACGGAAAAAAGCCTGAGTAATTTCTATACAGATATCCTGATCAGCGATATTTTTAGTGCGCTTCTCTACAGTATTGCCGTATTTTTTCTGGCTTCCTCGGGTGACGCTCTTTATCATTCGGTTTTCCCACAAAAAATTTCTCTCCTTTCCTCCTTTTCCCGGCAGGGTATGAAAACCAAAGAGTTTTTTTTCGGCAGCGTGACCGGTTTTACAGCAGCTTTTCTTTTTATCGCCTTTCAGATCATCTTTTACTGGTTGGCTGAAAAATTCGGAGCCTGGTCACCGGCCCAGGTTACTTACAGTGAAATACTCAACACACGATTTCCCTGGATTTATATTCTCTTTGCGGGCTTTATCCCTGCTGTGACTGAAGAATTCTGCTTTCGCTTCTACGGAATACCGCTATTTAAAAAATTTACCCATTCCAAAGTCTTTGCTATTTTGATAACAGCCCTGGTATGGGGTTTTGCACATTCAAATTATCCCAATCAGCCATTTTGGATACGCGGACTGGAAGTCAGTTTATTTGGAATTGCGACGGGATATATTTTAATTCGTTTTGGTATTGCGGCCACGCTGATATGGCATTATACGGTCGATGCCTTTCTGACTTTTTTAATGTTTTGCAAAACGGGAAAAACATCTATTATCCTCTCCTCTGCCATCGCCGCTTCCATTGCCTTATTTTTTATTATTTACACGCTGTTTTTTTATTTTAAAAATAAAGGATTTTTGATAAAACCTCATATTGAAGGGCCAAAACAGGAAACCCCTGAAAACTTCGAAACAGAGGAATTGCTGGAAACAATTCCCCATGTTTCCAATGCTGTTCCACCTTATTCAAAGCACCAGGTTTTCATGACTCTGCTGATCACGCTGGTCTTTTTTTCAGCCTTATTTATTCCACTTAAAAAACCTGGCAACTACATTAAATATCAAGTCCCGGAACAGGATGTTCTTGCTACCGCAAAGGCTTTTTTAAACCATCAGGGGTTCGATCCGGAACGATTTCGAACATCCATGGATATTATCACCGATTGTAATTCAAACTGTCTCAAATATATAATAGACCACACTTCGATTGATTCCGCAAACTTCATAGCGTCCAATTACCTTCCAAATCTTGTGTCCTACAAGGTCCGCTTTTTCAATGAAAATGAAAAAGAGGAATTTCATGTTTATGTCCATCCCATGGATAATGAAGTAACCGGCTTTAATCATGTTCTTGAAGAAACCGCCATGTCTTACAATCTGCCTCAGGAACTGGCCCTGATTCGAGTCGAACAATTCATCGCCGAACAGGATTTTGATCTGGCGGATTTTGACCGGGTCGAGTCCTATTCCGAAACCCTGCCTCATCGCACGGACCACACTTATATTTATGAAAGCAAGCCCGGCTATGCCGCCAATATAGCCGATGGTCGGTTAAGAGTCTCGATAACCGTCAAAGGCGATGAACTGGGATCATTCCAGCGGTGGTACAAAATCCCGGAAAAATGGGAAATCGACCAAAATAAAGAATCCAATTTAGATTCTATTCGTAAAATTCTTCAATTTTTCCTGCTTCCCGTTCTTTTTTTGCTTTTGCTTTTAAAATATAAACATCATTTTAATTTTAATTGCATACCCTGGAAAGTTCTGATTATCATCACATCCGGTCTGTTTATAATTTTATTTGCAAGCAATCTCCTGAATATTAAACACCAGATGATTTATTACAACACCACCTGGAGTATAAAAAATTTCATCCTTTCGGTAATATTAAGCAATTTGTTGACTGCTTTCTTCAACTCGCTTCTCCTGTTTCTGATTCTACTGCTGGGTTTTGCATTTTACGGAAGCAATGATATTATCAAAGACTTAAAACAGAGCCAATCTTCCGGCTTTGACATTTTGCTCTCTTCCCTGGTATCAGCCCTGGGACTGATTGCCATTTTCGTTCTTCAGGCTTATTTCAAAGGAATATTTCCTCAGACCATGGCCCAACCGACCCTATTTATTCCCGACTTTCTGGTTGAAGATTTTTTTCTTCTGAAAATATTGATCAAAATCTTCCTGTTCAGCATTCTGGCAGCCATACTCACCTATACTTTTGGTTCCATTATTTTTGAAAATAAAATACTGCTAGGCTCTACCTTTCTGATCGTTTTGGCAGCACTGCCGATAAAAATTGATACCATGCCGGAATTTTTGTTTAACTATTTATCCATTGTAATTGTAATTTTGTGGATGTATTTTTGCCACAGGTTTTGGCTTCAAAAAAATTTATTGGCCTATCTGATGACAGGGGCCTGTTTTTTTACAATTTTCACCGGCCAGTCCATGATATCAACCGGAAGCACAAAAGCAGTGGTCGGTGGCTATTTCCTTATCGGGCTTTTTTCCCTGCTGATTGTCTGGCTGCTGATCAAAGACCGAACCAATTGGTATGAGAGAATTTTAAAATAAACCTATCCAAAATGCTGTCTACCTGGACAGCATTTTTTATTTAAGGACCCAAATGAATCAGCCCATAAAAAAGAAAGATATTCTGGATTTAAAAATTGTGGACTTGAGTTTCCATGGCAAAGGTATCGCTAAATTTGACCATTACACTATCTTTGTGGATGATGGTATACCCGGACAAAAAGTTAAGGCCAGAATCAACCGTGCCAAAAAATCCTATGCCGAAGCCAGCATTGTTCGGATTCTGGAGAAAAGTGATTTCGAAATTGTTCCACCCTGTAAATACCATGACTATTGCGGAGGCTGCAAGCACCAAAACATTCCCTATGCTTTTCAATTGAAATTTTTCCATCAACAAATTACAGAACTCTATCGAAGACTCGGTGGATTTTCCGAAGTGACCGTCAACGAGGTTATCGGTTCTGAAAACATCTACCATTATCGGAACAAAATGGAATTTTCCTTTTCTCCCCACCGCTGGCTCATCACCGGATTTGAAGAAGAAAAACCGAAGGATTTTGCACTGGGATTGCGGGCCCCGGGAAACTTCTGGAAATCCATCGATCTGGACCAGTGCCTGATTGCTCCTGAAGAATCCGCCAAAGTGATGGAACTGGTTCGAAATTTTGCCCTGGCCCATCATCTCACCCCTTATGATCAGCATCAGCACCAGGGTTTTCTTCGCCATCTGATGATCCGCAAAGGTTTTAACACCGGTCAATTGATGGTCAACATTGTGACAGCGCAAAATACCCCAGAAATCTTTCAGCCCCTTGTCCATCAAATCCTTCAGGAATTTCCAGATATTACCAGCATCATGCACACCGTAGCCACCAACAAAAGCGGCACAACCATTCCTGAAATCCAAAACCTCCTGTATGGCAGGGATTTTATCGAAGATAAACTGGGAGCCCTGATTTACAAAATTTCTGCCGCATCCTTTTTTCAGACAAACACTAAAATGGCTGAAACCCTTTATGAGGAAGTCCGTAAAACAGCCGCTATTCAAAAGCATGAAAATGTCTGGGACCTATACTGTGGCACCGGATCCATCGGCCTTTTTGTAGCACCCCATGCCCGCTCTGTGACGGGAATCGAAGTCCTCAAAGAAGCCGTCCACGATGCTGTCATCAATGCCCGCAACAACCATATAACCAATGTGGAATTTTTACACGGAAATCTCGATACACTTTTTGAAAAACAGCCGGAGTTGCCGGCAAACCTGCCAAAACCCGATGTCCTGATCGTTGATCCGCCCAGAGGTGGTCTGCACCCCAAACTGGTGGCCCAAATCATATCCCTGGCTCCAAGACGAATCGTTTACGTCTCCTGCAATCCAGCCACCCAGGTCAGAGATATAAAAATGCTTTATGATGGTGGAAACTACCAAATCGATTCCATTCAGCCGGTAGACATGTTTCCCCATACCCCACACATCGAAGTTGTCACAGGAATAAGCAAAAGATAATCAGGATAAAATTCAAATGGAAAAGGCCTGTTTTCAATTTTACATGGGTTTTTTTTCATAAAAATTTACTTTCAGGCCCTTGATAATAATCCATAAGACTGCTCTGAATTAAGGGCTTTAGCCTGGTATCTGATTCAAGGGCTAAAGCCCGATAATTCATGATGGGTCAAAAATCATTTCGATGACTTTACTATCTTTTCTTCTACATATTCAGCATATAATTTAAATGCTGGTCAACCATCGCCATTACTTCAGGATAATCGGCAACATAACGGCGGTTGATGTAGGAAATTAGGACACCGACAATAAAAAACCTGATTTGCTCCTGCAGCAGGGCTGCACCTTCCGGCTCGATGACTTTTTCCTGAATCATGACTTCCCAATCTTCTTCCATCAATGATGGCAAAAAAGTGTCAATCTTTTCAATAGTCGGCTGACGGTGGGCCAGGTCCGTTGTTTTTTCAATATAAAACAACTCAAAAATACCGGGATACTGAACAAAATATTTGAAATAAGCCCGATTGATCTGAACCAGTCGTTCTCTGCCCGGCTTCATATTTTTAACCTCATCACTGATAAATTCCCGGCATTCCTGCTGAAAATCCAGCACACACTCAAACACCAGGTCTTTCACATCTTTGAAATAATTATACAACGTTGCATAGGAATATCCAGCCCGGTCCGCCACATTTCTGACACTGATATTTTTCAAACCCTCACTTCGCAAAATTTCCCGGGTTGCCTGCAGGAAATAGGTTCTCATTCTCTGTTCTTGTATCTGTTTGTTATTCATCTTCAACTCCGTTAACATTATTTATATATTTAACACTGTTAATTTAATTAACACCAATTACTGAAACAAGAAATATTTATCCCAATTTTTTCCCACCATCTCAATCAAAAAAATTCTAACCCTCATTTTGAATTGTCGCCGGCAACCATTTCCTCTGAAAAATCGATATGAACAATTCAGGGCACACTGACAAGCTGTTGTCTGCTCCAAAGGAAGAAAATAAATTAAAATTCGTTTTTAGATGTTCACTTTGTTAAATTATATACTTGTAAACTAATCAGCGATGTAAGGTTTGAAATCATGAAAATTAAACAATTTATACTAATTCTTTTCATATTCGCCATTCCCCTTCTGAGTCAGGCGGGTCCCGATGAATCGACCCTGCTGTCGAAGCAGCCCTTAACTGGCACGAAACATACTGACAGTTCCTCAATCCAAAATTTTTCTGCCTCTGAAAGTCTTCCTTTATCATCCGATATATCGGAGGCGAAAAATCCAATAACCCCAAGGTCCTTTTTCTTTATTTATATCCTTATACCGATATTGATATGCCTCGCCAGAATTATAGATGTTTCTCTGGGTACATTGCGTATTATTTTAGTTTCTAAAGGAGCAAAAATTGTTGCGCCGATTCTGGGTTTCTTCGAGTCTCTGATCTGGTTGATTGCCATCGGTCAGGTAATGCAAAATCTGACTAATGTCATTAACTACATTTTTTATGCTTTGGGTTTTGCACTGGGTAACTATATTGGTATCATGCTGGAGCAAAAACTGGCATTGGGTCTGGTTGTCGTCCGAATCATCACTCGTAAAAATGCCTCAGAATTTATTGCTTCCATGAAAAAAATAAAGTTTGGACTAACCGTAATTGATGCCCATAATGGTGATGAAAATGTAAACTTAATTTTCACCGTAATCAAGCGGACCAATTTACCCCAGGTGATTTCTCGAATCAGAAAATTTAATCCCCATGCCTTTTATTCAGTAGAGGACGTACGGTCAGTTAAAAACGCAATTTTCCCAACCAATACCCTGCGCCAGGGATTCAGATTGAGTTCGCTTTTCAATCCCCGTAAGTCAAAATAGTCTTTCGTCCAGATGAAATTTTCTTGTGATTTTGATAGCATAATCAGTTATATTACACTGTTTATGATACCATTTTATCGAGGAGAAAATATTGAAATTACGAAAATATATCACTATCTCTCTGCTATTCACACTGCCCCTATTTTCATCTGCAATTGAGCAGGGCCTGCTTTCACCCCAACCTGTCGGCAACAGGATTATTGCGACGGATATTCAACGTTCACAACTCTACCTGGTAGAAAACAATGAGGCCAGGCCTGTTCTGGCAGAACGAGGATGCGGCGCCTATTTTACCCTGTCTCCCGACAAAGAAAAAATCGGTATCAAAATCATCAATGACCAGGGGCTGGAACTCCCTGCAATTTTCAACCTGACTAATCGTCAATTGCAGCAGCTTCACGCTCCTTCCAAAGCGGTTGGCCAGGTATCCTTCTCCGACGATGGACGTTCCGCCTGGACAGTCGGGAATACACTCTATATTTCTGACGGCCGAAAATATGATCTCGGCACCTATGCCAACCTCGCCCCAATCTCGCCAAATGGCCGATACGTTGCTTTTAATGACAATGACGACCAGATTTTCATACTCGATCTGGAAACAGTCGCCAAAACCAAAGTTACCGAACAGGAATTCAGCTATTACCATCCTCAATGGTCTCCAGACAGCCGGCAATTGATGATCATCCGGTTTGATGGCCAAATTTGTATTTTCTCCAACGGGAAACTCACAGCCCTAGGCGAAGGCCATTCACCGGTTTGGCAGAATAATGAGACCATCCTTTTTTACAAAAAAGAAATCCACAACATGATTTTAATGAACACCGATATCTATGCCATTAAAAGTGACGGAAGCAAGGAGACAAAACTGACACACACCCCCGATAAAATGGAGGTTGACCCGATTTTCGATGAAGCAGCCGAAGCTGTAGTTTACAGTACCCTCAACACAAATTCCATCGAATCCCTATCAGTTAACCATACTCTCCTAAAAGCCACAGCACTGACGTTTCAACTCAAAGAAAATGAACCGGCCTATTTTACCCCGCTTCGGCAGGTAACAGAATCAATTTTGGATGTGCCCTACCTCCATCAGGTATACGATGTTCCGGACTGGTACTGGGGCTATTACGCCTGCGCTCCGACCACAGCAGCCATGGTCCTGGCCTATTTCAATATTCTGCCGGAATGGGAAACGACCTGTTCATCGCCCACCCGCCACAAAAGCAATTACGGACGCTACATCTGTGAAAAATATCGATACAATGAATGGTACTATGCCGACGGGTCCAAGCCCAATGGATATGCTGCAGGCTATGGTGGTTACGGATATATGTGGGGGACCGGCGGCAGCCCGAATTCACGTATGCTGAAATACTATGAAAAGCACGGATTGACAGGATCCCAAAGCTGGAATGCCCAAGGAAAATGGAGCGAGGCGGTCAGTGAAATATCCAATGGCTTTCCCTATTCCATGTGTGTCTGGCTAACCGGCAGCGGTCACCTGGTACTGGGTCGGGGAATTGTCGCTGACAAACATTCAATTGTCGTCAATGATCCCTATGGCAATCGAAACACCCCCGGCTATCCCTCTTACGATGGAGCGGGAGCCATTTACGACTGGCCGGGATACAACCACGGCAACATCAATCTCGCCTTGCAGGGAAGCGGATTACCCTGGGTAGTGACCGCCCATTATGAAAGGCCGGTAGCCTGCGACTCTCTGATTGATGACAAACAATTCGGACAGGGATTTCACCTGAACACACAGGAACCAGCCTCCATGATCGGATATGCCGATAAAAAAGCAGGTTATAAAGGCCATCACTGGATCATGCTGACCCGGACAACGCAAAGTCTCCAGTATGCAGAATGGTGCCCCACTTTAAACCTGGACGGGAATTACGAATTGTTTGTTTATATTCCGGAAGGCTCAGGAAAAACCCAGAATGCCCTCTACAAAATATACAACGGCGAAAAATGGGAACTTTACTCGCTGAACCAATCTTTTGTCAACAACGACTGGGCTTCCTTGGGTATTTATTCCCTTGAAGCAGGACAAAACACAAAAATCCGGCTGATGGATTCAACCAGCAGTGAAGGTGAAATTCTGGTGATAGATGCTTTAAAATGGTGCTATGTTGGCGATTGGCAGATGGATTTTACAGCCCGGAAAGTCTCGGGACCTCTTCCCCACACCGCTGTCTTTCAGGAACAGATTGAGTACGAGTCTCCAAATTGCGATTACTACTGGGATTTTGGCGACGGTACAGTAAGTGATTTGCCAAACCCGGCCCACACCTACAAAACACCCGGCAGTTATGATGTCACCCTGACCCTGTTCATAGGCCCGAAGGAATACCGGATAATGAAAGAAAATTTTATTGAGGTATCTGATTATGAGACCGGAGATTTTACCCTTGAAACGCCAGGTCTGGATGGGACTATCGACGACCAGTCACCCACTTTCTGCTGGGAAATGTGCAGCAACACCCAATATCTGTTTTACCTTGGGACAACTTCTGATTTTTCAAATATTTCGCCCTTGTTATTAGATACAAATACCTATGTCTGGCCGGACACGCTGGCAGACAACTGTGAATACTTTTGGCGGGTTCGGGCGCTGGCCGGCGACGATACATTAACCTCCAATGTGGGATATTTTCAGATTAACAAAACCAACGACAATCCCAGCACCTTTGCCCTGGTTTATCCACCATCAGAAACCGTATTAAAAAATGAAGTCTGCATATTTCAGTGGGAAAAATCCGGCGACAGCGACCTATACGATGCTGTGACCTACACCCTGCATCTCTGGACAGATGGCGACAGTGCCCTGATATATACTGGCAATAAAAGTTTTTGTACCGATACATTGGCCGACAATACCACCTGTTATTGGCGGATTACGGCCTGGGATGAAAATGGAGGTTTCACCATCAATAACGGCGACAAATCCAGATTTTATGTCAATCGAACCAACGATGCGCCTTCCAAAGTCCGGTTACTGACACCGGAAAACGGCGGCACCAGCAATGGCCAATATCCGCAATTTTCCTGGACCCCTGCGATGGATATCGATCCGCTGGACACGGTCACTTACGAAATTTACATTTTTAAAAAAGGCCGGGAAACCAGTGGCGTTACTCGCTCACTGGACACAACTTTCTATGATCAGCAAAAAATATCCTCCGATGACCAGTACGGGTTTACGGTGACAGCCTGGGATAAAGAGGGCGCTTACAGCCAATCGGATACCAGTTACTTTTTCCTCAGTACCACAAGCGTCACAGACGCCATCGAAATACCACTGGTGTTCCGTCTCTTTCAGAACTATCCTAACCCCTTTAATCCATCCACAAAAATAGCCTATGACCTGCCGATGAATGCCCGGGTCCGGCTGAATATTTATGATATCAACGGAAATTTGATGGAAACGCTAGTCGATGGGCCGAGACAATCCGGACATTACACCCACCTCTGGGAGCCTGCAAGCATCAGCTCTGGTGTCTATTTTTACAAAATCACTGTTCAGGTGGAAGGTTATGATCAAGAGCAGGTTCGAAAATGTCTCCTGATAAAATAGGAACCGATACTGAAATACATCGCCCGGGATTACTTCTCACAGCCGTATAAAAGCATCTCTTCATCCAATTCTTTGAAAATGCGAAACCCGGTATTCCGCAGAAAATTTGAAATTTCACTATGCTGAGGAAGCAAATGGCTGATGACCGTGCTTTTTTGTCGCTGGTGGATTTCATTGGTTTTTTTTCGGCCGTCAGGGTGGATGATATAATAATGGCCGCCGGGTTTCAAAACACGAAAGGCCTCACGAACCACTTTCAACCTGTCGTTAAAGTGGGGAAACACACAATAATTCAACACGATATCCACGGAGCAGTCCAGCAGGGGAAGATTTTCCGCATTTCCTAAAAACAATAAGTCATATTGAAATTTTACCAGGGAAAGCATTTTTGCGGAAAGATCCATGCCCAGAATTTTAGCCTGGGGAAATCTTCGGAACAAAAAGGGAAAAAGCCCGCCGGTACCACAACCCACATCCAGAATGACTTCCGGACTTTCACACTGAATCATGTCCACTACTTTGGATGCATTGCGAACATCTCTTTGGGAAAAATGCCAATGGAGAGATTTTTCATCGAAAAATTTGATTATGTCCTGGTATTCATTCAAACACATAAAAATCCAAATATTTGATACCCATTGCAGAAGAACCCCAAAAGGCATTTTAATAAGATTACCAATAATTTCTAATTATTTAGAGTCAACCCTATTGTAAACATTCGACCCGGCATGGGAAATCCCTTCATCATTTCATATTCCTTATCTAAGAGATTATCAACACGACCATTGAGGCTGAGATATGAATTCAGAATATAACTTGTATGGAAATCCAGAAGAAAATAGTCATCGGTCTTAACAATGGTGTTGGTGTAATTATAGGGATTTTCTAGACTGTGCAACCCACCGACAAACTGGGCATCCAGGCGGGCAAAAAGTTTTTCAGGCAGGTTAAACCGGACACCCAGATTCAGTTTGCTCTCCGGACTGTTGGTCAGAGTTTTGGAAAAATCATTAAAGGAACAGGCCAGATGAATACCCCAAAAGGGAGGCAGCAGAAGTTCACTTTCAAACTCAACACCCTGGATATTAACTTTTCCGACATTCCGGTAAAGCGGGCCGGCCACAAAAGTTTTTTCAATCAGGTTTGTCAGGTCTGTTTTATGGACAGTGATTCCGGCATGAAACCACTCTGCAATTGCTTTTTCAACTGAAGCTTCAAGGGTCTCTGACACTTCGGCTTCCAGGTCTTCCGTTGATGGCAGAAAGAGATACATTTCATTGATAGTCGGGTTTCGATAACCTTTTGAATAGCGCAACTTAAAGTTGTAATTCCTCGGTAACTTGACAATAGCCCCGGCAGCAGGCACCCATTGGTCTCCGATTACTGAATGGTCCGTGTACCGTATCCCGGCTTCGAAAATGATTCTGTCCAGAAAGCGATGGTGTAAATTTACAAGGCCGCTTACCTCTGCAACATCGTGTTCTTTCCAGTCAGGCCAGGCGCCGTTGACAATTGCCTTACCTCCAGACTGACGGGCATCAAATCCGACCGTTAGGTTGCTTTCAGCGGCATAATGAAAAGTTTCCGTCACAATCAAACCTGTCATAAAATCATCGGATTCATAATTGCTCCCATCCAGAATCTCATGATGACCGAAATTGTGATGCAATTTTAAATTTCCGGTCATTTTCCCATGGCTGTGGACCAGGGACAAATCCCCTCCGGTTCGCAGAATATTGAACACATGATCCGTAAAGGGGCTGGTGATCTGGCCCGGGTCCCAGACTTCATAATCCGATGAATAAAAATTCATTTTAGCTTTCAAATTTTGCGAAAATCGAACATTGGCAACCAGATTCAGGTTTAAAGATTCATAATCGTCGCATCCTTGTTCCCGAAAACCTTCACTGGTTATGTACCCGCCACTGATTGAATAGCCAAAATTAGCGATGCCGCAGGAATGGGTCAGGCTGATATTTTGTGTGTTAAAACTGGAATATTTAATAGGAACTTTTATTCTGAATTCCTTTTCAGCGATGTCTTTGGTAATAATATTGATGACTCCGCCCATGGCATTGGAGCCATAAAGTACCGACGCTGGCCCCCGAACCACTTCAATGCGTTCGATATTGCCGGCAAGATAAGCATCGCCCAGCGGATGTCCGAAAAGCCCCATTACATCGGGACGTCCGTCGATCATGACCAACACCTGGGTGTTGGGAAAGGCCCCAACTCCCCGCATGGAAATTGTTCCGCCGGAACCACTGCCAACACCATAGCCGATGTTGGTGCGATTGGAAACAAAAAGCCCCGGCACATTTTCCGACAACAGATCCAATAAAGGTTGCTGCTCCTTGTCCTGCAGCACACTGGCATTCAAAACCGATATGGAAAGAGGTAAATCCTTGATTCGATTCATTGTCCGGGTGCCTGTCACCACGATTTGATCAAAATAGACAACATCCAGGGTATCTGTATAACCCATGGCCATGGTGGCAAATATCAGGATTGCCGAAAAAGATTTTCTAAAATTCATTCCAATTCTCCTCATTGATGAGAATCATTTCCCGTCAAAGTAAAGGTTAATTTCCCATGCTTCACACCCCGAAGGGCCACCATCAGGTCTGCTAATTTCCGGATTTCAGAACATTTGCCTTTCAGGACAGCCACTTCCAGACAATTGTGGTGGTCCAGGTGAATGTGTAGTTTTGAAAGCACACTTCCATGATGGTTGTGTTGAATTTCATCCAGCTTTCGACTCAGGTCCGGTGTGTGGTGATCAAAAACCAAAGTCAGGGTCCCGGCCACAATCGCATCAGAGTTGATTTGATCCTTCAGCAATGAATCCCGAATCAGGTCCCGCAAAGCTTCAGAGCGGTTTGCATAGCCTTTTTCTTTTATGCTGAGATCAAATTTTTCCAATAGTTCGTCTGGAAGAGAGACACCAAATCGTTTCATCACATCCCTCACTGGTAACACGAATAATTAATTTGTAACACTCAACAGGAAAGATAAAAAAAAATATTTTTAAAACATAATTATTATAAAGATTTTTTTGAGCACCCCTATTGATTCTGACAGGCGAAGTAGGTCCCTTCGATATAGATTAGAAAAAATTACAAGGAGATATCAATTGGTATAGATAAAATTATATTTCTGAAACCTGCCATCGGAAAAATTCCAGAGGATTTCCGTACACAGGTCCTTTTCATAGGTGAATGAAATTTCAGCGTTTAGTCCTGTTTGATCCCGAAAATAGCCTCTTTTAATTTCCTGACCGGGTGTATGTTCAAACAGAATTACACCGCTGAGCCAGCCATCAAACTGACTTAACACGGCTTTAACCAGTTGATTTTCAGCATCGTAAAAATAATATTCATATCCCGCCAAAGATTTGTCGATGATACAGTTCCGGGCTACCAGATTCTTCCGTTCATCGTAATGATAGGTAAAATAGGCCCTGCGGCGGTCCGAATAGCTGCGATAGGATTGAGACAGTTTTCCTTCGCCGTCATATTCAAAGTGTGTGATTGTTGAAACTGAATCGGACCGGACATAGTTTTTGATTTTCAATAATCCATTTTCATTGTATTGATAAAAAGAGGCCCCATTGATCTCACCATTAAAGCTGTAGTCCTCCTTCAAAATCCGGACACCATGAGGCACCTGCAGAAAGGGACTGGAATAAAAGTTTTTCGGTAATTTCAAATTTTCATACTGATAAAGAAATTTTTGGCCCCATTTTCCAGCAAAATCCCAGGTTTCTTCAATCAGGTTTCCCCAAGGGTCATAGCGGTAGTCCACATCAGCCACGGCTTTTTCCTGATGAAATAACTGAGCGGATACCAGCCGTTTTTCCGTATTATAGCGGAATTTCATTTGCCCGGTCAGCCAGCCTTTATAATGGTCCAAATCAGCTGAGGCCAGCAACCCTTCTTCATACTGGCAGGTTGCAGAGCCGGACCGGCCATCGGAACTGCTGAAGTACTCAGCGATTTTGTCTCCGTTTTTAGTGTAGGTCATGCGTTCAAAGGAGGTCAGGGAATCAGAAAAATCCCGGTACACAGAAAGTATGTTTCCATTGGCATTATGCTCGTAGTAATTGACCGAATGACGAGAGCCATCCTTCAGCGACCAAAACCCCCGGGTCAAAATGCCCTTTTCATTATAGAGGAACTTCGTCTGACCCTCTTCGCCACTGGTATTGGAATAAAACGAACGAATAATTCGAAAGCCATCAGCGGATTTTCCAAAGGGCTGGGCCTGACAAAAACCAAAAGCTATGAAGCCGATCATCAGGATTTTTTTAAACATTTCACCTCCCTTTAATCTAAAAAGTCCTGAAGGGGCAGGACTTTTTTAGAGTTTATATAGTGCGATTTGAGGGTCATTTACTAGGATAATTTGGCGCAATCAGTAAAAGGTTTCAATCAATCCTAAACAAAAGAGTTAAAAAATGACACAAAATGAAAATAAAAAGAATGAAATTAAAAAAATATCAATCATAATGATAATGGTCCAGCATTTTGAAGTAGGTTCCCTGATCAATGGCCAGCCGGTGTCCACATTTGCAAACCATTTGATTATCAAGCACTTCAAAGTAAACTACCTGAATTTTAGATTTGTAGGCCCGCAACAGGCTGCCTTTTCCTTCTTTCAGGTACCTGAAAACCTTCTGATTGCATTTTTTGCAACGAATAGTCATAACTTTAGAATCAGACATGGCAGTGCCCTAAAAGACCTTTCTGAAAAATGTTCAGTCATCAGCAATATGTTCCGGGGTCTATTTTATTTTCCAGATATTGTCTTCGGAAAAAATCTCAACATTATCGAGAAATACACGCCGGCCAGAGCCGCCATACCGAAAATCAACCACAATATCCACATGTTGCGAGGATTCATTACATACTCCTGTCCGAATCAATTCTTCCAGCCAGATTTTTCCTTGCGGTGTATTCAGCTCACTGACAAAGCATTCCGGATAGGATTCACCGATGGCGATATGCAGGGTGCCGCCGACTTTTTCCACAAACAAAGGATGTTTCAGCGCCGTATGCAGGCCTTTGTTCATACCCAGAGCGACCTCACCGATTCGATGGGAGCCCTTGTCGGTTTCAATGATCATTTTCAATGTGTCAAATTCCTTTTGAGCTGAATACTCCACAATCTGACCGTCTTTTATTTTCAAATAAATGCCCTGAATGGTGACACCGTTGAAAAAAACTGGCAGGTCAACAAAGATTTCGCCATTGACGGAATTGGCATTTGGTGAGGTGAAGACCTCGCCATCAGGAAAATTGGAGTGGCCAGTGCATTTGATAATATTGCGGCCGGAAATGTCCATAACCATCGTCAATTCTTTGCCTGTTTCAGGATTTTCCGTGATTATTTTAATTTCATCAGACCGGTCCATCAGTTGGTAAATCGGTTCTTCGATCTCTTCCAGAAATTTCGGATCTGTGAGGGAGGTGGAAACCACAATTTTCGTGTATTCCTGGAGGGTCATGTTTTCCATTTTTGCAAACGCTTCGGTAGGAAAAAGCGTCAGCACCCAGGGTTTGCTGAGACGGATCTTTTTAAAAGGCATATCAGCCCTGTTAATGGCACTGTTGAGTTCTTCCGGCAGATTGGCAAAGAGTTCCGGGGATTCGGCCCCCAGGATTTCAATGTATTTGGTCATATTTTCATATCGCTGCTGGTGCCATTCGGGTGTGTTTTCAATCTGCTCTGGTGTTCCATGTTTGGCAATGGAAGCGCCCCAGACCTGTCCACGATTATTGTCCGGCGCCACCAGGTTGATGTCCGCCTGGGCTCCGGCTGCAAAAATTTTGTCCTGCAGTACGGACATTAGCGGCCAGGTGATGTATTCCCCTTTGAGCATGATAATGTCATCTTTTTTGATTCCCCCCAGGGAATGATTGAGCAGATAATCAGCCCAGATATCCAGGTCAGATTGTTTAATATGTGGTCTCATCTATCCTCCTTTTTTCACCCGGTCCGGCAGACAAAGTGATTTTGTTCCGCTATTTAGTTTTTTTATTCCATTGATAACTCTTTTTGAAAATTTTTTATTCCTCTTTTGTTCCAACGAATTATATTATAGCGATAAAATTTGTTAATTGTTAATTAAAAAGGGAGAGAAAAATGGCAAAACGTGTGTTTGTATCGATTTTAATCAGCATCATGACAACCTTTCTGTTTGCTGAAAACGGCTTGAGTATGAAACAGGTTGAAAAACTGGCACAGTCCGTCCAGTTGGAAGGGACCAACAAACTCATTTACAATGCAGTCACCAACAATGACATCAATGAACTGGCACTGGATCGCCAGGTGATGAACCAGTACAGTACGCTTGTCAATTTCAAACTCGACGTCAAAGGAATCACCAACCAAAAATCCACCGGCCGGTGCTGGATGTTTGCGGCGCTCAATACCATACGTCCGCTGGTCATCGAAAAATACGAGTTGTCTTCCTTTGAATTTTCCCAGAATTACCTGTTTTTCTACGACAAACTGGAAAAAGCCAATATGTTTCTCGATGAAATGATCAATCTGACCAAAGAGGACCTGATGAACCGCGATGTGGAAGAACTCATCGGCGACCCCATACCCGACGGCGGCTGGTGGAACTATGCCGTTGACCTGATCGGAAAATATGGCGTCGTACCCAAAGAAATTATGCCCGAAACTATCAGCAGCGAATCCAGCCGCATGCTCAATTCCATCCTTTCCAAACTGCTGAAACACAATGCCATGGAATTGCGCAACCTGGCTGATAAAGGCGCCAAAAAGGACAAACTCCTGGCCCGTAAAAATGAAATGCTGGAAGATGTCTACCGGGTACTCGTACTGAACCTTGGAAAACCGGTGACAGAATTTGACTGGCGCTTTGAAAACAAAGACAAGGAGATTCGGACATTGCACTTCACACCGCAGGAATTTTACAAAGAAGCCGTCGGCCTGGACCTTTCGGAATATGTCACTGTCCTGGAACACCCGGTATATGAATTTAATGACCATTACACCATCGAATACTGCCGCGGCATGTCCAATGTGCCGGACATGGATTTTGTCAATATCAGTTCCGGAGACTTCAAAGAATGGACAAAGAACGCCCTGCAGGATTCACTGCCGGTCTGGTTCGCCGCCACTTCCGGGCCGGGAATGTCCCGGGAAAACGGCATCATGGATCCGAACCTGTACGATTATGAAACCTTATTCGATATTGAAATGACTTTCACAAAAAAAGAAGCCCTTCAATATGGCTGGGGTATTCCCAATCACGCCATGGTTTTTGTCGGCATGGACCTTGACGACAACGGAAATGTCAGCAAATGGCTGGTGGAAAATTCCTGGGGAAAAGAACGGGGCGACGGCGGCTACTACACCATGAGCAGCGACTGGTTTGACAAGTTCGTGTTCAATGTGATCCTGCCGAAAAAATACCTGCCTGAAAATGTTCAACAATTGCTGAAAAAAAAGACCCAGAAAATCCCTTCCTGGGACCCTATGAGAGAGACTTTTCTGAAATAATTTTTTTACGGATCAAGATTTTATAAAACCTCGCCGGATGGAAATTCCCGCGAGGTTTTTTTTACGGCCTGTTTTCTTAATGACGATGAATACTGCAGATGCTGGCTTTTGATTCCACAGGTCGCACTTCGTGACGGAAATGATGCACTGGCAGGAACTCTCCGCCAGGGCATGCCGCTCAGCCGCCGGAATAGGAGTCTGAACCTGTGATTTGCAGCTATAAAACTGAAATGGATATGGGGAATTTCTAACTGGATTTCAGAATTAGTTCTTTTAATTTTAAATAAAATACGATAAAATCTGACATTATTTGAATGGAAACGATATTGTGAGGTGTGGGTAATGTTCGCATTCACTTTTTATTTAGATGCTAAAGTAAATAAATTTAATATAGAATAGACGCAATGCGTATATAATGAGTTGTGGGCAAGGCTAAAAAGACAGAAACGACATGAAAAAAATGTTTGCCAAAAAAGAAAATAAAAAGCCATCTCACATTGCACACATTTGCAAATTGCACGAGCCACCCAAATACCTAAATTTGCCAAAGAGTGCAATTTTTGCCTGCGCTCAACTGAATATGAATAGACAACAATATAAATTGGAATTGAATTAATGAAATTATCACTCGCACGATTAGAGACCTTCTTGGAAGAAGCATGTGAAAGCTTACGTGGAAACATGGATGCTTCAGAATATAAGGAATACATTATTGCCATGTTATTCCTGAAAAGAGTAAATGACCAGTTTGAAGTTCATCGCGAAACAAGAAGAAAAAATCTTGTTGAAAAAAGAAATATAACAAACCCCGAAATACTCTACACTGAATTAGAACGAGAAAACGCACCGGAATACGATTTCTTTGTTCCCATCGCTGCCCGATGGAAAAAGTTTGAAGGCGACCCTGAAACAGACGAAGATGGAAATACAATCAATTACATAAAAGACTTACAGGAAGAAATTGGCGACCACCTGAATATCGCACTTGCTGCTTTAGAAGATGCCAACCTTGACAAACTAGACGGTGTTTTAAAATCCATCAACTTTAATCGCAGTATCGGTAAAAACAATAAACAAATTACCGACGAAGATTTACGGGAACTGATTCGGGAGTTCAACAAAAAGAAACTCACAGACAACAATCTGGAATTTCCTGACTTGATGGGAGCCGCTTACGAATACCTGATTAAATACTTTGCCGACAGTGCCGGTAAAAAAGCCGGAGAATTCTACACACCCAACGAAGTCGTGCGTTTACTGGTAAATATTCTGGAACCTGCCGAAGATGCCGAGATTTACGACCCAACAGTTGGTAGTGGCGGCATGTTGATTGAAAGTAAAAACTATGTGGAAAGTCGCTATGGTTCTGCCCGAAACCTTTCGCTGTATGGACAGGAGAAAAGCGGCACGGTTTGGAGTTTAAGTAAAATGAACATGCTGTTCCACGGCATTTATGACAGCAACATTGTTAACGGCGATACACTGATGAATCCCTTGCATAAAAAACAAGGTGAATTACAAACTTTTGACATTGTGATTGCCAATCCGCCTTTCTCGCAAAACTACAGCAAAGACGGCATGAAGTTCAAAGAACGTTTTAATCATTGGATGCCTGTGAAAGGCAAAGCCGATTTTATGTTCGTGCAGCATATGGTGGCTTCTACCAACAATGCCGGACGTATGGCAGTAGTGATGCCTCACGGTGTATTGTTCCGCGGTGGTGAAGAACGCGAATTCCGCAAATGGCTCATCAACAAAGGCTATCTGGAAGCAGTCATTGGCATGCCACCGGGCTTGTTTTACGGAACCGGAATTCCGGCTTCTGTAATTGTAGTAAATAAAAAAGATGCCCACCTGCGTGAAAATATATTGTTCATCAATGCCGACCGTGAATACAAAGAAGGTAAAAACCAGAATAAACTGCGCCCCGAAGACATTGAGAAAATCTCTTTTGTGTATAAGCACAAAGAACAGATTGATAAATACAGCCGTTTGGTGAGCAAACAAGAACTGGCAGATGAAGAGTACAACCTGAACATCCGCCGCTTTGTGGACAATGCCCCGCCTGCCGAATCCCACGACGTACATGCCCATTTAAAAGGTGGTATTCCTATAGATGAAGTGGATGCCTTGAATCATGCGTTTTCATCGTATCCCGGACTACGCGATAAACTGTTTACCGAATCAAAAGAAAACTACTTGCGTTTTACCGATGCCGTTGCAGAAAAAGAAGATATTAAAAAACTACTGGACGAAAGCCCCGAAGTACAAACCACGTTTGCTAATTACACAAAAGGGTTGGAAAAATGGTGGAGCGAGGCCGTTGTTGATTTTAAAAAACTGCCCGAAGAAAACAACGTGTTTGAATTGTATGGCAAATTTTCCGACAGCTTTGCACAAGCTCTTTTCAGTTTGCCTTTTGGTGAAGAGAACAATGGTGCAATACTGGACAAATATCAAAGCCACGGCGCGTTGGCTGCTTATTGGGACGAACTGAAAACCGACCTGAAAAGTGTGGCTGCCAGCGGCTGGAATGCCGAACTGATACCCGATGATGAAATTCTGCAAAGCCAGTTCCCCGAAGTGCTGAAAGAACTGCACGACAACCAAAACCGCAAGGAAGAACTGGACGCCCTGTTTGCCGAAGTAAACGAACTGGAAGAAGGCCTTTGGACCGAAGAAGAATACGATGTGTGGCCCAAAACCGAACTCAAAGAGCACAAAGATGCCATTAAAGCCGATAAGGGCGAACTGCGAGAACTAACCAAGGAAATCAAAAATCTGAACCGCAGGATAGCCGCCTATAAAAAAGCCGGGCAGGAAAAAGGTAGAGACGCATTACAATGCGTCTCCAATGTTAAGACGCGATTCATCGCGTCTCAACGATTATCAGAACAAATTGCCGCTGATGAAGCCCGTTTTGCCAAACACAGTGAGTTAGAAGCCGAACTGCGCGAATGCAAAAAAGTAATCAAGCAGATAAAAGACCGCAAACAGCAACTGGTGGATGAAGCCCGCTTAAAAATAACACCCGAAGAAGCCAAAGACTTAATTCTTGACCGCTGGAACCGTACCCTGCACCAGACCATATACGGCTACCTGCAGGCCCATACCCGCCAACTGCTGCAAAACATTGAAAAACTGTGGGACAAATACACCACTACCCTAAGCAGCATTTTAAGCAAGCGCGAAGAAGAAACCCAATTACTCAACCAATTCTTACATGAACTCGGCTATGAATAAAATAAGGAAAACAAGTCTGAATACTTCGGCAGTCTCAGCACAAAGCCTTGATTCAATCGGATTGCAGGCTTGCCATGATATCGAATCATGTAATCAGGAAAATCAGGAAAATCATGGTTCAGACATTTTTAACGGAGTTGGGCTATGAGTGAGTGGAAAGAAAGTAAATTAAAAGAGGTAGTTGATATTCGGGTAAGTAATGTTGATAAAAAGATTTATCCAAATAAGAGTTTAGTTAAACTTTGTAATTACATGGATGTTTATAAAAATGATTACATATCTTCTAAAATATCATTTATAAATGGTTCAGCAGATAAAAATGAGATTTTACGATTTGGATTACAAATCAATGATGTAATTATTACTAAAGATTCTGAAACACCTGATGATATTGCAGTTTCTTCAGTCGTGTCTGAGAAAATTGAGAATCTTGTTTGTGGTTATCATTTGGCAATTCTTAGACCGAATCAGGATGAAGTTGATGGCAGATTTTTAATGTTTATGTTCAAGTTACCAGCAATAAAAAACTATTTTTTTAGTGTAGCAAATGGTAGTACAAGATATGGGCTTACAATTGGAAATATTGAAAATGCTAAATTAAGGTTTCCACCCCTTCCCACCCAACGCCGCATCGCCCGCATCCTGTCCACCGCCGATGCGGTGATCGAAAAAACACAAGCCGCCATTGCCAAATACAAAGCCATCAAACAAGGCATGCTGCAGGATTTGTTTACCCGCGGCATCGACACCCAAACTAGCAAACTGCGCCCCAAATACCAAGACGCCCCGGAACTCTATAAAGAAAGCAAACTGGGCTGGATTCCGAAGGAGTGGGAAGTGGAAATATTTGGAGAACAAGTAGAATTAGTTCACGGTCATCAATTTAGAAATTATGATTTTACAGAATTTGGTTTTCCTATTGTTAAGATAGGACAAGTAAAACCTGAAAATTTAAATTTAAGTGATTGTTCATGCGTCTCTTTTGATAGGATAGATGAATTTATAAATGAGATTATTGGTAACGGCGATGTGCTTATGGCTCTTACAGGAGCCACACTTGGAAAGGCTTGTTTAGTGCATGGTCTGAATGGAATAGTACTTCAAAACTATCGTGTTGGTAGGTTTGAACCAAAAATTAGAGAAAAAGATATTGATAAAACATTCCTATACTACATATTAATTGCTGGTGAACTACTGAATCAAATTTTCAGCAAAGTAAATTCTGGTGCACAAGGCAATATTGGTAAAGCAGATTTTGAGAAGGCAACTTTCAAAAAACCTAAATTCAACGAGCAACTACTAATTGCTCAAAGATTGCAATCAATCGATAATAAAATCCAAACCGAACAAACCTACCTGCACAAATTGCAGCAGATAAAAGCCGGTTTAATGGCTGATTTGCTCAATGGGAAGAAAGAAGTAATTATAACTGATCAAGAAATTTTAACAGAAAGAAATAATTAAAATGACCAATATTTCAAGTGGTTTAAAGTCAATAAACGAACTTCTGAATTACGATTTTTTCATACCTTACTATCAACGTGGCTTTCGTTGGGATAACAACCAGGTAAATGATCTTTTAAATGACATTTATGATTTCTATAAAAAGAAGAAATTATCAGAAAATGAGTTCTATTGTTTACAACCCATTGTTGTTACACCAACTGATGGGAAATATACTTTAATCGATGGACAGCAACGTCTAACGACTATTTATATTATCATGGCTGTGTTAGATGAAGTGATGAGAATGTTAGGCAAAACCAAGTTTTCACTTGAATATCAAACCAGAGAAGATAGCGAAGTGTTTCTTAAAGACATCGACTACATAAAAAGAGATGATAATATAGATTACTTCCACATGTGCCAAGCTAAAGAAACGATTGAAGATTGGTTTTCAAAAAAAGACGGTGGGGTAAAAGTAAATCTTTTAAACACACTCTTAAATGAAGAAGGAAATAATGTTCGGATTATATGGTATGAAGTTGATAGTACGATCGATCCAATTAATCTTTTTACCAATTTAAATATGGGGAAAATACCTCTGACAAACGCAGAATTGATTAAGGCTCTTTTTCTGAATAGAGATAATTTTATTGATGAGAAAAATGAGAAAGCCAAACAATTACGCCAACTTGAAATTGCGTCCGATTGGGACAGAATAGAACAAACGTTGCGAGAAGAGGAATTTTGGTATTTTCTACAAGATGACAATAATCATTATGATAATCATATAGAAATTATCTTCGACCTAATCTCAGAAAATATGGTTAAAAGAGGCACAAAAGAACATTACGACAAATATTATACATTTAGATTTTTCCATGAAAAATTTAAACAAAAATCAGATATTGAAGAAAATTGGAAGGAAATTAAAAATTATTTTCAAACCTTTAGAGACTGGTTTAAAAATAAAGAACTTTACCATTTAATTGGATTTTTAATTACTACGGATGTTAGTTTGAAATATCTGTATGAAGAATCAAAAATACACACGAAGAAAGAATTTAAAAAGTTTTTAATAGAAGCAGTAAAAAAACAAATTAGTTCAGTTAAAATAGAAGAACTCACATATCAGGAAGATAAAAGTGTTTTAAGAAATGTTCTCTTACTATTTAATATTGTGACTATTTTACAAAATGAAAAAACTAATTTGAGATTCCAATTCGGAAGATACAAAAACGAAAATTGGGATATAGAACATATTCACGCTGTAAAATCGGAGATGCCCACTTCAAGAGTTGAGCAATTAGACTGGCTGAGGCAAGTTAAGGATTATACTGATGATTCAGATTTGCTCAAGCAAGTGACCGATTATCTGGAAACTCAAGCGCAAGATAGAAAATATGATTTTGAAGAACTGTACGATTTAGTAATAAAAAAATATAGCGAAGAAGGAAGAGATGAAGATATTAATGATATTTCAAATCTTACTTTACTCGATTCGGGAACAAACCGTGGATATAAAAATGCTGTATTTCCAATTAAAAGGAAAACAATTATCGAAAAGGATGAGACCGGCACATTTATTCCCCTCTGTACAAAAAATGTATTTCTTAAATATTATACAAGAAAGCTGGAACAGATGAGTCTATTGGGAAAAGAAGACAGAATGGCATATAAAACAATTCTTGTGAAAACTATAAATGATTTTTTAAACCTTAACAATAAAACAGAAGAATAATATGAGAAACATCGGTAAAAAAACCAGTTTTTTTGAGATATTTGATAAAGGAAATCAAAAAGTTGAAATCCCTATAATTCAGAGAGACTACGCACAAGGTAGGATTTCGGAAATCGAAGTGCGAATTAATTTTCTGAAGTCAATAAAAAAAAGTTTTGAATCTAATGAGCCAATACATCTTGACTTTATATATGGTAGTATTGAGAATAATGTTTTTATCCCGCTTGATGGTCAACAGCGATTAACTACTTTGTTTCTTTTGCACTGGTATTTAGCAGCAAGAGAAGAAAGATTAGAAGAATTCAATAAGATATTTAGAAAAGACAATGAGTCACGTTTTACTTATGAGACCAGGATATCATCAAGAGAGTTTTGCAATGCTTTGGTATCAAATAAGATTGAATTTCCAAAGAGTAAAGATGAATTTATAAGTGAGATAATAAAGGACTCATCCTGGTATTTCATGTCGTGGGATAACGACCCAACAATTTCTGCTATGCTCATCATGTTGGATTCAATACATAATCTGTTTTTTGATATAACTGATAAATATGACAAATTAATAGATCCTGGACAATTTATTAGTTTTCAGTTTATTGAGTTAAAAGATTTTGGTTTAAGCGATGAACTTTACATAAAAATGAATGCACGGGGTAAAGAGCTAACATATTTTGAAAACTTCAAAGCGAAATTTTCTAAAATCCTGGAGCAACAAGACAATGAGAACGGTACTTCTCTAAAGGATGAATTTTCAATTAAAATCGATACATGCTGGACAGATTTGTTTTGGCCCTTTAAGGATCCTTCAACAAATATTATAGATGATAAAATAATGAATCTGATCCGGGTTATTATTACAAATTATTATTCACTCCGCGATGATGTTGATTTTCATGTAATAAATGAATTGACCAATAATAAAGTAAAATATTCATACTATAAATATGAAGAACTAAGTTGTTTTGATGAGGTGACTAATAAATATATCATTGCTTATTTAAATTGCTTATTAGGAGAAAATAATGTATTTCGGTATTACTTGGAAGATAAGGGTTTAGTGGATGAGTTGGGAATATTTAAAAACGTTATTAACCATAATATATCATATCCAGTTAGAATTCAGTTTTACGCATTGTATCAATATTTAATTGAAGGATATTCAAAAGAACAATTGTTTGACTGGATGAGAGTCATAAGGAATTTGACAGAAAATACACGCATTGATGAAATAAAAGATTATATCGATGCTCTTAGATCTGTTAGTATGCTCCTTAACCAAAGTGAAAATATCCTTGAATACTTAACCGATAATAACAATGAAGTCAGTGGTTTTTCTACAATCCAGGTAAAAGAAGAAAGAATAAAGGCAATTCTATTATTAAGAGATGATAATTGGAGAGAAGCAATTATTGATATTGAGAATCATACCTATTTTTATGGTCAAATCGGTTTCTTACTGAATTTCTCCAAAATAGAAGATTACTTTGAAACAGACCATACGCTGAATTGGTCTGTAGATGAAAACGACAAATATTTTGAAGAATTTAAAATTACTATCGATAAAGCGAAATCTGTATTTAATGAAAATGGTATTAATGACTTTAATGATTTTATTTTTGAACGGGCTTTACTAAGTATTGGTGATTATTTGTTGAGGAAAGGAAGTAACCGTAGTTTTGGAATAAATGGAAAAGAAAGAGATATTAGTTGGAAACGGTTACTCCGCGATAATGATAGAAGCCGTGATTACCTTAGAGTTCTTTTTTCGAAAATAAGCAGTGATTCTGTTTTTGATGATTTGAAAACTATTATTCAAAATTCAGATATAAATGATTGGAGAAGGTATTTTATAGAATTTCCGGAACTTATATCAGTCTGCGGTTACAATAAATACATTAGGTTTAATAGTGAAAAAGACATATTACTTTTAGAAAAAACACAGACAAATGGTAGGCATAGGGAATATTACACTTACGCTCTTGCTACCCGGCTTAGGAAAGCTGAGAATTCAGTAAACTATATTAAAGGGTATTCTGTTGACCATTTTAAGTATATCAAAAGGATAAATAATATTAGTGTAGATATCAAATTTGATTATTTTTATGATCGTGGCCGTTGTTATAAAATTGAATACAATAAAGAAGTGTACTTCTTTGATGACGATATTGAAATATTAGACTTCTTATTAAAAAATCAAATTATTAAAACTAATTCAACTTACGAGGGTAAGTAAAATTCCAGCTTCAAGAGAAAATATTTTATTCTTTGTCGTAAATATTTACTAAATTTGCGACAAAAATGGATACATAAAATGCAAAAAAGCCTTGAAAAACAAATACTTACAAAATTCAAAAAAGCGGGACGGGGTACGCTCTTTTTCGCTGAAAATTTTCATTCACTTGGCAATACCAAAGCCGTCAATAAAACACTGGAGCGGCTGGTGGATAAGGGCGAGTTACTGCGTGTCGCAACCGGTATTTATGTCCGTCCCAAAAAAGATGCGGTTATTGGCATTATTACACCCGGAATTGAGGACATTGCCAAAGCCATTGCCAAAAGAGACCGCGCCCGAATTGTGCCCACCGGTATTTATGCCCTTAACAAACTGGGACTATCCACCCAGGTGCCTTTGAATATTGTGTACCTAACCGATGGTGCTGCCCGGAAAATCAAGGTGGGGAAAAATACCATCACCTTTAAAAAAACCACACCCAAAAATGTTGCTGCTGTGGGAGAAATCAGCAAACTGGCTATTCAGGCGCTGCGCACGATAGGCAAAGACAATGTAACAAAAGCAGAAATAGAAAAAATTCAGACGCTGCTCAAAAAAGAAAAACCTACCCGCCTGGAACAGGATATTCGTCTTGCCCCGGTGTGGATAAAAGAAATCATGAAACCCGTATTGGAAAATTTAACCAATGAATCAAAAAGCACTCAGTGAATGGCTTAAACTGCCGGACGAAACAAAAAAAAATATATTTACAGAGATCAGTAAAAAAACAGGACTGCCTGCCATTGCTGTAGAAAAGGACTGGTGGGTGGTCAAAACACTGGAAGTGGTTTTTAATACGGATATTGCCGATCACACCGTGTTTAAAGGCGGCACATCATTAAGCAAAGCCTGGGGCCTCATCGAACGCTTTTCCGAAGATATAGATCTGGCATTGGACAGGAAGTTTTTAGGTTTTGACAAAGAAATTACCGGCTCACAGGTAAAAAAACTGCGGCAGCATTCATTCAAGTTTATATCTGAAGAATATTATCCCAAATTAGAGGAAGCCTTTCATCATTACGGATTGACGGAAGTTGAATTGCAATTAACAGAACCTTCTGCCAATGACCAGGACCCGCTGATTATAGAAACGCACTATCCCGGACTTATCGAAAATTCAGACTACATTCATTCACGCGTCCTAATCGAAATAGGCAGCCGTTCACTAAAGGAACCATTTACCGTCAGGGAATTCAATACTATGGTGGGAGAACATTATCCGGATAAATCCTTTGCGGATTCTGTCATTTCTATACCTACCGTAAATCCGGAAAGAACATTTCTGGAAAAAATCTTTCTGTTGCATGAAGAATTTCAAAAACCTTTAGACAGAATAAAGGTTGATCGTTTAAGCCGGCATCTGTATGATGTTGAAAAACTGATGGATACCGAATATGCTGAAAAAGCCTTATCCGATCCAAATCTGTACAAACATCTTGTAGAACACAGACGAACCATGACACCGGTCAGGGGAATCGATTATGCCTGTCACGCACCGACTAAAATAAATCCGGTTCCGCCTGATAATTTATTTAATGCTTGGAAAAAAGATTATTTACAAATGCAGGAAAATATGATTTATGGTGAATCCCTGCCGTTTGATAAACTTCTGGATAGAATTCGTGAGTTAAAAGAACGAATCAATAAAATAAAACTATAAGAGATAAAAATTATGGCAGAATATGTTAATGTAGAAAAACCATTTTTAGATAAACTTCGCTTGTTGGGCTGGCAGGTTATCGATCAGGGCATCGGCATTCCACAGGAACCACAAAAAAGCCTGCGCGAAACTTTTAAACAAGTGGTTTTGCCCGAAGAATTTAAAAAAGCCATAAAAAAAATAAACACCACAGCCGAGGGCTCTGAATGGTTAACCGACAGGCAGTTGGATGAACTACTGCGTGAGATTCAGAATTTCCCCGGTAAAAGCCTGCACGAAGCCAATAAAGAAATTCACCGCCTTTTGCTCAAAGGTACATCGGTAGCCAAAAATGAACTTACAGGCGAGCAAGACCCAAGCGTGCGTTTGGTGGATTTTAAAAACTACGACAATAACTCTTTTATTGCCATAAACCAGTTTCGTTTAATCACGCCAGGAGCCAGCCGTCAGGGTATTATTCCTGATATTGTACTGTTCTTAAACGGTATGCCCATTTGTGTGGTAGAAGCCAAAGACTTTGATGTGGCAGAACCATTAAGCGAAGCATTTTTGCAGGTTACACGCTACGCCAACACTCGTGATGACGATTATGGGTATAAAGAAGGCGAAGAGCGTTTGTTTCATTACAATATGTTCAGCATCATCACCCACGGTACCGAAGCAAGGGTTGGAACCATCAGCGCCGAATTTGATTTTTACAACAACTGGGTGGACATTTTCCCCGAAGAATACAAAGTTGTGGATTTTCCGCCTGATGAAGAACGCCAGGAAGTATTGATTCATGGTATGCTGAACAAGGAAATCCTGATTGATATTCTGAAACATTTCACCCTGTTTATTGAAATCAAAAAAGGTGTGGAAGTAAAAATTGTTGCCCGTTACAATCAATACCGTGCTGTCGGCAAAATAATTAATAGTCTTCGTGCAGGTCGTACACCAATGGAAAGAGGAGGAGTGGTTTGGCATACACAGGGCAGCGGTAAAAGTCTATCCATGGTTTTTCTGATCCGAAAACTGCGTTCACTGGATGATTTGAAGGACTTAAAAATCATTTTCATTGTTGACCGAATCGATTTGGAAGACCAGCTTTCAGAAACAGCAGCCATGACCGGCGAACCTGTGAGAATCATTAGCCGAAGAAACAAACTGAACGAATTAAGCGACGACACCGGCGATGTAAATATGGTGATGATTCACAAATTTTTAGACGAGAAAAATATTTCAGCACAATCGCTTATCGAAGCGGGCATGGTGCCAAAATTTGAAACATTTGAAACCATCAACAACAGCGATCGCATTTTATTATTGATAGATGAAGCCCACCGGACACAAGGCGGCGATATGGGTGACAATTTGTTTTCTGCTTTCCCCAATGCCACACGGATCGGTTTTACAGGAACGCCGCTTTTAACTGAACGCCACGAAATCAAAACCCATGAGCGATTTGGCGGTTTTATTGATTTCTACAAATTTGACAAAGCCGTGAAAGACCGCGCCACCGTTGAAATAAAATACATCGGAAAAGTTTCAAAAGACAAACTGGACGACAAAGATGCCTTTGATACCGAATTTGAAGATATGTTTGAAAAACAGTCTCAGGCAGAAAAAGAAGAAATTCAACGCCGCTATGGTTCATTCATCGCTTATCTGGAATCAAAAGACCGTATTGCAAAAATTGCCAAAAACATTGTTGAGCATTATCACAAAGATATTTTGGTGAATGGTTTTAAAGCCCAGGTTGTGGCATCGAGTATTGTTGCCGCTGTACGGTATAAATATGAATTGGAAATTGCCATAAAAAATAAAATAGACGAATTAAAATCATTGCCCGAAAATGAAAAAGACAATGAACTGATCCAACAGTTGGAATTTTTGAAAGTGGCATCTATTGTGTCAAGCCTTGGCAACAACGAGCCGGGATACATCAGCAAAGCCCGTCGTGAAGCCAAAGAAATGAATGCCATAGAGAATTTCAAAGCAGACTTTAATCCTGAAAAACCGGAAACCGGAATTGGTTTTATCTGCGTTTGCGACCGTTTGCTTACCGGTTTTGACGCCCCGGTTGAACAGGTGATGTATTTGGATAAAAGTTTAAGAGAGCATGATTTGTTCCAGGCTATTACGCGGGTTAACAGAACGAAACACGGTAAATCCTTTGGTTTAATTGTTGACTATTTTGGTGTAACCAAACATTTAGCAGATGCCTTAAGTATATACACAGACAAAGACAAATTGCAATGGGAAGATTTTCAGAAAGTCTTCCGGGATGTGGATAAAGAAATTCCGATACTTGAAGCACGGTATAAACGTCTGCTCGATTTATTTACCGGTAATAAACTCAAAGACATTGAAAAATTTCTAAAACAAAAATTCACTGACGAAATCGAAGAATTTGAGTTTGCAGAATCCTGCATTGAAACTGCAAAGAATGTAAAATTCAGAGCAGAACTACTCACCTATACAAAAAGTTTCTTCGATAGCCTTGATTTACTTTTTAATATTCAAGCAGGAACTGAATACTGGATTCCTGCAAAACGTTTGGGATACATTATCTGGCGAATAAAAGACCGCTACAAAGATGAAACCATGGATTTGAAATGGGCTTCTGAAAAAGTCCGAAAACTCATTGACAAACATTTGCTGTCCATAGGCATTGACACGAAAGTACAACAGGTTTCAATTCTTTCAGATGAATTTGGTAAAAAGGTGGATTACCTGAACAAAACGCCAAAATCGAAAGCATCAGAAATGGAACATGCCATTCGCTGGCACATCAAAGTAAATCTTGAGAAAGATCCGACACTTTACAGTCATTTCAAAGACCGCCTGGAATCCATCTTAAATTCTTACAAAGAAAATTGGGAAACCATCGTTGACGAGTTGCAAAAGTTGCGCGAAGAAATGGCAGAAGGACGTAAACCAACCACTCCAGGCATATCTGGAATTGAAGCACCATTTTTCGATTTGCTGAAAAGTAGCGTTAAAAGTGAGAACGAAGCAGAAATCAAGAAAACAAAAGAACTGATTCATACCTTAATGCCAATACTGCATGAAACCGCAGAAATAAGAAACTTCTGGACAAAAGCAGCGGAACGTAAAAGAGTGGAAGGATTAATTGAAGATGAAATACATTATTCAGGTGTAGAAGTGTTATCAAATAAAGCTGCTGAATTGACAACTGAACTAATGAAACTTGCCAAAAACAGAGAGTCAGACTTGAGATGAAATTAGAAGGAATTAACATAAAAGTTGAGAAAACAGACCGCCGCAAAACGGTAAGTATTTTTATAGAACGGGATGGCTCTGTTCGGGTTTTGGCACCTTCAACTACCAGTGATGAGAAAATTGAAGAAGCGGTAAAAGCCAGGCAATATCAAATATTTTCAAAACTCGCCAAATGGCAGGAACTCAATGAGGGTAGAGTCAACCGTAAATTTGTAAACGGTCAATCGTTTTTATACTTCGGTAGAAATTACAGACTTTCAATTGTAGAAAAACAAGATGTTCCATTAAAACTAATAAAAGGCTACTTAATACTTGATAAAAACAAACTTGATAAAGCAGACGAAGTATTCAGGCAATTTTATAAGGAGAAAGGAAAAAAGAAAATTGAAGAACGGTTGAAATTAATTGCAGAGAAATTTGAACAAAAACCGACTTCAATTAAAGTTATGGAATTGCAAAATCGTTGGGCATCCTGGTCACCAAAACATGGGCTGAATTTTCACTGGAAATGTGCTATGGCACCTGTTCCGGTAATTGACTATATCATAACCCATGAAATGGTGCATTTAAAATATCCAAATCATTCTCCGGAATTCTGGAACGAACTGGATAAAAAAATGCCTGACTATAAAGAATATGAAAACTGGTTAAAACAAAATGGTGTTAAAATGTCAATATAGCCAGCCCAATTGTAGGCACATTTGCAATTCGCATGAGCCTCCGCTCAATCCTAAAATTGTAAAAGAGCCTCCAATGCCAACGCACGGCAGACAGAAACGAAGTAGCAAATTGAAAGGAAAATGACTGGAAAGTGCTTCGAAATGCCAAACGTTTCATATACGTGGCCGTTATCTACAATATCATCGCAAGAGAAAATCGCCCGGACCTCCGGCCAAGGGGCGAGAAAATTGAGTATAAAGTCATCATTTACATTGTTACTGAATATTAAATGCATAATTTTCCTTTTTAGGTAGATATAAGGTTTTTTAAATGTTAATTGGAAAAATCGAAACAATGGGTTGCTGCGGTGCATACTGTGGAAAGTGCAAAGAGTTAGAAAAAAAATTATGTACCGGTTGTAAAATTGGATATCAAGATAAGAAAAGAGATATCAAAAAAGTAAAATGCAAAATTAAAAAATGTTGCATTTTGAAAAAGTTAGATTCATGTGCAGATTGCTATGAATATGACAATTACGTAATAATAAATGAATTTTACAGTAAAAATGGCTATAAATATAAAAAATACAAAGAAGCATTGGATTTTATAAAAAAGAATGGCTATCAAACATTCTTTAAAATAACTGAAAAATGGAATATGCAATATGGAAAGTATTAAGGAAAAGAAAATGAAAGTAACTGCGTTTGTTGGAAGTGCTAGAAAGAAACATACTTACAATACATGTGAAATGCTATTAGAAAAATTAAAATCCTTTGGGAATATAGAAACAGAAATTGTTTGTCTGCAAAATTTCAATTTGCAAGTTTGTAAAGGATGCATAGCTTGTCTTGACAGAGGAGAAGAATATTGTCCCTTAACAGATGATAGAGATCTTTTAATAAATAAAATGAAAGAATCGGATGGGGTAATATTTGCCACGCCAAATTATAGTTTTAATGTATCAGCCTTAATGAAAATATTTCTTGATCGACTTGCATATTTTGGTCACAGGCCAGCATTTTTCGGAAAGACTTTTACCAGTATAGTTGTGCAAGGAATATTTGGCGGAGAGAAAATTGTTAAATATTTGGATTTTCTAGGAAATGCTATTGGATATAATGTAGTGAAAGGATCTCTTATAAAATCACTTGAACCTATGACAGAAAAGAATCAAAAGAAGAATGAAATAGCGATAGAGAAACAAGCTAAGAAGTTTTATAAACAATTGATTAAAAAAGGATTTAAAAACCCTTCTTTGCTTGAATTATTTATATTTAGAATGTCTAGAAGCAGTATAAAAACAATGTTAAATGAAAATTATAGAGATTATGAATATTTCAAGAAAAATGGATGGTTTGATTCAGATTTCTATTATCCAATAAAAATAAATATATTAGAAAAGATGTTTGGAGATATTTTTGATAAAATATCTGTGAAAGCTGCTAAAAACCGTAAATGATTTGTATCAATAAGAAATGATTTTAGTCCGGCCTTGGCGTTGCCGTGCGGCATGGACAAGAAGCGATGATACTGGTGGATAACAGAGGATAAAGGAGTGTGTGCTAAATTTGGGGGGGGGGTAAATGGTTTACCAAGTGCATCACTCGCTGGCAAGATTCCTATTGGTTGATAGGTTCGCAGCTTCGAAAACCCCAACTTTTCATACCGCCAATCGTTAGTAAGCATTTAAAAAAAAATGAATTATCAAGGATTACATCATGAAAAAAAAATTAACAGTGCTTTTAACATTTTGTTTAAGTGTAAACATGTTTTCTCAACCGAAATTAATTTTTGATACTGATTTTGGCGGAGATGCTGATGATTTGGGCGCCTTAGCAATGTTGCATCATTTTATCGACAGAAAAGAGTGCGAATTGCTGGCAATTATGTCCTGGTCAACGGAAAAGTATACGGTTTCAGCAATTGATGCGGTAAATAGATTTTATAAGCATCCTGATATTCCTATTGGTGCAAGAAAGGGAGATGTTGATTACAGAGACTGGAACTATAATAAACCCATTACAGATTATCTTCCTTTTGAATTAACCTACAATGATGGTCCTGATGCAACCTGTTTATATCGAAAGATTTTGTCCGAAAACGCTGATGCCAGTATTATAATTGTTACAGTCGGGCCATTGGCAAATATAAAAAATCTCATCGAGTCACAGCCAGATTCTTTATCTGAGTACAATGGAAAAGAACTGATAGAGAAAAAAGTGAAGAAATTTGTCATAATGGGAGGACAATTCCCGGAAGGAATGAAAGAATGGAATTTTGATGGTAATATGCAGGGGGTAACAAAATTTGTGATTCAAAATATCAATGTGCCCATAATTTTTACCGGATATGAAGTGGGAGTGGATATAAAAACGGGTCAATCCCTCAATAGATTAGATAAAAAATCGCCCTTGTATATTGGATTCATGTATTTTAGTCAAAATGCACCCTGGATGAAAGCAGACTTCAAAGGGAATATACTGAATAATTCATCCTATGACCAGACCGCGGTTCTTTATGCGGTGAGAAATGGTGACGGTGTCTACTGGGATAGGATCGGCGGGGGGAAATGTATTCCTGATGATTTTGGTGGTAATAAATGGGTGAAAAGTGAGAACTCAAATCATTTCTACTTAAAATTGAAAATGGATAATAAAAAAGCTGGCAGACTGATAGAATCATTAATGCTCGGTGAATTTTAGATAAAAAACCTTTGCTGATAATCCATATCGCAACCAGGTGTGACATTAGTAAATTCAAGGGTTGTAGTCCGCTTCGGTTGGGGAAGGTTGATAAAATCAGTGCCGGTTTATTCCACAAACAAATGTCTGAAAATGATCGGCTTCTGATTAATAAATGAAATCTTCACAAAATAGATACCCGCCGGAAAATCCTGAATGGAAATTCTGCCGGCCTGCTGCAAGCCGGTGGATGCAGTGTAAACCATCCGGCCCTGTAAATTGTAGATTTTTATCTCTCTCATCTGGTGATCGGCTTCAATATTAAGAAAGAACCTGGCAGGATTCGGGAAGGCGCTGAATTTTATAGTCCGCGACACCATTGGATTATCGGGGTTGCTGTCCGTAGCGACATGACTTCGTAATTGAGGAATATATTCATCCAGCCAATGGATCCTGGTCTCGATCCAGGTTTTGAGTTTATTAATTTCCTGTTCATAGGTATATGAAGGCGGATCGGTTTCCGGGGTCATATAACCCTGGTCAATGGGCCAGAGTTCAAAATGTCGCTCTTTCACGTCATCCACCAGGGCCACAACAGAATCAATATAAGAATTGATATTGTCCGGATCCAAAAAGCCTTCCCGCAATTCAAAATATCGATTGATCAATTGGTCAGTAAATTCCTCATCCTGAAGCAGGCGATTGTACCAGTATGGCGGACTGGGCCAGCAGGGATAATGACTATAAGACCAGCCGGAACCATCCTTTATCGCAAAAATTCCCTCGCTAATGTTTTTCCATGCCCAGTCAAAATCCCAGACCGGGCCGGCATGTAACAATCCGCCTTTGCTATCTTTGTCCTTGTAAAAAAACCGGCTTTTTTTGTAGCCATCGACATTTCTGGATACTTCGCTGACCAGGAAATAATCGATGAAACTGTTGACATCCAGATATTTGCGGTAACCATTTTCCGGATCTGCGAAATCCTCACTTCGCAGGGATCCTTCAAGATTATTGATGAAATTTTGTATATAGTCTTTCTGTTCATCAGCCAGTTCATCGGGTTTTGGGTCGTGGTAAACGAAATAAACCTTGTTCTCCGGATGATCAATGGCTGTGTAGTCTGATAAAAAACTATCGTCGTCAGAATAATAATCGATTTTGATGATATAGCCGCCGGTGAGGTCATCTCCGGAAATCTCATCGGGCTCCAGTTTTGAAACGTCCACCCTGTTTTTGTCCCGTTTGATTTTTTCTGTGAACAGGTAAATTCCCCGGTAAGTATTATTGACAAACACTTCACACAATTTGGATCGGGGAGCATAATGCCCCATGGATCGAAACATCTCAAAAGCCAGAGAGTTCCTGACAAAGGCCTTATCATTGTAATTGGGAATCAGGATCCAGTCATTCTCTTTTGCGAATCCCAGTAGTGAAATATTGAGATTTTCGCCCGCTTCATCCCTGGTTTCTATACCATAGGGTTTTTGTGGAAAAGTGGCAGAATAAGAGCCTCTGATTTCAATACCGATATTTCCATCATAATGTTTGATTGAATCAGATGGATGATTCAATTCTCCTTCGCCATGATAGGTGATTTTTAAATTGGCATCAATCTTGGCTTCATCGGGAATGTATTCGCCATCAGTATCGATCATGAAAATCGGCAATGGCGATGCCGCGAAATCTTCAAATTGAACATCTGTGCCCACAAGTTCCGGCAGTATTAAAAAGTCTGAACTGGAAGTCCCCATATTCACGCCATGAATGGCCAGCAGGTTTTCACCGGGAACCAGATACCGTATATAATTGGAAATATCTATGGTAACTTCTGAAGTGGCCTCATTATTACTGGGTGCGCTGTAATTCCAGGCTGCAAACCGGGAGGCATTCATGATGGTGCATTCATGGCCATTGATATAAGCAATAAACCCGTCGTCATATCTTATTTTTAATTGCAGGACCAGAATTTTTTCCAGGGTTTGAGCACTCAGATTGAAGGGAATTCGAATATAACACCCGGTATTGGCATTACCGCCGTCATCGTGCATTTCATCACCCACATCCAGACTGATAAACTGCTCGTATCCGGTGCCTTTTTCATAGCCGATTCCGCCCGGAAGTCCTTCACAAATTTTCCAGTCGGAATCATCATAATCCAGCTTCGACCGCCATGCTGTGCCACTGTCTTCATGGGGGACAAATGCTTTTTTGGTGGCTTGCTTTTCCACTAAAGTGATGGTAGTTCCTGCCATTAATGGGAGTATTAAAATTAAGATAGTGACAAGTATAGCAATGGATTTTTGCATAATGGTCCTTAATAATGCCGATAATATATGAAAAAAAATATTTAATCCTGTTTAATTTTTAAAATATTTATAAAATTGTCCGGCAAAACAATCTGCTGATTTTTCTGACTATCTCTAGACATTAATTTTGAAAATCAGTATCAATAACCGTGGTCTTTTTAAATGCACCGGGCAATTTTTTTCTTGAATCCTGTCGTTTCATTAAATAACTTGGATTGTTAATGGCAAATAATAATCGGAAGAGAATTATAATGAAAAAATTCGTAATTTTTGCTATATGCGCCTTAGTAGCAATTACCTCATGTGATAGAAATAAAGGAATTGAAGCCCAAATAGATCCTCCTAATCCAATTGATATTATATGGGAAAAACTCGAGAAACCAGATGTTAAGTACAAATACGATTGGGGTGATACCTGTATTGTTTCAATGGATTATAATGACGGTAAATGGATAGGCTTGACTCAGTGGAAAAATGTAAAATTGAGTGCAAGTAATGTAGAATTTCAACCAATTTAATTTGTTCTGGAAAACAATGAAGTAAAAAAAACTGGTAATGCAAAGCCAATATATAATAGAGGTTCTGATCCCAGAGTAAAATTTAGAAATGAAACTCCTGCCATATTTTATAACGAAACTAAGAATGAATTTTCTGGTGATACTTACCAAAGAATTTTAGGAGACATTGACTATGAATCAAAAAGCATTATCAATAAAAAAATACTACCAAGAGGTGATACAAATGAGTTTGGTGTTGATGAATTAGGTAACATTTATATTCCAACTTTTCCCAAAACAAGATTTCGTTTCAAAGATCTAATATTCCTAAAGGCATCAAAAGGGCTGGGGATCAAAGACAAAATTTTTCCAAAGTTATATAAAAAAGGACTCAAATTAAAACATCCGGAATTTACAATTGATAAGTATAACTCTGCTCTGGAAAAAATAGATAGTTTCGGACGATGGAATTATTGGGGAAATATATCTGATAGAGACTCACTTTTCAAAGATATGGTTCTGAATGTACGTCATGTTAATTATTACTTAAATCATATTTATACAGTTTCTAAACTTTTTGGCTATATTGAAAAATATGATTTAGAGGGTAATTTTGTAAATCATTTAGATCTGCATTCAATCACACCTCTGTTTCATCCCGGTAAGGGATATTTAGGCGGACCAATTCCCAATACTAAAATTTGCAACGGGAAACTGTTTATTATGTCGGGTATTCCTGCTGATAAAATAAAAAATTATGTGGATATACCGGATAATATTTCCTTTGTAATTTGCTTAATCAAAGTTGATGTATCAAAGGAAGATATGGTTCTGGAAAAAGTCTATTATTATTTTCCACAAGAAAGAGAAGAAGTGATGATAAAGGGCGTTTTCTCATTTGTTATGCTGGATGAAAATACTTTTGTTCAATCCACTGCAAAGTCATTAGAATTATATAATTTGAAATAAAATAGAGAGAACACTGATGAACGAAAAATTCAAATGCCAAAGTAAACAAAAGTGGCTGGCGTTCCTTTTTCCATTATTGCCATTTCTAACATTATTTATTGAACCTTTTTAAATGGACACTGATTATTCATGCGTTAATATACATAGGGGTTGGATATTATTTTTCAAAAATTCAACCTTGTTTATGCTGAAGTGAAGGATGGGAAAATCTATTTCTTTGCCGGCATTGGCTTGTATGATCCAAATTTTTTGGATTTATCACAAATCAATTTGGTAGAAAAAACAGCCCCTTCCCTATTGCTGATTAACTATGATGATAATAAAAAACTATCTATTGAAGCACCACGAAATGTGATTGACCAGATGAAAGAGTATTTCAGGCAGAAGTGAGTTTTTATAATAGGCGAAAACAAGTATTTTAAAATTGACATTCATTGCTTGATTTTTAACACAGTACATTCTGAGCGGCTTTTTATAACATATTATCTCTCATTTACACAATTCTAAGCGAAGAATCTTTTCGGTCGGAGCTTCGATCTTTAGAGATTCCCCAATCGTTTCACTCTTTCGGAATGACAGTGTCCTGAATAGTCTTGCCAAGTCTATAAATTAAGCTGTAAATATAGATAAATTTACCTCAGTGTAATTCTCTACGAACTTAGCGACCTCTGCGTTTAAATCGTTTTTAGAATCACTCAAACTGCTTCACAATCCGATCCAGCGCTTCTTTCAACAATGGCCCTGGACTGGGCAGGCAAATCCGCTGAAAATGCTCACTGCCTTTTCCAAAAACTTTTCCGTCTTCTAAAGTGACATTGGCATCAACATAGATTTTTTTGTGAACTTCTTCCGGTGACAAGCCATAGCCACTGAAATCCAGCCAGGCCATATAAGTCCCTTCCGGCCGGCGATATTTCACTTTGGTGAGTTTCTCAGCCAGGTATTTTTCCAGCAGATCAAAATTACCATCAATATAAACCTTCAATTGTTCCAGCCAGTCTTCACTCTCGTTGTAGGCGGCGATCAGGGTTGCAATGCCAAAAGGCGATGGTGAAGCCATTCCCAGAGTATTTTGAAATTTTTCACGGAGTTCTTTGTTTTTGATGACGATGTTGGAAACATGAAGCCCGGCCACATTAAAGGTCTTGTTGATGGCCGTACCGATGACAATATTGTCAGTGTCAGCCACATTTGCAATGGACGTGAATGTCTGATCGCAACGAATGAGGTCACCATGAATTTCATCAGCAATGAGGAGAACATTGTTTTCACGACAAATTTGTGCAATTCTTCTCAACTCATCAGCATTCCAGATTCTGCCAACAGGATTATGGGGTGAACATAAGATCATCATTGTATTTTTGAGGTCTTTGGCTTTTTCCTCTAGGTCAGCAAAATCCATTGTGTAATAACAATCTGCATTGATCAATTCATTATTGACGACATTCCGGTTATTTTCTTCGATGGCTTTGGTGAAGGGCGCGTAAACCGGCCGCTGAATGATGATGCCGTCGCCGGGTTTTGTAAATGCCCTGACAGCAACATTCAGCGCATGAACTGTTCCCGGACAATAGACAATCTCTTCAGGATGAATTTTCCAGTTCATTCTGCGGCTGAACCAGTTGATAAGGGCGCCATAATAATCCGGTGAAGTGTAATGGGCTGTATAGCCGAACATACGCTGGTCGATTTTTTTGCGCAAGGCAGCAAGAACAGCAGGGGGGCAGGCAAAGTCCATATCCGCCACCCACAATGAAATGGTTTGTTCGTCGAACCGTTCCGTGATGCCGATTTTTTTCAGCAGATCCCCGGCGTCCCATTTTATTGAATTTGTGCCTCTTCTGTTTATAATCTCATCAAAATTGTATTGCATCTTTCCCTCTGAATTTAAATTTCGAAAAATTAATGACCTGCCAAGTATGAAACAAATAAATATTTTTCCCAAAAGTTTCTTGACTCTCACCTTACGTCATAGCTTAACTTATCCACGAATGTAAAAAGGCGAGATGAAAATGGAAGAAAAATATTCAGTGAAAAAACTATCAAAACAGGCGGGCGTCAGTATTCGGACTTTGCATCATTACGATGACATCGGACTGCTGAAGCCTGCCGTCCGTACCGAAGCCGGCTACAGAATGTACGGAGACAAGGAAATGTTAAAATTGCAACAAATCCTTTTTTTTAAAGAGTTGGAGTTTCCCTTGACGGAAATACAAAAAATCCTCAATTCCGGGGAATTTGAAACCCTGGAAGCCCTGGCCCATCATAAAAAAGTATTGAAAGCAAAACAAAAAAGAATTTCCACGCTCATCTCAACCATTGATCAAACCCTTGAAAAACTCAAAAAAGGAGAAAATATGAAAATTGATGAATTATACAAAGGATTCTCCCGCCAGGAAGCGGAAGGCCTGCGTCAGGAAGCCCTGAAAAAGTGGGGCGAAAAAGTCACACATTCCGAAGAACATCTGACAAGCCTAGGGAAAGAAAAAGTCAACAGACTGCAAACAGAATTTAAGGCACTCTGGATGAAACTGTCACAAATGACAAAAATGGATCCGACCAGTGAACCGGTGCAGCATGAAATTGAATATCATTACAAAATGGTGCAGCAGTTCTGGGGCCCCAGGAACCCCGTCACCCGGGAAGCTTATATCGGCCTGGGTGAAATGTATGTTCACGATGACCGGTACACATCGGTTGAGGGAAGGAATAACCCGGAAATGGGAGCGTTTTTGAATAGGGCAGTGAAATATTTTGCCGAACACTCTCTGTAATTATCCCAAAGTGCCCCGGAAAAATTTAAAATTTCTTAAAAGAAGACCTTCCGGGTGACTCAAAATCGGGATAATCTACCACCATTTTCAAAGCTTCGTTGGCAGCCACATAGCCGAAGATTCCCGTAATCATCGGCAGGCTGCCAACAGGCAGTCTCTCTCTTCCCGACTGATAATAATTTTCTTCGGTTTCTTCGGCAACAGTTTCCCGATTGATCAACTCCGTTGAATAAACACAGTGAACACCGGAATAAATGCCACGGTTACGCAGCCGCTTGCGAACAAATTTAGCGAGGGGACACATTTGGGTCTGAGAGATGTCGCCGGTGGTGATTTTGGTGGGGTCAACCTTGCGCGCGGCGCCCATGCAGGAGACAATTTTCATCTGGCGCGTGACGGCTTCATAGAGAACATTTACCTTGGGATTGAGAGAATCAATGGCGTCAACAATAACATCAGTAGGCTGGGCAAAAACTTCTGCAAAATTTTCAGCATGACACAGCAGATCAAAAATTTCCACTTGAATGCCGGGGTCAATCTGGGCAATTCTTTCGGCAGCTGCCACAGTTTTTTTTCGGCCCAGGTTGGGTTCGATGGCTAAAAGTTGCCGGTTAAAATTGCTCTCACTGATGACATCAAAATCAACGATTCGCAAAGCACCGACACCGCATCGAGCCAGGGCTTCCACCACATGGGACCCGACTGCCCCCAGGCCAATGACGGTTATGTGGGTTTGATGGAGCCGGTCAATGGCTTCCCTGCCCAGCAGCAATTCTGTCCGTTTATGTCTTTCCCGGTTAATCATGGGTCCTTCAGAAAAGTATCGCTGTTTTCTGCCAGTTGCTCTTTCAAAATATTCGGGGCAATATTGAGGATTTCAGCCATTTTTTCCAAAACAAAAATCAGGTTTGCCGGCACATTGATTTTGTGGCCGCTGTTTTTGAGGACTTGAGGCAATAAATCCGGCGAGTCAGTTTCCAGTAATATTCGATTAAACGGTATAAGATGAATCTGCTCTTTCAATTTCTTCGAAGAATTCAGCAGGGTCCCGGAAAAGGAAAAAAAGATTTTGGGCAAGGCGGCCAGTTCCCGGGTCATTTCCGGGGAGGCGGAAAAAGAATGAAGCAACACCTTGACATCAGAAAATTGACGAAGGAAAGGAAGCAGTAGATGAGAAGCCCGCACATTGTGAATGCTGACCGGCCGGCCATATTTTCGGCCCAGAAGCATCTGTTTTTCAAAAAAAAATTTCTGTAGTTCCAGGGTTTCTCTGCAAAAATAGAGGTCTAGTCCGATTTCTCCGATCATACATTTGGGGACCTGTTTCAGCAATCTTTCCAACTTTACAATCCAGTCCGGTGACGATTTTTCAACAAACCAGGGATGCACGCCAACAGCCGGCAGAATTTCCGAATACCGCTCTGACAATTTCAGCACCTGGCTCCAGTCCTCTTCCCCTGTTCCACAGCAGATAAAGCGGAAAATGTCTTTGTTCCGGGCCTGAAGGAGCAGCTTTTCTATTTCTGGTAGAATTTTAGGGTCTTGGAGATGGCAGTGGTGGTCTGTCAGCATGGATTAAAGTGTTCCTTTTCTCACCCGTTCCGCCAGCAGAATCAGATTTCTCAGGTCCTCTTTTGATTTTGCTTTTTTCCAGTTTTCGATAAAATTTTTGTTCTGAATAATCTGGGCAATGGACATCAGGGCCCTCAGATGGAAAGTCCGCTGGTCTTCTGATCCCAGCAGTGCAAAAATCACATGGGCCGGTGGTTTTTTTTCGTCAAATATGATGCCCGCCCTGGATCGTGCGATGACAATATCAAAGAGCTGCTCCCCTTCCACGATAATATGAGGTATTGCCAGGCCGTCATAAATGGCCGTACTGAATTTGTCTTCCCGGGCCTGAAACCGATCAAAAACACACTGGCGGTCTATTTGAAACTTTTTGGATATTTGAATTGAAAGGTCCTGAAAAAAAGCCTCACGGGTCATTCCCTCTTCCAGTTCGATAATATTTGCCTGGTTGATGATCTCATCAAATTTGTCCACCACGATATTGTCTCGTTGCATGAGTATGTCGCGCAATTCATTGGTCAATGTTGGGGTCACAATTTTTTTAGATACGACATTTTGGACAATGTGCAGCAGCGCTGATTGTTTTTCATTTCTGGACTTGGAGTAGAAAAAATACCAGACCAGAGAAATCGTAAAGAAAAACAGGGTAATAAAAAGCGGCAATGCACCCATTTCTATGATGAGAAAAATATAAATAAATAATCCGGCTATCTGTACAAAGGGGTACAGGTTTGATTTGTAGGAAGGCCTGTAGGTCCCGATTTTACTTTCCCGCATCAGAATAACCGAAAGATTCACAAGAAAAAACAGGATCAGCATCATGGTGGACGCCACTTTTACCAGGTTTTCCAAGTTTAAAAACAAAATGGAAATAATCATGAAAGAAGAAGTTACAAGAATGGAATAAACCGGCGTATGAAATTTAATACTGACTTTACCCAGCGTTGCCGGAATGAGATGATCTTCGGCCATGGCCAGGGGAATTCTGGAAGACGCCATTAGTCCGGCATTTCCCGTGGTGATGAAAGCGAGCATCGCAGCAATCGAAAGGACCCAGTAACCGGCAGGGCCATAGTATTCGGATGCTGACCTGGAAATCGGGTTCAGGGTCGCAGACATTTCATCGTGAGTCAGTAGCCCGACAGTAATGCTGATGACCAGCAGATAAACCACTGATATGACCAGATAGGCAGATACCATTCCAATATAAATATTTTTAGTCGGGTTCCGGATTTCCTCGGCAATGGAGGCGACTTTGGTCAATCCCCCATAGGAGATAAAAATCAAACCGGTGACGGTGAAAACCGCTTTCCAGCCATAAGGCGTAAAAGGAACGTAATGATTGATATGGATCTTGGTAATATTGCCTGCAATGAAAACCACAAGGATTCCAAGCAGTGCAAAAACCATCAGGACCTGAAAACGGCCGCTTTCCTTGATGCCGACTATATTGATAAGGGTAAAAAATAAAGTAAATCCGATGGCAATATATTTGACAAAAACCGGGTCCGACGATGGCAAAAGAGGCTGAAGAAAAAGACCAATTCCAATAAGGGCAAAGGCGCTCTTGAGACTGAGCGAGAACCAGGAAGCGTACCCAGCGAAAGTGCCCAGCAGCGCTCCCAGACTGCGGTGGACAAAAAAATAGGTACCGCCGGATTTCGGCATGGCAGTCGCCAGCTCCACCTTTGAAATAATGGCCGGAATCATTAAAAAGGACCCGAACAGGTAGGACAAAATGATGGCAGGGCCAACTTTGGAATAAACCACAGCCGGCAGCACAAAGAGCCCAGAACTGACCATAGCGCCGGCAGCTACGCAAAAAACTTCCAGTGAACCCAAATCCTTTTTTAAAGCCATGGAGCCCTCATAAAAAATTAATGATCTTTTCCTTTTATTAAATTTACAGGTTATTGCAAATAAAGCAATCCCTAATGGAATAAGACTAAACCTGGCCGATTATCACGACGTAATTTTTCCCATATTTTTTGGCACATTTCGGGCAGGTGGTGTACCACATATACCATTTTTTTATTTCCAGGTCCAGGCGCTTCGCATGGGCCTCGAAATCCTGACACCATTTGCCGGTTGCGGAATAGGGGCCTTCATAAACTTTGGAAAAAAACTTGCCGGAAATCGTTGTGTTTTCAGCCCCCGGCATTTCTTTGTCAACAGCGAGATAAACATCCATATTCCATTTGGACGTATGGTCAGACAGACATAATCCATCTGGAAATTCACCTTTTTCAATCTCGATTTTCGACACCAGTTTTTTCATGGTACTGCCGAAATTTATCGGTATATTGAAAAATGTGAATACTTTCCCTCGGATAAATTTCTTATCCTGCCATTCAAAGACATGATCATTCCAGGGTGCCGGATCAAACTTTGGGCAACATTCATCTGAATTCATCATTTCCTCCTTTATCTACACTACCTATGGATAAAATATCAATCATAACAATAAGTTTTTCAAGGGATTGACCAGGAATTGAAATTTAATAAAATTAATAAATGAAAGACATTACCTAAAAATTAATAACCACACTATAAAAAATAACCTGTTTTTATAAAACAAAACTCAAAAAAGTACATCGAAAAAAAAGTAAGGAAAATAATTAAAATAAATTTTAGTAATTACCGGTTTTTCGGCCTGATGAAATAAAGCAGTAGCATTTTATTATAATTAAAAGTCACCCAAAAAATTTGGGTGACTTTTAATTTCATTATTGGGCCCGTTTTACTTTCACCGGATCAGCCGGTTGCGGCAATATCTTGACCTCGTCGGTTTTCAGTAAATCCAGGGCTGTTTCAACAGCTTTTTCCAGTTGCGGGTCATGTCCCATGTTCACCAGTTTTGGGGTCATTTCAACCTCAATATCAGGGGCAATGCCTTTATTTTCAACATCCCACTCGCCATCCGTGTTATAAAATCCGCCTCTCGGCGCTGTAATATAGCCCCCGTCTATCAATGACGGAACATCCCAGATACCGACCAGTCCGCCCCAGGTTTTTGTACCCACCAAAGGCCCGATTTGCTTTTTGCGGAACATATAGGGCAACATATCGCCTCCGGAACCGGCGGATTCATTGATAACCAGGACCTTGGGGCCAAAAATAGCGGCATTGGGTGCCCGGAAAGGCTTTTTGTCTCCTACAGGATTATTAAAAAATCCCAGTAGTTCCCGGGACAGCAAATCAACGATGTAATCGGCAATAAAGCCGCCCTGGTTATATCTTTCGTCAATGATAGCGCCTTTCTTATTCATCTGGGCAAAATAATAGCGATTGAAGTAATTGTATCCGTCAAAGGCCGTATTGGGAAGCCAGATATAGGCCAGTTTTCCATTGGATAGCCGATCTACAGTTTTGCGGTTTTCCTCAATCCAGGTCCGGGCCCTTAAATCGCTTTCATCAGAAACCGGTACAACAACCACTTCACGGGCCTCTTTACCATCGGGATGACTGCTGACTTTTAGTTTCACCTGCCGGCCCGATGTTTTGTCAAAATACCGGTAGAAATTTTCATTACCCTGGATTTTTTGGTGGTTGACTTCCAGAATATAATCCTCTATCCGAACATCAATTCCGGGGCAGTTCAGGGGCGCTTTCAGATCAGGGTTCCATGCTTCCGAAGTATAGATTTTTTTTATTTTGTATAATCCCTTCTCAATGACCAAATCAGCGCCCAATAATCCCACCGGCACGCGATCAACAGCCGGAAAATCACCTCCGCCTGTAAAGGAATGGCCCACAGAGGTTTCTCCACCCAGAATATCCAGGATATAATTCAAATCCGTACGGTGCCGAACATGGGGCAGCCACTGGGAATAGGTATCATAGGCCCATTGCAAATCAAGCCCGTGTACGTTTTCCACATAGAAAAAATCCCGCTGATACCGCCAGGCTTCCCTGAAAATCTGCTTCCATTCCTGCACCGGGTCCAGCTGCATGGACATTTCAGAGGTTGCAATAGTTCCATCAGAAAAATTTATTGATTCGCCGACATCACATATAGCCCAACTGCTGTATCCCCTGGTTGCCAGAATTTTACTTTTATCAAAGGAAAAACAATAATCACTGACTCCGTCGAGGACTTCTTTTTCCTCTTTTTCCGTGATATCATAGCAGATTAAGGGCGGCTGATTGTTATCCGGCCGCAAAGAGGATGTCGGACCGGTTTCCCGCATAAAATAAATTTTCCCCTCGGCACCAGCCTGCAGGTTTCGATAATTGGCCGCAGGAATATCCAGGGCAATGATCCTGTTTTGAAGACCTTCAATGTCGATTTTTAAATCTTCGACCTTTTGTTCTTCTTCCTTGGGTTCATCATCTTTTTTTTCTTTATTCTTCTCTTCCATAATGATTTCCTCATCATCGCTTTCAGGCAGCAAAGGTGAGGGTTCCTCAGCACTCAGCACCACAGCATAGATACTCCTGGCCAGTGGCCGCTGGATGGAACTCATATCCAGCCAACCGACATTGAGTGCGTAATTAGTGCTGGATAAAAAATAAATATACTTTCCTGAAGCGTCCCAGGCGGGAGAGATGCAATCGGCCATGCCATCCGTCATTTGGTAGGATTTATCTTTTTCAAGGGAATAAAGAAAAATCGTATTGTACTGATTATCCAGTTTCCGGGTATAGGCAATCCATTTGGAGTCCTTTGACCATTCCGGATAAATCACTCTCACCGGATTGGCAAACCCTTCACTATCAATGATCTTTTCTTTCTCTTTTTCAATATCAAAAAGCAACAGGTCCCGGTTTTCATTGGCAAAGGCGATATACCGACCATCTGGCGACCAGACAGGAGTATAATAAAAAGTCGGGTCCTTTAACCTATAGGATTTTCTATTTTGTCCATACTGGTCAGCAATAACTAGTTGATATTCGCCGGAGGCATCGGAAAACCAGGCAATCTGATCACCTTTTGGCGACCAGGCTGGACACCGCTCTGCCGCCCCGGAACTGCCCGTCAGATTGCGGCAATCCCCCTTCTTTGCCGGCACAGTGAAAATTTCACCACGGGCTTCAAACACAGCTCGTTTTCCTGCCGGTGACAGATGAAAATTTCGAATACTGCCGTCAGCCTTTTCCCAGTGGACCCTTGCCCAGGGAAAATCACCGGCAACATTGAATACCAGTTTAACCGGTTCTTTGTCATTGGGTCTCAGGATATAGATGTAACCGCCATTTTCAAAAATCAGCTGTTCGGAATCTGCTTCCAGCTGCTTGCAGTCGAAAGTTTTGAAGAAAGTGATCTGTCTGCGATCCCCAGTTTTGGTATCATAGAAAAAGATGTTTGTCGTAAAATCTTCATCGGACAGAAAATAAACCCCGTTTTTAACCCAAATCGGGTTTTTATCATTGGCGCCACTAAAGGGCACTTTTTCCACATCCAGAGATTTCATATCCACAATACGAATGGGATTATTTTGACCGCCACGGTAATTTCTAAATTCCGATTCCCAGGGTTCGATTTCCTGGTAGGCCATCTTTTTGCCATCCGGTGAATAACACCCTTCATAGATTCGGGGCAGGGGCAATTTTTTCGGGAAACCGCCAACTTTACTGATTTGGTAGAATTGCGAGAAAGAGGCCGGGGCGCTTTCCCGGTCTGAAGCAAAGATGATGGCCGTACCATCGACATTCCAGCCTCTCACTGCATCGTTGCCGGGATGCCAGGTCAGCCGCTGCGGCTCACCGCCGGTCACAGGCAGGATATAAGCATCGGTATTGCCGTCATACTGTCCCGTAAAAGCAATCCAGTTCCCATCGGGTGAAAAATGCGGGTCTGTTTCCATACCGTCGGATGTGGTCAGCCTTTTGGGATTGACATCATCCGTCGCTCCCAGCCATAGATCATTGGCATAGACAAAAACCACCTTATTACCGCTAATATCCGGATTTCGCAGCAATCGGGTCTCCGCCTCACTGATGCAAAAAAGTGCCATCAGAATCAGCATTAATTGACTAGCATATTTTTTCATAACTTCCTCCAGTTTTTTACATTTGCAACAATATAAAAATATTATGGGATAAAGTCAGGCTAAATAAAAAAAAGGCCCGAAAAGGGCCTTGATTATGATCGATGAACTCTATCATTTCAAAAACAGAAGTTTTTTCTGATCTATAAAAGAATTTCCCTCTAAACGAAGAAGATACAGGCCCGAAGCCAACCCCTCATCCTGTTCATTCACTCCATGCCATTGAAAACTGTAATATCCCGATGTCTGGTGGGCACAGTTCCTTTTCATCACCTGCTTGCCCAACAGATCATAAATGTAAATCGTAACCTTTTGCGGCTCTTTCAGAGTGTACCGAATGGTAGTCGTGTTATTAAACGGATTTGGATAGGATGGCAGCAGCATATTTTCCGGCTGCTGGATTTTTCCGGACTCAATATCCAATGACGGATCACCCTGAATAAAAGCTGCTGTCCCGTCCAGACAAGTGATATAAGCGGAAACACCATCCCTGGGGGTCACTGAATTAACCAAAGTATTGGCAGTGTGATAGATCCATTTCAGTTCACCGGTTACCTGGGATACAGAAATAAGGTTTCCACTGGAACCACCGGCAAAAACAGACCCCCTTTTTCCGAAGGGCATGGAGGGTTTCGCATCAAAACCAAAATTTGCCGGAACAGACCAGAGAAGTTCACGAGTCCCGGAGGGTTTAAAGGCATACAATTTTCCATCCAGCGCTCGAATATACACCTGGGTATCCTCTTCATTTTTTCCAATGGAATCCCAGACATTGGGATTATCACTTTGCCATTCCAGAGCACCGGTTTCAAGATTGATACAACTCATATATTTTTTCGGATCGACAACATAGACATAACCATTCATGATGACCGGCCAGCCGGCGCCAGGCGCATAATACATACTGGATTGATGACTCCAGTGCCATTTTTTAGTGCCGGTAAACCGATCCAGGCAATATACTTTTGTATCCCAGGAGGTAAAGACAATCCTGTCCCCGCTTACAACTGGTCTTGCCTCTACGGCATCGTTCACCGCAAAGGACCACATCCGTTTACCAGTTGTACCACTCAGCGCTATCAGACTGGTTCCGGACCCGGAATAAACCATGGTATCAACCACTAAAATACCGCTGTGTATTGAATTTCCCGATGAATAAGTCCATATTTCACGCCCATCTTCCGCATCCAGTGCATACATGGTCCCTTTGCTGGTGCCGGTATAGAGCACCCCCTTTTCCACCGCCGGTGACGAATAAACGGCATCATCCATATCTTCCTTTTTCCAGACCAGGTCTCCGGTGGCGGCATCAAGCGCATAGATGGCTCCCTTTCCGCTTCCGAAATACACTTTTTCTCCATCATAAGCCGGCTTGGAAAGGATTTCATCCTGCGCGTCAAACCGCCAGACCGCCTTGGGATAATCACCCCTTTCAGTGTAAAATGCAAAGGTCTTGTAAACCATATTCCCACCGTCTATCATCATGGAAACTTTGACAAAATGATAGCCGTTTTCCAATGTCGACGGATCAATCGTAAATTCCCAATTTTTACCAGTACCCGTCAATGACCCGGATTTATATTCCGGACGGATGAGCCAGCTGCCTCCCGTCGCATTTTTAGATAATTCCACCTGTAACACAGCCGAAGCTGTCAGCGTGCTACCCGGTTCGATATTTCTAAAGGTCATTCGGGTACCGGCGGAATCCGCACAGGCTTTGACATGCCAGTCGTTTCCTTTTCCTGATGTGTTGTAATAGGGGGTGAAACGCAACTCTTTTTCTGAAACAGAAACCACATGAAATCCGGAAGGCTGATTGGCATTGTAAGTGTCCATCGCCATTATTCCCGGCAATCCGTCAAAATCATAAACCCTGTTGCTGTGACCATGGCCGGTAAAAATCATCGCGATACGGTAATCCTTGAGTATGTTGGTAATTTGCCAATGATTAGGAACTGCATCCTCACTGCTTGGAATATGGTACATCACAATTACGGGCGTATTGGGATCGTCCATCGCGGCCAGATCATTTTTCAGCCACTCATACTGGGCCGGATTGAAATAGCCACCGTCACCACGGAGGGTAATGGCATTGTTCAGATTGATAAAATGAAAGCCTTTATGATCAAAGGAATAATATAATTCCCCAAAAAGCGCCTGATATCTTCGAAGACCGGACTCAGTCCATTTTGTATCATGATTGCCGATGGAAATATAAAAGGGATAATTGAGGTCATCCATATAGTCTTTTGCCCGTTCTAATTCAAAATTATAGCCATGCTCCGTCACATCACCAGTATGCATAACAAAATCAATATTTTCAGGGCAGTCATTGATTTTCTGAACCAGTTGCTGAAAAGGCGGGTCAGTAAAGGAAAGCCCGATATGGGAATCCGTGATCCAGACAAATTTGAATTCAGGATACATCAGAACAGGAGTCAAATCAATATTCGACGTCCTGACTGTGACAGAAACCTCTTCAATAGCATGTTCCTCTGCCAAGTATTGCAAGGTGTAGTTGCCTTCCGGAATTCCTGGTAATGTAAACTGTTCTCCCTTTTTTACCGAATCAATGGCCACCCTTGAATTTTCAAAATAAAGTACTGTTTTGCAAAAAATATCATCTCTGCCATCATAAAAATCAACAGACCCGGAAATCGAGAACAATGGTTCAGCCGGTGTAAGGTCCAGGGAAAGAGATTCATCAGTATCGGCAATAACAACCGGATATACTATCCTTTGCTGGTACCCGACTGCATCAGCCACAATCCTGTAAGCCCCACTGGGAAGACCGGAAAAAACAACAAACCGGTTTTTATAATCCGATATCACCGTGTCAAGGGGAGTATTTTCTTTAAAAAGGATAACATTAACATCACAATTTTGATTCTCTCCAGTTGGATGAATGGTCATCTGCACCTGATAGAGTGGCATCATGGAAGTGAATTTTAAACCGTCAGCAAAAACTCGGGTACCGGAATCGCTGGCAAAATAATCAGAGAGCGTAACCGTCACTGAATCTCCAATTTGAAAGGCCCCCATTTCCAGCCAGCCGGGATTGTAGTACATATCCACAAGCAGCGTTGTATCCAGATCACCGGACTGAATGCGCCAATGAGTATCTTTTCCAAATTTATAATTAAAACTGTGGGTCTCAATTTTGTATAACCCGGGAAACAGTAAACTTCCTTTCCAGATTGACAGTGCACTGCCGTCACCTTTGTCTTTGTAGTAGGCTGTCCCGTTGTGATAGCTGGCATTGCTGTTTTGTTTCCACTGACCTACAGTTGAAAATTCGGGATCATCATTATCCATCGTCACAACAATTTGTCCATTACTCTGTGTCAAAATGAAAAACACCAGAAAGAATAAAAGATATTTTTTAGCCATTTTTCCCTCAATTATTTATTACCGCTTAAAGTTATTGAATTTAAAAATCCTTTTCCTATTAAAATCCCTTAATAATGTCGGTTAGGTACAATTTACCAGGTAATTATCAGTACAAAAACCAATAGGTTAGTAAGTTATTTTTTCAAACTCTGAGTTTGATGTGAATTTATGATAAAAAAAATTCAATCGGTGCGGTGCCTTCAGAAGGCAGCCTCTATTATAACGATATCCATTTTAAATTTGGCGGGTTGGTCGCTGGCAAAATGGACCCGGGGATTTTTGATTGTGAGGCTGAAATTTAAGTTGTTTCGATAAAGAATTGTCCACGAAGAGCATGAAAATGACGATGTTTTTTGATCATTAATCGTATTTTCAATGCTCTTCGCGGGAACCCAAATTTTATTCTTTGACTTTTAAATGATCACCCGTATCATCGACAATTCTTTTGTACCAGGACTGGGGATAAGGCGGATGGGTCACATGACCATGCTCATCTTTGACATTGCCATCCAGGTATTTCCAGATAAGGAATTCACCCAGTTTTTTCCAGCGAGCTACAGTCTCCTGGCCTCTTTTGCAGGAATAATCAGTGAGATATTCAATAGCCAGCAAAGGTGAATCTTCATACATTTCCAGGGCCGCTTCATCAATTCCTTTAATCTCATCTGCAAATCTGCCTTCCAGTTCCCGCTGGACTTTCTGAATATCCACAATCATTTCGGAATATTTTGAATAGGCGAAATTTGAAACGAAATTAAAAACCCAAAAAGCTGACTCCCAACTGAAGGTCTGAAAGTCCCCTGTGCCAACCGCATAAGATTGGGGCACTTGATTGATACCGCAATACATTGGCACATAGACGGTACTGTAGGTATCGTCGACACTAAACCAGATAATGCCTCCGATCGGGTCCGGTAGCCAGGAGCGGGCCTCTGCCACAAAAGAAAACCCTGTCTGTTGTGTGGATGTCGCCCGTTCATGACAATATTCAACCGAGTCCACCTTCCAGGTCAACGGTCGCCAGCGATAAGGAAGACTGTAAGGGCCGGCCCCAAGGTCCTGCGTCATATCCAGTTCGGTCCCTTCGAAATGGTCACGCATCAATTCCTGAACATCGCGGTGATTCAATTTTTTATCTGGCTTGATCCAGAGGGGCAGCGGTTCGGCATTCTTGTCACCTTTGACATAATCAACCGGTAGTTTCAAAGAAGGGGCAATGCGCTTGAACATGGCATAGACCCGGGCTTCACAAAATCGCAAAGCGCCAAAATCCACTGGTGCATAGGCCTCAGCAAAACTAAAATCCTTGTCTGCTCCATCAAACCATCTGTATTCGCGGGCAAGGCTGATGACATCTTTTTCGTACAAAGTATTTTTATCATTAAGAGGAAAGTGATGGATGCGGGCCTGGTTGGCATGGCCTGAAACATAACCATCGGGAATTTTTCTGGCTACCCAAACTGCACCTTTTCTATCAGGGCCCTTGGAAATCATATCCATCAGCCAGACTTCATTGGGATCTGCAATGGAAAAAGACTCTCCGGAACTGTAATATCCGTATTCCTCTACCAGATCAGCCATGATTTGAATTGCTTCGCGAGCGTTTTTGGCCCTTTGCAAAGTAACATACATCAGGCTGCCGTAATCCATAATGGCTTTTTCGTTGCGAAGTTCCTTCCGTCCGCCCCAGGTGGTTTCACCGATGGAAACCTGGTGTTCGTTCATGTTACCCACCACTGAATAGGTATGGGCCACCTGTCGGATCTGCCCCAGGCAGTCGCCGGTGTCCCATTCATAAATATCAAGCATTTCACCAGGAAGGTGATCAGCTGCCGGTGTGTAATAAAGTTCACCATACAGTTCATGGGAATCGGCTGCATAGGTGATCATGGTAGAGCCCGTCTCACTGGCACCCTTGGTAATTAAAAAATTGGTACAGGCAAAAAGGGAATGGTCAACCACCAAAGCCAGGAAAATTGTCAACAATAAAAATTTTTTCATACCGTAAATCCTATCATTAATTGAATTAAAAAAGATATACCTAAAAACTATAAAATATAAAATAGTGAAATATTCGCTGCAAGGGAAGAATAGACCAAAAGAAAAAGATTAGTATTAACATACTGAAAACCATAATGATAAAAAAAAGATTAAAAATTTTCAAAAAAAATCTTGCATTTATTCCTTTTATTTCCTACCATTTTGATAGGTAATAAAAATATTGTTTGATCAATAAAATAAAAAAAGGAGATTGAAATGAAGATAAAAAATTTAGCCCTATTGTTTGTTTCTATTTTGTTACTTTCCATGATTGCCTCCCTTTCAGCAGGAACAGAACAGAAAACCTGCCCGGTTACCGGTGGAGAAATTAATCAAAGCACCTACGTTGATCAGGATGGGAAACGAATCTATGTATGCTGTGAAGGATGTATCGATGAAGTCAGCAAAAATTTTTCAGTTTACGAACAAAAACTAATAGACAGTGGCCAGACTGTTGCTCTGGTCACTGAAAAAGACACCAAAGATGGATGTGAAAGTTCGGACTGTAAAACAACAAAATGTGATGATGAGTGTGACGGCAAAATAAAAGCAGCAACTGCTCCCCAAAAAAGTTGCAGCGACACACAGGCAAATGCTCCTAAAAAATGCTGTGGTTCGATCTGACCCAGTGATAGACTAACATAATACCGCTTCTCATAGGAAGGGCAGGCTGAAAACCTGCCCTTTTTTTTTATCTTTGCAGACAACTTTTGTCGCATTGATGACACTAAATCAGGTCATTAATAAGTAAGGGAGAAAAGATGAGGACAAGTATATTAATTTTCACATTTGCAATTTTTCTAAGAGCCAACACCTATATTGAACCCATCAGAATTGACTATAAAATTAAAATAGATGGTCATCTTCAAGATGAAATATGGAAAACAGCCAAAGCCTATCATAATTTTTCCACCTTTCAACCCTATTATGGACAAGTTATGAGTCATGAAACCTTTGTCTATTCTGCCTATGATGAAAATAATCTTTACTTTGCCTTTCGTTGTCTCAATCCAAATCCTGACAAAATTCTGGGTACCATGACAAAACGGGACAATATTTATTCAGAAGACTGGGTCATGGTCCTTCTGGACTCTTTCAATGACCGGGAAAGTTGCTATGAGTTTGCAGTCAATCCTTACGGTGTTCAGGGGGATTTAATGTTCAACGGAAATGGTGATGATCCATCCCATGATTTTATCTGGGAGTCCGCCGGAATGAAAACCGATACCGGTTACTGTGTCGAAATTGCAATTCCTTTGAAAAGCATTCGGTTTCAACCAGGCGAAACCGTAGAAATGGGAATTGGATTTATCCGCTATTCACCCCTGGCATCGGAGAAAGGGTCCTATCCGGCCTTTGATCCCGAAGGTGGACCTTTACTGACACAGCTGGGTAAAATCCATTACAAAGGTCTGAATTATTCAAGAAATATTGAATTATTACCCTCATTGACCCGCAACCAAAAATACAGTCATGAAGCAGGAGAATTTGATCAGGATTTTGTCAGAAATGATTTTGGAATCACAACAAAAATTGGCCTTACACCCTCTCTGACGATGGATGCAACCTACAATCCGGATTTCAGCCAGATCGAAGCCGATGCCGGCCAGGTGACTGCCAATCTTCGTACAGCTGTTTATTATCAGGAAAAGAGGCCTTTTTTCCTGGAGGGCAGTGAAAAATTTAATCTGGCTGGTGCACGCAATTTCAGCAGTATTCGCCGGGCAGTCCATACCCGCCAGATCATTGATCCTGTGGCCGGGTTAAAACTTTCTGGCAAACTCGGCAACAACGGCTCAATCGCTTCCATCATTGCCGTTGATGAATCTCCGAAACACGACGAGGATTTAATTAATGAAAATGCCTGGCACGGCGTCTTTCGCTATAAAAACAGTCATGAAAACGGCACCTATTACGGGGGACTCTACGCAGCAAAAGTATTGGGAGAAGAAACTTTACACACAACAGCCGCAGACATCAAATATCAGATTAATGGAAAGAACCGTATTGAAAGCAATATGATCTACACACAGTACAAGGAACACCAGAATTTTGACAATTCCTATAATCTTGACATGGAATATTCCTACGACGATGAAAAATATTCTTTTGGGGCTGGTTATCATGATATATCAAAAAATTTCCAAATGGCCTCCGGATTAATCGGCAGGGATGGAATTCGGACTTTTTCCAATTTTAATTTTCGCAATTTCTATCCCCAGGAATCCATTTTCCAGAAAATCCAACTGGGATTACTGACCGATGTCCGCCGGGATTTATATGACCAAAAAAATGAATATTATATCGAATTGAACTATGAACTATATCTGCCTCATAATACCAATATTATGAATTGGGTCGAGTATGCCACTGAAGTTTATGCTGACAATGTCTATCGCATGGATGAATTTGGGATCTTTTTTCGCACTCAAATCACCAAACAACTCAGTTTCTTTGCTCTGAATCGGACTGGTAAAGGCATCTGGTACGATGAAGATGATCCGCTGCAGACTTTCAGGAGTGGAACAGAGGTAGAGATCGAATTCAAACCCAGTTCCAATTTCCAGACATCTTTCAATGCGGTCCAATCCTATTTTGAAAACCTAAAAAGCGGAAAGCTATTAATGGATTACAAAATTTTCAGAAACCGGACTACTTTTCAGATTAACAAATACTTGTTTCTTCGGTCAACCATTGAATACAACACCTATGAAGAACAGGTACTGACTGATTTTTTAGTCAGTTACACTTATATTCCCGGAACTGTATTACATGTTGGTTACGGGTCCATGTTTGAACGAACAACCTGGGATTCTACTGACAAAGAATATCGCCATTCTGAGGATTTCCTGGAGATGGACAGAGGACTTTTTATGAAGGCTTCTTATAATTGGCGGTTGTAGCCTATTTTTATGATTATTTTTGATAAATTTTAAAAGTCCTGTTCACACAAAGTTAACAGGACTTTTTTTTGTGATTTGAAACAAATTTTCAGTTAGCTGCTTATATTAAACTATCTGCATCATTTTATGGAAGGAAATTATGAAAAAATTAACCGTATTATTATTTTTACCAATTCTCATGTTTGCCATGGGCAATGTCAACGGCTATCTCCATGACAGTGCCACCGGCGAACCCTTGATTTATGCCAACGTGATGCTGGCCAATACAAACTATGGAACGGCCTCAGACGTTCATGGTTATTACGTCATTTCGGGAGTCCCGAGCGGTACATACAAACTGATTGTATCCATGATGGGCTATGAACAGGTTGAAAAAGAAATCACTATTAACGGCCATGAAATCCGGGAAGATTTTGACATAGCACCCAAAGCTGTCGAAGGTGAAGAAGTTATTGTAACGGCAGAAAGAATGCGATTCAAAGAAAAGGTCGAGATCAGCCGTACCAATCTCAGTTTCAAAGAAATTCTGAGCACACCCTCCTTTATCGAAGCCGATGTCTTTCGCACTATCCAACAATTACCCAGTGTAACTTCACAAAACGATTTCAGTTCAGCACTGATCGTCCGCGGCGGCAGTCCCGATGAAAACCTGATTTTGCTGGATGGCGCCGAGATTTACAACCCCTACCATCTAGGCGGATTATTTTCGACCTTTAACGCCGACGCCATATCCGATGCTGAATTTCTGGCAGGCGGTTACCCGGCGGAATATTCCGGGCGGCTCTCTTCGGTTTTGAGCATTACATCCCGTGAGGGCAACTCCCGGCAGGGCAAGTTTTTTCAAGGCTCCAGGTTTGGCGAATATTTTGATGTAAGCCGTGTTAAAGGTGAAATTTCATTGCTCAGCAGCAAGGCTTTGGCGGAAGGCCCCTTTTACAAAGGCGCCTGGATATTGTCCGGAAGACGAACCTATTTTGATCAAATTGCTGCACTTTACAATCGTACAAAAGGTGAGGATACTGACTGGAAGTATTTTTTCTGGGACAATCAATTTAAAATTTTTAGTGATCTGGATAAGAAAAACCGGGTGACCTTTTCCACCTTTAATGGCAGGGATGTGCTGAAATTTAATTTCGATGATCCTGACTGGGATGAAAAAATAAATTTTGACTGGGACTGGGGCAACAACACCGCCAGTTTGAAATGGCGTTTTGTTCCCAATTCCAAATTTTATTCGGAGTTCATGCTAACCCGGTCCGGATTTGATTTTAATGTTGCCCTCAATGTTACAGAAGTTGACAGCAACGGCAATAAAAGCGAAACCAATTTTGAAATTTTCAACAAAATCCATGATATTTCCGCCACTGAAAAACTGACCTGGTTTCTCAATCCTGAACACACACTCACATTGGGCGCAACAGTAAAAAAACTGACCATGGCCTTCAACTTTGAATTAAATAATATCAATTATTTCGATATCAAGCAGAAGCCTGATGTTTTCAGCGCCTTTATACAGGACAAATGGAAAATCAACAACCTGTTGACACTGCAAACGGGATTGCGGGCCTCAAAGTACGAATTACACGACAATGTCTATCTCGATCCCCGTTTCGGTTTCAAATATCTGCTGACGGAAAACCTATCATTAAAAGGTAGTTGGGGAATTTTCAATCAGTTTATTTTCACCACCAATGATGACGATGAGATCCTGAAAGTGGTGGATTTCTGGCAGCCGGTGCCGAAATATTTTGACGCCATGACCAACCAACAATTTATTGTGGGTATGGAAAAATGGTTTGAACAGGGATTTACCGGCTCCGTCGAAGCCTATTACAAGCCCTACAGCAATGTCATTACCAACAATCCTGCCAATGACCCTGCTCTGGAAAATGATGAATTTATCGAAGGCGAAGGCCGGGTCTGGGGTTTGGAATTGCTGCTAAAGAAAACCACCGGAAAATTTACCGGCTGGATCGGCTATTCCTACTCCGATATCGAAAAGCGGTTTGATTTTAATAATGATGGGAAGGTTGAAAAAACTAATAATGAAATGTCAGAAATTTTCGCGCCCAAGTACTCCAAGCCCCATTCCTTCAACCTGGTCGCCAATTACCAAATGAATGAAAAAAACCAGTTTTCCCTATCCTGGAGCATGTCCAGCGGCCAGCCCTATACACCGGTAGTAGGCAAGGTCTATGACGGAGGTGGCGATATAGACGCTCCTTTTGCAAATGTCGTCAATCTCTACGGCGAGCAAAATTCCGCCCGCTACCCATTGTATATGCGCGGTGACATCGGCTGGATTCGTAAAATTTCTCCCTTTGGAATTGATGGTAAATTTAAATTTTCGATCATGAATTTTACAAACCATTACAATGTCCTGCTTTACGTCTGGGACCATGATGAAGCGCCTTCAAAAGTCAGGGCCATGAGTATGTTCCCAATTATTCCGTCCTTTGGTTTTGAATTTGAATTATAGGAGTTCACAATGTCCAAAAAAATAATAAATCTGCTGTTTTTATTGCCCCTGATCTGGTTTTCCTGCGAAAAGGAACTGAATATTACAGATTTCAAAGATGATTTCGGAAATTATGAGCCGGAATTAAAAATCGAAGGGATTTTGCAACAGGACAATCCGCAAAAATCCATTATTCGAATCATTCGTTCCAGTGCTATTACCGATATCGACGTTTTCGATGGAAAAGATAATGACGGCGATGGCGAAATTGATGAATATGACGAGGTCCTACCCCTTATTCAGGACACTTCCGCCATTGTGAAAATCATCAATCTTCAAACCAATGAAGAATTTGAGTTTGAATTTGTTGCCTCAGCTGACAGTTTCGTCCACTGGACCGATGAAGAAAATTATGCTGAAACCAACCAATCCATGGTCCCTTACAGCGGCTATAAACCCAAAGATGAAAACTTCAGTCTTAACACCTGCGATCGCTACAAACTGGAAGTCTATTCCAAAGATTTTGACCAGACCATTACCGGTGAAACTTCTGTCTGCCCGCCGGTGGTTTTCATGGATACTCTACATACTTTTCAGGAAAATTTTGTTTTACTGAACGATCCGGAAGGAGGCGAAATATTCTGGAAATCCGTTCCGGAAGTGACGGCCTATTACGTTCGTTATCAGGAAATTATTCCTGTTTCAGAAGATGACTATGAAAGGGAATATTTATTTGGTTTTACCAGTTCCCGGGACAATGATTTGTCTGAAAAATATCAAAACTACTCCATTGGCAGAGAGTCGATTTGGGGTATGTTTCCTGGAGCCATTTTGGAATTCACGGTGGAAGCCCTGAGTCCGGAACTGGGTAAATATTTATTTTCATCCTTACCCATGAATGATCCGCAGCGAACCAATCTTCGGGATGAATCAGGCAATCCGGTTTTGGGCTTCTTTGGCGCAGCTGCCGCTAAAACAATTTACATCATTGTCGAAGGAGAAGAATAAATTGAAAAAACAAATTGGATTTTTCCTGATCCTGGCCGGTAGTCTGTTGGCCCAAACCCCTGAAATCGTGACAGCTGCATTTGAAAAGGTAAATGCCGATACCGTCCATCAGTACCGCTTCAAAAAATCAGTCCGGGCATCGGACAACACACAGATTTTGCAATACGATCCAACCCAGGAGGGCAGTGATTGCTGGCAATTGATTTCTGTCAATGATCAGCCACCGGATAAAAATCAGCTCAGGGAATTTTATAAGGAAATGTCCAAAAATGGCAAAGACAGCAACAAATCCCTTTCTTTTGATACAAAAGACATGAAGGACTTTTTGTTGCTGCAGGAAACCAGCAAAATCATGGAATATGCTTTTGCCATCAATGGCGATGAAGATGATAAAATGGCTGAAAACCTCAAATGTTCACTTTGTATAAATAAATCCGACACCACTATTAACCGAATAGCCATGTTGCTGACTGAACCTGTTTCACCCATGATCTCCGTGAAAATCGATGAGTTTCGCGTCGAAATGGTTTTTGATAAAATCGCTGAAACCGGCTCGACACTCATTAAAGAGACCCAAACGCGTATCAAAGGGAAAGCCATGGTCTTCAAGGAAATTGACGAAAATGTGACTGAAAAGTATTTTGATTACCAGTTGGTGGAGTGAAATTTACACACTCATAATCATTGGCAGCCCGGAATAGTCATCATAATTGAGTATACCAGCAATAATGTCATGAATTTTGCCTTTATGGTTGAAAACTTCACTGCTTGTTTAGTTTTTTCCAGATCATCCATCACACTATTGCCAGCACTGGCAATATCAGGTTTTCTATAATATTAAAAAGCATACAGTGTGGCTTTCCCTGTTTCTACAGTGACATTTTAATTCAGAAAATTAACGTGAGCTCGATGTAAGAAAATTGCTCATTTATTTCTGGTTACCTAATTTCTATTGGGTGACCTTTTATAGTATTTATCATAAGAAATATCTCACAGGTGACAATTCCTATTGTCACTTTACCAGGTACTCAGCGATCATGCGAATTATCGCCTAAAGTTGGAAACTGTGAAATCGACCAAGAAGGCTTAGGTCGCACTCACGTTTAATTATTACTGGGATTTTACAAAATTTCCTGCTTCTCAATATCTTTAAAATACCTTACAGTTCCAACTTTCAATTCCATAGTCGCTTCATTATCACAGACAATGATTCCCCTGGGATGGGTTTGCAGGGCAGATACAGTCCACATATGATTAACAGGTTCTTCGACAACTTTTTGCAGGGCCCTGGATTTGTTATACCCGGTTGCCATGATCAGGACTTCCCGGGCCTCCAGTATAGTACCGACACCAACAGTCAGTGCTGTCTTTGGAACTTTGTTGATGTCATTGTCAAAAAACCGTGAATTGGCGACAAGGGTATCATAGGTAAGGGTTTTGATGCGCGTTCTGGAATTCAGAGAGGAACCCGGCTCATTAAAGGCAATGTGCCCGTCCGGGCCGATTCCGCCCAGAAAGAGATCAATTCCACCAACAGCCTCTATTTTTTCTTCGTAGCTTTCGCATTCATGCTCCAGAACAGGGGCATTTCCATTAAGGATATTAATATTTTCAGACGGAATGTCAAGATGATCAAAGAGGTTGTGTTGCATAAAATAATGATAACTTTCGGAATGATTTTCTGGTAAGCCGACATATTCATCCATATTAAAGGTGATAATATTTTTAAAGGATACTTTGCCGGCCTGGTGCAGTGCAATGATTTCCCGGTAGGTACCCAAGGGTGTGGACCCTGTAGGCAGACCCAGAACAAAAGGATTATTAGGTTTGGGATTGGCCTGGTTAATTTTTTGAATGACATAGTTGGCAACCCATTGGGCCACCTTCTCTTTATTTTTCTGAATGATGATTCGCATTTTTTTCCTCGCAGATTGATTAAAAAGGACAGATAATTTAGGAATATATCAAAATTTTTATACCCAAAAAATACAGCTATTATCGAAGCAACAGCATTTTATTATTTTTGCTAAAATTACGGGCAGTCATACGGCACAGGTACATGCCACCGGGCACCTGGCTGCCGGAATCATCGGTACCATCCCAATCCAGAGAATAAGTTCCCGAATTATGGGACTGGGCCACCAGGGTTTTGACCTTTTCACCGAGCACATTGAAAATTTCTATCCTTACCATTCCATGCTCTTTGACATCATATTCAATGGTGGTTTTGGAATAAAAAGGATTGGGTTTATTGTCGTAGAGGACATACCGTTCCGGCCCAAGACTCTGGCTCCTTCGATATCCCACGGTTGTAAAAGTATAGGGAATCGCATCAGCATTGGATCCCCAGATAATTTTTCCATGACTGTCTTCAGCCGATACTTTCCAGAAATATTTTGTAGCCCGCTTCAGACTGACAGTAGGTTGATGGTCCACTGTATCGCCTGGAACAGCAAAAAGCATGATCCTTTCAAAATTTGAAATAAAGGTGCTGTCCTCGCCATAATATAATTGATAGGTAATAATATCACCGGGATCGGGATCAAAACTGGATTCCCAGGCAAACTGAAGGTCTGTTACAATACTGTCAGCAAAGTTTAAGGGATAAAGCAACCGAAAAGCGACCGGCGGATCATTTTTTATATTGACTGAAAAAGCAGCCCTTTTTGACCATGAAGCGGCACTGCCGTGCTGGTCCATAGCCTGTACCCAAAAATAATAATAATGGTTTTCAGATAGATCAGACAATCTAACCGAATGGTCTCCTTTTTTTGTGGTAATGAATTTTGTTTTTTCCTTTTCTTTACTCGTACCCAGCCAGGTATCTTCGATATATTTGATTTGATAGTGGATTTGTTCAGGTGAAAAATCGGGATCAGGGTCTGTACTGGGTTTCCAGGACAGGATGGGTGAATCGGATTTGATCTGAACAGAATCCCGGGGAAGCACGTCATAAACTACCGAGGGTGCCTCATTTTTCGCATTGACAAAAAAGGAGTCGGTGCCGGACCAGCCCGAACTACCACCGTGACGGTCAAAGGCATTAATCTGGTAATAATACTTTGCATTTTCAGTCAAATCCTCAGGCAGTTGAATTTCATTTTTTCCGATTTCTGATTGACTGGTCTGTGTATTTTCTGTCGGGAAAAGCCCTTCTTTTGACCATTTGATCTGATAATAAAGCGTTGTAGTCAGATCCCCAAAATCCGGATCCACAGAGTGCTGCCAGCGGATGATGGGTCTCTTCGTTGCGACCAGGGCCCCCTGGGCAGGAGAAAATTCCCCGGGAATATCCGGTGGGTCATTTTTTTCATTGTAGGCAATCCTGGGATAATCATGTTGCAGGGCACTTTTCAGACTGTCTCCATCCTGGGCGATTACTCTCCAAAAATACATACGGTTGTCTATCAGTTTATATACTTCCGAATGCTCATTGATGAAAATCCCGACAGCATTTCCCGGTTTTGGATCGGCCGGCCATTTCAGGTTGTCATGAACAACGGGAATGAGATAGGAATATACTTTATTTTTAAATTGCTTATCAGTTGCGATTTCCAGCCGGTATTTGATTCTGTCGCCGGGATCCGGGTCTAGGGTCTTGATCCACCAGAAAACCGATTCACTATTAAATTCTGTATAATTTTCCGGGTGCAACAGGATAACCGGACCCACAGGAGGTTCATTGATGGCGTTGATCCAAAAAGTGTTCAAAACTGACCAATCTGATTTTGTGTCCAGCAAGTCTATGGAACGAACTTTCCAGAAATACTGATTGTTTTCCATCAGTTCAGTGACAAGTTGCAAAGTATTTTCATTATATTTTGTTTCCTGTTGAATTTTTCGTGTTGTAAAAAAACCCGGATCCAGGCTGATGATTACTTCATATTTCAGTTGGTCATTGATGTCAGGGTCCCGGGCCTTTTCCCAATGAAACAGCGGCTGGGCAGTCCGGATCAAGACCGAATCGGGATTAAATCCGTTGAGTGGCGGAGCGGGCGGATTATTGATATTATCATCATAAATAAAAAATTCTTCTTTTGAGACATTTTTTCCCTGCCAGTTATCAAAGGTTTCAATCCGGACAGTATATTTTTTCCCTTCACTAAATAAGGCAGGGTTGATCAGGTAGGAAAGGGGCACTTGAACTATATTGTCATAGGAAATGGAAATGTCACGGACCAGTCCGCTTTTGATACTATCGATGATCGATTGTGTCAGGTGAAAAAGAGTCAAAACCTGCTGGTCTTCAGATATGATAATTTTGTAAGTCAGCAGGTCCCAGCGGTTTTTGTCCTTGGGTTGCTTCCACAGGAGCCTGTCACTGGGTTTCAGTATCTCTCCCTTTGAAGGTTTGACGATTTGCGCTTTGGGAGGATTCTCATTCCCTTTGTCAACATAAAAAACACCAATATTCCGGCTATACTGAAGGAGTGAATCTGAATCCATCGCAATCACCCGCCAATAATATTTTCGGTGATTTTCAATCTTCTCAGGCTGGTATTCCATTTGATTTCCCGTAAATTTTTCCGACACCATCAAAAAATCTGCATAAGGAGAAATCTCAACCTGGTAAGAAAGGATTTTCCCGCCCATGAGAGCTTCAGGGTCAAAGGATTCTTCCCATCTCAACTTTGGCTTTTCGGTAAAAATTTGGGGCCTTTCAGCATTCAAAAGCCCGAAAATTCCGGGGGGATCAGGGTTTCTGTTCATAAAAAAGATAAACCCTTCGCTCCAGTCTGAATATTCCGCTCCGTCAAAAATTTTTATATGAAGCAGATATTTGCCATTTTCCGGCAGCCCGGTTTCACTGATCAAAAGTTTTCCGGGAGCGAAGGCCTTTACCAGGGTATCAATCAGGACTTCAGTCATCTTCTGATGGTCACTAATCCTGATTTGGAATTGCAGAGAATCTGTTGGTATTTCACGGTCTTTCGACTCTTTGAACTGAAAGAACAATGAATCCTGAGTGAACACCTGGTTTTGTAAATTTTCCACCAGCAATGACGTTGGAACGGAATTCATCCTGAAGTCAATTTTCTTTTTATCACCCCTGGCATCTGTGACAAAAAATTTATACCGCTCACCATCCGTCAGCAGATGGGGCGTCACCAATTTGTATTGACGGCCGAAAAAATTGTCCGGTCTTTCACTCCAGATCAAAGACTCTTCACCATCATGGACACGGAATAATTCCAGGGTGGCTACTTTTTCAGTTGATCCCCAGTCAAAAACCGGTTCATGATTAACCACTTGTCCCAGATCCCTTTCACCAAGGATGGTCATTGAATCAACCCATGAGTCCTCCCGGGCATAGAGCAGAGTCCCCAAGACAAAAATCAGTAGTTCCAGGAATAGAAATTTTATTATTATGTTATACTTTAAATTCATCAATGCAATTATTACTATAATTATTTTCGAAATAAATTACACAAGAATTTGCATTAATTCATTGATTTTATTTTTTAAATCCTGCCGCGTTCCATTGTTCTCAATGACAATATCTGCGAGTTTTTTTTTCTGTTCTTCATCCATTTGCAGACTGATGCGCTGTTCAATCTGTGCCCTTGAGAGGTTGCCACGCTCCAGGGCTCTTTTTATTCTTGTCTCCTTTTCTGTATAAATCAGGATCGTTTTGTGAAAATAGTGCTGCAAACGGGCTTCAAACAACAGAGCAGCATCCATGATATAGACATCAGCTTTGACCGCTTGCCTGCGGGTCAGAAATTCTTCGGTCACCAACGGATGAATGAGGTGATTGAGGAATTGCTGGTTTCTGAAATTGTCAAAAATAATATTGGCTAGGGCTGTTTTGGATAATATTCCCTTTTCAAGAATTTGCCCGCCAAAACCTTCAACCAGTTTTTGCCGGACCATTTCACTGGAAAAGATAATTTTTTTGGCTTCAGTATCCGCATCAAAAATTTCACAACCCTGTTCTTTAAAAAAGGAACAGGCCGTGGATTTACCTGAACCCAGGCCGCCTGTCACACCCCATATCTGCATGTTTTATAAAATCTTTTTGATCCTGGCATGAACATCCTCAGGCGAGTCCGTCGAATCAACGGTCCGGAGCAGTCCTTTTTCTCTGTAATAACTGGCCAGTGGTTCAGTTTGTTCTGTATAGACTTTGAGCCGGTTTTTAATTGTTTCGGGTTTGTCATCTTCCCGCTGAAAAAGTTCGCCGCCACATTTGTCACAAAGGCCCGGAACTTTCGGAGGCATATTGACCAGGTGATAAACCTGATTGCAGACTTTGCAACTTCTGCGGGCTGCCAGTCGGTCGATGATCAGGTTCTCCGGGGCCTCCAGCAACAGTACGAGGTCCAGTTTTTCACCGTATTTTGCATACATTTCGTCCAAGCCCAGGGCTTGCGGAATGGTCCGGGGGAATCCGTCCAGAATGTAATTGACGGGTTTGTCTTTTACGAAGAGTTTGTTTTCAATCATGCCCAGAATGATATCATCGGATACCAGCTTTCCGGCCTTGATGATTTCATCGGCTTTTTTTCCCAGTTCTGTGCCGCCTTTGATTTCATTGCGCAACATATCCCCGGTAGAAATTTGGACAGCGTTATAGTCCCTACAGATTTTCTGGGCCTGTGTCCCTTTGCCGACGCCGGGAGGGCCAAGTAATATAATTTTCATCCTTAATCTCCTTTTATTTTTATGGTTTTGTCCTTTTCCAATATCTGGAATTTTATAATAAAATGCCAGCAATCGAAGCGGTGAGCCAGGACGCAAAAGCGCCGCCGAACATCGCCTTGACTGCAACTTTGGAAAGATCTGACCGTCTGCCAGGTGCAATGGCACTGATACCACCGATCTGTATGCCGATGGATGCAAAATTGGCAAAGCCGCAGAGGGCATAGGTTGAAATCAACACAGCTTTATCATCCAGGGCGCTCTTTTGGATTAGTTCAGCCAGTGAGCCATACGCAATAAATTCTGTAAGAGTTAGTTTTATTCCCAGCAGGTTTCCGACCTCGCCTGCATATTTCCAGCTGACACCCATCATCCAGGCCAGCGGACGAAAAATCATTCCAAAAAATGTTTTCAGTGATCCCGGAAATATTCCCAGATATTCACCCTGGATCGGAGAGACATTGGAGACCACCGAATATCGTTCATAAGTGCCCTTGAGCAGTTTTCCGTCAATCAGTTTATCTCCATAGGCAAGCAGAATATCCACTAACGCAATCAAAGAAACAAAAGCGATCAGCATGGCGCCAACATTGGCGGCAAGTTTCAATCCATCAGATACTCCCGAAGTGGCCGCATCCAGCAGGTTGCTGGTTTTGATAATGTCTTCAGGAATTTCCACATCTCCCGCTGTTTTGGAGTGTTCTGATTCCGGAAAAATGATTTTGGCAATCACAATGGCAGCCGGTGCTGACATGACACTGGCTGCAATCAGGTGCCCGGCATCAATTCCAAGCGCAATATAGCCGGCCAGAACACCACCGGCTATGGTGGCAAACCCTCCTACCATGATAGTTGCCAGTTCGGAAATTGTCATATCTTCCAGGAAGGGCTTGATCAGCAGGGGAGCTTCTGTTTGACCGACAAAAATATTAGCGGAACAGGAGAGGGTTTCCGCACCGCTGGTGCCCATGGTCCATTGCATGAATTTCGCCATGGCCGCCACCACTTTCTGCATAATGCCGAGATGATACAAAATCGCCATTACCGAAGCAAAAAAGATAATCACCGGTAACACACTAAAGGCAAACTGAAATCCAAATCCCGGCCAGGCGGACCCATCGCTGAAAAAATGCTTCCGCAAAGCAAGATTTCCAAACATATATTCGGCACCGAGCAGTGAAAGGGCCAGAAATTTTTCAACTTTGTGACTCAGGGCTGCAAAAATCTGGTTTCCGGTGTAATGATTTAAAAGGATCCACGCGTATCCGATATTCAATAAACCGCCGGCCAGGTAATTGTTGTATCTGGGTTGTCTGAAAATCGCCTTGACCAATAAAGCCGCCAGTAAAAGCCAGAAAAGAAGACTGATGATCAGATTCATCGCCACAAAATAAATCAACCCGATCAAGGCTGTTGAGATGAAAACAACACCAGCCATTCGTAAAAGCTGCTGCCGCCGTCCTCTCCCCTCGTTGATGATATCTCTAAAAATATAGACGACAATGAGCATCAGAAACAGGTACATTGCACCAAAGGACAACCAGTTTTTACCGAGAATGATGGCCGCAAAAAGCACCTGAAGACCAATTCCCCATAAGATGATTCTGGGTTTGATCTTTTTTTTGTTATTGGACATTAAATAGGCTAACAACAATAATGCAAAAATTCCTAGAACGCCTGTAAAACGCATTTTCCCCTCATTTCTAATTTTAAACAATAACAAGATTTAAGATAACAATATTCCGGTGAAATGAATACTGATTTTTTAAATAGTCTCCGGCCTTTTATTTTTATCGGCGACCAATGCATCATAAAGAATTTCAACCGGATGCAGCGCAACCCGCCCGGTTCCGTCTTTGATTTGATGGCGGCAGCTGGTTCCCGGGGCCGAAATGACTGTGGTCTCATCGGTTTTGCGTACCTCGGGAAAAAGCACCAGTTCACCAATTTTCATGGAAATTTCATAGTGTTCTTTTTCATAGCCAAAGGCACCGGCCATGCCGCAACAACCGGAAGCGATTTCCACTACTTTATAATTTTTGGGAAAAGAAAGGACCTGCACTAGCGGCTTTGTGGAAGCCACTGCTTTTTGCTGGCAATGACCATGCACTTTTATATTTTTGGGTTCCTGGGTAAAATCATCTTGGCTGATTTTTCCTCTCTCGATTTCGCGGACCAGAAACTCTTCAAAAAGATAACTGCATCCAGCCAGCCGGCGGGCTTCTTGTACAAGGCTTTTGTCCACCAGTTCCGGATATTCATCCCGAAAAGCAAGAATGGCAGAGGGCTCGAGGCCTACCAGGGGCCTATTTTCGTCCACCAAGTCCTTGAGAAGCATAATATTTTTAATGGCAATTCGCCGGGCATGGCGTACCAATCCTTTGGACAGATAGGTCCGGCCGCTTTCCACGTGCCTGGGTATGACAACTTCATAGCCCAGCCGGGAAAGCAGCAGAATGGCTTTGATACCGATATCAGGGTCATTAAAATTGGTAAATTCATCATTGAAAAGATAAATTTTTCCCTGAGGAAATTCTCCCTGGGGTTTATTTTTATGGTTCCATTTTCGCAGGGTCTGCCCTGCCACTCCCGGCACACTTCTTTGGGTCGTAAAACCCAGGAGCCTGGAGGCCCATTTTGCTTTCAAGAAATAATTGACCATCGGCGGCACCAGGGAACCGAGAAAATAAATTTTGGGAATATTGGCAATGATCAGGGCGCGCAAAGGAATGCCATTGGCATCATAGTAATGCTGTAGAAATTCCGCTTTCAATTTGGCCACGTCTACCGATGAAGGACATTCAGATTTACAGGCTTTGCAGGACAGGCACAGATCCATGACCTCATAAATTTCTTTGTGGTCAAAGGGGTTCTTTTTGGGGGAGCGCGTAAGATATTCCCGCAAAACATTGGCCCTGGCCCGGGTGACATTTTTCTCTTCCCGGGTAGCCATGTAACTGGGGCACATGGTGCCGCCAATTTTTTCAGACTTCAGGCAGTCTGCGGAGCCGTTGCATTTTTCCGATGCGCCATGAATTCCCAAAGTGCCGGAAAAATCAAATATAGTTTCAATCTGTCGCAACTCCGAACCCGGTATATAGCGCAAAGTGGTGTTCATTTTGGGTGTATTGACGATTTTTCCGGGATTAAAAATATTGTACGGGTCCCAGGTTTGTTTGATTTGCTGGCAAAGTTTCAGGTTTTTTTCTCCAATGATAATAGGAATAAACTCGCCGCGGACACGACCGTCCCCATGTTCGCCACTCATGGAACCACGATATCTTTTCACCAGGTGTGCCACTGCTTCACCCACAGTATGAAAAAGTTCAACATCCTGAGGATCTTTCAAATTAAGCATCGGGCGGAGGTGGATCTCACCGGAACCGATGTGGGCATAGTAAACCCCATCAAGATGGTATCTGTTCATTATTTCTTTATACTCAGCCATATAGTCTGGCAAATCTTCCGGAAGAACAGCAGTATCTTCGATGAAAGCCTCAGCTTTTTTCAGGCCGGGAATGTTCGACAGCAGGCCAAGGCCGGCTTTTCGCAGGGCCCAAACCTTGTTAACGTCATCATGCAATATCAGGGGAAAATGATAGCCCAATCCTTCTTTTTTCATGGCCTTTTCAATATTCCGGGCCAAGGTATATATCTCTTCTTCCGTTTCCCGGGCAAACTCAATGACCAGAATTCCAACCGGATCACCCTGCAGGAAAAACCTGTTTTGTCGCTGGCCGATGCTGTCCCTGGTGGCATTGAGGATTTTGTCATCAATCAGTTCCACGGCACCGGGGTTAAATTTCAGGGCAATCAGGTTGGCCTGAAAGATTTCCTCCATGGAATTGAAATGGGCGCAAACCACACCTTTGACCGTGGGCGGCAATGGAACAAGACTGAGTTTGATTTCTGTGGAAAAAGCCAGGGTTCCCTCACTGCCAGCCAGCAGTTTACAAAAATTAAATTTTTTTTCAGATTTCGAAAACAATACCGAATCCAGCAACATGTCCAGGGCATATCCATTATTACGACGGTTGATTTCCGGGCGTGGATATTCTTTTCGGATTTCCTCCGCATTTTCAGGGTCAGAAAGCATCTCTTGTATGTTCTGGTAAATCTCACCCTCGAGATTTTTCATGAAACATTTTTCCGAAAACTCTTCCTTTGTTATGGGTTTGAAGTGGGCATAACTCCCATCGGAAAGAATAGCTTTGATTTCCAGCGTATGGTCCCGGGTGGATCCATAAAGCAAAGAGTGCGAACCGCAGGAATTATTGCCCAGCATACCGCCAATCATACAACGGCTGGCGGTAGATGTTTCCGGTCCGAAAAACAATCCATATGGCGCCAGCCACATATTCAATTCATCAAGAACAACTCCCGGTTCCACACGGACCCATCTTTCCTCCCGGTTCAATTCAAGGATTTTGTTAAAATTATTATGTATATCAATGATTATGCCTTTCCCCACCACCTGTCCAGCCAGGGAAGTTCCGGCAGCTCTGGGAATGACCGGTAATTGATGCTGGCAGGCAAACCGGACCACTTCTCGAATATCTTCAATATCCCGAGGACGGATAATGGCCAGTGGCAACTCCCGATAGACAGAGCCATCGGTGGCATATAATATTTTATGCAGATCATCCGTCAGGATATCCCCTTTTATTTTCTTCTGAAGTTCGGCAAACATGGACAATCTCCTGGTTTGTTAATCAAATTAATTTATTTGTTTAACTTCCGATTATCAATCAGTTTGTCAAACAATAAAAATAATCTGAAACCACTGCCGGTTTTCTGATTTTCAGGATTGATACAGAACACCCTCACTCAGGCCATGACATTTTTTTACATTTATTAACATCACTGCGACACCCAGAATTTTTATTATTTTTACTATTAACTGTTGTTTGAAAAGATTGAATTCACTTTTCTTTCCTTGCCTTCGCGGGAGGTTTCCTATTGCCCGGTATTAGTAGTGCAAAAGAAATCTCCCGTTTTTTCAGAAATCAAAGAAATAAAAATCAGTCCATAACAGGCGGATTACAATTTTATTGGACCGGTTCTGACAACTTTCATGGTCATCCTGTGTCTATTTAACGTTTATAATATGCAAAATGAGGTAATAAATGAAAAAAATCAAAATTCTTGGTTTAATCTTTCTGATTGTCGTTGTAGGTCTTATTGGACAGCGCATGTTCAGCAAAAGCAAAACAAAAGACAATAAAGGGTACAAAACCCTGACCCTGACAGAAGGAACGATTGTGGAAGAAGCTCTGGCCATCGGGACAATAACACCGGAAAATGAAATCCAGGTAAAATCCAAAATTCCCGGAATCGTCGTAGAAAGATATGTGGAGGTTGGAGATTTTGTGGAAGCTGGGCAGCTGATGGTCAAAATCAATCCCGACCCTACTCCCCAGGAATTGACAGAAGCCCGAAGAGACCTTCAGATGAAAGAAGTGGCTTTAAAGAATGCTAAAATTCAATACGATAGAAATTTTGAATTGCTGAGTAAAAGCCTCGTTTCGGAAGAAGTGTTTGAAAATTTCAAACTGAAATATGACCAGGCCAGGCTGGCCCGGGACCTGAGCAGAGACCGCTTGTCACTGATCGAAAAGGGCCGGACAGAAAAGGTAGAATCCGTGGTTAAATCTCCGATTACCGGAACAGTACTGGAAAAATTTATCAACATCGGTGATCCGGTGGTACCCCTCACCTCCTATCAGCAGGGAACACCACTCTTTACTCTGGCAGATATGAGCAAATTGATCTTTCGGGGTACTATCGATGAAATCGATGTCGGTAAAGTTGGTGTCGGTGTCAACGCCGAATTGGAAATCGGCGCTTTGCCGGGTCAATCAATACTCGGAGAAGTCATCCGTATCTCACCCAAAGCGCGCAAAGAAAACAATGCCACTGTATTTGACATTGAAATCAAAATCGTTGATACACGCGGAGTCGAATTGCGGGCCGGTTATTCCGCCAATGCTAAAATTATTCTCAACAAAGCAGAAAATGTGCTCACTATTCCGGAAAGATTACTGACTTTTGAAAATGACACCGTCTATGTGGAAGTAGAAGATACAACCACCGGAACTGTCAATAAAGTCCAGGTCACAATCGGTCTCAGCGACGGTATCAACGCTGAAGTCCTGGCCGGAGTCACCAAGGATGACATCCTGGTCGAGCGCCCACCCAAAGAGATCAAATAAAAGGAATTTTACGGTGATAATAAAAAATATTATCCAAATCCTGCGCGAACTGAGTAAACAGAAAATGCGGACAATGCTGACATTATTCGGAATTTTTTGGGGGACAACCTCTGTGATTCTGTTGCTCTCTTTTGGAATCGCCACCAAATCCAGTGTCTCCAAAACCATGCATGGCATGGGTGAACAGATATGTATTATCTGGGCGGGAAAAACCAGTATCAGCTACGGCGGGTTTCCAAAGGGCCGTCAGTTATCGTGGTACAACGATGATGCCCATTACCTGAAGGACAACGTGCCGCTGATCGATGATATATCGCCGCAGTACGACCGCTGGCTGCCGGTCAATGTGGGCGCCAAAAAGCAAAATTTTTCCGTCAACGCCGTCTGGCCGGATTTCAAGGAAATGAGAAATATGATTCCGCGTCAGGGAAGCCGTTTCATCAGTTCACTGGATCAGGAAAAACGGCGCCGGGTAGTATTTATCGGTAATGAAGTTGAAAAAACCATGTTTGGCGAAGGTGTCGATGCTGTAGGCCGGTTGATGTACATTGACGGCATTCCTTTTACCGTAGTTGGCGTAATCATTGAAAAAGAACAGGATGGCAGTTACAATGGCCGGGACAAGGATGCGATTTTTATGCCCACCTCAACCTACCTTGCAATTTACGGCGATCGGTATGTCAACAATATGGTTGCACGGGCAAAGGATATTACCAAAACAGAGCAGATGAAAAAGGCGATTATTGCCGCTATGGCCAAAAAATATCGCTTTTCACCGGAAGATGAGCAGGCCCTGCCCATCTGGGACACAACAGAGATGGACCAGTTTCTGGGAACCTTTTTTAACGGCTTCACAATTTTTTTGGGAATTGTCGGCGTCATGACCCTGATTGTGGGCGGTATCGGCATTGCCAATATTATGTATGTCATTGTGGAAGAGCGTACATCCGAGATCGGCGTCAAGCGAGCGATCGGCGCCAAAAAGCGGTTGATCCTGTTCCAATATATTGTGGAAACTTTTGTCATAGCCTCGATCGGAACCACATCCGGATTTCTCTTTGCCCTGTTAATGATCTTTGCCATCAACAAGGCGCCCCTGGATGATTTCGTCGGCACCCTGGAACTGAACCCCTTCATCGCCGTGACATCTATATTCATCATTTCGATGATCACTTTTATTGCAGGCTGGGGCCCTGCGAAACGTGCCTCTGAACTGGACCCGGTGGTCGCAATCAATGGATAAATTATGGCTGAAAAACTCAACGAATTTATGAAAAATATGCTCCTGATACGCCTTTTTGTAAGGGAATTAAAAAAAGAACGTAGAAAAATCTTTCTGACGATTGCCGGTATTGCATGGGGCACCCTGACCATCATCCTGTTGCTCTCCTTCGGACAGGGGTTGTCCACTCAAATGCTGCGGGGCCAAAAAGGCCTGGGCAATAATATTGTCCTGATGTTTGGCGGACAAACCAGTATGGAATATAAAGGCCTGCCCCAGGGTCGGCCTATCCGGTTTTTGGATGACGATGTCACATTACTGGAAAATTCAATTCCGGAAATTGACAATATCACAGCTGAATATGACCAGTGGGGCACCGTTTACAAATACAATGATAAAGCCGTCACCGAACGGATTCGTGGTGTCTCCTCCATGGCTTATGATGATATGCGCTCCCATTTCCCCCAAAAAGGTGGAAGGTTCCTGAATAACAATGACATGAAAGAACGCCGCAGAGTCATTTTTATCGGTTGGGAACTTAAAAAGCAGCTGTTCGAGTCAGAAGATGCCGTTGGAAAAACGATCTTAATGAATGATATTCCCTTTACAGTGGTCGGCGTATTACAGAAAAAAATGCAGATGGGAATGTACGGTGGACCCGATGCCAACTGCGCAGTCATTCCTGCTTCAACTTTCCGTGGAATTTTCAGCAACTATTACCTGAGCAGGATTATTTACCAGGTGAATGATATCGACAAGTCCAAGTATGTCGAACAACAGGTGCGCCGGGTGCTGAGCCGCAAAAAACAATATCACCCCGATGACAACAATACACTGCATTTCTGGGACACAATCGAAAACGCCAAACAAACCCGCATTGCTTTTACCGGAATTACTATTTTTCTGGGTGTAATCGGAGCCATGACTTTGATCATCGCCAGCGTTGGCGTGGCCAATATCATGTATGTCACAGTCAAAAAACGCACCCGAGAAATCGGTATCAAACGAGCCATCGGCGCCAAAAAATCACTGATAAAAACCCAATTTATTACAGAAGCCCTGCTCATTGACCTGGTGGGCGGTTTCATCGGAGCCAGTATCTCATGGCTCATCATCAAAGCCGTCCAAAGCATTCCCCAGGAAAGTGCCGATTTTGGTAAAAACATGGCTTTGCAGATTTTGACCAATCCTGAATTTGACTGGACGGTCGCCATCAGCACCGGAATTATTCTCGGCCTGGTAGGGCTGCTATCAGGATTTTTTCCTGCCCGAAAAGCCGCACAGGTTGATCCGATGGTTGCTTTACATTATGAATAAGATTGGAAACCTTACAATTGGTTGTAAAATCTTTGCAATGATTGGTGATTAATAACGAAAACTTTCCAGATTTGTCAAACCTTGAAAGTTGGATGAAAAGGAATAAAAAATGATTAGAATGGAAAAAATAAGAAAAATTTACAGTACCGGAAAAGTGGATGTGGAAGCCCTGCGCGGTGTTAACCTGCATATCAAAAAAGGCGATTTTGTTACCGTCATCGGTCCCTCGGGTTCCGGTAAATCCACTCTGATGAATATTATGGGTTGCCTGGATAAACCGACCACCGGCGATTACATCCTCAATGGAACCAATATTAAAAATCTCAATGATAACCAATTATCCGAACTGCGCAACCATGAAATCGGCTTTGTTTTTCAGAATTTCAACCTGCTGCCCTATGCCTCGGCCTATGAAAATGTGGAAATGCCACTGCTCTTTGCCGGTGTTGGCGGTAAAAAGCGCAAACAGAAAGTAGAAGCAATTCTCAACAAAGTGGGTCTCAGTGACAGAATGGACCATCGCCCCAATGAACTTTCCGGTGGCCAGAAGCAGCGCGTGGCCATTGCCCGTGCTTTGGTCAATGATCCCAATATTATTCTGGCCGATGAACCCACCGGAAACCTGGATTCTCACTCAGGACGCGAGATCATGGAACTCTTCGTGAATCTCTGGCAGGAAGGCCATACTATTGTAATGATCACTCACGATCCGAGAGCCAAGGAATATACGGATAATTTTGTCAATATTACCGATGGCAAGATTTTACGGGAAGAGTTGGTGGCTTAGTTTTTAATATCTATTTGTCGCTGATTAACGCAGATTTTCGAAGATTAAAACCTCCGTCGTTTGCCTGTCGCGAAGAAGTTGACAGATCCAACAGGAAGACTCTAAAGGTTTTTTTATTGATAGATAATAATCAAAATTTAACCGAAAGCCCAGATTGCTTTGCCTGGTGGCATCTTTGTTTTTTCCATCATACCAGGTATGTTCATTCCAGTTTTTTTGAAATTCATCAAAAACTCCGCAATTAACAGAAAATTTGGGTAAGAGGAAATAGATAAAATTGAGTTCGCTTTCCAACTGATCGTCTTCAGAATTATAGTCTTCAGCACTTGTGGAGTCTTGGTCATAGTCAATAAAAAATTTGTTATATGTGAAAGAATTTGAGAAAGTTACCATAGACCGGCTATTGAATTAATAATGAAAATTTGCAAATAATTCGGATTCAATTCGGTTACTGGTTTCTTCATATTCGTCAATATTTTTTTGGTCTGTCATTTTATTTTTATCAACCTCCTCTTCTGAACGATTAGAACCAACGATACCCAAATCATAAAAAAATGCCATGACATGATTTTTGAATATAGAGCACATGCTTTAAAACCAGTGTATAATGGAACCAATGTTCGCTCATTTTCTATATCACCAGGTGTTTCAATTAACGCAGCGGTTTTATTGACATTCTTTCTGAAATTAAAATTTTCATTGCGTTGTATTTTAAAAACACCGGTTGTAAAGAGTTTCATACCAAAATTTCTGGCAATTAGACGGTCCAGATTATCATAAGAACAGATATCTTCTGTTATGAGCACAGGTCGTATTTCATCTTTTGAAATCATGCTGTTATTTCTCATATAGGTTAAAATACTTTGCAGCAATTCCATTTTTTTGATATGGCTGTCATAATGATAGACCACATATTTTTCCAAAACTAATTGAGAAAATTCAATATATTCAGCTTTTGTCAATTCTCTTTCCAGATATCCTTCTTTCCGCAGTTCATCAAGAATTTCCATAGCCTTGGCGCTATATTTGCCAGGATATTGTTTGCCGTAAGATATTCTGGGATTTATACCGAAATTATACAATCTGTATGAAGATTCATTGGTCCTGTTGTTTTTTGAATCTGGTGTTTTTCCCGTCTCATTCAAATGGTTTTTACGATGATTTATGGAAAAATTAATATCTCCTACCAGGCCAAAATTCCGACTGATATATTTTGTATTGTTAAAATCTCCGGCTAGAAAATAATGAGATTGATTTTGCTTTATTTCCCCTCTCACTACTTCATTCTCATCAATTTTCTGTTTCGAATTTTCTACACCCAAAGAAAATCCAATGCCAAATGGAAGGGCAACATTCATATTAACCATTTTCCTGATTTTCCGATAATAATACTTTACCTCAGGATCAATCTGAAATTTAGATTCGCTATCCTTTATATCATGATAAATATCTTCATTACAGCGGGTTGACCCATTGAGGCTACCCAAAGCTCTCACCTGACACGTCGTCAAACTATCGGGCAGGAAATCCGCAATCTTGTAGTTCTGTGGAAAACTCATTGAAACAAAAATTGTCGTCAAGATAAGTGTTAATTTCTTTATTATACTGCTCCTTATAAAATGTTAACTTTTTAGGATATTAATAATATTTGGTAAATATAGATTTATTTATATCTCTGAAATATAAATTAATTATAAGTACACTTTCGTTATTTTTAATGATATACTAACATTTAATACGGAAAGTTCCAATTTATATTAAATTTATTTTTCATAAAAATGATTTAGTCACACTTTGTTTATTAGTTAAGACTAGAATTGAATTTACTTTTGTAACAAATTTTTAATGCAATCCTTTGCTTCTTTCAGAATTTCAATTTCACCTGGAACTGTTCTGTCTTCCATCAAAATTTTTCCATTACAGATAGTTGTATCGATCACGGAACTATTTGCAGAATATACATAATTGGAAATATGATGGTGGGCTGGTATCATTAGGTGATGGTTGAGGTTAACAAGTACTAGGTCGGCTAGTTTTCCCTCTTCGATTTTCCCGCCATTGATACCAAAGGCATTCGCACCATTTTCAGTTGCGATTTTCAGGGCAGTTTCCGCATCCATCATGGTTGGGTCTTTGGATTCCATCTTGGCCTTGCAGGAGGCGAATTTCATTTCTTCACCCATATCAAGATTGTTATTGGAAGCACAGCCATCGGTTCCAATAGTCACATGTTCCATGTAATCAGTGAATTTTTTATATTGAAAAATACCGGAACTCAATTTCATATTGGATGTTGGTATGTGAGCAATAGTGGTTTTATGTTTTTTGAGTATTTCAATTTCATGATCATCCAACCAGATGGAATGAGCGCTGATGACATTGTTTTCCAGAAAGCCTGTGCTATCAAGATATTCAACAGGCCGCATGTTACGAAATTTCATACATTCATCTACTTCATGCTCTGTTTCAGAAAGGTGGATATGGAGTGTGATATCATGCTTTTGAGCGAAATCAGCAATCCAGCCCAAGGCATATTCTGAAACCACATAGATTGAATGGGCGCCGATCGCATATTGGATTGTATCGGGAAAATCTTTGGATTTTTCATATTCTTCGAGGATTCTTGGAACCTGTTGTTTAAAATTATCCGGATTGTTGAAATCTATGACGACAGAATTGACCACTGCCCGGATTCCCATTTCTGTCACCGCCCTGACTATTCCATCAAAATGCCAGTACATGTCATTAAAAAATACTGTTCCGGTTTTGATCATTTCCAGGCAGGCTAGCTTAGTTCCGATATAGACATCTTCTTCAGTCAGCTTTGCTTCAAAAGGCCAGATTTTTTCCTGTAGCCATTGCAGTACCGGCAGATCGTCCGAATATCCCCGCAGCAAAGTCATTGCGGCATGAGTATGAGTATTAAAAAAGCCAGGAAAGGCAATTTTTCCGGATCCGTCAATGATTTTTTCAGCCGAGGCAAAAATGTTATATCCGATTTTTTTTATCAAATGGCCTTCAATGAGAAGGTCTTTTACTTCTTTGCCGATAACAATATTTTTTATTAAAATGCTCATTATTTCCTCACTTTTTTGAAATATACGCATAACCGGTTTAATATTGAAAAAAGATTTAGTAATTTCAGAAAAGCCAAACATTCAGGAGGAAATCTGAAATGGAAAAAGCAGGATATATTTTATTGGGTATCATCGCATTGGTCTGGATTTTAGCAGTCATCATCGGATCAATTGCTGTATTTCCCGTTGGTCTTGTCGGCCTGATAATGATTGTAGGCATTGGTCTGCTTATGATCAAAGTCATACAGGACAGGATAAACAACAAAGAAGACGACTATTATCAGAAAAATATAGAAAAATAGGAGGTAAAATGCTTTTAACAACCCAAGACAAATTTGAAGACAGAGAGATCATACAAACCTTGGGAATGGTCCGTGGCAATACCATTCGTTCCCGTCATATCGGAAAAGATATTATGGCCGGGCTGCGCACTTTAGTTGGCGGTGAAATTGTGGAGTATACAAAAATGCTGGCCGAATCCCGTGAGCAGTCCCTGGACCGAATGGTGGAAGAGGCTGAGACAAAGGGAGCCAATGCAATTGTCGGCGTCCGGTTTGTTACAGCTGCTGTTATGCAGGGAGCGGCTGAATTGCTGGCCTATGGCACTGCTGTAGTTATAAAATAACTGACAATTTTTTTTAAATTTAATTTTAACTTCTTCCTATTTTTGTTTATATTCAAATCAACTATGAGAACGGGTTTAACAACCTAATAAATAAAAAAATGGAGGAACATTTAATGTTGGAACCAGGTCTTAATGCGACCAAGTCTCAAAAATTAGTCATGTATGTTCTGAGTTTAATCATTGTTGGTTTGGTGTTTCATTTCGTTTATGTGAGGGTAACAGCGGACCACTTAAATACAAAGGATGATAAAATGCTGGGAAGAATGGAAGAAGTTGAAAAGTAATTTTTTCCCCAGATAATTCGACCAAAAAATTTTTTATTCTACCAAAACCTCCTTATATTTTTTAAAATAATAGGAGGTTTTTTTTGTTTACCGACAACTTATTACAAAAAATCACAATTTGCGTTCTGGGTCTTATCATCGGTCTCTTTGCAATCCTTATTTTCAAGCCCCATTTTACCACTGTAAAAGTACCAACAGGCGTCATGGCTCCCTTCGAGCCTTATCAAAACACGGAGGACCTACCGGCCCCAATTTCCATGGGACTCAATACCATCATGCCGCTGGCTCATTTTAAAATCGAAGGTAAATTACTTTCAAAAAAAAGATACATCACAGGTAAGGAAACAGAATTGTCTCCGGTTGATTTTGCCATGGGTTGGGGCAGAATGTCTGACCATCAGGTGGTACAGCAATTAAGAGTGTCTCAGCGTGGTCGGTGGTATTTTTGGAAACCCAAAAAACACCTGCCGATCCCCCGCCGCGAGATTGAACTTCATAGCGCCAATATGCATATTATTCCTGCAAATGATTTTATCAAAAGAAAAGTCCTCAAAGCGAAAAAGGGCCAAATCGTAAAACTGAAAGGTTATCTGGTACGTGTCATTGGTCAGGACTGGAGCTGGAAAAGTTCCCTATCGAGAAATGATACCGGTGGCGGTGCCTGTGAAATTATCTATGTTGAAGAATTTGAAGTTCTGAATTAAAATTCCAGATCATTTTTTCCTTTTTTAATCCCATAAGAATTCGACCTCTCACTATTTCTGATGATCAATTCAAATTCAACTTCTGATTCCACCCGAATTTTTCGTTGATGGATACCGGCTTCACAGATCAGAGAAATCTTGTTCTTACCCATGAAAAAATTCTGCACACCATGGCGATCGGCTCGATAAAGGTCCCAGGTAATCTGCCTGTCAATGCAATTCATTTTAATGCCAATGACATTTTCAATCAGCAACTGGATCGGGCCACAACCAGTCCAGCCGACAAAATCTGGTTTGGCAGGATTTCCGGGTTCATATTTTTCAGGCGAATAATTTTCCCAGAGAGTCCCGGTTTTTTCAAAAACTTCAAAAATAGCTTCCAGATATTTTTCTGTGGCTGCTGCGGCAAACTCCTGATCGTGATAATTTTCCAGGCCTTTAATGATCATCACATTCGTCGGCGCCCAGACTCCCCCCAGCCAGTATCCACCATCAGGCTTATATTCTTCTTCATCAGCAGCTAAGGTCGGAAAAACCACAGGCCGCCAGAATTCCCGGGGATTTTTCAGATGGCTGATTAATTTTTCAGCTTGTTTTTCATCGCATATACCCGCCAACAGCGGCCAAAACCCACCTGAAGTTTTTTTTAAAAATTGCTCCCCATTAGCTTTCACATCAAAATAAAACCCAATTTCATCATTCCAGCACCACTGATTGATGGCTGCACTGATCTGACAGGAAATTTCCTGATACCTTTTTTCCTTCTCAAACTCCTGAAGGAAATGGCACATTTCGGCCAGATTATTGTACATAATCACCATTTGTGAGGACATTTCCACCCAGCCAAAACCCTCCTCCTGGGGCCGGGGTGTGTTATCCATGCCGCTGCCAAGAGGCGTGTTCCAAAAGAGGTTGTGAAGGGAATTTATAGAACGGCGCCCATTTTTTTCCCAATCTTTTGCTGTGGGTGTACCTGGTTGCTGAAGCCATTCCGCATACTTTTCAAGGACCGGCAAGACATTTCTCAGTCGTGTGCTGTCTCCGGTAAGTTTGAAGGTTTCCATCTCAGCCCAGGCAAAAAGAGGCGGGTTAATGGTATTTTTGTAGCCCTTTTCAGAAAAGAGGCCCCCATCAAAATCGAAATGGACCAGTTGTCCGGATATTTCATTGTATTCTCGTCCTATGTACCCGCTTTTACGCTGCCTTGCGTAAAAATTGTCCAACGATTGAATTGCAGGAAAAACATGATGACCATAGCGGGCAAACATCATCATGAAAATGGTGTCCCACTGAAATATTTGTTCGGAAAAAGCTTCGTCCAGCCAATTGGATACCAACGGTGACCCTTCCTGGGGTTGCCTGATCCCGCGAAAAGCAATTTCCCAGGCTTTCCAGTACATCTTTAACCACTCTTTATTTTCATCCAAAACCGGCACCGGCAACTGATCTTTTGAGGCTTCAAAGACCGGCCGGGGTTCGGGCTGGTACTTCTTTTTGAAATAATAACATCCCAATTCTTCGCTGAACAAATCAACCGCTGCTAAAAAAATGATGGCTGCCAGAATACTTAACCTTCGCATTATTTCCTCACCAAATATTTTATTAAAATAGGAAAAGAACAAAAAAAAAGGAAGGAAACTTTGGGTGAAGTTCCTTCCTTTGTGATGAGGATTTATTAACTAAGTAGACAAACAACTTTTATTAAGGAGGTAAGGTGTTGTCGTTTGTTAAAGAACTGTCAATTTTCATTTTTTTTAACTACACTATAGACAAAAAGTTCATTAAAAAGTTGTCACCCTTTTAAAAACAGGAGTATTTTTGAGGCTGGATAGGTTATTATCAATTGTATTTCTCCTCTTGAACAGAGACAAAATTGCATCAGCAGAATTAGCAAAAAAATTTAATGTTTCCACCCGCACCATTTTTCGGGACATCAAAACAATCAATGAGGCTGGCATTCCAGTAATATCCTATGGCGGCGCCGACGGCGGATTTAGCATCATAGAAGACTATCGCATTGACAAGCAGGTTTTAACAATAAAGGAAATGTACGCAATTGTCCATGCTTTGAAAGGGGTTAACGCATCGCTTCAAAATTCAGAAATTGATAAAATCATTGATAAAATCTGCGATCTGATGCCTCGTAAATTCACCATCGAAGAACAGTCGCGGGAAATGGCCGTAGCGATTGATCTGATTCCCTGGGGTATGTCGGGAAAATACCAGGAGAATATTCGCAAAATCAACCATGCCATTGAAAATTGTCTTGTGATTAAATTCCGGTACAATAAAATTGATGCGGCCGGAGAAGAGCGCCAGGTTGAGCCAATGACTATATTATTTAAAGGGTACACGTGGTATCTTTTCGGTTTTTGTCGATTGCGTAAGGATTTCCGTATTTTTCGTATTTCAAGAATGAAAGACTTAGCCATTTCTGGAATTATATTTCAACGGAAAACAAAAAATTATCAGGATTGCGTCAACTGGGAAGAAACTGGTCAAAAAATAGCCCTGAAATTAAAATTTTCAAAAGTCATCAAAACCGCTGTTGAGGATAATTTTTCCGAAGACAATATTATCTATGATGAAGCAGGAAACCTGATTGTAACCACAACCATGCCGGAATCCGGCTGGGTCTATGGCTTTATCCTGAGTTTTGGCAGTTTTGTCGAGGTCCTGGAGCCGCTCCATTATCGGGAGTTCATAAAAAATGAGGGAGAAAAAATTTTTCGCCTCTATCAGGAAAAATCAGGATTTATTTGACAAACAGTCTTTTTGAAGAAAAATCCGAATCAGAGGTAATATTGACCCCCAGTTTTCGCAATCCGGCCTCATCACCGGGAGTAGGCATGTGCGTCAGGTGCACTTCACACCCGCGTAATTCCTTTAATCTTTCTACCGCAATTCTGGCAGATGGATTGAGTATGGCGCTAATGCTCAACGCAATCAGAGTTTCATCAAGGTCCATACTGGTCTGGCGCCCATTGAGTATTTCGGTCTTCAATGATGTAATGGCATCAATGACATTGATGGGTATCAGGTCAACCGCTTTGGGCATGTTTGTCAAATATTTGACAGAATTCAGGACCAGGGCCGAAGCAGCATGCATCAACTTTGAGTTTTCTCCGACTACAATCGTGCCGTCTTTTAATTCTATGGCAGCACCACAGTAAATACCGTCATTGCCTTTATTTTTTTGCTGGGCCAGTTCCGAGGCTTTTCTAGCCGGTAAAACGACCTTTCGATCTTCTACTTTTGCACCGCAATTGGTTAGAATGAGCTGGATATGTTCCAATATATCTTTTTCAATGAGTCCCATTGCATATTCACAGGCGGAACGAAAATACCGGCGGATAATTTCCTGCTTGGCAGCTTCCTGCACGACATCATCATCAATGATTCCAAACCCGGCGCGGTTCACCCCCATATCCGTGGGTGATTTATAAAAAGATTCCTCTCCGGTGATTTTTTCCAGAATTCTTCTCAACAACGGGAAAGCCTCAATATCGCGGTTGTAATTGACAGTTTTTTCACCATAGGCTTCCAAATGATGGTGGTCGATGAGATTGACATCCTTCAGGTCAACTGTCGCGGCCTCATAGGCGATATTGACTTTATGTTTGAGTGGAAGGTTCCAGATGGGAAAAGTCTCAAATTTCGCATAACCGGCTTTGACACCTATTTTATATTCATGGTAGAGTTGGCTGAGACAGGTAGCCAGTTTTCCGCTGCCGGGCCCGGGGCCGGTAACCACGACAATCGGTTTGGTAGTGAGAATCATTTCATTAACACCATAACCTTCATCACTGACTATCATATCCACATCAGTGGGATAGCCTTTTGTAAATTTATGAGTGTAGACTGTAACCCCCCGTCTTTCCAGTTTATTTTTAAAAGATTTGGCAGCCGGCTGGTTTTCATAGCGGGTGATGACCACTGCGGTGATGTCGATACCCCATTCCTTAAAATCATCGATGGTTTTCAACGCATCGGAATCATAGGTGATACCAAAATCAGCGCGAATTTTTTTTCTTTCGATATCTCCGGCATAGATGCAGAGGATTACATCGGTCTGGTCTTTGAGTTTTTGTAAGAGACGCATCTTGACATTGGGATCAAAACCCGGCAATACTCTGGAAGCATGATAGTCATATAATAATTTTCCGCCGAACTCCAGGTAAAGTTTATCGTTGAATTTTTCCACCCGTTCAAGAATGGCCGCTGTTTGCTCTTTTAAATATTTTTCATTGTCAAAACCAATAATTTTTTTCATGCATTCCTCTTGGTATCGTTCCATTTCAGACTCAAATTTATTTTAAAGAAAGGTTAAAATAAAGATGAATTCCCAATAAAAAATTATAATTAATTGAATTTTTTATGTTTTTTTTATACAACAGGAATAAAAAAACTCCGGTTGTTTCGCCGGAGTTTTGCAATTTAATGTAAAAATTTAAATTATTTACTGAGAACTTTTTCTGTCTCCTGAGCAATGACAAGTTCTTCATTGGTAGGAATGGCAAAGACCTTCACTTTACTGTCAGCGGTGCTGATTTCCTGGGCTTTACCGCGGAGGCCATTATTTTTTGAGGGGTCGATTTTGATTCCCAGAAAATCCATATCCTGAAGGACCCATTCACGGGTCACATCAGAATTTTCACCGACACCACCGGTAAAAACAATTGCATCAGTCCTGTTTAAAACAGCCATGTAGGAGCCGACATATTTTTTAATTCTGTAACAATAGATATCCAGTGCCAGTTTCATTTCTGCATCCCCTTCAAGGGCCCAGTCCTCAATATCTCTCATGTCACTGGTTTTTCCGGTAATGCCCAGCATTCCACAATTTTTATTAAAGAAATTATTCATTTCGTCTTCGTCTTCCAGGTCTTCCATTTTGGAAATATGGAAAAGAACTCCGGGATCAACATCCCCGCAACGGGTCCCCATAATCAGTCCTTCCAGAGGAGTAAACCCCATCGAAGTGTCCACTGATTTTCCGTCTTTTATAGCAGTCACGCTGGCGCCATTGCCCAGATGAATAGTGATGATATTGCTTTCGTTAAAGGGTTTTTCCATCATTTCAGCTGCTTTTTTGGCAACATAATAATGGGAGGTGCCATGAAATCCGTAACGTCTGATGCTGTGTTCCATCAGATATTTTTTAGGAATGCCGTAAGTATAGGCCACAGGAGGCATCGTGCTGTGAAAAGCAGTATCAAATACGCCGACATTGGGTTTGCCCGGTAATTCTGCCATGGCAGCCTCGACACCCTTGATATTGGCAGGATTGTGTAATGGTGCAAAATCAATACACTCTTTCAGAATATTCATGACATGATCATCAATCAGGACTGAAGAGGTCAATTTGTCTCCACCGTGAACAAGCCGGTGTCCGATAGCATCAATTTCATCCAGAGACTGGATTGTCCCGTATTTTTTATCAGTGAGTAAACCTATGATATTGTCAATCGCAGCTTTGTGATCGGGAATGTGAGGTTCGATCACATGTTTGTTGCCGCTTTCTTTGTGGACGATACGGGTGCCGTCAATTCCGATTCTTTCAACGATTCCCTGACAAAGTACATTTTCACTTTCTGTGTTGATCAACTGATACTTAACGGATGAGCTTCCGCAATTGAGTGTTAAAACGTTCATGGTTCACCTTTATTTTTTTATAGATTGAATATTCAATTTTTCAACTGAATTTTAAACGTTAAAAAGCAAACAATTATAGTAAATATATTCAAATTTTCAAACGGAAATTAATTTGTTCAGTTTTGAAATGAGAATTTTCCTTTTCCGGCTTTTGATTTTGTCTTGTCTTCTAAAATTTTTAGACATATTTCTATTATTTTTTTTATATTATTTAGCATGATTCATAATTATATGAAATATAAAACCTTTTTTTTTGCGATGCTTTTTTTTGCGACGGTATCATTGAATAATCTGTTTGGCCTCAATTTTTCAAAAAAAATCTTCCCCTTTCAGGAGTTAAATTTTTCCCTCATCAAACTGGCGGAATTAAATCCCGAAGACCAAAAAATTGTCGGTTTGGGATATTTATTCAATGAACAGGGTGAAATCCTAAAGGGGACCAGTTTTATAGCCCTTTTACAGATTAACCTTAGTGATGAATATGAGATCATTGAAAAACACCCATTCCCTAAAAATATCCTTGGAAATTTTACTGATTTTATCCTGACGGAATTAGACGATGACAACCATCCGGAACTGATCGTATCCGGGGCCATTACGGATCCCGCCAACTCAATTTCTCCGCTTTTTATTTTTAATATTGAAGATGATGAATTCATTCCCTGTTCCGGGTTTGACCAATCGGACCTTCTCTCCCTGAGTAAAGTGACCATGCTGCTTCAGGACGATCATGGTTTTTTCCTGTTACACGAAGACCAGAAAACCAGTGTATGCCATGTATCTCCCAAAGGCACTCGGCTGGAAATGGAAACTCTATGGACCCAACAGGAGCCGGAAAGATATTTTCAATCAAAACTGGTATCCCTGGAACGCCAGGGAACCCAAACCCTGCTGGTCCGGACAAACCATGACCTTCTTTTTCTGCTAAAAATGGGGCCGGCTAACCATCAAAACCATGAAAATATTTTTTTTGAACCCAATGGAAACATTTGGGATATTGAAAACCTCGTAACCGGTGATTTTAATGGTGACCATATGGATGAAATTGTCATCGGATTGAATAATGGCGGTCTGAATATGATTTCCGAAATAAAGGACTCGATTATTGTCACTGAACTTTTCAATTCCACCTTAAAATTTGATAAACTCTTCTCCTTTGATATTGATCATGACAGCAAGGATAATATTATTCTGGCCGAAAAAAAAGGCTACAATATCATTCATTACTACTACGATAAAAACGATGATTCCTTTTGGGATTCAGGATTAATCACAGAAACCGGATTGCTGGATACGCAATTTCTTTTTGCGGAAAAATCCCGCCAGCAGGACCTGCTGATCTCCTACTTATATCCCGAACTATCCCATCACGGCATACTAAAAATTTTTTTAGAAAAACCTGAATTGCCGGTTTTTTCCACTGAAATCAAAAATGATCAAACTGAACCCTACACTTTCAAAACCATCGATAGTCTGATTTCAATTTTTTCAAAAATGGACGGCCAGTCTGACAAAATCCAGCCATCATCCGGTCATGAACCCATTGTCAGGATAATGGGAACTTTTAGTCCCGCTCCAGAGGCTATTATGATTGAACCCGGCGAATTGTATACTCAAAAAGTTGACCTTTTTTCAGTGACAACGGGAGATTTAAATTTTACGATCAATGCGCCGGCAGGATTTCGGTTTAACCTCGTGGAAAGGACTTTTGAATGGATCCCGGGAAATAATCAACTGGGATATCACCATATTCATGCAAAATTCTACTGGAAAGATGTGGAAATCAAAAAAGAGCTGACAATCTACGTCAACGATCCGGTAAGAATAATCAATAAACTACCCCTGCGAAGTATTATTCAGGCCGGCGAAACTTTTCAGTATCATCTGGTGCTTCAGGACAGAAATATTGAAGATTACCGACAAATCAAACTGGTAAAATACCCGTCTGGGGCCAACATTGACAAGCACGGCATGATTACCTGGCGATCCTATGAAAGCCAGAAAGACTGGAATGATTTTGAAATCCAGGTCACCGATCAATTCTCCACTGATTCCATGGAATTTTCAATATTTGTAAACCATCCCGTCTATATATTGGGTTGTGAGAAACAATCGGTGGTTCTCGATGAACAATATAACTGTCCTGTTAAGATAAAAGATAAAAACACCGGCTTTTTTTTAAATCAGTACCAGGTCCCACCCAAAGTGGAAAACTGGCAAAATACCGGTATCTATGAAACCATGATATTATCTAATCAGGCCAAAAACGACATACCCGGCATGATATCAGCCATTCAAGAAAAAAACATCTCCGTAAAAGGCGATAGTTTCATCATCCAAGAAGCCATGTTTGAAAACAATAAACTCGTGATTGTTTTTACCTATAACCAGCAGATGCCGGAATTTTCCCAGATTATCTATACTTTTTTTAATTTTTTTGATTATGACATTCCCAATCACACCTCTTTTTCCAGTCCGGGTTATTACACCTACACCCTGAGACAGGGACCGGAGAATTTATTTATTACCAAAAACGGAATGATAAAATGGAAGCCGGATATTACCAATCTTGGTAAAAACCGGGTATCCTTTACCGTCAGCGATGGCTACTACTCCGACGAGCATACACTAAATCTCTTTGTCAATGACAGACCGAAAATCCTGTCTCAGCCCCCCAAATTTGCCAACCTGAATGATACTTTTTATTACCCGATTGATGTCCTGGATCGAAACCCTGAAGACAAGATTGTTTTTGAGCTTGTCAAGGGCCCCAAAGCTGCAAAAATTTCCGAAACCGGCCTTCTTTCATGGTTTTTTGATGAAAAAAATCCGGAACGGGAAATTGAATTTGCAGTTACTGTTTCCGACAGTCGAGACACTACCCGTCACAATTTTTCCGTGACCATGAATCAGCAACCGGTTATCAATGTTCCAAAGCATATTACAACCAAAATCAACAAAACCCTGAATTATAAAATTGATGCTTTTGACCCAGAAGGTACCGAACTGACTTTTAACCTGATCCATGCTCCAAAAGGTCTTACTCTTCAAAAAGACATGATCTTCTGGAAACCGGGCGGCCAGGACAGCGGCAATCACCAGATTAATCTGGAGGCTTCCGACGCCGACAGCAATAAAACAGAGGCAGAACTCACCATCAATGTCCTTCAATCGAAATATGATTTAAGGACTCTGGGCCTGATTGCCACAGGAGCAGCCATTACCACACTGTTTTTTTTAATCCTTTAATTACAGGTTAGTTATGGAAACTTTGTTTAATTCCTACAAAAAAAACTTTGAAAACCTTCCACAGCCGGTTCTACTTTTGGATAAAAATTTCAAAGTCCTTTTTGCAAACAAAATAGCCGGAATGATCCTGGAAAAAGTCACTCAAAACTATGAGAATGAACCTCTTCAATCCTTTATGAAATACAAGGATGATTTAAACGAAATAGCCCAAAGAAACCTGGCCCACCCGGAAATCCTGCTGCTCATTGATTGTTATTTTGAATATGTCACCATACCCTTTTTAGTTTATATTAATCCGGTGCTCAATGAAAGCGACGAGTTGCTATTTTACCATGTTTCTTTCAGACCAAAACCCCTGGATACTCAATCAGATGAAGCCAAAGACCTCTGCTATAAAATTTTTGATAAAATGAATATTGGAATTGTAAAAGGCGAAAATGTCACCATAACCTTCGTCAATCCGGCCTTTTCCCGGTTAACCGGAATACCCGCCCAGGAAGTCCTAGGCAAATCAGCCATGAATCTTGCCATGAAATTTGGAAAAGTCACCAACCTGAAAAAAGTCAATCAAATGCTCTTCAATTTTTTAATCAGAAAAAAAAATGAAAAAGAGATTTTTCCTTTCAGGGATAAAATTCTGGAAGTCACAACCAATGATGATCTCAACACAACTATCTTGCGGGATATTACTGCCGAACAGCAATTACTGGAAAAAATGGAGGGCTTACACTATGTTGCCCAGAAACTGGCAAAAGATTTAAATCAGGACGAATATTTTGATATTGTCCTGAAGGCTTCCCGGTCGTTGCTGAAATTTTCTATAGCCTCCATAATCCTCAGGGAAGGTGACCATCTGGTACTACACAAAACCACTCAAAAAATTGAATACATAGGTAAAAGACTGGATATAAACAAAGGAATTTATGGTAAAACCTATCGGAAACAACGAACATTTTTAGTCAACAATTATCTCCTGGACAAAGATGCTACCCCGACAGACTCTTCCTTTCAGTCAACCCTAAGTGTTCCCATTGATAAATTTGGTGTCTTCCAGGCCCACTCCACTCAAAAAGACAGTTTCACAGAAAATGATCGCAAAATGGCGGAATTATTGATATCCCATCTTGTCCAGGCACTGAAACGCAAAGAAATCAGCGAAAGCATCATTCTGAAAGATCAAAATTACCGGACCCTATTTGAAAACACACCAGTGTCAACAATAAAAATCGATTCCCAGGGTAATTTTTTACTGGCAAACCAACGGTTTATTAATCATTTCAATTGTCACGGGAAAATTGAGAATACAAATATTTTTGACTTTGTTTCAAAAGATGACCGGCAGCAATTTCAGAAGCAAATCAATCAAATCTGTCAAATGGAAAATTTGCAGTCCCTTGTTTCCGAGGTCAAGATGCAATCGCAACAGTCAGAGGAAAAAAATGTTATCAGCTACATGCGATTGATCCCGGAAAATAAACAGGTCCTGATTTCTCTGGCAGATATCACACAGCAAAAAATTTTTGAAAACAAATTGAATACTTCACTGAAAGAAAAGGAAATTTTACTCAAGGAAATCCACCACCGGGTAAAAAACAACCTGCAGCTCGTTTCATCCTTTATCAGAATTTTCATCAACAGCCTGGACCACTTTGACAAAGATGAAATCATCAATGAAATAAATTCAAAAATTCAAACCATTGTCCTGGTACATGAACGCCTCTATAAATCCGATTCCTACAAAAATATCAGCATCGCAAATTATATTCAAAAACTGGTCCCGGAACTCCTCAGCACCTACCCCAAACGGGAAGTGCTGCTGAAATATGACCTGGATGATATTTTCATTGATCTCAACAAAAGCATTCCTCTGGGCTTAATCCTGTCCGAAGTCATTACCAATAGTTTAAAATATGCCTTCCCCGACCATTTAAAAGGAAAAGCAATCATCGGCATAGAATTGAAACAAAATAATAAATTTTATTTATTTCGGTTATATGATAATGGTATTGGTATGACAACAGACAAAAAATCCTTTGGACTGGAACTGATCTCCATATTGACCCAGCAATTAAATGGAAGCAGTGAATTTATCAGTAAGAACGGTGTCGAATTCCGCCTGAAAATTCCCGTCAATTATTAATTTTTAATGTTTTTTCTTAATATATTGTCAATCCTCGGTCATAAATAGACTTTTATATACATTTATATCTATATATCCTGTTTAATAAAAAA
>JAFGTP010000002.1 GCA_016934035.1 Fidelibacterota bacterium
AAGTTGTTTTTTATATCTAAAGAATTGTCAGAATATATCCCAGAATGGAGCCTCCAAAAACCAGCAGTGCGCTGTTTATTTTTTTGAATTTGAAGGTAATTGCAATGCTCACTAAGGCAATCACAATGGTACGCCAATCGGTGAGAGTTTCCCACCCCATCTTTATTAATACCGCAATAATCACTGCTACAGCTCCTATATTGACGGCATCAAGAAAAGTCGAGATGGCTTTGGATTGGCGCATTCTGGGAATAATGGGATTCAGCAATGCCACCAATATAAAAGAGGGTAAAAATATTCCGAAAGTGGCAGCCAGGGCTCCGGGCAAGCCTCCTAATTGCCAACCGATGAAAGTGGCTGTAGAAAGGACCGGTCCGGGTGTGAATTGCCCCACAGCTACGGCATCCATGATCTGTTCCATTGACAGGATGCCTGTTTTCACCAGTTCGGCATCCAAATAGGCAAAGAGCACATAACCACTGCCGTAAAGCAGGGCGCCAACTTTTAGGAAAGTGCCGAAAATTCCCATGGTTTTCAGATTGACAGCAGGTATCGATTGCAGGGTGATCAGAGGAATAAATGCGGCGGTCATTGATTTATGTTTCTTGATGAAATAAAGTAATACACCTGCAAAGCCACAGGCAAATAGCGCTGCAATTTCACTTAGTCCAAATAATGCTGCTGCCAGTGTCAGTGTTCCCAAAATTCCCAGTTCGACATTTTTCAGGGCTTTTTTTCCCAGTTTATAAACCGCTGAGATAATGATGGCGATGACCGCCGGCTTGATTCCATAGACAAAGGGTTGAATGTTTGGCAGTTGCCCATATTTTTGGTAAAGCCATGCGAAAAAGGCTGTGATTACGACTGCCGGGAAAAGGAAAGAAATTCCGGCGACAATTAGTCCCAGCCAGCCACCTCGTTCATGGCCGCAATGCATGGTCATTTCTGTAGAATTGGGGCCCGGAATCAGGTTTGTTGCACCCATCAGGTCCAAAAAATGGTCCTGGGACATCCATTTGCGTTTGGTCACGATTTCCTCTTCCATCATTGCAATATGGGCAGCAGGTCCGCCGAAAGCGATGGAACCCAGTTTAAAAAATACGGCTGCGATTTCTTTGAGAGGTTGATTTGTTTTCATTATTCAAAATCCTTTCAGGTTGTATCACATTAAACGTACTGATTCTTAATTGGAAAAGAACAATTCCTGATTCGTTACAACCATTTTTTTCGTCTAAAAAACAGGGCCATCATGATGGCGGTGACCGCCATAATACCGAGGGCACCAAAATATCCCCACTTCCATCTCAATTCGGGCATGAATTGAAAATTCATTCCATAAATTCCGGCAATAAATGTGAGGGGAATGAAGATTGTCGAGAACATCGTTAAAACTTTCATTATTTCATTCATGCGATTACTGATGCTGGATAGATAGATATCCATCATACTGGCTAGCATTTCACGAGCAGATTCCACTGCATCCATGACTTGAATGGTGTGATCATAAATATCCCGGAAATAAATCTGTGTAGATTCGGCAATGATTTTGGAGTCACGTCGCTCCAGAGAACTGATCACTTCGCGTAACGGCCAGACTGATTTGCGCAGAAATATCAAATCACTTTTCATATTGTGAATTTGTTGCAATGTATTGGGTGTGGGATTTGTGACCAGATGAACTTCCAGCGATTCGATTTTTTCACTGACTTCTTCTAGTATTGCAAAATAATTATCCACAATGCTGTCAATGAGTGCATAGGCTAGATAATCTGCTTTCATTTTGCGGATTTTACCCAGATTGTTTTCCAATCGATCGCGTATCGGCCCAAAAACATCTCCGTCTTGTTCCTGAAAGGAAATGACATTATTTTCAGATACGATTAAACTCACCTGCTCAGCCTGAATATAATTTTTTTTCCCTTTGAAATACATCATTTTCAGAACAATAAATATATACTCGCCAAAGTCTTCAATCTTTGGCCGATGATCCGTATTTAAAATATCCTCAAGCACAAGTGGATGAATATTAAAATTATTCCCGATTTGCTCAATGATTTCTGTCTGATGCACACCATCTATATTGATCCAGGTAATTTCATCTTTTCCATCTGAAAGTACATATTCATCCAGATTTTTGATGATTTTCTGACTGAATTTTTGAGCGTTATAATGGATGACGCTGCTAATAACTTTTTGTTCTTTCTCTTCGCCAACGTGAATGAGTGTGCCGGGAGGCAATCCTTTTTTCTTGGATAATTTTTTGATGAATCGAGGCATAATTGGTTCCTTCACTACTGATGACAAAATAGTGAATTTGAAAATCTATTACAATATGGAAATTTCTCTAGAATGAAATAGACAATGAAATACCGGTCTGCTTTTTGGAAAAAACTGGACAAAAGGATATTGTTTTATCATTCATACCAGATAATTTTTGTTTGATAATCGGCAATGTCCAATAAGCGATTTTTGTAGACAGTAACCCAATCCCTGCACCTGTGGCAACATCCGTTACCCAATGACGATTGTTCAACATGCGGTAGATACCAGTGGTTGCAGCGACAGTATATCCAAAAACACCAAGCCAAATGGAATTCTCATGATATTCCTGCCAAAGAAATTCGGCCCCCATGAAAGCGGTGGCAGTATGTCCTGAAGGGAAGGAATTATTGGAACTTCCGTCGGGTCTTTCGATGTTTATCAAATTTTTCATTGATAATACTGTGGCACCCATCAACACATAGGAGTTTGTGAACACAAGCAATTTATTTTTTGTGGAATTGTTGCCTTTTATGCCTAGTGAATTCAATGCAAAAACTGCAACAGAGCCGGTATATTGTGAAAAATCGTCGATTGTAATTTTTTCATCAACATGTTCTTTCACTTCTTCCCGGATTTCACGATTGTAGAATTTCAATCCATCACTCTCAATGCCAAGGACACCATAGGTGATCAATGATACCGGCAATATCAAAGATTTATATTTAAAAGGTGTGTATTTAAAGTCTAGATTTAGGTCTAAAGTATCTTTTAAATTTTGAGCAAAAGTTGAAACGAAAAGTATTGAAAATATTGCAAAAAGTTTTAAAAATTTATCTGGCAAAGGCTTGAATGTCATCAATTTTTCCTTCTTTGTAAGCTCGTACAACAATGTCATAATCGCCACGACGATTGAAAAATAAACTGCTGTAGTTTCGTTGAATCAACGAGCCATTGAAGAGGTAATGCTCCAATTGGCGAACACCAATTTCATTCTCAACCAAACTCAACGCATAATCCACATATCGGGTCATTACCAATGTCGATTCTATATGTAAATGGCTCATGATAAAATCGATATCTTCTTTTAAACCATTTTCGGCTTTTTCTATGAATTCCTTGAGAATTCCGGTAAAATTATGCTTTTTCATTCCTCCAGCTTATCCAGAAATAAAATTCCATTGAGATGATCAATTTCATGCTGAAAGATCACAGCAGTAAAGCCTTCTATCATTTCAATATGGTGTGATTTGTCAATTTTGTCATATTCTAATAAAATGGTATATGATCTGGTGTGGGTTGTGTCTTTTATGACAGGAACAGATAAACATCCTTCACGACAATCCTGTTTCAAGTCACTGTATTGTGTGATTTGAGGATTGAGATAATATTCAAAGGGTTCGCCTTCTTTGTCAAACCGTTGAACCCAGATCAAATTTTTGAGTATGCCAATCTGTGGCGCTGCAATGCCAACACCTTTGGATGCTGAATCCTGAACAGTGGCGTACATGCGTTTTATAAGGATATGTAATATTTTATCATCCTCCTCTGGTACAATATTTTTGCTAATTGATCGCAGCAAAAGAGAGTCGGATCTGTTTGCGATGGTAAACACCCGCATGGGTTCCAAAGTGTCTCCGCTGCTGATTATCTGTGTTTGTTCGCTAGAGAAATTTTGTGATTTTTGAGTACAATTGTATAGAAAAATTGCGATAAAAGAGAATAATATTAATTTTTTCATGTCCAGCCTGATTTTTTTTAATATTAAGATGTAAGGCTTTTATATCAAAGAATTAAAGAAAAACTAAAATAGCAGATTAAAAATCTTGACATAATTGTTACACTCTTTTAGATTTGTAATGAAATTTACAAATTTATTAAAAGTGAAAATTATGTTACGCAACTTAAATTCAAAACACAGATTAGTTGAAATATTTTTAGAATTAGTAAAAATTGATGGTGTTTCTCGTTATGAACTTGATGTTCGTAATTACCTTGTTGAATTTTTAGAAAACCTTGATTTTGAACCAATCATCGATGATGCAGCTGAACAGGTTGGTGGCAATACCGGAAATCTAATCATCGAAATCGGTCATGGCGGTGATTTCGTGGTTTTGTCCCATATGGACACTGCCGCCTCGACAAAAATGATTCAGCCAAAGGTATTATCTGACCGTATCACATCTGACGGCAATACAATTTTGGGTGCTGACAATCGGGCCGGTATTGCGGCAATTATTTATAGTCTGGAGTGGTTCATTAAAAATAAAAAAAAGATAAAAGATTGTGTGATATGTTTTACAATTTGCGAAGAAAATAATATTGAAGGTGGCAAATATCTGAGTCTTCCTCCCCAGATAAAAAACGGATACGTCATTGACTCATCTTTACGACCGGGAAAATTTATTCACCGAACCTATGGCGCAAAAGGTTTGAAGATCAATATAACCGGCAAGGCGGCCCATTCCGGGCTCCATCCTGAAGACGGAATCAGTGCGATTTATACAGCGGCTCTGGCCATTGCAAAGCTGAAATTGGGACGGGTCAGCGAGACTACGACCGCAAATCTGGGAATCATCCAAGGCGGGGAAGCCATCAATGTTATTCCTGAAAAGGTTGAGATTGTCGGGGAAATCCGGTCTCAAAGAGTAGCGGATGTTGACCTTTTGGCAAAGAATTTCGAACAACATTTCAAGAACGCCTGCAAGACTACCGGGGCGATGTTAAATTTTAGTTCCCAATGGGATTTTACACCATACTATGTACGGGAAGATTCTCTCGTATTTCAAAATACCTGCAATATTATGAAAAAGATTGGACTGACGCCGGAACCAAGGCTATCAGCTGGCGGAAGCGATGCGAATGCGCTGAATGAAAAAGGTATTCAAACCGTCAATATTGGTATTGGCGCACAAAATCCGCATTCTCACGAAGAGTTTATATTGCTGGAAGATCTGGCCAATGCAGCGAATATTGTTTATGAAATTTTGAGGGGAGAATAATGTTTTTTAGGACGGGGATTGATAGAATGAACAGGAATAAGAATTTTTTTAGGATGGACCACCGGGCAATGGTCAAAAAGTCCTCCCCTGAAGTTGCATTCAGGAGGATTTTGACCCTTCTGTTCGCCTTATTATTTTTACCTTTATTACTCAAAGCCCAAACCGGCGATCTTTTTATCATCGGCGGAGGCCAACGGCCTGCATCCATGATCCATCATCTTGTTAGGCTTTCCGGTGGTAAAAATGCCCATATTCTGGTCATTCCCAATGCCAGCAGTGAACCTCTGGATGTGGCTGATTACCAGGTGAAACAATTTCTGGAGCAAGGCGCCGGTTCTGCCGCATATATTATTTCAAAAGGAGAGGCGCTAAATGCTGATTCCACCATTAATAAACTGAACGATGCGACCTGTATCTTTTTTTCCGGCGGAGATCAGCGAAAATTGACAGATGATTTATTGAAGACCCAATTTCTGGAAAGGATTTATCAAAAGTGGCATCAGGGCTGCGTCATTGCCGGTACATCTGCCGGTGCGGCTGTGATGAGCCAATTGATGATTACCGGTGATGAAATGAGGAATGAATCAAAAGATCCGTTTATTACAATCGAGCCGGGTAATTACATCACGACAGCAGGGTTTGGATTTGTAAAACGGGCTGTCATTGACCAGCATTTTATCAAGCGCAATCGTCAGAACCGGCTGCTCTCTGTGGTCCTGGAACATCCTGAATTACTGGGGATTGGTATTGATGAATCCACTGCCATTCTGGTGCATGCAGATGCGACTTTTGAGGTGGTCGGTGAGAATTCCGTACTTATTTATGATGCAAACCAAGTTAAAAACAGGACCACTGATAAAAACAACAATTTTTCCGCATCGAATATAAAATTACATCTTTTGACCGACGGCCAGAAATTTGACATGAAAAAAAGGAAAGTTAAATGAAAAAGATCCAGGCACCGGATACCTATGTGATTATATTTTTTGTTGTTTTGCTGGCCTTTGGTCTCAGTTGGATTGTTCCCTGTGGACAATTTGAAACCCGTACCGTTCACTATGAGCACCAGGGAAAAATCACGGAAAAAACCGTACTGGATCCTAATTCATTTTCCTATTCTGAAAAAGAGAAATACGCCAGAACCCCAATTTTTGGAGAAGGCGGTCAGCCTGGTTTTTTCAATTATGTATTTGATGGCATTACTTCAGGTGATAAATGGGGATCTGCTGTGGGTGTCATCGCTTTCATTCTCGTTATTGGCGGAGCATTTGGAATCATTTTAAGGACCGGTGTGATTGACACAGGAATCAACGCCATGATTCTGAAAACCCGGGGCAAGGATATTTTATTATTGCCCATGATGTTCCTGCTTTTCTCCCTGGGAGGAGCGGTTTTCGGAATGGGAGAAGAAGCCATTGCTTTTTCCATGGTGTTGGTCCCCATGGTAATTGCCATCGGATATGATGCCATTACCGGAATTATGATTACTTTTGTGGCGACGCAAATTGGTTTTGCTGCCAGTTGGATGAACCCCTTTTCTGTCGCTATAGCTCAGGGAATTGCGGAAGTACCGGTAATGTCCGGAGCAGTCTTTCGCATTGTCATGTGGTTGATTTTCACACTCATCGGTATGATTTATACAGTGATCTATGCGAAGGGGGTCAAAGCCAATCCCGGAAAATCATTTTCAAAGGAAAGTGACGAATTTTTTCTCAGGAACCAGAAAGAGACGGGACTGAAAGATCACAAAATGATGTTCCCTGATAAGTTAATCCTGCTGACGATTTTTATTTCGATTTGCTGGACCATTTACGGTGTGATGTTTAAGGGCTATTATATTCCGGAAATAGCCAGCCAGTTTTTTGTTATGGGCCTGGTTTCCGGCATGATTGCGGTGGTTTTTAGGCTCAACGGTATGCGTATCAATGATATTGCAGAAGGGTTTCGTCAGGGGGCCGGTGATCTGCTGGGTGCAGCCCTGATTGTTGGAATGGCAAAGGGTATTATTATCATTTTAGGAGGTGATGATCCCGCTGTACCATCGGTATTAAATACGATTTTATATAAAATGGGCAGTGTTGTGGCCCATTTTCCCGCAGTGGTTTCCGGTTGGCTGATGTATGTATTTCAATCGATATTCAATTTCTTTGTGGTATCAGGATCCGGGCAGGCAGCTTTGACCATGCCCCTGATGGCGCCACTGGCTGATATGGCAGGATTGGAACGACAGATTGCGGTCCTGGCTTTTCAGTTGGGTGATGGGTTTACCAATCTGATTGTGCCTACCTCAGCCTCTTTAATGGGTTGCCTGGCTGTGGCCAGACTGGATTGGGTGAAATGGGCAAAATTCCAGTGGAAATTTCAGATAATGCTGTTTGGAATCGGATCATTTTTCATCATTAGCGCAGTTTTGTTAGGGTTAAAATGATGCTTTACAGCAGGGGAATACAGCGAACAAGCGCATGTAAAATAGACATCAATCGTCGGGGGACAAAGAATGTTGCATACTGAACTCAGAAAACAAATTCGGGAAAACTATAAGAAGTTATCCAAAAACCTGCAGGTTGTGGCGGATTTTTTCATCGAGAACTTTGATAAAATTCCTTTCCTCAGCGTGCAGGAAATTGCCAAAAATTCCGGTGCCAGTGTTGCGTCTGTGGTGAGGTTTGCCCAGCGAATCGGATATTCCGGCTTTGCGGAAATTCGCAATGCAGTGGCGGAAAACCTTCAGCAACAGTTGAAAAATGAAGATCGTTTTCCACTGATCAAGGCTTCAGCCAAAGATGAAGATGATATTCTAACCTCTGTAGCCAACCAGGATATTCAAAATATTAATCAGACCTTCAAACTGATCGACAGAAACAGTTTCAGGAAAGCGGTCGAAATGATTTTCGACGCCAGGACGGTTTATACTGCCGGGCTGGGAATATCATTTTTGCTGAGCAGAATATTGTCCTACCAGCTCAATCAGGTTGGGGTGCGCAGTCATGCCATGCAGCATGATACATCACCATTTCTTGAGCAGTCATTGTTGCTTGATAAAGATGATTTGCTGGTGGTGCTTTCATTTCCGCCCTATTCTACCGAGACGATTGATTTGGTGAAAGAAGTGAAAGGAAAAAGCGTGAAAGTGGTTGCTATTACTGATAAACCGGCGGCACCGGCGACATTCCATGCAGATGTCAGTCTATTGGTAAAAAGTGAAAACATGTTGTTCACCAATAGTTTTGCGGCAATTTCTGTTTTGATCAATGCAATTGCGACCCAGTGTGCCTGTCACGATTATGATAAAGCACAAAAAATGATTGAAGCTTCCAGTGCGATACAGAAACCGCTTGTTGAAAGTTAGGTTTATAGCTGTCCTTCAGAGGAGGTAACCCGACGAAGAATCTCAGAAGTCAGTGCAATTACTGTTGAGATTCTTCACCCCGATGAATCGGGGATTCAGAATGACAGAAAATAGGAAAATAGCGAGGATTCAGGAGGATAAATGGGAAAACAAATTTTATTGTTGTTGATGAGTTGTTCCCTGCTGATGGCAGCTAATTTTGGCCGCATCAGCGGAAGAGTGATAGAAGAGAAAAGTGGAAATCCGGTGATGGGAGCAAATATCATTATCCAAGGGGCGTCGCTGGGCGCTGCATCGGATATGGAGGGTAATTACGCAATCCTGCAGGTCCCGCCGGGGAAATATTCCGTCAAATGTGAATTTATCGGCTATACGCCGGTCGTCATGCAGAATGTGATAGTCACGTCCAATCGTATTCAGTTTGTGAATTTTGAAATATCCGAGCAGGCGCTGAATATGGAAGAAATCATCGTGACGGCCCAGAAAAAAGCCATTGACAAGGACCTCACTGCAACCACCCGCAGTGTTCAGACCGAAGAAATTGAAGAGATGCCTTCATCCACAGTAACCGATGTGATTCGGACCCAACCCGGTGTTGTCAATGCCGATGGATTGCATTTCCGTGGCGGTCGCAGCGGTGAAGTGGTCTATATGGTGGATGGTGTGCCGCTTGTGAACCCCCTTTCCACTGAAATCAATACCAGTGAAATGATCAATAAAGGCGCCATTGCCGAGATGCAGATGATCAGCGGGACCTACTCAGCGGAATATGGCAATGCTATGAGTGGAGTTATTAATATTACGACCCGTGAAGGAAGTTCCGAATTTCATGGTGCTATGGATATTAAAAATTCCAAAGCCGGAATGGAATCGACCAGTTCCGATTACAACCGTTCGGTGATTCGACTCAATTTGGAAGGGCCGCTCTTTTTTTCCAAAACCTCCTTTTTCTTGTCCGGCAATTATGATGACCGGGACAACTATCTGCCTTGGGGTTATCGCAGTGAAGGCAATCTTTTTCTCAAAATCACGGACCGGCATATTCGCAACCTGAAACTCGCAGTAACGGCTAATCTGTCCGACGGCGTACATAAAAATTATAGTCATGCCTGGAAATATATTGAAGACCAGTACTGGTTTGAGCCAAGGTCCAACACAGAAATGTTGAGCCTCGGTATGACCCATACATTGGCCCAAAACCTCTATTATACCCTGTCGGCTTTTTATACTCAATACCACTATGACAGCGGAGATTTTGACTATAATGATTTAAAGACCGATTACGCTTTGGATGAGCATAAAGAATTTTACACGCACAGTTATGTTTCGTCCTATACGGAAAATGACCAGAACACTATAGGGATAAAGACCGACTGGGTTTGGTATGCCAATAAATTCAATGAGGTCAAAACCGGTTTGGTTGCAAAGCAACATAATATCGATCGGTTTTATGTCAGCTCTCCTTATTATGAAGATGTAATCCTCGATGATTATGCGGTCAGCCCAATGGAGTTTGGTGCTTATATTCAGGATAAAATCAATTTTTCATCCATTATCCTCAGTGCCGGTTTGAGATATGATCTTCATGATCCAAAAACTGAATACTGGAAAAATCCCTATGACACAGAAGATTCTACAAAATCTGTAGTGGCATCGAAGGTCCATGCTCAGGTCAGCCCGCGTTTGGGAATTTCCTATCCGGTGACCGACAAGACTGTATTTCACTTCGGCTACGGGCATTACTTTCAGAGACCGGATTATGATTATATCTACAAAGCCCTGGTGAACCGTACCAGTGACAAACTTTATGATGTCAATAATGACGGTACTGCAGATTACCGGGATAATGTGCTGATGAATCTCAAATCGGGCAACGGCCGGTTCGGCTTCCCAGACCTGAAGCCGGAAAAAACCATCGCCTATGAATTTGGTGTGAGCCAGCAACTGTTTGATGATTATATTCTGGATGTGACGGTCTACAGTAAGCAGATCACAAATCTGCTCGGTGCGCGAACCTATTTTGCCCTGGACCAGCCCCAATACTGGGAAACCTTCTCACTGCATATCAATGAAGATTTTGCCTACAATAATGGGTTTGAAGTCCAGCTTCGCAAAAACCGTGGTCAGAATTGGACAGGTGAATTGAATTATACCTATGCGGTGGCTGAAGGCAGCAGTTCCGGCCCCCTGGAGCGGGTTGGCAGTGAACTGGAAAACCGTCAGACGTTGAAGTATTTTCCGTTGAATTTTGATCAGCGCCATACAATCAATGGCCGTTTGACTTACAAACTGGGGAACTTCAAATCCACACTGTTGGGACAATGGGGCAGTGGTTTGCCCTATACCCAAGAAATGCGCGGCGCCACAGACCCCTATGAACTCAACAACGGACGAATTGATGCCAACTATTACCTCGATCTTAAATTGAATTACAGATTAAAAATTAAAAAAATTCAGATGACGCCTTACCTGGAAATTTATAATCTCACGGACCATCAAAATATCAATTATGTTTATGCGAGAACCGGTCAGCCTGATTTTTCAAACAGCGGGCGCACAGAGGAATATGACAACAATCCGCTGAATTATGGCAGTCCCAGAATCATATACCTCGGCATCAACATTGGATTTTAAGGAGTAACAATGATGAAAAATAAAGGAATAATTATATGGGTGTTGCTGCTGGGATTTCAGATGGTGAAAGCGGGACTGGCAGACCGTTCTTTCGCCACACATAATATCGGAAATCTTGGTTTTTTTACCACCAATATCGGTCAGTTTTATCCCTATGGCGGACAATTGGAAAAGACCATTGAATACCCGATCAATTCCGGGCAGCTGGTCATGTATCGCCAGTGTCTGATGATCGGTGCAAAAATGGCAAACGGAAAGTGGAATGTCATTTCTGCAGCTGACGGAAGATTTGAAGAATTTGATGCGATTGGCGGCTATGATGCCGGCAATGCGGAAATGGCCATGAGTGACAAACCGCAAACCTGGCCTGATTGGGGATGGCCGGTCCAGGATGCACATGGCAATCCTGTCATTCTCAGCCAGCAGGAAAGTTTTTGTGTCTATAGTGATTCCACCAACTGGCGGTATGCAAAAAATGGCGAAGAAGATATGCTCATGAATATGCGTGTCTATCAGACCATCTACAGTTGGGGAGTTCCGGATGCTGACCGGTTTGTATTAATGAGATTTGAATTGGAAAACCAGAGTGCTGACGACTGGAAAGATGTTTACTTCAATTTTTATTCTGACCTGGATATCGGCGGCTTTTCATCTGGTGACGAATGGGCTGATGACTGTATTGATTTTGACAAAGGTCGTGAAATGGTGCGGTTTTATGATTCGAATGACTACAGTGATGAATGGATGAAGCCCAATCCATTTCAGGTGGGCATTACCTTTCTAAAAACACCTAATGACCAGGGAATCACCGATTTTCACTGGATCGATGTGGCTGTCGACGAAGTGGCCGTGAACAGCAGTTTTTGGGACTCTTTGAGTTACGCCTTGATGGCTTCAGACACCAATTATTTTCACGATCATCCGGATCTCCGTGTAGAAGATTATTTTCATTTGGGCCAAAATGAAGGCACTCGGTACGATGATCCAAATACCAGCAGGATTTTGGATGAATCGGGAAACCTTATCGGTGGTGCCATGGTGGGCTGGATTATGAATGGCCCCTTTGATGTGGCGGCTGGAGAATCCAGGGAAATTTGGATTGGAGTAGGTGTTGGTGATGACCAGGCTGATCTGGAAAAGGTTATTGACCAGTTGCGTGACTATTTCAGCAATTATGAGGCTACCGGTGATTTTGGCATCAAGGTCATGCCGACGCCGGAATTGACAGCCATCGCCGGTGATCAGCGTGTTGATCTCTACTGGAGCAATGATCTGGATATCTATTATCAAAATCCGGCTAACAACAATCAAAATGATCTAGAGGGATATATCCTCTACAAAACCACGGATCCTAATCTAAAGGAATGGGAAGAACTGGTGGTCCTTCCGCTGGCCTATGATACCAGTTCACAATTTTTGGATGAAGCCTATCATTATGTTGATGTGAGTGGTGTTTACAATGGATTTACAAATTATTACAACCTTTGTGCATACCGTACATCCATTGCCGGCAACCGTGAAGAGTCTCTGCTCCTGGCAAATATTGATAATATTGACAATCAGCCTAATGCTGCGGGTGTTCAGCCTGTCAGTCAGTCAGCGGCAACAAAGCAGGACATGAATAAAATTAAAGCAGTACCCAATCCTTATATTATTTCTGCACCATGGGACAGAAATCGCCTGGGCAATACAATCTACGGTGAGCCCATCAGGAATATGGCTTTTACCAATCTGCCTACTCCCTGTACCATCAAAATTTTTACGGTAGATGGTGATTTGGTGAACACCCTGGAGCATAATGGCGCAAATGGGCGGTATGAATGGAACCTCCTGACCAGTGAAAGACGACCGGTGGTATCGGGAGTTTACTTTTTCCATGTTGAATCCGGGATTGGTGAAAAAATCGGGCGTTTTGCCATTATACGATAGAAAGGAGCAGGAAAATGAGATCATTGATAAAAGTATTCGGAATCGTTGCAACTACTTCCATCATGCTCCTTGCCGACGGAAGTCTTGGACAATCGGGGGCGAATTTTTTACAGATTGGCGCGACACCACGCGGTGCAGCCCTGGGGGGTGGTATGACAGCTTTGGCTACGGGTGCGGAAGCTCTGTATTGGAACCCGGCAGGTGCTATTTTCGCTTCTAAAACCGATATATATCTCTCACATACGGATTGGTTTTTGGATACGAAACTGACTTTTGGCGGCGCGGTCATGAAATATGGCCCCAACAATGCTTTTGGTATTTCAGCCACGGTTTTTTCTATGGAAGACCAGGAGATCACAACAGTCTTTGAACCCGACGGGACCGGAGAATATTATGGTTCCGGCGATATTGCTGTGGGCTTGAGTTATGCCCGAAAAATGACAGACCGGTTTTCCTTTGGTATCAGCGGAAAATATATTCAGGAAACCCTTTACAATGAATCTGCCTCCCAGATGGCGCTGGATGCCGGGTCAGTTTACCAGACAGGGTTTCACAATCTCAGAATCGGAACGGCTGTAAGGAATTTCAGTGGAAACCTGGAATTCGGCGGCAAAGATATCGATGATCGCATTGCCGAGGAGGAAGCCAGGGAAGAGGAAGACAATCCGAGAATTGAACGTCTTTCATCACAATTCCGTCTGCCCCAGGTTTTTCAGATGGGTGTGGCTGTGGATGCATTTGAAAAGGCAGACCATTGCGTGACGATGATTGTTGATGTTGATGTGCCCAGCGATAATGAGGAACGGGTCGTCATGGGCTGTCAATATCGTTTTCGAAAAATGGCCTGGCTGGGCGCTTCATACCAGTTGAACTATGATACTGCCGGATTAAACGCCGGTGGGGGAATTATTGTTAAAGGGCTGCGTTTGGATTACTCTTACTCCAATCACGATGTCTTCAGCTCAATTCATCGGTTTGGCATTGGATATAGTTTTTAATTTTTTGAAAATCCTTGATTACCAGGCTGTCGGATTCAGCAGCAAAATCGAACAGATGTTCTGTTCTTAAAAGAAAAATTGAAGGTAGTGAACATAAAAATTCAAAATGAATTTCGTCCCCCCCGAAATGAGAATGAAAACCCGGGCTACTGTTCCCGATTTTTGGTCGGGAACGGTTTCCAGGTGAAGAAAAATTTTCAGGGAACAATGGGAAAGTTATTTTAAAAAGCAGGAGGAACTTATGAGAAAATTGTTAGTTTTTTTGATGTTTCTGAGTGGGGTTGTATCGGCTCAAACCTTTACAGCGTTTACGGCGGAAAACAGTGACTTGCCATGCAATCTGGTTTATTGCATCAGTTTCGATAATGATGGAAATATCTGGTTTGGCGGACAAAAGGACCCCGCCACTGGGATCGCCAATGTTTCCATGCTGTCCAATGATTTATCAAACTGGACGGTATATGAGCAGGCTGATCTGGGGCTGGCCAATCTGGAAGACAGGGTCTATTATATTGCCGTTGATGATCAAAACAACAAATGGTTATGTACCCACTACGGTGTAGCTGTGCTGAAAGCCGATGGAACAGCCCTGGAAGTGGATTTCACCGTGAACGATTATACAAGGACAATCCAAACCGATTCCAAAGGCAATATATACCTGAGTGACCGTGATGACGCTGGTATCTGGTATTCTGAAGACAATGGACAAAATTGGGTCATGTGGACGGCCGCAGACATTGGTCTGTCAAACGGAAGGCCGGAAATCTATGATCTGAAGGAAGACAGCCAGGGGCGAGTATGGATCTGTACCTGGTATGGTGTTGTATATCGAGACACCGACGGCACCTGGAAAGAAGTGGCCGATCTTGCCGGTTTGTATACCTATGCCATGACTCTGGACAAAAATGATGTAGCCTGGGTACCGGATGCCGATGTCAATGATCTCTATAAAATTGCCTCCGACGGCAGTGTCAGCAAATTGGATTCAACAGATTTTCCTGCCCTGAAAGCCGATATTTTTGATTTGGAAGCCGATAAAAATGGCCACATCTGGTGCGCCACCAATGGTGAAGGGTTAGTGGAAATTTTGCCGGATGGAAGTTTCAACCAATATACCACAGCCTCTACCAGTGGCGGGATTCTCCAGGACACCTTGACCCACCTTGAAATCAAGAACGAGGAAATCTGGGTGTCCACAGCCAGTGCCGGAATCCTTCGCATTACCGGACTGATTGCACCCACTGCCGTTGATCCGAATGAACAGACTGTTGAAACTGCAAGGGGTTTCCAACTGCATCAAAACTATCCGAATCCTTTTAATCCGGAAACCAATATTGGTTTTGATCTCGACAAAGCCGGTCAGGTCAGCATCAATATCTATGATGTCAATGGGCAATTGGTCAGAGAATTGACCCATACACCCTACGCTGCCGGCAATTACCAATTACTTTGGGACGGAACTGACAATTTCGGAAAGAAGGTGGTCAGTGGCCTGTATTTTTATCAGATGAATACCGAGCAGGGTGTTCAGACCCGAAAGATGATGTTTATCCAATAATGGATCAATTTTCACCAAACCTTCGGGATTTTGGAAATCCCGAAGGTTATATTTTTAAAAATGAGCAATGATGATAAGGAAAGAAAAAAATAGGCCTAATTTAATCTTCAGCCTGATACCCCTGGTTGCGATGGGAATATTCCTGGGGATCGGCTACGGCTTATTTCACCTCCAGGCAGAAGTGCTCCTGATCTGCTCAGCCACCCTGGCAGGACTAATTGCCTGGAGCCATGGTTACACCTGGAAAGAACTGGAAACCGGTATTGTTAATTCCATTGCCCGGGCCATGCCGGCAATGTTGATCGTGTTGTGTGTCGGCTTGCTGGTGGGGTCCTGGATTGCCAGCGGGACTATTCCCATGCTCATTTATTATGGATTGAAAATCATTTCGCCTTCTTATTTTCTGGTGACCGCCGGGATTGTCTGCAGTTTTGTATCTCTTTTTACCGGAACATCCTGGGGTACAGTGGGCACCATTGGGATTGCCTTTATGGGAATAGCTGAAGGGTTGCATATTCCACCGGGACCGGCAGCCGGTGCGATTATTACCGGTGCATATTTTGGTGACAAATTGTCGCCCTTTTCCGATACAACCAATCTTGCACCTGTGGCGGCCCGTTCCAATTTATTTGACCACATCAGACACATGCTGTGGACCACACTGCCGGCGTGGATTATCGGATTGGTGATTTATTTTTTTATTGGCCTGAAATACAGTAATATTCCTGTGCAGTCCACTGAAATTGACCAACTCCTAAAGGGCTTGAGCAGCAATTTTAATTTTAACATCCTGCTTTTATTGCCACCCGGCATTATCCTTTATTTTGCTGTACGGAAATTGCCAACCATTCCCGGAATGATTCTGGCAACTTTACTGGCAGGTCTTCTGGGTATGTTTTTTCAGGGGCTTTCAATCGCTGATGTGACTCAGTCCATGGCCACCGGTTATAGAGCTGATACCGGTGTAGCCCAGTTGGATAAACTACTGAGTCGCGGCGGCATGATGAGTATGATGTATGTGACCCTGGTAGCGCTTTGTGCTTTTGCCTTTGCGGGAATCATGCAGGCCACTGGTATGCTGCAAAAAATTATGGAGCAAATGTTAAAAAATATTCATTCCACCGGCAGTCTGATTGTATCCACTTCACTAAGTTGTATAACGATGGCCTTTATCACCGGATCATCTTTTTTAGCGATCCTGGTTCCGGGAGAATTATTTGCGGAGACATATCGTAACAGAGGACTTGCGGCAAAAAATTTATCCCGTACAACGGAAGACAGCGGTACAGTGATTGTTCCTTTGGTGCCCTGGTCTATGGCCGGGGTTTATATGGCGGGAACTCTGGGTGTGCCGACTTTGATTTATGCAAAATGGACTTTTATGTTCTACATCGGAATTTTGCTGGCATGGATTTACGGGTTTACAGGAATCGGTATCGCCCATAAAATCAATGATGACGAAACAGTGGCAGGTTCCTGATTTGCAAAGACAAGTGGAGCCAAATCAGCGGTATAAGTTTATGATCATGGAGGAGCGGGTTGTGGGTATAAAGTTTGGCAGATTGAGTTTCAAGTTCCTGGTTTTTGGATTTTTGTTGGTCCTTTTTTTATCCTGTAATGGAAAGCCCGGAACAGAATTTCCCCAAAACCACCTTTCTCAAAACAAAATTGTGACTTATGATGAAATGACGACGGTTCTCAAAAGATTATCAGAAAAAGAAAATATAGTTTTGGAAAGTGCTGGCAAAAGTATTGAGAACAGAGATTTGTGGTTGCTGAATATCAAGCCTGACAACCTGGTGGAAAATCCGTTGAAAGTATTCCTGTTTGCGCAACAACATGGCAATGAACCGGCAGGAAAAGAGGCTATTATCTGGCTGGCGAAATATCTTGCCGACAATCCTGATTTGATGGACCATAACATTGATTTATGGCTGATGCCGATGGTCAATCCCGATGGTGCTGAAAAAAAACAGCGAAGGAATGCCAGTGGTGCCGACTTGAATCGTGACCACCTGTTGCTGAGCCAGCCCGAGACCCAGACGCTCTATCAGGTGTGGCACAAAATTCAGCCCCATTTGACTGTGGATTGTCATGAATTTAATCGTACCTCACAGTCTATACTGGACAAAGGACTTGAAGAATGGCCGCTGATCATGATGGATTGTGGTGGAAATCCCTTGATTGATGGTCCATTTTACGATTTTGGCGTCATGACCCTTAATCTTATGAAAGGGCCTTTAAAAAAGACCGGATATAATTTTTGTCGTTACTATCTGGGCGGAATGCCGCCTCATGAAGAAAACCGGTTCAGCACCCTGGAAGGCGATGACGCCAGAAACGGAATGGCCCTGTTAAATTCTCTGTCTTTCATTATTGAGTCGGGCGTCATGGGAAATGTAGAAAATCCGGCCTTTGACTTGGGCAAGCGGGTGGATGCCTATCTGATTATTTTTAAAGAATTATTGAATAACAGGGGGTTTATTTTCGGCGCAAAAAAATTATTCCGCTCACCCTACGATTGCCCGGTTTTTTTACCAACTAATTATTTCTGGGGCAAAATTGATGACAGCATTGACACTGTCATGTTTTTTAAAGAGGGTAAAGATCATGCAGTTCCAACCGGCAATTTTATGAAAACACGGATCATCAAATCAAGTGTAAAAATGCCGGATTTTTACATTATTCCTGCTAGTAAATGTGAGGTGTTCGAAGAGTTATTCATTCGCCACAAAATTGAATTTGTCAAACTAGAGCAGGATTCAGAATTTAATGTTGAATCTGTAAAACTATTGCGAATTGAAACCCAATATGACGATGTGTATAATCGCTATGAAGGGCGACAGATTACAGAATTGATGAAAACAGAGAAAAAATTTTTTCAAAAAGGAAGTATCCTGGTTGACCCTCATCAAAATGAATATTGGAAGAAGGTTTTTTATCTTCTGGAACCCTGTAATTTTTACGGGCTTTATGGTTATGATGACTTTAGTCGGCTGATTGAACAGGAAATTTTGCCGGTTTTCAGGGGTTTTTTTGAAGCAACAGGGTAAGGTAGCCTGAGGTTCAGATGAGGTTTTTTAAATGAATAAATTTTTAATTTTACTCGTTATGCCATTGATGACTTTTGCCCAGGGCTCACTCATGCTGGTAGGTGGTGGGAGTGAGGACTACGGCGACTGGTCGGACCTGCCCTATGCGTGGTTTGTCCGGCAGGCTGACTCGGGAATCGTAATCAATATCGATGTGGATGAGACAGCCCCCTGGTATGCAGAATATTTTAAATCTTTTGGTGCTGATTCACGAAGCCGCGGGCTGCAAATCAAAGACAAAACAGCGGCTAATGATTCCTCAACCTACAAAGCACTGGCAGAGGCAAAAGGCATTTTTATGGAGGGTGGCGACCAGTGGGACTATGTATATGTCTGGAAAAATACTTTGGTTGAGGAAGCCATCAGGCGGGTTTATGCCAATGGTGGTGTCATTGGCGGGACTTCGGCCGGACTGGCAGTGCTCGGAGAAGTTTTTTTCGATGCTAAATTTGGGTCATCTTATCCCGAAGATGCGGCAGTCAATTGTCGCAATAATGATATCCATCTGGACAATGGATTTTTAGACCTGATGCCCGGCGTATTGACAGACAGCCATTTTCATCCAAGGGGGAGAATAGGACGCCTGGTACCCATGATGGCGAAATGGAAAATTGATACCGGAGAGGACCTCGTTGGAATTGGTGTGGATGAAAAAACAGCTTTCTGCATCAATGCCCGGTATCAGGGTATTGTCTATGGCAAAGCTTCAGTAACAATTGTCAAACCAACGAAAGAGTCCCAGTGTGAATCCATAGCCGGAAATCCGGTGAACTATACAAATCTTCGGTTTGATCAGTTGGTCCACGGCCTTGAATACGACCTGAATAATTTTGAAGTAATGAACCCGGAACGATTGAATTTTTACATCCATGATAATCAAGTCCTGAATTACACAGAAATTACACTCAGAGGTGATGATGATGAAATTTTGAATGCCGGCAGTGTGGCTGTCAATCGACTGACCTCCAGTGCTACGGCAGCATGGTATGGAAGTTTGACATTATCCGAGGGCAGTTCGCAGGTTCCCAATGCCGTCGTCATCAACAAAATCTGGAGTGATGATGATTATTATGAAAACCGGTTTGTGGGTGGAATGTATGCCATGGCGGAAAATCCTGGTATAACAGTCATATACCTGGGAGCATCTGCGACGCTGAATATTGATACCCAGGGCAGGGCATGGGTTGGAAAATATGCTTATTTCATCGATTCCAGGCCCATGCGATACTTTGGATTTCCGCAAAAAAATGATCCTTCCGCACCCCTTCCAAATTCCAATCATCCGGCCATAATCAATGCCCGCCTTCATTTTCTCAAGGATGGTTGCGAATATTACCTGAATGGCGATTATCCGACAAAAATTGGAATCACGGGTCCGGTTCCGATCAATTTCGAAGTGGGGCTGGCCTATCCGAATCCTTTCAACGGGAATACGCAGATTGGGTATGCGATTCATACTACGATGGCTGTCAGCATAAAAATTTATGATATGACGGGGAGTGAAGTTCTGCGGTATCTGGCAAATCACAGCCGGACCGGCCGCTATAATTTCGCCTGGAATGGAATTGACCAAAAAGGGAATTCAGTCCCTGCGGGCATCTATTTTTTATCCTTCTCAAAAATTGGTTCGGGACAGGGGCAGGTTCGAAAACTGACCTATGTGAAATAATTATCCTTTAGCAGATTAATCATTTTCCTCTTGCTAGTCATGTTTCTACCTCATAACTTCAAAAAAATTATAAGGGCAGGATGGAATTTTCTAAAATAAAAAATAAACAACAATCAATTGCCCGAACCTTCATAATTTTGTCGGTTGCCGGCACCCTGATAACAGTCTTGCCTTTTATTGATGGGCTTTTTCTAAGCGGCCGCTGGGCCCTGGTCATGGTGGGGCTGTTTTTTACATTGTCCTGTTTTATTGTAGCCAGAATGTTTACTTCCCGGGCACTGAAACTGGAGAAACTGAAATCTGGTGAAAAGCTTCTGGCACATCTGGAATTAGATGACAGAAGGCTGCAACAATATGCTGAAAGTCTCAGACAGTCCGCCAAAGAGAAGAACAAGACACTGATGTGGACCAAGGGAATTATGTTTGTTGTCATTTCCATTCCTTTTCTGTTTTTCATGGAAGCCGATGAAATGGCCGGGTTCCTGGGAATAATCGCTTCCGTAGTATTAATTCTGTTCCTTTTCTCCAGACTGATGCCTATATACGATTATCGGAAAAATTTAAAAGGTGACAAGCAAATTCTGATAGGTGAGAAATATGCCTATTTTAATGGTTATTTTCACAATTGGGACTTTCCCTTGTCGGGACTCGTAAAAATTAAGGTAATTGAAAAACCCTTCAAGGGTCTTGACGTAGTTTATTACTACACTACCAGGACATTGAGAAATACTCATGAAATCCAATTTCCGATTCCGGACAACTTTGATCCCGATCCGTTAATCAGTCAGATGAAGAAAGCGAACAGGTTAAAATGAAAACATACAAATTACCTGTCCGCTGGGGTATCATTGGCTGCGGTGATGTGACAGAGAAAAAGAGCGGGCCGGCATACCAGAAAGTTGAGGGCTTTGTCCTGAAAGCAGTGATGCGGCGAAATGATGAAATGGCGAAAGATTATGCACGGCGGCACCATGTTGAGATTTTTACTTCCGATGCGGATGAGGTAATTAGCCACCCTGAGATTGACGCTGTTTATATTGCGACACCACCGGATACACACAAATTTTACGCCCTGAAAGTAGCCGAGGCCGGAAAACCCTGCTGTGTCGAAAAACCTATGGCGCCCACCTATGCCGATGGCCTGGAAATGCATAAGGCTTTCGCTGAAAAAAATATTCCCTTGTTCGTGGCATATTACCGTCGTTCCTTGCCAAGGTTTATAAAAATTAAGGGACTTTTGGAATCCGGATCAATCGGTGACATTCGACACATCACCTGGCAATTGAATAAACCGGCTGGCCTTGATGAACTTGCAGGAAAATATAATTGGCGCACCGATAAGGAGATTGCACTGGGTGGTCATTTTGATGATTTGGCGAGCCATGGCCTTGATCTTTTTGCCTGGCTGTGTGGTGAATTTGAAGATGCAAAAGGAATAGGCCTTAACCGGCAGAGGCTCTATACATCCCTGGATACAGTCGCGGCCTGCTGGCAGCACCGGTCCGGTGTCACCGGTTCCGGCGGTTGGAATTTTGGCTGTCATGAGGTTGTTGATGAGGTGGTCATTTATGGCAGTCTGGGGAAAATTACCTTTGCGGTATTTGATGATCAACCCATAACGTTAAAAAGAACAGGGACAAGTGAAATATTTATGATCGAACATCCGGAAAATATACAATTCTTCCATGTACAAAATATGCGGGACCATTTAATCGGAAAAACAGTGCATCCCTCAACCGGTGATACAGGATTGCACACCGCCTGGGTAATGGACAAAATTCTGGGCCGGATCCAATAATTCTCCAAGGTCCTGCCTGGTGTGAAATAAAAAAATATCAGCGTTGCTGATTAGGAAACATTTATGAAGCAAATTAAATCCAATTTTCAAAAACTCATCAATTTTATTGTGAAAGACATCTGGCTCATCAGTGTCAAGGAAGTTTCACTGACGCATGGTTTCCTGATTCGAAGTGCCCGGGCAATGGTACTCAGTTTTCGTGGTTTTCAGCGGGATAAATGTGTTTTGCGCGCTTCGGCCCTGACCTATTTTACTTTGCTTTCGGTAGTTCCCCTGGTGGCCATGCTGTTTGGAATCGCCAAGGGCTTTGGCCTTCAGGAATTGCTGGAAAAGGAATTGATGGAACGATTTGCGGAGAACCAACAGGTCATGCGCTACATTGTTAATTTTTCAAACTCGCTGTTATCAAACACCAAGGGTTCTTTTATTGCCGGGCCCGGTTTTGTCATTCTCATCTGGGCCGTTTTGCGTCTGCTGGGCAATATTGAGCAGGATTTCAATGATATCTGGTATATTAAAAAGTCGCGGTCCTATGTGCGAAAAATCAGTGATTACCTGACGATTTTATTGATTACGCCACTCTTGATCGTCCTTTCAAACGCCCTTTCAATATATGTTTTTACACAAATTACAGAAATTGCCGAATCGTTGAAATTATTGGGCATTGTGGGACCGGTCATCCAATTTCTATTGAGATTGAGCCCGGTGGCTGTAATGTGGATTTTATTGGCCTTTGTCTATATCGTCATTCCCAATGGCAAAGTCCATTTCCATGCCGGTTTTCTGGCGGCAGTGCTTTCGGGAACCCTGCTGAAAATTTTTCAGTGGATTTTTATCACATTCCAGGTCGGTGCTGCAAAATACAATGCGATCTATGGAAGTTTTGCAGCGTTGCCCTTGTTTTTGGTTTGGATGCAAACCAGCTGGACCATCGTACTCTATGGAGCGGAATTGTCCTTTGCCATTCAAAATACCGAGACATACCGGTTTGATGAATCCGGTGAGGCCCTGAGTCAATTCAATAAATATTTACTGGCCCTGTTGATCTGTTCCAAAATCATTCGGCGTTTTACTACTGCGCAGCCGCCAGTTTCGGATCAGGAACTTTCAGTGGAAACAGGGGCACCGGTGCGTCTTATATTGCAGCAACTTTATGATCTGAAACAAGCCGGGATTATCTCCGAAATACTTCGTGAAGATATTGAAGAACCGGCTTATCAGCCGGCAGTGGATCCGGGGAAGTTGACAGTGGCCTATGTGGTTAATGCACTCAAGCAGATCGGTTCCGGAAGATTGCCGGTGGAACCATCAGCAGATTTGCAAAAACTGGAAAATTCACTGAGGGCTTTTCAGGGCAGCATTGAAAAAACTGATGAAAATTTTCTCTTACAGGAGATATAAAATTTACAATCAGAAAAAAAATGGGCCCGCAAAGTTCAGCGTGACAATATGATGAAATAAAAGGACAAAAAAAATGGCAACCAAATCGCTTCAGTTGCCATACCCTCTGAATCAAAAAGGATTGAGTTAATCCAGGTTTTCCACGGCCTCTTTCAAAGCGTCCTTGATCAGCACGCCGGGTTTGAAATGGGTCTTTCTCCTGGGGGGAACGAAGACAATTTCATTGGTCCGTGGGTTCCTGGCTTTGGGTTTGGCTTTGGTCTGTTTCACTTCAAAGACCCCAAAGTTTCTGATTTCTATTCTCAGTTCTCTCTCTCTCATTGTCAGGATTTCCCGCAAGCTGTTGAAGACGCTGTTGACCACCTCTTCAATTTCATGCATGTTGACATTCAGTTCCCTGGCCGTCAGTTTGACAATGTCCTTCTTAGTAAAAGTTTTTGCACGCTTACTCATAAGATTTCCTCCTTAAAGGTTTTATTTTCTTTCCACTGATATAATTCCCTGTAGTCGTCGAAGTTTGCTGATGACTTTGTCCAGGTGTCTCAGGTTGGAGACTTCGATGACCAGATTAATGTGATTGATGGTGTCATCTACATTGCCCTCTATTTGAATAATATTGGTATTGGTTTCTGAGGTAATTTTGGTGATGTCGGCCAGCAGGTTCCGACGTTCCTGGCCCGTAATTTTAATATTGGATGCAAATATTTGTTGCTTGTCAACATCCCATTCCACGTCGATGAGACGTTCGTTTTTTCCCACCAGGGCGGGAATGTTGTTGCAGTCATTGGTGTGGATGATGACGCCCCGGCCGCGACTGATGAAGCCGATGATCGGGTCACCGGGAATAGGGTGACAGCACTGGGCGAATTTAATCATCATGTTTTTGACGCCATGAACTTTAATGCCATGATTGGTTCGTCGGGTAAGGCGGTTCAGGCTGGCTGTAAGAAATCCTTCCGGTTGTTGTTCTTCTTCTGCCGCAAATAGTTTTTCATGAAGGCGGTTGGTGGACAGTTCCCCTTCCCCAACGTCGGCTAGCAGGTTGTCCAGGTTGTCATAGCCGAGTTCGGCAAAGCGTTTTTCCACTTCAGCCAGGAAATGCAGGGTTCTGTTCTTTCGGTTTTCCTTTTCCAGAATTTCGCGCCCCAGTTGTATGGAGTCCTGTTTCTGGTTGTTCTTGATCCATTTTTTGATTGCTGTAAGGGCTTTGGATGTTTTTGCGATTTTGAGCCAGGCGTAGCTGGGTTTTTTGGCGTCTGAAGTAATAATCTCAATCTTCTGGCCGCTTTTGAGCTGTGTGTTGAGAGAAACCATTTTTCCGTCGACCTTGGCTCCGATGCACCCGTAGCCGACCTCTGTGTGAATTTCAAAGGCAAAATCAATAGGAGTGGAACCGACAGGAAGACGCACCAGGTCACCCATGGGCGTAAAAACAAAAATTTCATCCTTGAACAGGTCGATTTTCAGGGCTTCCATGAATTCGCGGGAGTTGATGGAGTCGGTTTTCAGCATTTCCACCAAGTCACGAAGCCAGACCACATATTTATCGATATCATTGGATTTGCCCTCTTTATATTTCCAGTGGGCAGCGATGCCTTCCTCGGCGATATGGTCCATTTCCCGTGTTCGAATCTGGATTTCCACCACTTTTCCGCCAGGGCCGTAGACCGTGGTGTGGAGGGACTGGTAGTAATTGGCTTTGTGGGAGGCAATATAGTCCTTGAAGCGTTCCATCACCGGTGTAAATATTTTGTGGACCGAACCGAGGACTGCATAACATTGCTCCACTGTATCCACAATGACGCGAATAGCCAGTAAGTCATAGATTTCTTCAAAAGGCTTATTGCGTATTTTCATTTTTCGGTAAATGGAATAAAAATGTTTTGAGCGACCTTTGATGACGGCGGAGATATTCTGCTTGGCCAGTTCTTTTTTCAGAGGTTCTGAAAATACTTTTATATAATTGTCACGGCTGTCTTTACTTTCACGGACCTTTTTTTTCAGGAACCGGTAGGCTTCATAGTCCAGGGTCTTGAGGATCAGGTCTTCCAGTTCGGCGCGCAATTTATACATACCCAGGCGATGGGCCAGGGGAGCGTAAATTTCCTGGGTTTCCAGGGCGATGCGGCGCTGTTTCATTTTATTGAGTGAGCCGATGGTGCGCATGTTGTGCAGCCGGTCGGCAAATTTGATGATCAGCACGCGAATGTCCCTGGCCACATTGAGCAGCATCTTGCGAAAATTATCAGCCTGTTTGTCTTCGTGGGTTTTAAATTTGATACCGCTGATTTTGGTGACACCCTCAACCAGTTGGGCCACTTCAGGATGAATGATTTCAGCAATCTCCTGAAAACTGATATTGGTATCCTCGATGACGTCATGGAGCATACCACTGGCAACTGTGATGACGTCCATGTTCATCTCTGAAAGGATCAGGGCAACCTGGTAAGGGTGTTCAAAATAGGGTTCGCCGGATTTGCGTTTTTGTCCCCGATGGGCTTCGCGGGCGTATTTATAGACTTTCCAAAGAAATTCTTCCTGTTCCTTTGTGACCTGGGTCCCTTTCCCTCTTATTTCCAGCAAACTGTAAAATTTTTTGGGTCGGACTTCTTCCTCATCAACCGAGACATTTTCCAAAAGTTCTTCGCTCATCAGAAACCCGGCCTTTCGGATTGTATATCATGAAACCGTTCGAGACTAGCAAAGCGGGCATATTTTTCAATAAAAGTGGCATAGGCGATGCCCACAGGGCCATTTCTTTGTTTGCCGACAATGATCTCTGCTTTTCCTCTTTCTTCCGTAGGGATTTCATCTTCTTTACCCTGTTTGCGGGCATAGACGATGGGCCTGTAGACGAACATAACGACGTCTGCATCCTGTTCGATAGCGCCTGATTCACGAAGGTCTGAAAGTTGGGGACGATGGTCGCCGGTGCGCTGTTCTACAGCCCGGGAAAGTTGGGACAGGGCCAGGACCGGCAAATCCAGTTCCTTGGCCAGCATTTTTAAACTGCGGGAAATCTGGGTAATTTCCTGTTGACGGTTTTCCGCGTTTTTGGCGGAAATGATCAATTGCAGGTAATCCACAACGATCATCTGAATGTCGTGTTCCTGCTTTAGACGACGGGATTTTGACCGTATGTCCAACATGGAAATGCCCGGTGAATCATCAATAAAAATCGGGGCCGATGCCAGACGTCCCATTTGCTCGGTTAATTTTCGATATTCATTCTTCGGCAGGGTTCCTGTCCTCACTTCATGGGCATTGACCTGGGCTTCGGCGCAAAGCAGGCGCAGGGCCAGTTGGTAGTCCGGCATTTCCAGGCTGAAAAAGGCTACCGGAACATTGTATTCCACCGCGGCATTTCTCACCATTGACAGGGCCAGGGCTGTTTTTCCCATTGAGGGGCGTCCTGCTAAAACCACCAGATCACCCCGTTGAAATCCCGAGGTCAGATCGTCCAACTCCCGAATTCCTGTCGGTACTCCGGTAGTGTGGTATTTGGAATTTCCGATGGCCTCAAGGTGCTGAAAGGTTTTGCCCAGGACTGATTCAAAGTCTGCAAAGCCGTCGCTTTTTTTATCCTGTGAAATTTTGAAGAGTTCTGCTTCAGCTTTGTCCAGCACATCATGGGCTGGTTCATCGGCGTCATAAGCTGCTTTTTGGATTTCATTGGTTGCGATGATCAGATTGCGATAGATTGATTTTTCTTTGACAATTTCTGCCCAGTAGACAATATTGGCAGCTGACGGAACAGCTTCAGCCAGTCCCGTGATGTAATAGGCACCGCCTACTTCCTCCAGTTTATTGAGCATGTTCAGTTTTTCGGTGACGGTTATTTGGTCGATGGGTTTGTGTTCCTCATCTAGGTCCTCCATGGCGCGGTAAATGGTTCGGTGTGCCTCTTTGTAAAAAGAATCAGACCGAAGAATGGTGGCGACTTTATTAAAGGAATCCGGTGAAATCAGAATACCGCCGAGGACTGATATTTCGGCTTCATCGGAATGGGGCGGGACCCGTACAAATTCCGGTTTTTTTTCTTTTTCTTTGTACTGCTTGCTCATTTGCTTATTATATCTCTGATAATTTTAAAATCCTCCCAAACCGGCCGTTTTAATCTTTCATTTCGACGAACGATTTCGGGATGATAAGTATATACAAAAGGCACTTTTCGGTAATTAAAAATTTTGCCGTGCACTTCGTCAATTTTTTCCTTTCGGCCCAGAATCTCATTTCCGGCATTGTCGCCCAGCGAGATGAGTACTTTCGGCCTGTTTCCATCAATCAAATTGTCAAGGATTTCGATTCTTGACCTGTCTGAAAGTACACCTGACTTACTAACAGGTCTTAAGGGAGTAATATAAACATCTTTTCGAGTTAAATCTATAGCTTTTAAGATATTATCAAACAAAATTCCACTATCTCCGGAAATCAGTTCACCGGCTTCCAGGTCCTGTTTCAGGGGACGTGTACAAAGAAAAATTATTTCAGCGTCGGGGTTACCTGAAGTAATCCAGCTTCCATCAGCTTCCGTTCTGGGTCTTTGGGTTGTATGTTGAGAGGCGGGTTGTGCAGGTCTGGGCTGTGGCTTTTCATAAAAATCATCAGGAAACAGTTCCTGACGCTGTTCAAAATAGCGGCGTATGTCCTTTTCGATATCGGACATTTCAGGCTCCTGTTCCGGTGGTTATTTTGATAATCCGGCTGGCAATATTTCTTTTGGTGTCCTTTGGAAGAAACCATTCTTTGCCTTCCCTGGAAAAAACCGTCACTTCATTGGTGTCGTGACCAAAAGCGGCGCCTTCAGTTTCCGGATTGTTCCAGATGATAAAATCCAGGCCTTTGGTTTCCATTTTGTACAGAGAATTTTCTTTGCCCTGCTCAATCTCGACACTGAATCCGGTGATCTTTGTATCAGGAAATTTTTTTCGGAAAGCCGAGACAATATCCGGAGCCTTTTTTACAGGAATGACATTGGGAAGGAATTCTTTTTTCAGTTTCCGATGGATTATTTCTTCTGGTACGATATCTTCGACGGCTGCGCTCATGTAGAGGTAATCGGCCGCTTGATTCAGCAACGCTTTCAGCATCTCTCGGGCTGATTCCACTTTCACTGTGTCAATGTCCCGGGGAATGTCCAGGGATACCGGGCCGGTAATCAGGGTAACCTGCGCCCCTTCTTTCTTTGCTTCCATGGCCAGTGCCAGTCCCATTTTTCCGGTGGAATAATTGGATATATAGCGGACGGCGTCAATTTTTTCACGGGTGGGCCCGGCAGTCACGACCACCTTTTTACCCGTCAACAGGCCTTGCCCTAAAAGTTTTGCCTCCACAGCTTCGCAGATTTCCGCCACAGAGGCCATTTTCCCTTTGCCTTCGTCATGACAAGCCAGTAGACCTTCACCCGGATTGATGATTGATACACCTCTTTTCATCAATTTTTCAATATTTGTCCGGGTTGCCGGGTTTTCCAGCATATTGACATTCATTGCCGGCGCAAAAAGCATTTTATGCCATCCGGCCAGGATAATGGTGCTTAAAAGGTCATCGGCGATACCATGGACGGTTTTGGCTATTATATTGGCCGAGGCTGGTGCAATCAGGATGAGGTCAGCTTCCTTGGCCAGGCTGATGTGCCGGGTGCCGACAAATCCGCCTGAAAACAAATGGGTCAAAACAGGTTTACCACTCAGGGCTTCAAAAACCAGGGGCGACATGAATTTTTGTGCAGAAGCGGTCATCACAACCTGCACCTCAGCACCGTAGTCAACGGTCAATCGACGGACCAGGTCAGCGGCTTTGTAGATGGCGATGCCACCGGTGAGGCCAAGTAATATTTTAAAGCCTTTAAGACGCAGAGGATTCCCCTTCGACTTCGTCACTTCCTCGTTTGAAATTGACTTTGCCTTCGAGCAATTCATTCAGTCCTATGGTAGTCGGTTTTTCCAATCCATCCCAATCAATTGAATATTCTTGGGGTGTCTCTTCGTAATCTTCTTCTTCTGTTCTTTTGCTGATGGTTGGCAGCGGGTATTTGGCCATTCTGAGAGCATTGATTTGTTTGGCCCTTTTGGAAGCTAGTAGTACCAGTTCAAAAAGATCGTTGGATTGCTGCATAAGTTTTTTAAAATGAATTGTGCTTGCCATGTTTATTTCTCCTTTATAATATCTATAATTTGATTGACGGCAATTTTTAAGTTATCATTAATAATTTCATAATCAAAATATTTTGAAAGTTTCATTTCTTCAGGAATACGGGCTTTGCGGATCACCAGGGATTTCTCGTCTTCGGTTCCCCGGGCGCTTAGCCGGCGCAGTAATTCTTCAATGGAGGGTGGTTTCAGAAAGATGGCTATAGTATCTTCGGGGAATTGCTTTTTGATGTTCATTGCACCATTGACATCGATATCGAGGAGTAGAATTTGGTTGTTGGCAATAGCCTCTTCCAGTGTTGATTTCAGGGTTCCGTAGTAATTGTCAAAATGTCGTTCCCATTCGATAAATTTATTTTCCTGAATGTATTTCTCGAAAGTTTCCTGTTCCAGAAAATAGTAATCTTTTCCCTCGGTTTCATTGGGACGTGGTTTGCGGGTGGTGCAGGAGATGGAAAAACTGCAGTTGTCGAGCTTTTCGATTAGCTGACGGCAGACCGTGGTCTTGCCGGTTCCGGAAGGAGCTGCAATGGGAAGCAATATTCCTTTGTTCATCATAAAATATTCTGCACCTGTTCGCGAATTTTTTCCAGTTCGTTTTTCATATTGACCACCAGTTGCGAGATTTCGGCACTTTCGGCTTTGGAGCCGATGGTGGTCATTTCACGGTTGATTTCCTGGACGAGGAAATTCATTTTTTTACCGGCGTCATCGTCTTTGTCCATGTAATTTCTGAACTGTGAGATGTGTGAGACAATGCGGTCACATTCTTCGGTAATGTCCACCTTTTTGGTCATGATGGCTACTTCCTGCAGAAGTCGTTCTCCATCGATATTGATATCGCCGCTCAATTCCCGAATCAGGTCTTTGTATTTTTGGAAATAGGAAATTTTCCGGTCGGCGATTCGATTGGTAATTTCCTTCAGGTTTCGTTCAATTTCCTGTAGTTTCATTTCGATGCCGTCAGCCAGGTTTTTCCCTTCGATGCTTCTCATATCGTCTAATTTTTGGGCTGTTTCCGCAAGCATTTTTACAACCTTGTCCATCAGTATCTCCATGTCTATCTCCGGCTCTTTTTCTTTGAGCACTTCGGGTATTTCCAAAAGATGGGTCATGGTCACAGGTTCGTCGATGGCCAGGTTTTTTCGCAGTCGCTCCAGGTCATGAAATATTTTTTCTGCTGCATCAAAATTGACACAAAAGGTATCTTTGGCATTACTTTCAAATTTGATGAAAACCGATATTCGTCCGCGCACCAGTCTTTCAGATAGGATTTTATTAAAATCGTTTTTGTACAGCTCCAGGAAATCGGGTGCTTTGAGGAAAATGTCAAGGTAGCGGCTGTTAACGGAGCGCATTTCAATGGCTAGGATTCCGAAATCAAATGATTTTTCAATTCCGCCATGTCCGGTCATACTTTTTATCATAATTTTCCTAAAATAGAGGGTTAATAATAAACCAGAAAATTTACATATTGCCAACATAACAAACAACGGTTAATAAATCTTATAGCTTTGATTTTTTTGATGTTGATTATGACCGGATTGCGAGCTTATCCGGGAAGTGCTCTAGCCATCTTTTCTTTTTATTGAAAAAAAATATTGGATTATCGGTTTTTATTTTCCTGGCAGTTTATTATCTTATTACTCACCTTTGAGATGCTTTCTTATTGTCGTGAGTTTGATTCAACTTTTTACCAAAAAATATATATTGACACTGTGGAATAGAGAAGCTATTCAGCAGAAATTTTTTTTTAACATGATCAATTAACAGGAGTCAGAAAAATGAAAATTAAAGTCGGAATTTTGGGCGCGACCGGAAGTGTCGGGCAAAAATTCATCCAGTTGCTGGAAAATCATCCATGGTTTGAAATCTCAGAAGTCGCTGCATCGGAACGGTCAGCCGGCAAGATGTACCGGGATGCTGTTAATTGGTTTATGCAAACACCCATACCCGAAAAAGTTGCTGTGAAGAAAGTCAAGGAATGTGTTCCGACCCTGGATTGTCAAATTGTATTTTCCGGATTGGATGCCAGTGTTGCCGGCGAAATCGAGACGGCCTTTGCCCATGCCGGTTATGCCGTGATCTCAAATTCAAGGAACCATCGGTTTGACCCTGATGTGCCCTTGCTGATACCGGAAATCAATGCCGACCACCTTAAACTGATCAGAGAACAAAAATATGGTCAGGGCTTTATCATCACCAACCCGAACTGTTCCACCATTGGCATGTCTTTGCCGCTGAAACCGATCCATGACCGGTTTGGTATCGAAGCCGTCCATGTGGTTACCATGCAGGCCCTTTCCGGCGCCGGCTATCCCGGCGTATCATCTCTGGATATCCTTGATAATGTTGTGCCTTATATTGGCAGCGAAGAGAGCAAAATGCAGACTGAGCCCCTGAAAATTCTCGGTAAGCTAGAGCATGGCCAAATCACAGCGGCTGACATCAAATTCAGCGCTCAATGCAATCGTGTAGCTGTCATTGACGGCCACCTGGAAGCCCTTTCCATAAAACTGAAAACCCAAACCAATGTCGAAGAAATCAAGCAGTGCTGGGCCAATTTTAAAGGCGAGCCTCAGGAACTGGAATTGCCAATGGCCCCCAAAAAACCGGTGGTCTATTTTGAAGAAGAAAATTTACCCCAACCAAAACTTCAGCGTAACCTGGATAAAGGAATGGCCGTCAGTGTGGGCCGTTTACAACCCTGCCCGGTTTTGGATTTCAAATTCATCGCGCTCTCTCATAATACGGTCCGTGGGGCAGCCGGTGCCGCCATCCTGAATGCCGAATTGATTTATAAAAAAGGGCTGCTGAACTGATGAAAAAAATTGTAGTAAAATTCGGAGGCTCCAACCTTCGTGACAAAATCGGTATGAAAAATATTATTCAGGCGGTCAAACAATACAACCGCCCGCTGGTCATTGTGGTTTCTGCTTTTTATGGCATTACCAATCTGCTTTCGGAACATCTGTCAGTAGTTTTGGCAGACGGTGGAAAAATCCAGGGTCTGAAGGACTCTCTTTCCCAGCTGAAAAAAGAAATCATCGAAGATTTTATCAGCTCCGAAACTTTGCAGCAAAAGGTAATCGAAGAAACCCGGATACGCCTCAACCAGCTGGAACGTTATCTGCTGGGAATGCACTATATCGGTGACATCCCCTTGTTTCTGGAAGACCTGGTCCTGAGCTATGGAGAACGGCTGAGTTCCCTGGTCCTCGCAGCGGTACTAACGGATAATGGCCTGGAATGCGAAGAGGTTTTCCCTGAAGAGATGGGCCTATATACCGACGGTGAATTTGGCAATGCCACAGTGGATTTTCATCTCTCGGACCAGCAAGTCAGCACCCGGCTCAAGGAGGACAAAATTTTTGTGGTCCCGGGATTTTATGGTATTTCACCCAAAAACAAAGTAACCTTGCTGGGCCGCGGTGGCAGTGATTATTCGGCAGCTGCCATAGCAAAATGCGTCAATGCAGCCTCCCTGGATATCTGGAAGGATGTCAATGGATTTCTCAGCGCCGATCCCAAAATTGTTCACGATCCGATCAAAATCAAACGCCTCGATTATACAGAGGCGGCGGAACTGGCCTATTTCGGCGCTAAAATCCTGCATCCCCGAACCATCGAACCCTTGATGTTTGATAATATTCCGATTCGAATATTCAATATCAATGACACAGGCCGGGGTATTGTCCCCTATTCCATCATCGATAATGAAAGCGATGTATCGGAACAAATCATAAAAAGCGTGACTCACAGCGATGATTTCGGCGTCCTGCAACTGAAAGGACCGGGGGTTGGCATCAAACCCGGTATTCTGGCCAAGGTCACCGGAGATTTCGATGACGAAAAAATTAACATCAAAACAGTGCTGACCGCCCAGACCGCCATCAACTTTTTGTTGGATAAAAAAGATTTGAAAAAAGCCTACAATCATGCCAAAAGTCTGAATCTGAAAGCCGTTAATGAAATCGTGGTGCAGGATGACATAACCCTGATTGCAGCTGTGGGCAAAGGATTGGCCGAAAATCACGGGATTGCTGCCCGCATGTTTGGCGCACTTTCCGAAGAAAGGATCAATGTACAAATCATCTGCTCCGGAGCTTCTTCCGTAGCGACCTATTTCATAATCAAAAAAGAAAATAAAACCCGGGCCATCAAGGCCATACATCGGGCGTTTTTTGAATAAAGACAAACATTGAAGCCAAAGATTTTTTATCCCAAATTACCGCCGATAAAAAAACGATCAGGCTAAACAAAGAGTAAAATTATGAAAATCCAAAAAACTGTTGCAGAAATCAATGAAAAAATAAAAAAGGGAGAAGCAGTAGTGCTGACTGCCGAAGAGGTATCCCAAATGGCAGAAACCGCTTCGCCGGCCGAAATTGCAAAAAAAGTTGATGTTGTCACCACTGCCACCTTCGGGGCAATGTGTTCCTCCGGGGCTTTTATCAATTTCGGACATGCCGACCCGCCCATCCGCATGGAGGAGATCAAACTGAACAATGTTCCGGCTTATGGCGGACTGGCTGCGGTCGACACCTATATTGGCGCCACAGCCGAATCAGAAACCGACCCGACCTATGGCGGTGCTCATGTCATCGAAGATCTGCTCAAAGGCCGGGATGTAGTTTTGGAAGCCAGGGCCAAAGGCACGGACTGCTATCCGAGAAAGACCATTCAAACAACCATCAATATCAATAATATCAACGAGTTTTATCTCTACAATCCCAGGAATGCCTACCAGAATTACCCTGCCGCTACCAATTCCACCAGTAAAATTTTGTACACCTACATGGGAAACCTGCTGCCAAAATTCGGGAATATTACCTACTCAACTGCCGGTGAATTAAGCCCCCTGCTCAATGACCCCGAATTACGCACCATTGGCATCGGTACCCGCATTTTCCTCTGTGGTGCTGAGGGCTATGTCACCTGGAACGGGACACAATTTAATCGCAGCAAACCCAGAAACGTTTATGGTATTCCGCTTGGCAATGCTGCAACCATCGCTGTTACAGGAGACCTCAAACAAATGTCAGCGGAATTTCTTAAAGCCGCCTATTTTGAAAAATACGGGATTTCGATTTTTATCGGGCTGGGAATTCCTATTCCGGTTCTTGATGAAGACCTGGCGAAGCGAGTCTCCATCAAAAACTGTGAAATTGATACGGTAATTTGTGATTATGGCCAGCCAGACCATCCGGTCCTGGCCAGGGTCCATTACGCCCAATTACAGTCGGGACATGTTCTGTTGAATGGGAAAAAGGTCCGTACAGCACCAATGGCCAGCCTTTACAAAGCCCGACAGATCGCCGATATCCTCAAAAATAAAATTGAAACCGGCCGGTTTCTGCTCACAGAACCGGTCCAATTATTTCCGGAAAACACAACCACAAAACCATTAAACATGAGGGAAGAGGCCTCATGAGACTTCTTTAAAAATGTCTGATATAAACAAGGATCTGCTATGAAGAAACGATATGTATTGACTTTTCCTTCTGATACCACCAATGAACCCATCACATACAATCTGGTCAAACAATTTGACATCAAAATCAATATCATCAAAGCCAAAATCAATGCCGGTGAAGAAGGTACCCTGCTGCTGGAGATGGATGCAGCCCAGGAAAATATTCGAAAAGCCAGAAAATATCTGGAAGAAAACCATATTGCCTGCCAGTCGGTTGAAAAAAAAGTCCATTGGAAAGAAGATGAATGCATGCACTGTGGCGCCTGTACGGCTGTTTGTTTTTCCCAGGCCCTGACTATGGACGCAAACAGACAATTAATTTTTAATACAGAAAAATGTATTGTCTGTGAACTTTGTGTCAAGGCCTGCCCTCTGAAACTTTTTGAAATTCATTTTAGTGAATAATTATTCAACAGTGGACAAGGAATCGGTTTTTCATTCGGAGGCTGAAGTTTTATTTAATTCCCTGGGTTTTGAATAAAATACAATTTATCCTTTGGGTGAAATAAATCTTGATATTTTTTTTGGAACTTATCATTTTTGGCAGGGTAAAAAACCTGTGAAATTTTATCAAAACCTTATGTAATAGGATGTTCGGAAATATGATTTACTTTTCTCATTGGTATTTTTTGGTATTGTTGCTTCTGATACCGATCCTGATTTATCTGAAAATCAGAAAAGGAGGCCGATTTGAACAAAGTATCACCTTTTGTTCCCTGCAGCCCATCCTGGCACTGGGGGGGCATGATAAATGGAAAAATTCCACCCTCTTTTACCTGAAAATGGCTGGGCTGGCCCTGCTCATTTTCGCCCTGGCCCGTCCGCAAAAGGTCAACACGGAAAAAGTTTTTTCTACCGAGGGTATTGACATCGTCCTGGCCCTCGATATTTCCACCTCCATGCTGGCTGTGGATTTTAAACCCAACCGCCTGGAAGCAGCCAAAGTTGTTGCCAAGCAATTTGTGGCTGGCCGGAAAAATGACAGAATCGGACTGGTGGTCTTTGCCGGTGAAACCTTTTTGCAATGCCCGCTCACCATTGATTATAATGTCCTTGAAAATTTCATTGATCAGGTGACAACGGCCGAAAAAGAGTTTGACGGTACAGCTATTGGTATGGCCATCGCAAATTCTGTCAATCGCCTGCGGGACAGCAAGGCCAAAAGCAAAGTACTGATCCTGCTTTCCGATGGACGCAATAATGCCGGTGAACTGGACCCGCTGACGGCCGCTGACCTGGCAAAAACTTTTGAGATAAAAATTTATACCATCGGTGCCGGTAAAGAGGGAGAAGCTCCCTATCCTGTCCAAACCATTGGCGGCCAGACACGCTATCAGATGGTGGATGTGCAAATCGATGAAAAAGTACTGAGTGAAGTGGCTAGTGCCACCGGTGGGAAATATTTCCGTGCTACCAACCAGGAGATGCTCTCCTCAATTTATGATGAAATCAGCCGTATGGAAAAAACCGAAATTAAGGTCACTGATTATTATAATTATTTTGAAATGTACTTCTGGTTTCTCCTGCCGGGATTTTTTATGATTATTACTGTTGTTATTCTGGAACGTACAATCTGGAGGAAAACACCCTGATGTTGAAATTTGAGCACCCTGAATTGTTCTGGATTTTCTTAATTTTACTGGCTATCACTGGTCTCTTCATCTATCGCAACAAAAGCCGTAAAAGGGACCTGAAAAGTTTCGCCGATGAAACAATCCAGGGCAAATTGATGCAAAATTTTAATCCGGCCAGACGTAAGGCCAAACATTATTTGACTATTTTAGGTCTGTTCTTTTTAAGTATTGCCGTGGTAGGCCCCAAGGTCGGAAAAACCCTTAAAAAAGTCGAGCGCAAAGGGGTGGATGTCATCATCGCAATCGATATTTCTAACAGTATGAACGCCGAAGACCTGGCCCCCTCGCGACTGGAGCGAGTCAAATACGAGGCCACAAAATTTATTGATAAAATGAAAGGCGACCGCATTGGCCTGGTTGCTTTTGCCGGCGTCAGCTATCTCCAATGCCCACTGACTCTCGATTACAGTGCAGCTAAACTGTTTTTGGACGCAATTTCCAGCGATATTATCGGGGTGCAGGGCACTGCAATGGCCGATGCTGTCCAAAGGGGTATTGACGCCTTCAAAGGAGATGAAAAAAAACACAAAGTCATTGTTGTAATTTCTGATGGTGAAGACCATGAGGGGAAAATTGCAGAAGTCATCAAAACCGCCAGGGAAAAAGGCATTGTTATCTATTCTATTGGCGTGGGCAGTTATAGTGGCGCACCCATACCAGTGGTAGCCAAAGACGGCAGCATTGCCTACAAAAAAGACCGCGCCGGAAAAGTGGTCACCACCGCCCTTCAGGAAAATACCATGAAAGAATTTGCCTCTGAAACCGGTGGTGAATATTACAATCTGAACAAAAATAACCATGCTTTTGAAGAAATGTATGAAAAAATCCGAGGCATGGAACAAAAGGATTTTAAAACCCATGAATTCAGTGATTACGAAAATCGCTATCAGGTTTTTCTTGCAATTGGACTGATCCTTTTGATAATGGAATTTTTTATTCGCGACTGGAACAAAAAAAATGAGGAGATGGCATGATCAAATTGTTACCGAGACTGACATTCATTCTCCTGTTCTTTTCTCTTTTGGCCTTTTCCAAGGACAAACCGGCAAAATTGATTGAGAAGGGAAATTACCAGGAAGCCATCAAGAATTATGACCGAATTATCAATGAACATCCGGAATGGCCCCAGGCCCATTTCGGTAAAGGTGTGGCTCTCTACAAAAGCCAAAATACCGAAGAGGCAGCCAAAGAGTTTGAACAATCCATTGCCGCCAAAGACAACCTGCAAAAATCCGCTGCCTACTATAATCTTGGAAATATTTTATTAAATTCCGGAAAACCCGATGAAGCACTGAAATATTTTCGTAAGTCCCTGGAACTGAACCCCCGGGATTTTGAAGCAAAACACAATTTCGAGTTGGCCAAACGTATGCTCCAGCAGCAACAGCAGCAACAGGACCAACAAAATCAACAGGAAAAAGATCCGCAGGACCAACAGCAAAATCAGCCAAAACAGGAGAATCAAGACCAGCAAGACCAGAAGGACCAGCAGAATCAGGATCAGCAACAAAACCAACAAGACCAGCAACAAAAGGAAAACCAGCAACAAAACCAGCAACAACAAGATCCAAATCAGCAGTCGAATCAGGATAGGCAGCAACCTAATCAAAAGCAACAGGACGTGGAACAACAACAAGAGATGAAAAAGCAGGAAGCCGCTCAATTGCTCAACAGTCTGAAACAAAATCAGAAAGATATGATGAAAAAAAGAGTCAAAGTTCAGACCGGCGGCACAAAAAAGGAAAAGGACTGGTAAAATGAACAAAAAACTACGGATACAATTTTTACTGGCCGTTTTCCTCATGACAACCTTGGGCTTTGCTGATGACATTACCATCAATGCCACGGTCAACTCAACCAACATCACACTCAATGATATTTTGTCCTATACCGTTGAAATTGACGGCACCAATAAAATAAAACACCTGCCGGAACCCCAGGGGAGCAATTTTTTAATTGTCAATGGACCTTTTCAATCCAGCAATTTTCAGTTCATCAACGGAAAAATGTCCGCAAAAATCTCCTATACCTGGCAATTACAACCCCAGGCAGAAGGGGAACTGATAATAAACGGTTTCTCAGTCCAATATGAAAAAAAGAAATATAGCGCTGATAGAATTGTTGTAAAGGTTGAAAAAGCGCGATATTCATCGGGCAGCCAAAATAATTCAGGCAAGCAAAACCAGTCGGACCAGGCAGAGAATTCCACGGAAGGCCGTATATTTATAGATGCTATTCCCTCAAAGAAATCCGTATACCTCGGCGAGCAGGTTATCGTCGAATATAAACTGATTTATAATATGCAGATTACCAACTATGGCACAGAAAAATTACCCGAAGCCAAAGGATTTTGGGTAGAAGAACTAGACGAAATTAAAAATCCCCAATCTTCCAAAATTGTCATTGATGGAAATGAATATTATGCGGCCACCATCAAACGGATTGCACTTTTTCCTACTCAAAGCGGCACCTTGACGCTGGACCCGATGATCACTCAGTGTGAGGTCGTACTGCCTAAGGCCAGAAGACGCTCCAGTTCACCTTTTGATTCTTTTTTCGATGATTCCTTTTTTGGTAATTCCGTCTTTGACCGGACAGCGGTCAAGCGGGTTGTGTCCTCGCCACTGTCAATAGATGTCAAACCCCTTCCGGCTTACCAGGACCCTTCCGTTCTGCCCCCTGTCATGGAAAATGTCCAGGTGTCCGGCAATATTGATACGACAGAAATTCTGCGTGACAAAGCGCTCACCCTAAAATATTATGTCACCGGCTATGGCAACATCAATGCCGTGGACTTTCCGAAACCGGAACTGCCGGATTATGTGGAAGTCTTTCCGCCCAAGGTCAATAAAGTCAATGAAAAGAAAATGAAAATCAAGGGGTCTGCAACCTATGAATATGTTATCATTCCTCATCAAGCAGGAACCCTGACTATTCCGCCTGTGGACTTTACTTATTATGATCCGCAAAAAAACAAATACCAAACACTAAGGTCGAAAAAATTCGATGTTATGGTCAAAGAAGACAAAAACCTGGTGTCCTACAGCACCGGACTCAGCAAAGAAGAAGTCCGCATGCTGGATCAGGATATCCGCTATATTTTAAAAGGTCGTGTCCAATGGCGTCGGATTGATACCCATTTTTATCAAAATAACAGTTTTATCCTGATCAATATCATTTCATTTTTGCTGGTTGCGGTGGCGCTGGTTGTCAAAACGCATCAAAAGACCATCGGAAGCAATCCGGTACTGACCCGCAAAAGCAAAGCATTGAAAAAAGCCCAGGAAAGACTGGGTAAAGCAATGGAGCAAGAATCGGGGCATTCTCCGGAAATTCTGGACAGTGTCCTGAAAGGGTTTATTTCCGATCGGTTGAACCTGCCGGAAGCCGGACTTAGTCCCTTGAACATCAGGGAGGTATTGTCCCGGAAAAAAGTAGATGAAAACCTGGTTCACGATACCTTTATTTTTTTGGAAAATATGGAACTTTATAAATATTCTCCCGGTGCCACAGGTAATTTAAACGAGCAGGTCCTGGCCGACACCTGCAAAAACCTGCTGGCCAGACTGAGTAAGGTGATCTGATGAAAAATATAATCAAACGCATTGCAATTCTTAGCCTGCTGATAACCCTGGCCATTGCCCAGGATGTAGACTTCCTTTTCGAGAAAGCCAATGAACATTATCAGCAGGAAAATTTCAGAGAAGCCATCAAATTGTATGAAGATATCCTTCGCAATGGACAGGAAAGTGGCAAACTGTATTACAATCTTGGGAACGCTTACTATAAAATTGATGAAATCGGAAAAGCAGTTCTTTATTATGAAAAAGCCCTGGTGCTGATGCCGGAAGATGAAAATCTGGCCTTTAATCTCAAACTGGCCAATGTCAAAGTACAGGATCGGATTCAGGTCCCGGAGGACAGTTTTATTATCAAAGTGCATCAAAAATTTATCAACCTATTTTCCATCTATGTCTGGTCGGTCCTGTTTAGCGTTTTTGTGCTCATGGCGGCACTGGTTTTTTTTATATCAGTGTGGCTGGCTAAATACGATCTGAAATTTTTACGAAATTTTGCATTGATTGCCATTGTAATGGCCATGGTCTCAGGCTATCCGACTCTGCAAAAACATCAAAAGGAAGAACTGACCTCCAAAGGTGTGGTCCTGGAAACGGTGGTGGATGTATTCGCTGCCCCCGATTCCGAAAGCACCCGGTTGTTTAATATTCATGAAGGGACTGTATTCACTATCTTGGATATAGATGGCAGTTGGTTCAAAATTGAATTACTGGATGGTAAACAAGGCTGGGTTTCCAGAGACGATTGCGGGGAGGTGTAAAATCCAAATCCTGAGAAATATTTTTGTCTCTCCGTTGATTTTGGGCATTGTAAAAAATCATAAACGACGAAGATTTGATACCTGATATTTTGGTCAAACAGCAATCCTGCCAATTGTTTGTTTGATGATCTTCAGAAGAGCGGCTGGACTTCAGCAGTGGCGCCAATCAGGCCTTGGCCTGATATCATGTTCTCATCATTAAAACTCTTTTCGAATTACACTAAAAAAGCTTATATTTTTTTGTATCTAACTTTTATGGATAATATTATGAAAAAACAATTATTAATACTTTTTATAATGCTGGCCTTTCTAAATGCCCAGGTACTGATTCGGCAAAATGAGGATTTTGATCCGGCCACTTTGAATGAACCACCGGTTTCAATGATGAATACTTCGGATATTTATGAAATTATCTCTGATGTCCATGGATATACTTTTGGCAATCTTGCCGGTAATGAAATGCGCACCATGGAAATGCAGGGCTGGAAAATTCAACTTTACTCCACTAAAAATTTCTATGAAGCTGACAGTATTAAAAATCTTGCAGACCAGGCATTTCCCAATGAAGAAGTTATCTCTGTTTTTAATTCACCCTATTACAAAATTCGAATGGGAAACTGTAAAAACAGAAATGAGGCGGAATATTTACTGGAAGAGGCAAAACGCCGGCAGTTTCATAATGCCTGGATCATTCCCTCAAGAGTCATGGTCGAAGAAAGAACTTCAATTAACAAATAATCGAATAGAAAGAGAAAGGATCTAATATGTCCGGACATTCCAAATGGAGTACGATAAAAAGAAAAAAAGGCGCTAAAGATGCGGCAAAAGGAAAAATTTTTACAAAAATTATCAAGGAAATTCAGGTAGCGGCAAAAATGGGCGGTGGTGATGAAGATGCCAATGCAAGATTGAAACAGGCAATCTTGGCTGCCAAAGATGCCAATATGCCGAAAAAAAATATTGAAAAAGCCATTCAAAAAGGGACCGGTGAATTGGAAGGGGTCAATTACGAAGAATTCACTTACGAAGGTTATGGTCCCGGCGGTGTTGCCATCCTGATCAACACCATGACTGACAATAAAAACCGGACGGTTTCCGAAGTGCGTCATCTGCTGGACAAGCATGGGGGTAATTTGGGAACCAGCGGGTCAGTGGCCTGGATGTTTGAAACCAAAGGAAAAATCGTTGTCCCTGCCGATAAAATATCAGAAGAAGATATCTTTATGGCGGCCACAGAAGCCGGTGCGGAAGATGTTTCCATCGAAGATGATGTCCATGTGATTTATACAGAACCCGGCAACATGATGTCTGTTCGCAAAGCTTTGGAAAACCAGGGTATTGAAGTACAGGAATCAAAAATCGACCAAATTCCAAAAAATGAGGTGAAAATTGATGACCTTGATATGGCCAAAAAACTTTTGAAAATGATCGATATGCTGGAAGACAATGATGATGTTTCCGAGGTCTTTGCAAATTTTGACATTTCCGAAGAATTAATCGAACAACTGGAAGAATAAGTTGTCGGAATACATCATTCTGGGAGTCGATCCCGGATTGAAACACACTGGTTGTGGGATCATTGAAAAAACCGGAAAGGATATTCGGTACCTGGATTCCGGTACCATAGACACCTCTCCGGAAATGAAATTTCCAGACCGGCTGGTAAAAATATATGATGAAATTGAAAAAGTTATTTTAAAATATAAACCGGACGCAATTGCCATTGAGCAATCGATTTATGCTCAAAATGTCAGTATTGCCTTGAAATTGGGACATGCACGGGGAATGGTTATTTTGGCAGCCGCCAGGCATCATCTGGAAATGGGTGAATATCCACCGAAGAAGATCAAATCTTCACTTACAGGAAACGGTTCGGCGACCAAAGACCAGGTTAAATTCATGGTGGCTAAACTCCTGAATATTAAACCCAATATGCTCTCCAATGATAGCAGCGATGCCCTGGCAGCAGCAATTTGTCATTTTAACCATTTTAAGTTGACAGGACTGTAACATGTACGAATACATCAGCGGAAAAATCATTAAAAAAGAGCCGACTTCTGCCATTATCGATGTTCATGGCATCGGCTATCGGATTTACATTCCATTGTCAACCTATGAAACTCTGGGCCAACCCGGTGAAAACGTAAAACTACTGACTCATTTTAAAGTCCGTGAAGATGACCAGAGTCTCTATGGTTTTGCCAGTGAATCGGAACGCGACTTGTTTCGTTTACTGATCGATGTTTCCGGAATAGGCGCCCGGACAGCAATATCCATTTTATCCGGTGCCAGTGTCAATGAATTCAAACAGCGAATTCTCAACCAGGATGTTAAGGCTCTGACACTCATTCCGGGAATTGGTAAAAAAACAGCGCAGCGCATTATTGTGGAGCTGGCGGAAAAATTACCGAAAATGGAAACCGGCGGGAGTGCCTCTTCCACGACGACCATTTCCATGAAAAGCCAAGTTCTGGACGAAGCAGTCCGGGCCCTGGTTTCTCTGGGATATAACAAACTATCAGCAGAAAAATCTGTCACCAAAGCCGCGGAAAAACTTGGAAATGCCGCAACTTTGGAACAATATATCAAAGCAGCCTTAAACATGATTTAATATGGAGGGAGACATGGCTGATCCAAAAAAAACCACCTTGTATGAGACCCATACAAAACTGAACGCAAAAATGGTCCCTTTTGCTGGCTATTATATGCCAATACAATATTCAGGGATCGTAGAAGAGCATCTAAAAGTACGTGAAAGTGTCGGGATTTTTGATGTTTCGCATATGGGAGAATTTCGTGTTCGGGGTGCTGACGCAGAAAAATTTCTCAACAACCTGACTGTCAACGATGTAAGTCAATTGGTTCCCGGCAAGGCCCATTATTCCATGATGCTGTATCCTGAGGGCGGAATAGTAGATGATCTGATCATTTACAAATTTGCCGATGACGACTTCATGATGGTGGTCAACGCTGCTAACCTTGAAAAAGACTTCAATTGGGCGGAAGACCATTTGCCGGAAGGTGTGGATTTGACCAACCAGTCCGATGATATCGGATTGCTGGCGGTGCAGGGTCCAAACTCTGTGACTACCCTGCAAAAATTGACAGGTGTCAACTTGGGCGCCATGAGCATGTTTACCTTTGTGGAAGATGAACTAGCCGGCAGGAAAATGATCATTTCTGCTACCGGATACACCGGTGAAAGAGGTTTCGAGCTTTACCTTAAAGCAGAAGATGCTCCTTTTGTATGGGATGCAGTAATGAAATCTGGAGAAGAATTTGGGATATTACCCATTGGACTGGGAGCTCGCGACACACTGAGAATGGAAAAAAAGATGGCTCTATATGGCAATGATATCGACCAGGATACCAATCCACTTGAAGCTGGACTGGGGTGGGTAGTGAAACTGGATAAAGAAAATTTCATTGGCAAAGAAGCTCTTGTCAGGATCAATGAAGCCGGCCTTAAGCGGCGACACATTGCATTTAAAATGCTCGATAAAGGCATTCCCCGCCATTATTACAAAATACTATCCGAAGAGGGTAAAGAAATCGGTATTGTGACCAGCGGTACCCATTCACCTTCTCTGGGCCAGGGGATCGGTCTCGGATATGTGGATTTCGCCTTCAGAAAACCCGGCACAAAAATTCTGATTGAAAACCGCAACAAGAACCTGTTGGCCCAAATTGTAAAACCACCATTGGTGTAAAAAAATGTCGGGTAAGCAGAAAGAAATCGTTGGAATTCTGACCATTATTCTGGGAATATTGGTCTTTTTGTGCCTCGTTTCCTATAATCCAATCGAAGAACCGTCAATATCCAACCAAGTTGTCTTAGACAACTGGATGGGATTAATCGGAATTTATGTCTCTCATTTTATGATCAAAAGTTTTATCGGTATCAGCGCTTATATTTTTCCAATTTTGGTTATATTGTGGGGTGTTTGGATTTTTCTGAAAAAGGAAGTCAAAAAGATCCTTGCCGGAACGATTGCATCGATTCTTTCTGCTTTTTTGATTTCAATGCTTTTAGCATTGCCGACGGTCATCAATCCTCGTATGTTTGACCATGATTTTCATTTGTCCGGATTAACAGCCGGAATCATGGCAAAAGTGATGTTTGATTTTGCCGGGATACCCGGAACTATTCTGATTATTGTGGGATTGCTCCTGGTAATTGTGAGGCTGTTTCTTTCCATTGGATATGTTGAATTGGTCAACCACATGTTCAACAAAAATTTTAAACTTCCGACTTTTAAGATTAAAAAAAATTTTTCTCATTCTCCGGTTGTCCCGGCTACTCACCACGAACGGAAACCGATCGAAAAAGTTATTCCCGAACCGGTTTCTGCCGGTCCTTCGGCGATCCAACCCAAAGCAGAAACATTACCCAAATCACCGCCAGCAACACCCCGATTGCCGGAAAAACCACGTGGCAAATATGCCATTCCGCCGACTAAATTTCTCGAAGAAAATTTGTCAAAGGCACCATTGGTTTCCAAGGCGGAACTGGATCGAAAATCCGCCATTTTGGAAAGAGAACTGGATACTTTCAAAGTTCAGGGGCAGGTTGTGGCTGTGGCTCCGGGCCCTTTAATTACAACTTTTAAAGTAGAACCAGCTGCTGGCATCCGTGTAGGCAGAATCGCACGTCTGGCTGATGACCTGGCAAGGGTCCTGGAAGCCATTCGTGTTCGTATAGTTGCTCCGATTCCGGGAACTTCCGTTGTAGGGATAGAAATCCCCAATGATGAAATGGAAACGATTTATATCAAATCAATTTTGGAATCATCAAAATTCAAAAATGCCCAAAATGTCTTAACGCTGGCTTTGGGAAAAACCAGCACAGGAGAAGTATATACTGCAGATTTGAGGAAAATGCCCCATTTATTGGTGGCAGGGGCAACGGGTTCCGGAAAATCAGTTGCAGTCAATATGATGATTGCCTCAATTCTTTATAAAGCCAGACCTGACGAGGTAAAATTTGTCATGATTGATCCGAAAAAGTTGGAACTTGCCGCTTATAAAAAGTTGATTGGATATCATCTGACCACCTGTGAAAATCTTGATGAATACATAATTACTGAGCCTGACAGTGCGGTGGTCCTTCTGAAATCTGTTGTCTTGGAAATGGAGCAACGCTATGATATGCTGGCAGGTGCTTCGGTACGAAATATTGAAGAATTCAATGAAAAAATACATCAGGGTAAGCTTCAGGATGAAAAGTTACCTTACATTATCGTTGTGATCGATGAGTTGGCTGACCTGATGATGACATCGGCTAAAGAAATTGAAGAACCGATTGCACGCCTGGCACAAAAAGCCCGAGCCGTAGGTATCCACCTGATTGTGGCAACCCAACGGCCATCAGTGGATGTGATCACCGGAGTAATCAAGGCAAATTTTCCCGCAAGAATGGCTTTTCAGGTGACCACCAAAATAGATTCCCGCACTATTTTGGATTTCAATGGTGCAGAAAAACTTTTAGGAAGGGGTGATATGCTGCTGACTACACCACAACACCCTGAGCCGATGCGACTTCACAGCGCCTACATCTCCCTGGAGGAATTGGATAGAATTCTGGATTATATTACTACTCAACCCAGGACAGAATGTGAGAAACTTCCTAAAGTTTTTGTTGAAGATGATATAAACGACCGGGATGAATATTTCGATCCTGATGAAAAGGATCCACTCTATGATGATGCTGTTCGCATGGTAGTCAACCATCAGCAGGGTTCAGTAAGCCTGTTGCAACGCCGTCTTCGCATCGGATATGCCCGCGCCGGTCGTTTGATTGATCAATTAGAAAGAGATGGAATTGTCGGCCCGCACACCGGATCCAAAGCCCGTGATGTATTGGTTGATGAAGATTATCTGGATTTGATGATGGGAGATGTCAATCAGTTGGAAGGATAACAACTGAAACAATCTTTTGGAATGAAAGTATAAGAAAAAAAACAAGGTGATTATTCACACAGATTAATTACCAAACCTGAGCAGGTTTGTTTAATAAATAATGATTATGATTGGATTAGCATGAAAAAATATTTTTTGTTTTTATTATTGATATCACTTTCCGCAGACCTGCTTCATGCGCAGGATATTTCTGTACTTGATACCATATCTTCAAATTATATGAGTCAGATACCTTTCCAAATGGAATACAAAATCATACAAAATTTTAAAGGCAGTGATATTGTTCAGGAAGATATTGGCCAATTTTATCTGCATTCCAAGGAAGTTTTTCGGGTCAATTATCCGAGTTCACAAATACTTTTTGACGGAACCTGGCTGTGGAGTATTGATAAGCTCAATTATCAGATTGTTGTTGAAGAATTTGATCCCAGTTCAAGTCTGAGACTGATTTACAATGTGTTGAACGGCAATATGTCTGAATACAAAATCCAGAGTATTGATGCTATCACTGATACAAATTTAAAAAAAATCGATCTCAAATCCTTAGATGAAAATAGTTTTTTCCAAAATATGATTGTGACCATTGACCCCACTGTAAAAGAAATCCGGGAAGTTGAATATGTCGATTTTCAGGGTACTAGTATAATCATTACATTTTTAGAATATTACAAACACCAAATCGATGATAAAGTGTTATTTGAAGTTAAAAACATCAAACAAGAAGATTTTATAGATTTACGTCCATGAGCCTACATTTTCGTCTTAAAACAAACCGGTTCATAAATTATAAAACAATTTTTTCACTGTTGCTGAGTGCCTTGGGTATTTGGCTCGGTTTCAGAAAATTTAACTTTCATGAATTTATGGAAGCCTTTTTGTCTGTTGATTTAATGTATTTTTTTGCTTCTATGTTTATTGTGTTGTTTACTGTATACCTGCGCGCATGGCGTTGGAAATACCTGGTCATGCCAATTAAAAAAATTGGTGTTTGGCAATTATTCAAGATGGAAATGGTCGGCTATTTTGGTAATAATGTTTTTCCCTTGAAGATGGGTGAAATTCTGCGAGCCTATACCCTGGGCAAATATGAAAAGATTCCTGTGACCGCTGCCTTCGGAACAATTGTAAATGAAAGACTTCTGGACACTTTGGTGTTTGCCTTTTTTATCGGCCTTGGTTTATTTATATTTCCGGATTTTCCGGAATGGATTAAAAAGGGGGGGATTGCCGGTATTGTCTTGCTGTCTCTTTTTGCAATAATAGTTATCATTTTAAATACACAAAAACTTTTTGTTAAAGATTTATGGGAAAAATTACTTGTTAAACACAAAGATAAAAAGACCTTTCACTCTTTTGCCAATTTAGTCAACGGTCTGACGACTTTATTTAAAACTCCCCACATCTTAATGATTACTGTCCAATCTTTAATCATTTGGCTAATCACCATTGCTCAATATTGGGTCTTGGGTATGTGCCTGAATGTTTCTTTTTCGGTTTCTCAGGTAGTATTGATTTTTTTGACAACATCAGCGGTATTTGCGGTTCCTGCTGCTCCGGGATATGTGGGCACATACCATCTGGCTGCAATTAATATTCTGATATTTCTAGGTTTGGCAATTTCCCAAGCTCAGGTACTGGCGGTTATTATGCATGGAGTTGGATATTTATCAATGACCTCGATTGGATTAATCTTCTTCTTAAAATATCACATTCATGTTAACGAGGTGGAAAAGGAAAACTTGAAAATTAATATTCCTCCTGGTGATTAATAATGTTTTTCTTGATTGCATTGTTGACCATTTCTGCATTTTTATCTTCTTTATGTTGAACTTCGTTGATAAAATTTAGCAAGTTTTTATTTCCACTTTTTATTCCGCAAAGCGCACATACATCTGATCTGCCGATCAGGGTCTTTTCATTGAAAACTTCCAAAATTCCCTGATAGTTTTGCTCCTGAATAAGTTGATGGAATTTATCAGAAAAATGATGATAAATACCTGCAAAATCCTTAGTTTTCCAAAAATCTTCAAGATTCTGTTCCATTTCTTCAAAAGTTTTTCCTTTAGAATTTCCTGTTAAAGTGCTGAAAACTCTGTCAATTTTTGCCATCGTATATTCCAGTGCCTGATTTTTTATTTCTTCACGAAAAAACTGAAGGACATTAATTTTGACTTTTTGGAATAACTTATTTCCATTTTTTTCACATAAATAAGCAATAACTTTGATAATATCTTCCAACAGTAAAAAATTCTCTATTTCAGCAACTTTTGTAACCCAGACATTAGATTTCGTAAGTCGTTGGATTTCACTAAAAGACCTTCTGTCACGATCCACAAGCCCATAAGCATTCAGGTCATGAAATACTTCCTGCTCATTGAGTGACTTAGTAGTGGCCATGACTTTTTCACAACCTCCCAGAGGTTTCAGTAAATAATCCGGAAAGACATAGTGGAGCAGTTTGTAATCAAGGCTGTTAATAGAATCCCCTTCAATAAAGAGTACAGATTTCCGTTCCGCCAACAATTCAAAATAGAGCTGATTCGGTAATGAATGATCATCGCTTAAAATTTCATAATTCCAGCTATCGCCATTATAATCTTTTAGCCAAACCTTTAAAAAATCATGACGGCTGGAAGCAAAGGAAACATCATGTGTCAAGTAAACAAATGTACAATCTTTTCTAAAGGATTCCAGCAGATCACAAAGAATGATAATGATTGATTTTTTGATATGCATTTCAGGTTCATCGATAATAAGTAAAGAGTTTTTGGGTGCATGAATAACCGAGGCAATTACAAATAACAACAATCTTTCTGTTTCACCCATTTCATTAATAGGATAAATATGATTGTTATCAAATTTATCCACAAGTTGGATCGTATTATGTCGAAATTCCAATAATCGATTGGGTGACACAGCATTCCAGATTCGCTTCATTGAAGAAAATAAGGGGAGTTTTTTCTGATTTTGTTCTGCAGATAAAACCGATCGGATTAATTCTTTAAAATTTTGTGAATAAGTTGACTGGGTCATTCTAATAGCAATATCAGGGTATCTTTCATCAATCTCTGCTGCAAAATTTGTCTTTCCGGACCCATTGGCTCCGACTACCACAAAATTTGTATCAATAGATAGTTTTTCTGTAATGTTTCTATTTTTTGGCAATGTTATTTTCATTCTACTCCTTCTTAAAGGAAATTCCTCTGACACCGTAGGTCGAGAACTCAAATCCAATGACATCTCCACTTTCATCTTTTTGAATTTGAATCAGGCATTCTTCATTTGCAAATTCATCTGGAAAAACCTGAATTAATTTATATTCTGCGAAACCAATTTTAAGAACTAGTTTTTCTCCATTCCAAAAAATTTTACCCGATTTTTTCAGTTCAGAACTAAAGTATTGTCCAAGTATTTGGGTTTTGAAATTTTCTGAAATCTCGATTTCTTCAAAAGCAACATAATGATGTTGACTTCCGTAAGAGGTGTATTCAAAAAATTCAGAGTTGTTGCCTGTTTTTAATACTTTAATTTTTTTTAATTCATCAACGGTCAGAAATTCATCCTCACAATCAATAGACTGAAAATATTCTTTTTTCAAGGATTCAACATTTTTGAAACCACCAATACTTTTTCTTACAAATTTTGATTTATTTAAATATTTTTCTGGAGTCTGATTGCTGATCTTTTCGAGGTTTTTTTTCCAAAAATTATAACTATAGAAATAGGTTTCTAAAAGTTTCATGGCATACTTTCTGACATATAGATCACCATTGTTACTTAAAATAATAATGGAAAAATTTTTCTCCGGTAATGCCATAAAAAATGCTTTATAGCCAACATACCAGCCATCATGACCATAATAATCAAGCCCACGGTATTTACCAATGACCAGGCCATATCCATAATTTCCTTTTGTGCCGTCGTTGAATTTCCCAGGATTTTTCATGACTTCCAAACTGTACTTTCCAATTCTGCCCTTTTCCAGTGCTTGTTGCCATATAAATAAATCTTCCGTTGAAGAGTAAACAGCATCATGACCGACCAGTTGATTGTTGGTCATCCAATTAATATAGTTTTCTTCCCAAGGTTTATACCCGGCTGCACGATTACTAATGAAAGTCTTATCACTTATTTGTATTTTTGAGTGATCCATACCCAAAGGTTTAAAAATATTATTTTCAACAAACACATTAAATTTTTGTCCACTGACTTTTTCGACAATCAGGGCTAGTAAAGTATAGGCAGAATTGGAGTATTCGTAACGGCTTCCGGGTTCAAAGGAAAGTCCATTCTGTCTTTTAAGCATTTCTATTAGCATATCGTGGGTGTACCATTGTGAAAAAGCAATACCCAATAACGGATACATTGTTTCACTATCTCGTATTCCGCTGGTGTGATATAACATATGTTCGATTGTTATTCTACCGTAAACATCGGCTGGAAATTCGGGAAAATATTGAATCAATTTATCGAATGTTGAAATCATTTTATCCTGAATGAGCATCGCCAAGCAGGCGCCTGTAAATTGTTTGGACAGAGATCCAATTCGATAAACCGATTGTGTGGTAGCCGGCACTTTTAATTCCAGGTTTGCCATTCCAAAAGCATTTTTATAAATAATTTTACCATTTTGAATCACAGCTATCGAAACAGAGGGCGTTCTATTATTAAAATCACTTTTCAGAATTGCATCAAATTCCTTTTTATAGTTCCGTGCAAAAAGTGAAATTGTTAGTACCCCCAAAATAATCATTTTTTTCATTTTATTTTCCCGATTGCAGATTAAAAAATATTTCAGCAATCCGATCGGCTAAAGGCTCGATGTCTGGTTCTCGTCGATTTGTTAATAGGATTATGGTGAGATTATCATCAGGATAGCGCTGAATTACATTTCGAAATCCGCAGGTACTTCCAGTATGAGACATACGATATTTACCCTTATATGTATCAATATGCCATCCAAATCCATACCCTTCCAGACCAGGTTTTACATACTCCAAAAACCAATCTTTTGATAATAATGTATTGGTATTCAATGCCTGATCCCATTTGTACAAATCGTACACTGAAGAATAAATGCCACCGTCTCCAAGAACAGCACTGGTTGGACTTTGGTCTGAAAAAAGTATTGCTTCCTTCTCGATATGGTAACCCAAGGCGCGATGGCTAACTTCATTTTTTCCTTCAGTGAAGGCCACAGTGTTGGTCATTTGCAATGGAATAAAAATATTAGTTTTGAGAAATTCAGAGAATGAAATTCCAGACAATTTTTCAAGGATCATAACCAGAACAGCATAGGCTGAATTACTGTACCGGTGCTGAGTTCCCGGCTGAAAATAGGTTGAGTCCACACCCATCATCAAATTCAGCACATCTCTGTCACTGACTTGTTTGGTTGCTGTATCCGGTATCAGAGTTTCATAATCAATCAATCCCGATGTATGTTGTAATAAATGGCGAATGGAGATATTTTTACCATAGTCTGGAAAATCAGGAAAAATATCTTTCAGTTTATCATCCAGGCATATTTTACCATCTTGGATCATCAACATTATAGCCATAGCAGTAAACTGTTTGGTCAAAGAGGCGAGACGAAAGTTTGTTTCAGGAACCACTGGAATTTCCTTTTCAATGTTGGCCATTCCAAAAGATTTGATTAATACGGGGATTCCGTCCTTAATTACCATAAGCGAGGCTCCCGGGTTTTTCCCGGAGTAAATTCGAAATAGTTTATTTATCTGCTGATCTTTTGAACAGGATATCAGGAACAGTACCGGCAACAATAAAAATATTAATATCTTCATATCTCCCTCTGATTTATTTACTGACATTAAGAAATTTCACTCTTTAGGACAATAATATTTTGGAATAAATTTTCTTTCAATGTAAATTTTCATGTTTATTTAAAATTATGAATTTTTGAAGGAAACATGTGAAAATCATGTACAGCCCCGCTACTGTTAGCAGCAAGAAGTTGCTCAATAAGCCACGGAGAAATCTGGAAGGCAGAGCAAAGTCGCCTGAGCTGTAAGTCAGGATACTTCATTATCATATTAAATTCTTTTACGAGGGTCAAAAAGGATTTCAATGAAATATTTTCATGAAACCGTTTTTAGCAAACGGTTTTTTTGTTTCTGGTTTATTATATTTTTACACACTACTGTATTGAATGCAGAGATCCTATCAGGTTTTGTCTATCATTATGAATCATTCCCTGTGGCCTTTGCCTTTATCCAAAATGTGACAAAAAACCTTATGACCTATTCTGATGAATCGGGATGTTTTGATCTTCAGGGTAATAATGAGCCGGGTGATTCAATTTCGATTTCGCGTATTGGGTTTCACTCAAAAATGGTTTTGTTGGGTGAATCCTCATATTTACCAGTTAAATTGATTCCGCAAAATATTGATCTGCAATCCGTTATTGTCGAAGGTCAAAATACTTCAACCGACAACCAGCAAAATGAACTGGTAAAGATAGAAAAATCATCAGCTGCAAAGTCTATTAGCCCTGGTAAAATATTCAATTCAATTCCCGGTTCCTACATCAAATCCTATGGTGGTTCTGCGGGATTGAGCTCAATCAGCATGGACGGAGCACCAACCCGACATACTAAAATCCTGGTGAGCGGATTTGATATCACAAATGCCCAAAACGGGCAGGTGGATTTGTCGCAGTTGCCGGACAATTTTATCAATTCTATTGCATATGATCCATATTATAATAGCGCTTTTGAAAGTGGTAACAGCGAAGGTTCTGTTAATATCCTACCCTGGAAGGAGCAAAACTCCGTATATCTTGGCATCGGTTGTTATGGCCAGCAAAACTATGGAATTTCGCTAAATTCTAATCGAAACCGGATCGCAATCAATTTGTTGGCCGGGAAATCCAACGATGACGGGAATTACAAAGGCTATAATCCTGTGACGAAAAAAAATGAAGAAAGGGTCAACAATCATTTGAAGCGTGAATATTTGTCCCTAAAAATGAATGGCGTCATCACACCGTCAACTTTTATCAAACTGCTTTATCTTTATTCCAGTCAAAATCGTGGCGTGGCCGGACAAATTTGGTCGCCGACGCCCAAATCCTATCGAGATGATTATGTCCATCTTTTGGGCTTGAAATTGGGATGGGTCTCGAAATTTGGAGCCGGATTACTCCAGACGACAATGAGGAACTCCTATGATCATTATTTCAGTTCACCGCAATATGGTTTCCCTTATGACAGTGAACATGATGTCAATACAATTCGATATAAAATAGCACAAAATTTCAATTTTACAAACTTAATCAAATATAGCGGCAGCATTCAGTGTAATGATGACCACCTTGAATCGAGTGACACCGGAAATCACCTGCGGACTTCATGGATTTTTTCCAATTCTTTGAGAATGATTGTCGGTAAACTGAAGTTCATTCCGGCTATTCAGCACAATTATTCTGATAATCTGTATGCTGAAAATACCTGGAATTATACTGTTGAATACTCCCTTGGTTGGCGATATTTTCACTCCCTTGTATATAACCAGGGGATTTTTTTTCACTATCCGACCTTTAATGATCTTTTTTGGAAACCCGGTGGAAATCCGAACCTTAAACCGGAAGAAACATCGACCAAATCACTTGATTTACAGTTTTCTATATTTCGCCAAAAAGACCTTAAAGTCTTGTTGTTTGACAAATCCAGTGAAAACTTGATTCAATGGCTGCCCTCTGTCTCTTACTGGCAGCCAAAAAATGTAACGGAATCGTACCGCCGGGGAATTAAAACAATCTATTCTTTTTCATTTTCGAAAATATCTGGTTTTTTGAACTATACTTATAATCTGAACGAAGATAAAGCAATGAAAAAACAATTACTTTATGCACCAAAACACAGTGGCGGACTGAACCTGGATTATTCAAATAGTAATTGGCAAATCCACTATCAGGTGCATTATAGTGATGATCGTATTACACGATACTCTTGGCCGGAAGATATCATCATTGATGAAATCATTGAACACACAATGGGAGTTTCCTGTGATTTTCAATTTAAATACGGAAAAATTTCAAATTCATTCTTAGTTGAAAATTTAATGAATGAAAAGATTGAAACCATCCAGGGATATCCCGAACCGGGAAGAATTTTTAAATATCGACTTCAATATTATATAAATATAAAAGGAGAAATGAAATGAAGAGAATGTTGTTACTATTTCTAATCGGTTTGCTTATTTACAATTGCGAGACCAATCCGTCAAAATCAAAGGATCAATTAAAAGGTGATTGTTTTATTCTCTGTGAGGGAAATTTTACGTCCAGTGAAGCATCGTTGTGGCTTTACGACGGAAAAGAAACGCATGGTCCGGTTTATTGGGATCTTACTGCTAATCCATTAGGATCAGTTGGTCAATCTATGACTATTGATAATGATAATTTATATATTCTGGTAAATGCTTCTAATGAAATAAAAGTCCTGGGTGTTGATACTCAAGATGATCATGGAACAATTTCATTGCCAGCCGCCTCACCAAGATATTTGGTTGTCTGGCATAACTATGGGTATGTTTCATGTTGGGGAGCAATGGGAATTATCAAGTTTAACCTGAATAATTACTCTATTGAAGATACAATTGCTATTGGTGCTTTACCTGAATATATGGTTCTTGATGGTGATATGCTGTATGTTTCAATTACTATGAATGCAATGTGGGGTAGCGATAACAGAGTTATTGGATATGACTTGTCTGAAACAAATCCTGTTGGAGTTGATACATTTGAAGTAATATCCAATCCTGGAATGATGTTACTGGATGGAAATGAACTTTGGGTTTCATCAACTTATTATGATGATGCATGGCAAACTTATGCCGGGATGTCAAAGATTGACCTGAATACAAAATCCGTCATCAAAAAAGAATATGGTTTGACTTCGAATTTTTCAACAGACTTATTGAAAATTGATAGTGATATTTACACAACCTATAATGATGGAATTGTAAAACTTGATGCTGATTTGAATATGATTACATCGGATAAAATTGGTTATTTGTCCAAAAAAGTATATTGTGTCGTTGAAAAAGATGAAATGATCTATTTCGGCACGACAGACTATGTTGCACCGGACACAGTTTATGTATTGAATAAGGAAGGTGAAATCAAAGATGAAATGAAAGTTGGTGCACTTCCGGGTGATATTATTTTCGTAAAATAATTACTGAAATCTCCCTAATTTCAGTTTGCATAAATCCGCAGGTTTAACATGATGTTGCTGCGAATTTATTTTTTTTGAAGTGATCTTATATCTGAATCTTCTTGCAGAATATGGACGTTTAACCAGTTTTCCAGGAAATTCATCAATTTCATTGGAACAAAAATCTTTCCGTTGTGAATATCTTCTTCAAATCGGGATATTTGGGATTCAAATTTATTATGAGTCTGAATATGTTCCTCCAATTTTTCATAATTTAAAGAACGAAATATTTCCTCTTCATCATGAAAGTGTGTCCTGCTGTACGAATGAAGTTCATTCAGAATAGTCGTTATTTGTTCCTTCGATTTTGAATGGATAATAGACTCATAAAGTTTTTGTGAAATAGTAAAAAGCTTTTTATGTTGGTTGTCGATTAATTCATTCCCAACGCTAAAAGTATCTGTCCATATAAAATTTTCCATATTTTATAATTCCATTTTATGTTATTGGTTTAATGTAAATTCCAGAATAATTAAATTCAAACCTCGAACATTGCTTTAGAAAAATTCATAAAAAATCTTAAATTTTGCATCAGTTTAAAAACGGGAGATTGAATGAAAATATTGAAAATACAACCTTATCTGCTTGAAAATGAAATTCAACATTATGCCTGGGGACAAAAAAACGATGAGGCTTTTATTCCAAAATTAATCGGTATCACACCACAAAATGATCTTCCTTATGCTGAACTTTGGATAGGGGCCCATCCTAAAGCACCCTCAAAATTAATCGATACTGATTTACTGGAGATGATTCACTCTTTCCCTGAAGAAATTCTGGGCGAAAAAGCTACAGCCAGATTCAGGGGCAATCTTCCCTTCCTCATGAAGGTATTGACAGCTGGTGAAGCACTTTCGATTCAGGCCCATCCAAACAAAGCACAGGCAGAAATCCTCCACGAGAAGGACCCTGAAAATTACCCGGATAATAATCACAAACCGGAAATCGCAATTGCGTTGGATGACTTGACAGCATTGGTTGGATTTCGGACGATACGTGAAATGCTAAATGTATTGGATAATTATCCACCTATCGGCGAGTTTGTTTCGCCAGAGTTATTGAAAGGGGATAATGAACGAGAATCATTGAAAGCATTTTACACTGAAATTATGACCAAAGCGGAATCAAATCCTGATGAATTGGAATTGGTTTTAGTGAAAATGGATGAATTAATTAGCCTAAAAAATGAAAAATCTGAAGCAGATGAATTTTATATTGAATTACGACAAAAATACGGAACCGACGTGGGACTTTTTTCACTCTATTTTTTTAATTTGCTGCATTTGTCCCAAGGCGAAGCGGTTTTTCTGTCAGCCGGAATTCCCCATGCTTATCTCAAGGGAAATATTATTGAATGCATGGCTAATTCCGACAATGTTGTTCGCGCCGGATTGACACCAAAGTTTAAAGATATTTCTACATTGGTTGATATCCTGACCTATGATACCGGCCTTCCAATAATTCTGCAAGAAGATAAAAATAGTTATCAGACTGAGTACAAAGTACCCGTTCCGGACTTTGCAATACTCATGAAAAAATTAAAGCCTGGAAAGGAAATTAAAAATTTTGGCAAGAGGCTGGAAATTTTTATCATCACTGAGGGTCAAATTCATATCCAATCTGGTGATTTTTCTGATGAATATCAAAAAGGAGATGCCCTTCTAATTCCGGCAGCCCTTAATTGCTATAAAATAACTGCCACAGAACCGGCGACTCTTTTTTCAGCCATCATCCCGGAGAATTGATGCGTTTCCCGGACCTTGTTATCCTTTTGCTCTATTTATCGGGTGTCCTGCTGGTTGGTATTTTTATCACCCATCGCAAAAAGCAAAGCGTTGAGGAATTTTTTACTGCTAACCGGTCGATGAACTGGTTCACCATGGGATTGTCTGTCATGGTAACAGCTTTCAGTGCTGTCAATTTTACTGGATTTTCGGGTGAAGTGTTCAGTCATGGTCTTTATGTGATGCTGAGTTTGCCGGTCTTTGTCCTGGTGGCTATTCCGGTCAATAAGATAATTATTCCCCATTTTTATAAACAAAATTACAGCACCGCCTATGAATATCTGGAAAGACGTTTTGACAAAAAAGTGCGAATTCTGGCGGCCGTACTTTTTTTGGTCTGGCGGACTTTTTGGGGCGCTACAATTCTTTATATTCCGACTAAGATTTTGAATCTCGTTACCGGCTGGAGTATTCCGGTTATTATTTTTATCGTTGGTGTTTCGGTGATGTTTTATACAACCTACGGCGGCATTCGGGCGGTCATGATCACAGACGCCATACAATTTTTTGTTCTCTTTTTTGGCCTGATCGTCGGCATTGTTTCCATGTCCGGAATGGTTGAAGGAGGTCTTGGTGAAATATTCCGGCTGGGAGCCAGAAGTGGTCTGACCCGGCCCTTTTATCCCTTCGATGCTTCAATATTTTCTTTTGATCCCACTATTCGAATCAGTTTTTGGAGCTGTACCCTTGGGACCTTTGTGGCTTTTCTGGCGAGATACAGTTCGGACCAGATGGTTGTTCAGCGCTATTTCACCGCCAGGTCGGAAAAAGATGCGCGAAGAGGTTTTTGGCTCAATGTTGTCAGTGCTATTGTTTCTTTGACGATCCTGGCTGTTTTGGGTTTTTTGATTTTTACTCATGCAAACCTCAATCATACTCTTGGCAAGTTTGACAAACCTCTCGTTTACTTTGTCAATTTCATCAAAGATCTTCCAGTGGGAGTATCTGGCCTGATGATAGCCGGATTAATTGCAGCCACCATGTCCAGCATCGATTCCGGCTCAAATTCCTGCACCCGGGCCTGGATAGCCGATATATTTGAACCGCTGACCGGGAAAAAAATTGATCTAAAATCCACACGGTTATTTTCAATTCTTTTTGGTTTTATCATCGTTGTTATGTCACTCTATGTGGGAAAATTGGGATCAATTTTTGAAATCGCCAACAAAATTGTCAATGGTTTTGGCAGCCCGTTGCTGGCCCTCTTTCTATTGGGAAAATTCACACCCAAAGTGCCAGCCAAAGTGGTTTTATACGGTGGAATAATAGGTGCCATTTTCAGTGCCTTCACCAGCCTGTTCGTCAAAAACCTGGCCCTTCATTATTATGCAGTGGTCAACCTGGCGGGTACCATTTTAATCATTTTACTCATTTATTGCGTGGGTAAAATACAAAGCTATTTCCAGAAATATTAAAAATTTAGCCTTTGTAACCAAACTCATTCATTCCGATCCAAGATTCGAAAAAATATCTGGTAATCCGAAATATTTTATTTTAAATTTGCCGGTTTATTTTGATAGTGTGAAGTTTAGAATTGTTTAATTACTTAAAGGAAATTTATGAATTACCTTAAAATTTTATTATTTTTATTATTATTTCATTTTTCTTTATCATTTTCACAAACCTTTAATTATCCTTTTCCTTATAATTCCAATGGAACACCCGATAATCTTGATTTTATTGGTATTCCGACTGAATTGGACACCTTTATGCATAACTATTTTGAAGATGGAGTGTCCATACCGGGAAACCATCCGCAATTGATATCCAATGAAAATGAAGTCAATATTTTTCTGACAAAGGATGCGGAAATCTGGGTCACTTTCATTGATGAGTCGGCCGGTTACAGCAATGCTCTTGGGTTTTATACATACCCCAAGGGAAATGTACCTGCCAGTCCTAATGAAATCACCCACAATATCATTTTTCCCAATGTTGAGGACGGAACCTGGCAGGAGAGCGGGTCACCCTCTCTTTCAGCCGGAAGCCGTATTTATCTGGGTCAATTTCCTGCCGGTACAGTTATTGGCTGGTTTCTGGTGGTTGATGGATGGAATGATGCCAGTGATATCGTCGAACCGAAAACCTTCGGGCCTGAAAACAATGGAAATTTTGTTTCCGATTGGATTTTCTATTCCAATACCAATTTTAATCCGAATAACACACAGCAAAACGTTTTTGTTTTATACCCCGGTTCTGATCCCAATGTGAATACAAGGATTCTCGGCTTTGAAGATGTTTTGAGAGGTTCCTCAGAAGATGGCCATCCTTATGACGATCAGGATTTTGATGATGTGCTATTCTACATTACCTCCAATGCTGTGGATGCTATTGAAGAAACGGTACCATCCGTCACAGTAACATCACCAGACGGCGGTGAACAATATTCCATTAATTCCCTTCAGGAAATTACCTGGACTAGCAATAATATGGATAATGTGGCCCTTTATTACAGTCTGGATAATGGTAATAACTGGACGCTTCTGACTTCCTCCACCTCTGATGACGGCAGTTTTTACTGGACAACCCCCAATATACCCTCGACCCAATGCCTCATACGAATTACGGATGCAGCCAATCCAGCAATTATGGATGAAAGCGATAATGCTTTCACACTCTTCGACGGGACACCAGTCATTACCGTCCTGGCTCCAAACGGAAATGAAAGATATCTGGAAAATACAGTTCAAACCATTACCTGGTCCAGTGTCGGAGTGGATCAGGTCAGAATCGAATACAGTTATAACAATGGAGACAATTGGATACAACTGACCTCATCGATGCCGGATGATGGCCATTTTGAGTGGACAACACCCTCAATAATTACAGATACATATTTGGTTAAAATTACCGATGCCAGCAACCATTCTATTTTAGATGTCAGTGATGAAAATTTTGAGGTTTATGAAATGACAGCACCGGAAGGTGTAAAATACGTTGACTGGACAGCACCGGGTCCAATCCGTGATGGGCTCTCCTGGGAAACTGCGTATGTGACGCTGCAGGACGCTCTGGCTGTGGCTTCCTATGGCGATGAAATCTGGGTCGCCGATGGCACCTATTATCCTGATGAAGGAGGCGGACAAAGGGACAATAACATAAATTCAACCTACAATATTCCGGATGGTGTTAAAATCTATGGTGGCTTTGGTGGTTGGAACGATGGCGATGAAACCGCTGTCAGCCAAAGAGATTTGTCGACAAAACCTTCCATCCTTTCCGGATTCATAAAAAGAAATGGAAGGACACGCAACTCTTACCATGTTGTCAAATTTGAAAATGTATCGGCTGAAACTCTGCTTGACGGATTTACAATCCAGGATGGTCAGGCTAAAGGATCGGGTGTTGACGCTCATGGCGGTGGAATTATATTGCTCACCAATGGTTGGGAAAAGGAATGTAACCCAATCATTTCTAATGTTATTGTTACTGCCAACTCAGCATCGAGTGGTGGTGGTATTGCCAATATTGCCAACCAATGGCAGCATCCCATCAATCGTGGGACCTTTATTAACTGTTTAGTCTTTGATAACGATGCTGATTCCGAAAATTCAAGTGGTATTTACCACGATGGACAAAACGTTTCGGCCAGTTATGGAATATTTTCACATTATATTAATTGTACCATCGTTGATAACATTTATAATTTTTCAAACCAATACAATGGCAATTGTGATCCGCTTTTTCAAAATTCGATACTCCGTGGAACAATCACAAACAGCGGAAATAGTGTGGATCCAGTCTATTCTTACTGTAATGTCAGAGGTGGGGCTGTCGGAACGGGAAATATTGATCAGGACCCCTTATTTGTCGGTGGTGGTGACTATCATCTCCAAAGTTCTTCCCCTTCGATAAACACCGGCAATAACGCCTACATCACACCCTGGACGGCTATTGACCTGGAAGGAAACAGTCGAATTCAGCCCTTTACTGTTGATATGGGAACTTATGAATATACGACCCATACCAGTATTACTTTTGCAGACGGAAGTACATTTCATCCCGCCACAGCCGTTGCCAGCGCCAACCAGGCCATCGGCAGGTTTATGCTCAATGCGGACAATTCATCGGCTTCCATGGCCTCTATCAATATTATGCTGGCAGGAGTGCGGTCCGGAGCCTATAATTTCAAATTATGGCATAGCGAGGACGACCAGTTTGATCCTGCCTCTGATGCAAAAATCGGCAACACCGTATCAATGGATCCGGGAATTGACGGTACTGTAACCTTCTCGACAAACCACGGTATTGACTTTGGAGCCGGATATTATTTCCTGACCTGTGATTTGACTGGTGATGCTACCGGCCAGATCCGGCCTTATATTGAAATCACCTCTGACATTGCCATCAATGCCGGTACAATCATCACGCCGATTGTTCATGCGCCTTTGTCCGCCTACGATACTTCACTGTCAGTCAGTTTAACCTATTTCAAAGGCCAATTAAAAAATTCCAGGATTTATCTGGAATGGCAAACCGGTAGTGAAATTAACAATCGTGGTTTTAGCATTGAACGCCGTGAAAATGAAGGTAACTGGATAGTGATTTCATCCTATCTGAGAAACAGTGCGCTCAAAGGTGCCGGTAATGCCAGTGAATCGATGACCTACCGCTATACTGATACTGAAATTATCAGTGGTTCAAAATATGATTACAGACTCAAAGATATTGACTTTTCAAACAAAGAGACAATTCATGAGGACAATATTATTACTATTTTAGTGAAAAATGAAGAAAATACAGTGGAAGAATTTGCAATTCAGTCCATTTATCCGAATCCTTTTAATCCAACAGCAAATATTCGCTACAATATTTCCACCCTGAGCAGAATTAATATTTCTATTTATGATGTGAGAGGAAATCTGATCAATACGCTGGTAAATCAACACCAAAGCCCGGGAATATACACCGTATCTTGGGACGGTACTGATACAAATAACAGAGCCCAAAGCGGTGGAATTTACTTTGCAGTCATGATGCAAAACAACAAATTGGTCAGCACACAAAAATTACTTTTTGTAAAATAGAAAATATCTAAAATTATTTAAGCCTGCAGATATCTTTATGCTGCAGGTTTTTATTTGTAAAAATTCCCTTTGAATTCCACGATATTTTTTTCAAGTTTAACCACCACTTTTAGATCGAAGAATAATCTTTATTTTATATAATTTTTATTTTGGAGGTCTCTTTATGTCCGAACTTTTGCAAGAACAAAAATCAAAACGACTGATTGCCCTGGATGTTTTTCGGGGGGCGACTGTTGCCCTGATGATTACAGTTAATAATCCCGGCAGCTGGGGCCATATTTATGCGCCTTTGAGACATGCCGCCTGGTTTGGCTGTACACCCACAGACCTGGTTTTTCCCTTTTTCTTATTTATTGTCGGTGTGGCCATGTGGTACGCCTTTTCAAAATACGATCATAAACTAACCAGGGAATCGGGCATAAAAATAATCAAGCGTAGCATTATTATATTTTTGTTAGGTTTAATTCTGAATATGGTCCGTCCGGTCAGTTCTTTTGGTGATTTCTGGGGAAAACTCCGGATTATGGGTGTGTTGCAAAGAATTGGTATTGCTTACGGTGTGGCTTCTTTTATGGTTTTGACACTCAAGCCCAGGAGTCTGGTTCGAGCCAGTGGGGCGCTTTTGTTGGTTTACTGGTTCATACTGGCATTACTGGGTGATTTTTCACTGGAAGGAAATTTTGCCAATAAATTTGACATAGCCTTACTGGGTACATCACACGTCTATCATGGTTACGGCATTCCCTTTGATCCGGAAGGAATATTTTCGACAATCCCGGCCCTTGTGACTGCAATTCTGGGGTATTTTACCGGTTCGTGGATAACACAGGCGAAGAACCCAAAAGAAGCTGTAAAAAAATTAATAATCAAGGGTGTATGGTTTACTCTCGCTGGATTGCTCTGGGGGCTTTTCTTTCCCATCGGCAAACCTCTCTGGACCAGTTCCTATGTGGTTTATACCGGAGGGTTGGCCATGATAACACTGGGTCTGGCAATCCTGCTGATCGACGTCTGGGGCATTAAAAAATGGGCGACCCCTTTTGTGGAATTCGGCGCTAATCCACTGTTCATTTTCGTCCTTTCAAATTTTGTCGTAAAAATCCTGGTCTATGTTTTTAAATGGAAAGATGCAGCCGGAAAAACCACCAATCTGAAAAACTGGCTTTTCGACCATTTTTTTGTTGTCCTGTCAAATGGAAGTTTAATCAACGGCTCATTGCTGTTTGCATTAACGTTGATATTTTTTTACTGGTATCTGGTCCACGTGCTCTATAAAAAGAAAATTTTTATTAAAATTTAGTCTGGTATCCAAAGCCCGTTCTAAGCGGGCCTTGGATCTACCGAATACCTTTTTCATTCAGGAAAGCACTGTATTTTTTGTCCGTTCCTTTGATATGGTTTATCAGCCAGTCTCTTAAAAAATTGATAATTTCCAGTGAGAGCAGTAATTTTCCTTTTTTGAAATCTTCCTGAAAACCATGAACTTTATCCACAAAAACCTGGTGCTCATATTTATGGTTGGCCGTATCCGGATAATGATATCGTTCAAAATATTTTTCTTCAGTTTTAAAATGGTCAACGGTATAGGCCGCCAGTTTGCTGATAATTGTTCCCAGTTCTTCTTTCGCCCGGTTAGTTTTCATTGCGTCGTGAATTTCATTGATATAGGCAAATAATTTTTTGTGTTGATTATCAATTTCCAGAATATTGACACTATATTCGTCACGCCAGTTTGCTAAAGCCATAACTCACTCCTTTTCTTTGATGTTATAGGGTAAATCGATGAAAAAGGTGGTCCCTGATTCAATCGAACTTTCAAAATAAACTTTTCCTTTTAAATATTTTTCACCAAATAATTTCATGCTGTATGTACCGATACCTCGTCCTAATCCTTTTGTCGAAAAAGATCGTTGAAATATTTGCAATTGCACTTTTTCGTCAATGAATGCCGGATTATGAATACTGATGGATAGCCTATTTTTGTTGACGGTGCCTTTAATGGTTATTCTGTCATCGGCCTGGCTGGCCTCAGCTGCATTTTTGATCATGTTGATCAGTACCCGTTGCAATAATGTGCCGTCGGTTTTTAGATATACTTCACCGACTTCCTTTATTTCGATGTTTACATGCCGGATAACCGGATTTTTATCAACCATTGATTGGATCATTTCCAGATACTGGGGCAAATAAAGTTCATCCTCATTTAACTGTAGCCGTCCATTTTCGGCATTGATCAGCATTCTCTGGGATTCTATTTCTTTGATCAGTTTGTCTGAAAGATTGAAAATGATATCGATCGACTCCGGGTCCGGGTCCGTGTTCATTTTTAACAATTCTGCCAGTCCGTAGAGTCCTCCGGCGGTGTTTAAAATATCATGAAAAAACACTCTTTCCAAAACTTCTTTTCTTTTTAAATCACTGATATCAATGGCAGAAATGAAAACATAGGTTGAATTTTTAAACAGAAAGGGTTTGGCCTTAATTGCCAGATCAAAAGCGTCTTTAGTTTTTGTCAGTATTCGACATTCATTTTCACAATCTCTGCCTTCCAGTGCTGCCATGATTGCCTGCATAGCTCCGCAGGCCGTACAAAACCGGCTGGTACCGCAGCCCGCTTCCATGACATCCGAATATTTGCATTGAAGCGCCTCTCCGAGCCTGGACCCCAGTATGTCCCTCTTTACTGCTAATCCGAGGATTTCAAGGAATTTATTGTTGGCAAAAACAATCTGTCTGTTTTCATTGAGAATAAGAAAAATATTATTGGCAGCATTAGCTAATTCATTGATAAAATCAAAAGAAATAAATTCCTGATTTTGCAACAATACTTCCTGTTTAGAACTTCTTTCTACACTTCCGAGATAGGTTTCCATTCCTGCTCCTGATTTTTGATAAAAACGTGTGACATTATGAGACAAAAAATATACCGTTTGAAACTGAATCCTTTATTTCTTGAAAAATTGTGGGTCCTATTCTTTTTTTAGAAATCACTAAAAATTAAAATAATTGAATAAAAATCCACAAATATTAGTAGTATTTAAATATTCTGTGATTTTTTATATACTTTAAGATTGCCAAATCAATAAAAATAAACTATTTTTTAGGTGTATAATCATAGTGTGAATTAAGTAATCATTTTAATTACATAGGAGAAAACTAATATGGTCAGGCATAAATCCATTTTAGTCCTCATTTTATTTTCACTTTCTCTATCTGCCCAAACAAATTTATTGAAAGAGAAAATTTTCGAGGGATACAGAAATTCTGTCAAACATGAATTTCCAAACAATCGGGTATTATTAAAAGCAAATGGCGCAAATGATTCAAATCCGATAATATCATCCGAATTGTTGAATCTGATTGAAACTTGCAATTCACCTGTCCTTGAAACTCCGGAAGGTCTTCTGGTCGGTTCGTCTCAAAATGGAGAAAGAACAAAGACTTTTGAATCCCTGGTTCCCATTTATATTTACATAAAAAACGAATCAGAAATAGAGACTATTACCCCTTTTCTCACTGGTGAATACGACTTTAATGCAAAGTTTAGCTTGCTTTCCGGATATACGACTGTGAAAAATCTCATTGAATTGGGAAAGGATATTGAAAACATCAGGCATATTCGATCAATCCTGCCCCCGGTAACCCATGCCGGCAGCACAACAACTGAGGGAGATTTAGTTCATCGAACCGATCTGGTCCGGTCAACCTATGGTTTTGATGGTACCGGCATAAAAATTGGAATTATATCTGACGGTGTCGATAACAGGCTGACCGCCCAAATGTCCGGAGACCTTCCTGTGGACGGAGCAGGGTTGACAGTGCTCAGTAATGCATTGGGGGGAGATGAAGGAACAGCCATGCTGGAAATCGTCTATGACATGGTTCCGGGCGCAGAATTATATTTTCATGATTGTGGATCTAATTGGAATGAATTTAATGATGCAATTGATGCTTTGGTAAGTGCCGGTTGCAATATCCTTTGTGATGATATTGGCTGGCTTGCTGTTCCATTTTTTGAAGACGGTGTAATTGCTTCTCATCTGGAAAGTGTTATTAATTCTCAAAATATCATTTATACCAGTTCAGCCGGTAATGCCGGTCAAAGTCACCATCAATCCCAATTCTTTCCTCTTTCCGAGTATCCGAACTATCATGATTTTTCAGGAGGAACGTCCAGTTTGTCGGATATGTACTGTAACCTATCCAGAGGAAATAGCATTAGCATAGTGCTCCAATGGAATGACCCTTTTGGCAATTCGGGAAATGATTATGACCTTTATCTATATTCCCGTAAATCTGATGCGATTGTAGCCAGTTCCACCAATATTCAAAATGGTAATGATGATCCGTTGGAGTTTATTAATTACACGGCAAATAATACTACAGCTGGTGATTTTGAAATATGGGTTTTCAATTCTTCTGCTTCAGGAAATGAAATAATTGAAGTGTTTCTTTATGGGAATAATTACACTAACAATACCTCACCGGTTGATGCAATTTTTGGCCATTCAGCAGCCAATGGCGTCATTAGCTGTGCTGCCGTATTTCAGGGGTCGCCGGGTTCAGTGGAACCCTTTTCTTCTCAGGGACCATCAACAATTGCCTATCCATCGGCAGAATCCAGACAAACACCCAAAATAACCGGTGTTGATGGGGTTTCTGTAACCGGAGCCGGTGGATTTCCGAATCCCTTTTATGGCACCAGTGCCGCTGCGCCTCATGTAGCAGCTGTTGCTGCAATGATCTGGTCCCATGATCCCGGTTATACAAGAGATGAGGTTATCAATATGTTATATGGTAGTGCGGTGGACCTTGGTGCCAGTGGGTTTGACAATATTTATGGTTTTGGCAGAGCAGATGCCTATTCAACCTATCAGGATTATTCATTACCCGTTGAACTCCAAAATTTCACCTGTTATTTTGACCAAGGTGTCGTCAATATTCAATGGCGAACAGAAAGTGAATTGAACAACCTTGGTTTTATAATAGAGAAAAAATTTAATGAAAACTGGCAGCAGATGGTTTCATTTCAAAATGATGCCCATCTCCTGGGGCAGGGTACATCGTCAATACCGACCAATTATTATTATTCTGATCAAGCAGTGATAAGCGGCTCAACCTACCAGTATCGGTTGATTGATATTGATTATAATGGAAATAAAACAGTACATGATGATTTAATACAGACAGTATCTATTCCGGAAAAAATGGAAAAATCAATCCAAAATTTTGCCTTGAATGGAATATATCCAAACCCTTTTAATCCTTCAGCCAATATTTCATACCAGCTGAGTGAAGAATCTCTGGTCAAAGTCAGGGTCTTTAATATTACCGGTGATTTGATAGTCGAATTAATAAACCGAAAACAATCTTCCGGCCTGCATCATATAACCTGGAACGCCGCAAATTTTGCCGGCGGCCTTTATATTGTTCAAATCTCCAATGAAAAATTAGCAATTTCACAAAAATGTTTATTGCTGAAATAAATTTTTAATAATTTAAAATTCTTAAAACCTCCTTGAGAATTTCAAAGGGAGGTTTTTTTGATTTCTGTCACATTCCATTCCTGGGTTCTGTAATAATTTCTGATCGTTATCATAATTAAAAATGGAGATGTTCAAAATGAAAAAAATCAACAGAAAATTAGGTTTCATCATGATTGCACTAATTGCAGTAACCTTTGCGCAGGACGCAAAAATCGATTCACTCTACAAATGGAATGAACAGATGTACAAAGAACAGAGAAATGATCCTCTGGCCAATAAAAAAATGGGTATTGAAGCAAATTTATTGCGACTCCTTTTCATCGATGAAACCGTTTCAATCAGTGGGGGATTTTCCTTATTTAATATCACCCGGCAGGCTGAAGTTGCATTTCCCTTATTTTACAACAATCCCAATGATGGTGTCAGTTTTTTTACAGCCGATTGTCATTATCGCCATTTCCTGGGTAATACGCAAAATGGTTTTTATCTAAGCGGTTTTACCAGATATGCTAACCTGTCTGGCCATGAGAAGATAAAAAATGATGGTATTAATGATGACGACTTCTGGTATGAAGACAGTGAAAAAGGAGAAAAAATAACCCGCTCCAAATTTGGAGTTGGTGTCGGCCTCGGTTACAGAAAATTTTCTAAAAGCGGCCTTTACTGGGGATGCAGTTTAAATTTAGGTCGGTACATTATCGGAGAAAATGAAGTGTTTTATGAAGGACCAATGATTGATCAAAAATTTATTGTCAATGTGGAATTTTTAAAGTTTGGTTTTGCTTTTTAATAAAAAAAACCCCACTTGTTTTCAAGTGGGGTTTTTTTTATCAGAAAATTATTAATTGATTTTATCGATCCAGGCAGATTCTCTGTGGTATTTTGTTTTTATTATGTTGAGCATCTCTCTTGCTTTTGCCTGGTCCTGGAAGGAATTTGTCCGGACACGATACCAGGTACCGCCCTTGCTGGGTATATTCACCCTTTTGATGTAAACATCGTCTAGCCCCATTTCCTTCAATTCTTTCATTTCTTTTTCAGCAGCAGCAAAGGATTTGAAAGAGGAAATCTGAATTGTATAAATTCCTTCTTCTTTTTCATCAACTCTAGCTGGTTGTGTCTGAGATTCCGTTTTGGGTTTTACCACCGGTTCAGCCATTTCTTTGACAGGTTCTGAGATCCTCTGGGATGGGTTGTCATCCTCCAGGTAGATCGGCTCTGCTTCCGATAATTCGCTGTTGTCTGTAGTTTCTTCTGGTAAATTTGCCTGTGTTACCTGGGCAACGGCTTCACCTTTGATTTTGCATAAAAAAACTGTTTCTTTTTTTAACTTTTGGTCCGGGGTCAGCACTTCACATTTTACTCTGTAATCCCCCGGCACATCAGGAATAAAATAAATATTATAACCATTGCTGGAAGGTTGAAAACTTAATACGCTCAGATTACTTTGCAGCGGTCTTTCCATAAAACTCCAGCTAAAAGTACATCCGAGAGTATCTGAACTGGTTTCTATTTCCGGTACTAAATAGACCGGCGATCCAGCTTCACCCGGAATTACTTTTTCCGATTCACAACTGACCATAAAAATTGATAATATTAAAATTGAAAATATTAACAGCTTTTTCATTTTACCCTCCGATAATTTTTCTAATTTAATGAATCACCTCGATAAAGGGAAAGAAAAAAGTCATTTCTCTAAGCACACTTTCTTCGCAATCAGAACCATGGACGATATTATAGGTCACATTAGTACCATAGAGTTGTCTTAAAGTGCCTTCTTCTGCCTGGGTGGGGTCTGTGTTACCAATAATTTTTCTAAAATCTTCGATGGCATTTTCTTTTCTCAGTACCATGGGTATACAGGGGCCGGAGGTCATCATTTCCAGTAATCGTTCAAAAAAGGGTTTGCCTTTGTGGGCCGCGTAAAACTCTTCCGCCTGTTTTCTCGTGAGGTAGGTTTTTCTCATCCGTACAATTTCAAAGCCGTGTTCTTCAATAAATTCAATAGCCTTACCAGTCAATTTTCTCTGAACACAATCAGGTTTTAAATTTGCAAATGTCAGTTCCATTAATTTCCTCTTTATATTAGTTAATTCATCTAACTTTTAAATATAGTTATATTCGAAATATTTATAAACCATCAATACAAAAATTTTGGGAATTGGTTTGTTATCCAGGGAAAAAATGGAGTGAAATTATAATAAGATAAAGAAAAAATGATTTATCTAAAAAAACCTGGTATAGAGATTATACCAGGTTTTCATGATTATTTTGTTATCAGGGTAATTTTATCATCAGGCAAATCATCTTTGACAGAATCCAGTGAGGTAATGATTACCTTGCTGCCACCATTTTCCAAAAATGACAAGGCCGCTTGAATCTTGGGCCCCATGGAACCGGGCGGAAATTGACCTTCATCAAAGTAGCCTTTTAATTCATCATAGGTCACTTTACCCAGATTTTGCTGGTTTTCTTTTCCAAAATTAATGGCTACCTGATCAACATCAGTGAGAATAAATAATTCTTCAGCTCCTATGTCGTGCGCCAGAACGGCTGAGGCCAGGTCTTTGTCGATGACGCCATCAACACCTTCATAATCACCATTTTCATCGATATAGACGGGAATTCCGCCGCCACCAGCTGCAATCACCACAACGCCTTCATCCACCAGGCGTTTGATGGCTCTTTTGTTGATTATCTCCAAGGGAGTTGGTGATGGGACGACTCGTCGCCAGCCTTTGTTGGGTACTTCTTTGATGGACCAGTCAAATTTTTTTGCCAGGGCATTTATTTCCCTTTCAGTATACCAGCCGCCAACATATTTCTGAGGATTCTTGATGGCCGGGTCATTGCCATCCACAATAATTTGTGTGGCAATGGTAACAACATCACGATCAATATCTATTTTTCGAATGGCATTTTGCAATGATTGCTCAATCATGTATCCCATACCGCCTTCGGTATCAGCCACGCAGATTCCCAGGGGAATAATTGGTGCTTTTCCTTCTGCGGCTTCAACACGCAACAGGGCATTGCCTACCTGAGGACCATTACCATGGGTAACGGCCAGATTATATCCTTTTTCAATTAGCCGGATGATTGCTTTTCGGCTTTTTCGTGTATTTCGAAATTGATTGGCAATGGTATCCAATTCACCCTTGGGTGAAATGGCATTGCCGCCCAAAGCCACTACTGCTGTTTTCTTTTTTCCCATTCTCTCTCCTGAATAAGAATTTTTTCTTTGGTTGTTCAATTAATAAAAAGCAAAAATCTCTCTCTTTTCCAGTGTAAAAAACAAATCAACCTTGACAGTAAAAAGTCAAGGTTGATTGAACGATATGAAATACTTATTTTTTACAGATTATGTTTTTTACAGAAGTCTCCCAAGATGTCTTCCAGTGTCGGTTCACCAATTTCCTGCAAATCATAATAAACTCGGGTTGTAGGTTTTTTGATTTTGATGATTCTGTTCAGGTCGATGGGTGTGCCGATAATGACGGCATCACATTCTGTATTATTGATGGTTGCTTCGAGGTCTTTTCGTTGTTCTTCGCCATACCCCATTGCCGGCAGCAATTGCCCGATGTTGGGATAAATTCGAAATGTTTCACTTAATTTTCCAACGGTGTAGGGGCGTGGGTCCACACATTCCCGGGCACCATATTTTTGGGCTGCTACTGTACCGGCGCCGATTTTCATGCCGCCGTGAGTCAGCGTGGGGCCGTCTTCAACAACCAATACTCTTTTACCTTTGATCACAGCGGGGTCGTCCACTTTGATTGGTGACGCACCATCGATGACAATCGCTTTTGGGTTGACTTTTTCGATGGATTCGCGAACTGTCTGAATGCCTTCCGGTGATGCCGAATCCATTTTGTTGATTACAATCGCATCGGCCATTCTGAGGTTCACTTCACCCGGATAGTAATTGACTTCATCACCAGCTCTGTGGGGATCTGCAACCGTGATTGTCAAATCGGATTTGTAAAATGGAAAATCATTGTTTCCGCCATCCCAAAGAATGACATCACAGCCGGTGGGGTCTTTTTCTGCCTCTCTCAAAATGGCTTCATAATCGACACCGGCATAAATGACATTGCCGCGAACAACATGAGGCTCGTATTCTTCCATTTCCTCAATTGTACATTGATGTTTTTCTAAATCATCTACTTCAGCAAATCTCTGGACCTTTTGGGCGATGAGGTCTCCATAAGGCATAGGATGGCGAACAGCAACCACTTTCAATCCTTTAGCCATCAGGTATTCAATGACTTTTCGGGAAGTTTGAGATTTGCCGCAACCTGTTCTGGTGGCGACTACGGAAACGACTGGTTTTGTGCTTTTGATCATGGTATCAGCAGGCCCCAGCAACATGTAATTGGCACCGGCGGCATTAACACGCGCGCTCATGGTCATGACATGTTTATAATTCACATCACTGTAGGAAAATACACAAAGATTAACACTTTTTTCTTTGATAATGCTCTCCAGTTCGTCTTCCGCCAAAATCGGGATGCCTTCGGGATAAAGGTCTTTCCCTGCCAGCTCCGCCGGATATTTTCTTCCGTCGATATCTGGAATTTGTGCAGCTGTAAATGCGACGACATTGTAGTCTTCATTACCTCTGAAATATGTATTAAAATTGTGGAAATCTCTGCCGGCTGCGCCGATGATAACAACATTCTGTTTACTCATGATTTTGTCCTCTCTGATTTTATTAAATTATAAAATTCCTGTTAACATTTTTTTTCTGAAAAAATGAGAGGATGCCTTTAAACAAAACCAAAATTGTAGCGCCAGCGAATAATTAAATAAAAATAACTGGCCATGAATGTGTCCTTTTCTTGATTTAAAATTGCAGTGCCAAATTATAATTCTTAAAAATCATTGTCAAGTGAAGATTTTTTTATTTTGTAATTTCCAATTGTAACCATTAGAATTAATGAGCTATCCAAAGGTTGATTACCAGGATAGTACGATACAGGTAAGTCAAAAAAACAGAAATGAAATTATGAATGAAATTGAAATTGTAAAACTTGCAGTACAGGGGGACCGGGCTGCCTTCGCTGAAATTGTAAAAAAATACCAGGGACGCATTTATAACCTGGGCCTGAGAATGACCGGTAATGAACAAGATGCAGAAGATATTTTACAGGAAACCTTTTTGTCGGCGTTGCAGAATATTGCAAATTTCGCCATGAAATCAGCCATTTACACATGGCTCTACAGAATTGCTGTGAACTTCGGATTGAAAAAATTGCAACATCGCAAAAAACAATATGGTCACATTGACATTGATGATCCGGATACGGACAAACTGAGTCATGAGGCCCTACATGACTGGCCGGATTTCAATGAACGTAAAGTCAATGATAAACATTTTCAGGAAAAATTGAATGAAGCCATGATGGAACTGCCGGAAAAATACAGGACTGTTTTCATCCTGAGGGATTTGCATGAAGTCTCCACCGTTGATACTGCCAAAATCCTGAATATCACCGAATCAAATACAAAAGTCAGATTGATGCGGGCAAGAAATTTTCTGAAAGACAAATTAGAAGATATGTTGAGTCACGAGGAACTATAATGAAAAAAGAAAGAAATATTATGTTTGATCAGGTCTGTCTCTATCTGGGTCAAGACCTGGATTCCGAACCCTGCAAAATCATTCAGGAACATTTACAGGTTTGCGACAATTGTGAAATCTTTGTGGATAAAATCAAAAAGACTGTAAAATTGTACAAAACCACCAATGATTGTGAACAAATTCCCACCCAGGTGACTAAAAAATTATTTTCTGTTTTGAATCTGGACGATTTATGTCCTGAAGGAGAGGATTGTGATCAAAAAAAACATCAGCATTGAAGACCTGGTTGATAATTATCCCGAATTAATCATACCCTTGAAAAAACATGACATTGTCTGTGTTGCCTGCGGTGAACCTTTGTGGGGGACACTGGGAGAACTCATGGACAAAAAAAAGATTGAAAACCAGGATGAGATTATTGAAGAAATGAACCAAATTATCAAGGAAAAATAAAAAATGAAAATAGAAGTATTTCAGGCTAAGGATGCGACACTGATCAGTAAAGCGGATTCCAACCACTGGGTCGTGATGGACTCTTCAAACCAATTTGGCGGGAGTGAAGCGGCAACTAAACCCATGGAAATGTTGCTCATGTCTTTGGGCGGATGTACCGGTATGGATGTCATATCACTGCTCAAAAAAATGAAAGTAGACTATCATGATTTCAGAATCGAGATTAATGGCGATAGAGGTGAAGAGTACCCCAAACCCTTTATCAGAATAGAACTGGATTTCTATTTCAAGGGAACAGACCTTGAATCCAAAAGGGATAAGATTGAAAAAGCCGTTTTTCTTTCACGAGACAAATATTGTGGCGTCTCGGCCATGCTTTCAAAAACGGCTGAGATGGTTTATCATATTCATTTGGAATAATTAATCGAGGCCGGATCTCCTTCCGGCCTTTTTAGTTTATCATCTCTCTAAACTTTTCTTTATGGTCCAATAGATAATTTTTCACAGCTGCATAATCATTAGGAATGATGCCATCAAGGATTAGTTCTTCCAGTTCTTTTTTGATGATGCCCACTTCCCGTCCCGGTTTCAGATTAAATTCCTGCATGATTTCATCACCCCGGACCGGTGACTGAAAGGCACGCATTTTGTCCCGTTCCTCCACCTCAGTAATGTATTCTTCCACATGGTCAAAATTGGAGGTATACTCCTTGACTTTATCGGGATTTTTGGAGGTGATATCAGCACGGCATAACTTCATCAGATCGTCGAGTTCTTCACCGGCTTCCACCATCATGCGACGTACGGCTGAATCGGTGACGCCTTCATCAGCCAGGGCGATGGGCCGAAGATGGAGTTTGGTTAGTTTTTTTGCATAATCACGAACTTTGTTGGGTAATTTCATCCTGGTGCAAAGGCGATGGACCTTGTGGGTACCGACAATTTCATGGCCGTGAAAAGACCAGCCTTTCCCTTCGATAAATTGTTTTGTGTCCGGTTTGCCGATATCATGAACCAGAGCTGCGAACCGTAATTCAAATTTATCCGAAACCCTGGCCACATTATCCAAAACTTCCAGTGTGTGCCAGAAAACATCTTTGTGGTGAAATTTTCCCGATTGGTCGACACCTTCAAGGTCAGCAATTTCAGGTAAAATAATATCCAGCAGCCCACATTGCTTTAAGAGGGCAAATCCCTGGGAAGGCGGAAAATCGGACATCATCATTTTACGAAGTTCTTCAGTGATTCGCTCCTGAGATATGATATTCATTCGCTCTTTTACTTCAGCAATGGCTGCAAAAGTATAGGGTTCAATGCGAAAATTCAACTGTGTGGCAAAGCGGACTGCCCGTAGCATTCGCAACGGGTCTTCAGAAAAAGTCTCTATGGGATTGAGGGGTGTCCGGATTGTGAACTCATCAATATCTGCCAGTCCTTCAAATTCATCTATCAGGTCGTACATGTCCTCCCTGTTCAGCGACATGGCCATGGCATTAATGGTAAAATCACGTCGAAGAAGGTCGTCCTTCAAGGTACTTTTCCGAATAATGGGCTTACGGGAATTTTCCTCATACACTTCTGAGCGGGCTGTAGCAAATTCCACAACATAGTGGTGAAAGGGTACCATGGCTGTTCCAAATTTCGGATAAGTTATGATATTTTCACGACCAACTGTATTGCCAAATTTTTCAGCAAAGGAGATTGCGTCGCCAATGACGCAGATATCAATATCCGTGGATTGCCGGTCCATAATTTTATCACGGACGGCGCCACCGACCAAATAAATATTTATCCGATTTTCATGGGCCACTTTGGCAATTTTTTCTAAAATTTTGGTTATAGGGTCTTTTGCCGGAAATTTGTCTTTTAAATTCATTATGCCTTTTCTTTATCCATTTACTTTTTCCATTAACTCTTCTGCATGATAAGAACTTCTCACCAGCGGTGCTGACATGACAGCTCGGAAACCAATATCCATAGCCATGTCGCGATATTTTTCAAACTGTTCGGGAGTTACATATTCTGCCACCTCCAAATGCTTTTTAGTCGGCTGCAAATACTGCCCCACAGAAAGGATGTCGCAACCTGCTTTAACAGCGTCCATCAATAATTCCCGCACTTGTTCTGCCTGTTCGCCCAGTCCAACCATGATGCCGGTTTTTGTGATCGCACCGTAATCTTTAGAACGCCGCAGCACCTCCAGCGATTGCCGGTAATTGGCTGCAGGCCGGGCGATTGGATATAATTCTTTGACCGTTTCCAGATTGTGCGCCAATACGTCGGGTTTTGCGTCCAGTACTTTTTTTAAGGCGGATTCATTGCCCTGAAAGTCCGGAATCAGCACCTCTACTTTTACATGGGGTGTTCTCTGCTTGATTGCTTCGATGGTTTGGGCCCAGAGCTCCGCGCCGCCATCATCCAGGTCATCACGGGTGACTGATGTAAGCACACAATATTTCAGGCCCAACAGTTCCACTGCTTCAGCCACTTTTTGCGGTTCATCATAATCCACGGCGCCGCTGGGATTTGTGCCGACTGCACAAAACCGGCAATTTCTTGTGCACTTTTCCCCCAGAATCATGATGGTGGCAGTCCTTTTGCGCCAGCATTCGCCGCGGTTTGGGCATTTTGCTTCCTCACAGACGGTATGCAAATGACGCGCTTTCAATATTTTGCGGACAGTGATGTATTCTTCGTTTATTTCACTGTTTATTTTTAACCAGTCCGGTTTTTCTCTTTTTCTGATTTGCATAGTTGTTCCTTGTTACAGAGACCTAGAGTATTTCAAAATTTTTCTCTGTCTCCTTCGCACCTCTGTGGATTATCTTCAATGACTTTATCAAAGCCAAAAATCTTCTGAAATTTGTCAATAATAACCTGTTTTACATTTTCAACACTGGCATCGGGATTCAGGTCCATCATGCGGCAGACACCTTTGTCAAGAATTCCGCAGGGAATAATACCGCTATACAGTAACAGGTCGGTTTCAACATTGAGGGCAAACCCATGATAGGTAGACCACCTGGATACGCGAATGCCAATGGCTGCAATTTTGTTGGTTCCCACCCAGACGCCGGTCAATCCCTCAAGGCGCCGGGATTTTATACCAAAATGAGTACAGGTGTCAATCATTGCCTGCTCGATATTTTCTACATACTTTTTTACACCCATATTGTGATCTTTGAGATTGAAAATCGGATACCCGACAATCTGTCCCGGACCATGATAGGTAATATCGCCACCCCGGTCAACTTTCACTACTTCCACACCTCGGTTTTGCAGAAACGTCGGTGTGGCAATGAGATTGCTCTCTTCGGCATTTTTTCCAAAGGTATAAACATGCGGATGCTCGACCAAAATTAACGTGTCCGGTATTTCACCCCTGACCCGTCTGCGATGCAATTCCTTTTGAAAATCCCAGGTCTCCCGATAGGGATTTAGTCCTAAATCCATAACTTGTAATTTCATATCCAACTCATTTGCCACTGAAACACAGAGAAATTTTTATTTTGTCGCTGTCTTTGTGATTTTGCGGCACTTTTTTATATTTACACATGAATCGCTTCGCCGTAGGCATCATGGATAGCTTCCATGACCGCTTCGGACAAAGTCGGATGTGCGTGTATCACATTTTTCAATTGGTCAAAGGTCATTTTCCTGTCCACAGCTGTCACCAATTCCGCTAATAATTCCGTAGCTTCGGCACCAACAATATGTCCTCCGAGCAAAACGCCGGTTTTGCCATCGAAAATCACTTTGACCATGCCTTCGATTTCATCGATAGCAATGGCTTTGCCGATGGCGCGAAAATGGCATTTGCCGATTTTTAATTCATGCCCCTCTTCAGTGGCTTGCGTTTCGGTCATGCCAACACTGGCAACCTGCGGATGACAGTAAGTACAACCAGGAATAGCTTTATAGTTTACTGCTGTGGCATCATGCCCGCAAATGGTTTCGATGGCATGGATGCCTTCGGCAGAAGCCACATGGGCCAGGCAAGGCCCGCCGATGACATCACCAATGGCGAATATGCCGGGTACACGGGTCTGAAAATGTTCATTCACCTTGATCCAGCCTTTTTTTGTCTCAACGCCGATGTTTTCCAGGCCGATATTTTCCGTGTTGGGTTGCACACCGATGGCCATTAACACCACATCGGATTCCAAGGTCTGTTCCTTCCCTTTTTTCTCAATGGTGGTGACCATTTTTTCACCGGTTGTATCAACGGCTTTTACGAGTGAACCATCATTTATTTTGATTTTTTGTTTTTTCAGTCCGCGAGCGGTTTCTTTGGCAATCTCGGCGTCTTCATTGGGCAAAATTTGTGGCATGGCTTCCACAAGGGTCACATCTGAGCCAAAAGAGTTGTATATGTAGGCGAATTCCACTCCGATTGCGCCGGCGCCGATTACGGTGATGGATTCCGGAATTTTATCCAGCACCAATGCTTCTCTGGAAGATATGACTTTTTCGCCATCGATGGTGATACCGGGAAGAGTGCGGGGTCTTGCACCGGTTGCAATGATGACAGCATCAGCTTCAAAAGTACTGACATTATCTTCAGCATCCGTGACTTCCAATTGTTTTTCGCTGTTGAATTTGCCGAAACCTCTGATCAGGGTGACATTGTTCTTTTTGAACAGAAAATCAATTCCTTTGGATAATCTCTCGGCGGTGTTGCGGCTGCGCTGGACAATTTCAGTGTAATTGAAACTGAATTCTCCCATCTGAAAACCCATGCTGCCGGCTTTTTGCAGGTCATTCCACATATCGGCATTTTTGATCAAGGCTTTGGTGGGAATACAACCCCAGTTGAGGCAGACGCCACCGAGTTCTGCTTTTTCGATGCAGGCGACCTTTTTCCCAAGTTGTGCTGCCCGAATAGCAGCCACATAACCTCCTGGCCCGCTGCCTAATACGATTACATCAAATCTCTCGCTCATTTTTCCTCCAAAATAGTTTCACCTCATCATCTATCTATAATCTGCTTTGTTTTAAGATTTTCAATTCCTCTTCCCATTTTTCATCTCCATCAGGCGTTTCCAGAATCATGGGAAGGTTTTCAAATCTTTCGTCGCTGACAATCCATTGGAAGGGTTCCAGTCCAATGTAACCTTCACCGAGATTGTGATGCCGGTCTTTATTACGGCCTGCATCAAATTTTGCGTCATTGAAATGAAATACTTTCAGCAAATCCAGGCCTAGGATTTCATCGAATTTCCGCCATGTTTCTTCATAGGCTTCTCTTGTACGAATATCATATCCGGCCTGAAATCCATGACAAGTATCGAAGCAAACCCCAAATTTTTCTGAATTTCCGGAATAGTCGATGATGCGGCGCAGATGTTCAAAATCATAGCCGACATTGGTTCCCTGTCCGGCGGTGTTTTCCAGTAAAAGGATTGTATGGATATGACCCAAATTTTCCAAAACCCGATCAATATTTTTCGCGATCTGTCTTAGGCAAAAATCCTCGCCTTTTCCCAGATGGGAACCGGGATGGAATACAAGGTAAGGAATTTTCAATCGTTCACAACGAATTAGTTCATCTTCAAACTGCTTCAGGGATTTTTCCAGTTTATCTTCTTCAAATCCTCCCAAATTAGTCAGATAACTATTGTGTGCCACTACCCTTTGAATACCGCATTTTTCCAGATTTTTCAGGTATAAGGTTGCCTGTTCATCGGTAATTGGCTTTGGCGTCCATTGGCGCTGATTGGCAGTAAACACCTGCATCACTTCACAGCCGAAATCCACGGCGCGCTGAGGGGCCTTTTCTATTCCGCCGGATACTGACACATGACAACCAACTAAACCCATTTATAAAATCTCCAAAATACAATTTTCAAATTTCAAAAAATACAACTTTAGGTCACTTTGAGTACTTGTATCTTATAACTCTCAACTGTCCAATTCGACAGGCTCAGTGTGAGAGTTGGCACTCCAAACTCTACATTCTTGACTTCTTGTAGAATCGACATTCTTCCTGTAAAAAGCACTTCTCACATTCCGGTTTCCGCGCTTTGCAGATTGCCCGGCCATGATCGATGATCATATGGCCAAACAAGGTCCATTTTTCCGGTGGGAGCAATTTCATCAGATCCTGTTCGATTTTGTCCGGATTTTCATTTCTGGTCATACCCAAACGATTGGCGATGCGTTTCACATGAGTATCCACAACAATTCCGGGAATACCAAAGGCATCCCCTAAAACCACATTGGCGGTTTTTCGGCCAACACCATCCAATTTTACTAAATCATCAAGATTATCAGGCACTTCACCCTGATATTTATCCTGTAGTGATTTCATGCTTTTTTTGATGGCTTTGGCTTTGTTGTTATAAAATCCGGTTGGACGAATAATGGCTTTGATCTCTTCCAAATCCGCATCAGCCAGTGCTTTCACCGATGGAAAGGTCTCAAACAATATCGGTGTGACTTTGTTGACCTGTTTATCTGTACATTGGGCGGACAACATGGTGGCAACCAGCAATTGCGCCGGATCCTGGAATTCCAGTGAACATTTGGAATCCGGGTAATTTTTTTTCAGTTTTTCGATGATTTTCTGTACAATTTCTTTTTTCATTCCAGCCCTTTCCAATGGGACTGAAAATTTAATAAAAATTAATGGATATTTGAACTTTAATTTTTAAAGTCGAAAACCGAGGTCCCGATAGGGTTTATGAGTTGTATTTCATGAAACTAAGGGGTAAAACCAAAATGGCGCCGAAAATCACCGGAATTGCAGACCAAAGTCCCATTTGCCAGAAAGTGACACCGGCGATGACTGCCAACACTGAGGACCGGACGATTGCTCCTATTCTGGGACCGCCTTTTGTTTTGCAACTATAGGCTGAAAAAACAATCAATCCGGCTGCAACTAAACAAATTATAAAATCGACCCAAGGGGGACATCCCTGGATAGCATCAATGAAACCATGCAAAATTATATAAGTCAGCCAAAGAAAAAATCCTGTTAAGAAAGTTCCTGCCGGAATTTTAAAATTTTCGTCCATTAATAAAATCTCCCTGTTAAATTCTCATCTTAAAATTATCTTTAAAGTTTCAAAAGTTTATTAAAAAATTACCAATATTTCATTGTTTTTCAGTTCGTTGATTTGATTTTTGGGAATAGGGTTACCCAGCAAATTCACATACTCCAGGTTATCCAATTCCATCAAAGGAGAAATATCATCTATCTGATTAAATGATAAGTCCAAGATCCGCAGATTTACAAGATTTTCCAGTGCGTCAATAAAGCCGATCTGATTGTTGGCAATGTACAATTCTTCTATATTTTCCAGGTTTTCCAAATTCGTAATATCCGTAATTTGATTGTCATTCAAATGGAATTTGATAACATGTTTACAATATTCCACTCCGGAAAGGTCTTCAATTCCGGAATTTGACATTTCAATTTCCTCATATTCTTCCAGGTAATGAGGTGGGAAATTAATATTTCGATTACCATAAATTTTCTTTTTAACAGCATTGTAAAAATCAAAAGTGTCAGGCTCATTATAGTCAAAACCCAGGTCTTTATCATCTTCAAAATCCTTAAAATGGTCTTCCTCCTGCTCCCAGACATAGTCTTCCTCTAGTTCGATATCCTCTGCCTGGGTAAAGCCTGCAATCAGATCATCGAGGTCCTCCAGTTCCAATATATGGAGATAAGCTTTGAGACCTGTATCTTTTCCGCTTTCCAACAAAAAATTAATTTTTTCTATTATCCTTTTGGATTTATCCGGATGGTAGAGCATGATCAGTTGTGAAAAAATACTATTGATACTGCCATCTTTAATGACGGTAAAATCTGATACAATTTGAGCAATTTTTTGCAGGGCATTAATATTTTTTCTTTTGTAGAGATGAATCAGTTTTGATGTGATTTCAGTCAGGTTTTTTTCTGAATAAGCATTGAGTAATTTTTGGTATTTTTCTCGCATCATTTCACCATTAATTCATTGTATTTATTTAGATTTTTCCGAAATATAATTCCATAAATTCATCAAAAAAATATTGAAGCGCATTTTATTTAAGGCTAAATTGATACCGATGATTTTCAAAGGCCCTCTCTTCCCGTACGATCAGTTGCTGATCATGAATGGTTCAATCTTTAGTGTTCAAAAAAAAATCCAAAACATTTGATATAAAAACTGGTTTCTGAAATTTTTTTCAGAAACCAGTGAAATTGTATCATAAATTGGATTTTATTCGTATCGCAGGGCCTCGATGGGATCCAGTTTGGCGGCTTTCATGGCCGGATAAACTCCAAAAACCAGGCCTACCGCGACGGAAAAGCCCAATCCTAAGAATATGGACCAGACTGGAATTGTCGGTGCAAGTTTCAAGGCAACAGCGATCAGTAATCCGATCAACACACCCAGAATAACGCCAATGGCGCCTCCAAAAAGACAGATGCCCACTGCTTCAATTAAAAATTGCTGAAGAATATGAAATTTTTTAGCACCAACTGCCTTGCGAATGCCGATCTCGCGGGTCCTTTCGGTCACAGCTACCAGCATGATATTCATAATGCCGATGCCACCAACCAGAAGGGAAATTCCGCAGATGATCACAGCCGCAATAAAAACAAATCCCGTCAGGTTTTTTAAGGTATCCATAATGGAATCCTGGGTGATCAGTTCAAAATCGGTTTCATCCCCCGGCGCGACTTTGCGAATCGACCGCAGTTTTGCTTCCACTTCATCCATGGCCTGAATAATCACTTTTTCATTTTTGGCCCTGATGCCGATGGAAACAGAACGAAAATGGCCGTACATCTTGACAAAGGTCGTGTAAGGAATGACAACGCGATTGTCCTGGCTTTCACCAAATACTTCTCCTTTTTCTTCCAAAATTCCGATGACCTGAAAGCGTTTGTTGCCGATTTTGACAAATTCACCGATGGGGTAGGTAAAGGGAAATAGCTTTTCCTGTATGTCTTTTCCAAGCACAACAACCTGGCGGCTATGGTGCAGATCATTTTCTGTTATAAACCGGCCCTCATCGACAAACCTGGAGTTGACAATGGCCCAGTTTTCATCACCGCCCAGTATTCCGACATTGGGCGTAGTCGATTCGTCCTGGTATTTGATGGGTATTCCCCAATTCCATACTTCGGGAGAAACTTTTTCGACATACCGGGTAGCTACGGTTTCAAGTCTTTCAAATTCATCAAAGGTGATGTCTCTGCGGTTTCGGTATTTTTTATCCAGTCGTCCCATTTGCACAGCCGGATTTTTTTGCACCCAGAAAACATTGCCACTGATTTCTGAGAGGGCTTTTTTCATATAAACATCCAGGGCGGTAATGATGGACATCATGCCAATGACCGCCATGACGCCAATTATGATACCGAGAGCCGTCAAAAAGGACCGCAGTTTATTTGCTTTTACTGTCTGCCAAGCTAATTTAAAGCCTTCATCAAAATTCATATTTTACTCTTTATTTTCACAGGGTAAACTTAATAACTCTCTTTCAGCCTGAAGGCTGTAAAAATCACCGGGAAAACACTCAATATATTTTGATATTCAAAAGTGTTTTTGACCAAATTTGTGTTTCGTTTTTCAAAATTGCATACCATCATTATTCATAATGTAAACAGTCAATCGGATTCAGTTTTGCTGCCTGTCTTGCCGGATAAATTCCAAAAAATAATCCGACAAAGGAAGAAAACCCTAAGCCCATAAAAATAGACCACACCGGTACTGTCGCCGGGAAAGGTGTCGCCTTGTCAATGGCAAAAGCCATCAGGAAACTCAGGCCAATGGCAATAATACCGCCGACACTGCATATAACTACAGATTCCACAATAAATTGAAGTGAAATGAGGGCTCTTGTTGCACCGAGAGCTTTGCGTATGCCGATTTCCCTTCTGCGTTCGGTGACGGAAACCAGCATAATATTCATGATTCCGATACCGCCCACCAGCAGAGAAAGGGCACCAATTCCGATGGCCGCCGTGTAGAGGCCTCCGGTCAATTTTTTATAGGCATCCACAATGACCGACTGCTGATTGATAGAAAAATCGTCCTTTTCGATGGGCCTCAGTCCCCTGGAAACCCGCATCAGAAACCCGATTTCTTCTTTGGCTTTTTCCAAATCCATCGGGTCCTTCACTTTTATGATAATTGTCAGGGAGCGGTGGTAGCCGAAATTTTTAAACAGAGCGCCGATGGGAATATAGACAATATTGTCCTGGCTTTGTCCAAAAATTTTACCGCGCTTTTTTAATACGCCGATGACATTAAAATGGCTTTCACCGACCCGTATTTTTTTGCCCAGAGGGTCCTCATTTGGAAAGAGGTGTTCTTTGAGGTCCCAGCCAATGACCACGCTGTTTTTTCTGTGACTGATTTCATTGCCCGTAAAAAAGCGGCCCAGTTCAATATCCAGCGCTTCAACTTCGGGAGTTTCTTCCGTGGCACTGGATACTCTGATATCTTCCAGCTCGTTATCTTTATATTTAACATTTCTGCCAGTGCCGGTTGAGGGCATAATATAGGAAGGTGTTTGGACATGCTCTTTCAGAAAATCCACACTGGCCATTTTAATATTCGGTCGATTGCGGTACTCAAACCAGTCATCATGGGCCATCCAGGGGTATTTTTGAATATAGAGGGTGCTGCTGCCAATATCTGAAATTTGATTGGCAAAGCCTTCATTCAGGCCGGCGACAATAGAGGCTACGGAAACAACCGTTAAGACGCCGATGATAATGCCGCCGGTCGTCAAAATGGAACGCATTCTGTTCTCATTCAGGGCCCGGAAGGCAATAATGAAATTTTCAGTGATTTTTACAAAAAAGCCTTTCACGCGCGACCCGTTTTTTCATCTTTAGCGATTTCTCCGTCCAGAATATGAATGATGCGATGGGCATGGGCAGCAATATCATGTTCATGGGTAACCAGAATGATCGTGTTCCCGGCCTGATGCAAATCATCGAATAACTGCATAATTTCGATACCGGTTTTGGAGTCCAGATTTCCGGTGGGTTCATCAGCCAGAATAATGGAAGGATTATTGACCAGGGCCCTGGCGACAGCAACTCGCTGGCGCTGGCCTCCGGACATTTCGCTCGGTTTGTGGTTCATACGATCGGCCAGTCCGACTTTTTCCAGGGCTTCCCTGGCCCGGGCCCGGCGTTGTTCTACATGCATACCGCTATAAATCAGCGGCAATTCCACATTATGAAGGGCATTGGCCCGTGGCAGGAGATTGAAGGTCTGAAAGACAAAGCCAATCAGTTTATTACGAATCGCTGCCAGTTCATCATCGGCCATTTGGTGGACATTGTTATTTTCCAGCCGGTAAGTGCCAAAGGTGGGGGTATCCAGGCAGCCGATGATATTCATCAGGGTTGATTTGCCGGAACCCGAAGGCCCCATAATGGAAATATATTCATTTTTATAAATATCCAGATCGACACCCCGCAAAGCTTTGACTTCTACGGAGCCTACCTGGTAGAATTTTTTAATATCTCTCAGTTCAATTAATTTATCCATAACTCTCTTTCTCTTAGGCTCCGAAATAGAAATTGATGTTATAAAAAATGTTAGAAAGGTCCATTTTGGGAACGCCACTGATTTCTTCTCCGTTGATTTCCCAGGTGTCTTCATTGGTGATGCCGTAATAATATCCGACTTTGGCGCCAACCCCAAAAACTCTGAAAATGTTATAACGGACACCGACAGCCGGCAGCACAGACCAGTATTTGTTTGTAAAGGTTGTTTTGTAGTTATAATAATCTTCTTCATTGTTGTTAGAATTAAAACTGTCCCAGGCATCGGCCCAGTCTTCCTGGCCCTGTCTTTTGTAAACAATGGTTTTGATATGGCTGCGTCCCACCACACCACTGAGGTAAAATTCAGTTTTGCTGAAGGGATGGAAAACCCGTTCCATCATAAACCCGCCAAATCCCATTTTGTATTCAACTTTTTTACGGATGTTGTCGACAGTTTTGGAGGTTATCATATTGCCTTCCGCACCTAATCCGCCGATGCGCCAGTGGTCACCGATAAATCCGAAACCACCGCCCCCGTAGAAGTACATATCCGCATCAAATTTATCCAGACCCATTAAACCGATCTGGTTGTTGATGTCTTTCAGGTCAATGGGCATATTGAATATTTCCCAGCCACCGCCGGCAGCACGGAAGTAACCTCGTTTTTTTCTGTTTTTTTTCATAGGTTCGCCGGAATCGTCTTTCCATTCAATATCTTCATCATCTTCATCAGAAAGAAAATCCCGTATGCTGGGTTCAATTTCTTTCCAGGTGCTCATCCATTTGTCTTCATCAGACTGAACTTTGTAATCCTCGGCAGTTTTGGTCGAGTCCTCCTCTGTTCCGGGATCGGATTTTATCTCTGTTTGAGCAAAGACAAAGGATGACAATAAAATCAAGCTGAATATGAATTTTTTCATTTTTTATCCTTTCCTTTTTTGTCGAAACCCACCTGCACCATTGAACTGTCCTGCAGTTCTTTGCTGATGGCCTTGTAACTTCCGGTGACGATATAATCTCCTTCGGTTAATCCTTCCAGCACTTCAAAATGAGTGTCGCTGCTGATACCGACTGTGACTTCCTGCTGCACGACCATGAGGTCGCCTTTGGCAGCTCCTTCAATTTTATTTTCTTCATGTTTATTTTTGACGACAAATACCACCTCTTGATTTTCCTCTTCGGCAGTCTCCGGTTCCGTGGCCTTTTTATTTTTGCTGCGGACAGTTAGAGACTGAATGGGAATGGTCAGTGCATTTTCGCGATGATCAGTGATAATATCGACCGTGGCAGACATGCCCGGGCGGAACCGTTTGTCCTGGCCGATGAGCAGGATTTTCACCTCAAAACTGGTGACCTGTTCCTGGGTACCCTGGCCACGGATGGTGGCACTGTGGGCTATTTCTGAGACATTGCCCTTGAACAGGGTGTCGGGAATAGCGTCGATTTCAATTTCAGCCGTATCTCCGATATGAATGTTGACGATGTCGGTTTCATCAATATTGACCAGGACCTCCATTTTGGACATATCCGAAATTTCCAGGATAACATCTTCCTGAAAAGTGGACCCGACAGCCATTTCTCCGATTTCCTTATTGAGCCGGGTGACAATGCCGTCCATGGTTGCCATGATTTTGGTCTGGTCCAGATCGTCTTTGGCCTGAGTCAGATAAGCTTCAGCCTGTTCGACCTGGCTCTGGGCCATTTCCGCCGATGCGCGATACCCTTCCAGGTCGGCTTCGGAAGTCAGGTTGTTTTTGAACAACTCTTCTGCCCGTTTCAATTCATTTTTTACTTTTTTAAAGTTGGCCTTTGCCGACTGCAATGACGAATAGGCCTGGTCATATTGGGCTTCATAACGTTTGCTGTCCAGTTCCACCAGCAGGTCACCAGTTTTGACCCGGTCGCCCTCCTGGACTGTAATATTGATGATTCTGGCGCTGACTTTGGCGCTTTTTTTCACCTGTACCACCGGCGCCAATGTGCCGGAAGCATTAATTTTCTGAATGATTTTTTCTTTCTTGACCTGGCCCATCTCAATATTAACGGCTTTGCCGGACTGCTTTTTCATATTCACAATAACCAGGGCAGCGATGACTAATACCGCAACAATGAGAAGAATGATCTTAACTGTGTTTTTTTTCTTCATTTTTTTAATCCTACAATGCTACAGTGTTCCCATTGCCAGTTGCAATTGGACTTCTATAATTTTCATATCATACTTAATCCTGACCCTATCGGACTCGGCGCTGGTCAGGGCTGACTGCGCATCCAGCACTTCCAGAAAAGTGGCTGAATTCAGTTTATACATTTCCTGGGCAAGCCGCAGGTCTTCTTTGGCAGAGTTCAGGTTGATTTCATTAATTTCCAGCATTTCGCTGTAGGTGTTCAGATTTCTGACCAATTGGTCCAGTGTGGATGTCAGGGTAATTTTTTCTTTGCGAATCTGTTCATCATAGATGTTGTACTGGATCTGTTTGATCTGAACATCTTTTTTTCTCTTAAACCCTTCAAAGATACTAAAACCAAGGTCAAAGGAAAGGGAGCGTGACCACCATTGGTCAAATTCAGAATAGATCCGGTCGATTTGGTTGCCTCCCCGGTTGTAGGAAAAAGAACCGGAAAGAGTGGGCAAATAAGAGGATTTGGCCATTTTGTACTGAATCTCAGCATTTTGTTTTTGTTCTTTCAAAAGTCTGAGGCTCGTGTTGTTTTCAAAACAATGTTCTATGGCGGCATCCATGGTGACAAATTTTGCCGGCACATAATTATCTTCATAAACCTCAATTTCTCTTGCATCGGCTGCGATGCCCATGGCTGATTTCAGATTAGTGAGGGCATTGGCCAGGACTTGTTTCTGGTTGATAATATTCAAACGGTCACCACCTTCCCGGACTTTGGCTTTCAGCACATCTTTCTGGGCGACCTGTCCGAGACGATGCATCTCTTCGGTTTTTTTTAATTGTTCCAGGGAATTGTCGTGGGCTTTTTGATAGACAGTCAATAGTTCCTGGGCCTTGAGATAACTATAGAATTTTTCAGTCACTTCATAGGTCAGGTATTGCCGGGTCTGGTTTGTGGAAAGTTCGGCTTGCAGTACATTATTCTTCGCCAGCTGATATCCGCTGTATAAGGCAGAATTGAAAATCGGCTGGCTCAGGCTGAAGCCGGCCCCGTAGGATTCTGAGGTTGATTCCGGTTGCACCTGCAGTACGCCGCCAACCATGTATTCTCTTTTGGCCTGAGACCCGAAAGTAGCGCCAAAGCCAGCGCCGATGGTGGGCATCAGGTTTCCCCAGGCCTGGGACAATTGATTTACAGAAATTTTCTGGTTTTGTCCGGACATCACCATATCAGGATTGTTTTTTCGGGCAATTTCCAGACATTCCTGGAGGGTTAATTTTTCCTGGGCAAATAAACCAGCTATTAAAAATAAACTGATTATCATACTTTTTCTCATATCGCACTCCTATTTAATAAAACTCTAAGCAAAGGGATTCAATCCCATTAGCAAGGCAGAAACCGCACCATAGATCAGCCATAATACAATCATAATAATCAAAGGATTAGTCAGACTTTTCCTGGTGAAAACACTGATACCGATGGCAATAACAACCACCTTCCAAAGGGTGAAAATATCCATTTTTGTCATGAAATTGAACACAAAATCCGATGATTCTTCCATAAAAACCGCCAGGCTGGTGTAGACCTTCAGTGAACCTTTCTGGACCATCAGGGGTATTTTGATGGCTGAAGCGACAATATCAATGAGTCCGGCATAAAGCCCCAGGGCCCAAAGTTCTCCGAATTTTCTGTCGCCGCCCAGCATGAAATTGCTGACCATCAGGATAATCAATGCCAAAAGTAAGGTATAGATAATGATTGCCACCGGTGATACCACATAGGCAATGACAGGATTTCCCCCTTTATCCATTCTTTCCATGATCTGGTCTTTCTGTTCCTGCGGAAGATTTTGAAATCTTTCTGAACTTTCCATCTTCGCCTGTTGCTCTTTTAAGGCGATTGGGGTCGTATAAGGTATGGACACCCAGGCAACAATGAGGGTCAATAGTAAAGGTATAATAATATCAAGGACACTGACTTTTTCACTTAATGCTTTAAAAGTCTTACTGGGTTCCCAAAAAACCGAAATGATTTTTGATAACTGAGATACTTGATTTTCCATGCTAATCCTCCCCTAAATTTTTCAAAACGTTGTTAAGAGTTGTCGATATGAGAAAAAGTTGTCATAGTGGTAATGATTATTTTTTTTAATTTTTTTCTGATTGTCACGACTCATGAGTTATATTTTAAACATATATATTAAGAAATGACATCTGAAAAGTGAAACAATTTGTAACAGAAGTCTAAAACAATCAAAAAATCCGGCCGGTTTATCTTTCTCTTGAAATTTTGCCGTTAAGATGATAACATATGCTATGCTCGAGAGGTGAAAGGATGTTTTTTAAAAAATTATTCAGTAAAGAAAAAACAATCATTTGGAATGAGGGCGATCAGATTCAGCCTTTCCAGTTGACAACCCATACCGGCTCCATCTTTGAATATAATGGCGAGATAAAATCCAAACTTATGATTTATTTTTTTCCCAACGCCTGGTCGGAAACCTATCAGGACCAAATCCTTCATATTGAAAACAACGCCAACCGTTTTCTGAGATATAACATCATTCCTCTGGCCATCACCACCGAAACCCCTGCTTCTGTCAAAACCTGGGCAAAAACGCTGGCCATCCGCAATGTCAGAATTCTTTCGGATTTCTGGCCTCATGGATACCTGGCCAATTCCTTTGGCATTTTGAACCGGCAGCGGGGATGCCCGGAACGCACTGTCCTTTTAATTGATGATAATATGACCGTAATGATGAAAAAATCGCTAGAGAATGCCTTGAGTTTTGATGTTGAAGAAATATTCAGTTTTCTTTCTGACAGGAAAAAAGAGGAAAACGGGGAGAGGAGAGGATGAAGTCAAGGCTGAAGTCAAGGCTGAGGTTGAGGTTGAGTGAGTGGGTCAAAAAAGGAGAAGGAAGAGATGATTCATATTAATCCGTGGCTGGTGATGATGATTTTCATGATCGGCACAATATTAAGGGGACAATCCATGGAAAATAAAAAAATTTCACTGGGCAAAACCACTGACATTCATCCGAAACCGGCCCTGGTCATCGGTTCCTACGATGAAAAGGGAGTACCCAATATCATGACTGCTTCCTGGGCGGGAATCTGCAATTCCGATCCGGTTTGCATCGCTGTCTCCCTGCGGCCTGCTACACTTTCCTATCACAATATCACAAAAAACATGGCCTTTACAGTCAATGTGCCTGGTGAAAATCTGGTGAAGATTGTCGATTACGCCGGTGTCAAATCGGGGCATGATGAAAACAAATTTGAAAAATTGGGATTGACTCCTGTTGAAGCGGATTCGGTCTATGCTCCCTATGTGGAAGAGTTTCCGCTGGTCCTGGAATGCAAAGTTATCAAAATCATTGATATCGGCTCTCATCGCCAATTCATCGGAGAAGTGATGGACACCAAAGCAGACCCCTCGGTGCTGGATGACAGGGGCCGGGTGGATGTCACCAAACTCAAACCCATCTCCTGGGGTGGCCGGGGCTACTGGGGTCTTGGTGATTTCATGGGCAAGCCCTGGAATGTCTACAAGGAGTTGGAGAAAAACCCTTAATTCTGAGTTTCTTTTTTGCTATATTCCTGAAACAAAATGAGGTAATTATGCAACCGTGGGATTTAGATGTCAACTTGAAATCAGTGGTTATTGATTTCACATTGCTCAGTATTTTGCTGGTGGTCGGTACTGTTTTCCGGCGCTACGGCAGAATTTTTCAAAAATACCTGATACCCAACAATATTACCGGCGGGTTGATCGGACTGGTTCTGGGTCAACAGATGATTGGATTGATTGATTTTGACAGTATTCGGCTGGGACAGTATGTTTATCACCTGCTGGCATTGACTTTTATTGTATTAGGGCTGAGGCAATCCAAAACCAAATGGGGAAAAGGGCCGGTCAGTAAAAGTTTTATCGAGCTTTCCTGTTACATCACCCAGGCAATGGTGGGTTTATCCATTGCCTTTGTCCTCATCTATACCATCAAACCGGACCTCTTCGCCGGTATCGGTTTCATGCTTCCCCTGTCCTTTGGCATGGGGCCCGGAATAGCCTATACGATGGGCCAAAGCTGGGAAAAATATGGTTTTGAAAATGGCGGACTGGTGGGTATTACTTTTGCGGTAATCGGTTTTTTTGTGGCCTATTTTGTCGGCGCTATCATCATCAATCGCGGCATTCGAAATGGTGAGACGGCCCTCATTGAAAGCCATGACGCCATCAGTAATGATGTCAGAATTGGTGTGGTCAAAGATAATGACCCGGGCATTGCCGGCTACCTGACACTTTCCAACGAAGCCATCGAACCCCTGGCCTTTCAATTGTCCCTGATCGGCGGAGTATATTTTCTGACTTATCTCTTCATCTCTTTCATCACCGGTATGATGGCAAAAGCAGGTTTGAAGGACTTTGTAGACACGGTCTGGTCCTTTCACTTTGTCATTGCTTTACTGGTGGCCCTCGCTGTTCGCTTTCTCATGGATAAAACCCATAAAAGTTATCTGATTGACCGTGGGCTGATGACGCGGCTCAGTGGCGCTTTCGTGGACTACCTGATCGTCGCATCCATTGCTGCCATATCCATTGCGGTGGTTTGGCAATACTGGATCGAAATTTTATTTATGTCCCTTGGCGCAGGACTGGTGACCTATTTTTTAATTCGGTATACGGCAAAACGGGCCTTTGATGATTATCCCTTTGAACGATTCATCGGCATTTTCGGAGAAATGACGGGAACGATTAATTCCGGCCTGGTGCTCATTCGAGTGACCGATCCGGAATTTTCCACACCGGCTGCCGAAGACCTGGCCTATGGCGGCGGAATCGCCCTGTTTATGGGGTTTCCCTTACTGATTCTGCTGAACCTGCCCATGGTTTATTTCAATAACTCTCTGAAGGGTTACTGGATCACATTCGGGCTGATCTGGGTTTATTTGCTGGTTCTGTGGCTGGTCTGGTATCTGATCGGATATTTCCGGTTCAAACCCAAAGGCCCGCAATGACCTGGCGGGTGGATTAAAATTTCCCCAGTCTGATTTCCAGTTGAAAAGACCATCCTTCGATGTCAGCATCGGTGAAATTTTTAAAATTTTGTTGCTGAAAGCCATCATTTTTGGAATTTTCAGGATGATTCATGCCATTGATAAAACGGTAATCCACCCCGGCTGACAATTGCAAATTTTGGAAGAGATTGAGGTTCATTTTGATACCCGGTTCCAGAATAAAGCAAAGGTCGGCAGTGGATTCATGCTGACCGGCTTCATGGGTCAGAGAAGTGTAAAAATTTCCGGCCCCTATCATATTTTCAAGGGTAACGGAAAAATTTCTGTAGGATGAGAGGAGATATTCCGTTTGAATTCCCAGACAGGCAAAGCCGGCGGAAAACTCGTCCGGGTTGCCGCTCAGGAGAGGATTGAGGGTAAAATATCCTTTTCCACCCAAGGTTAATTTGTGGTTCAGAATCCACCCGGCCTGGGCGCCCAGAAAGAGCCTGGGATGATCTGCCAGTTCACCCGTTTTAATAACCGGTGCGCCGACCCAGCCTTTTTCGATTTTTTCACTAAAAAAAGCGCCGGGTTCCACACCCAGCATATTCATGACCACTGACAACATTAAAATGACCGACATCTTTTTCTCACATTCTCTATTTTTTTTAAGCGGATATTCTATTTTGTTCCGGCGGTTGAGGAATTGGTGCATGATATTGTGAACCGGCCACAACCGTGGGTGAAATTAAGCAGGACTGTCAGGGCAGGGTGTGATATAATTCACTTTATTATTTTAAGATTTGATTTTTATAGTTCAATTGGTAACAACATCACGCCAGTGCCAGGGCTTCGGGCCATCGGATCCTGTCAATTGCACCGGGTCGGAATTGATGGTGAGGCCTTCCTGAGTCGGGCCGGTTGGGTAAAAGTTTAAAAATGAAGTGAGTCTGGTGGAAGGGCCCGCAAAAAAAAAGCAGCCCTTTTTTTTCAGAGTCAGGATATTTTGCCTGATGTAAAGGATTTCCGCCCGGAAAGAAATCTAATTTTTCGTCACAGGAGAAATACGCTGCAGTGGCTTGGGGTGATGATTTTTTTTCAGTGTAACCGGTAATTATCGCTGGCAGTGGATGGCTGTGAAATTGACCCCAAAGGCTTTGGTCGAGATCAGGTCATTTAACAGCGACACACTCGATTTCGATGGGGGCTGATTTGGGAATTTCTGCTACTTCCACCAGGGCGCGGGCGGGTTTGGTGTCGGTAAAAAATTGGGCATAGATTTCATTGATTGCGGCAAAATCGGCCATATTTTTGACATAGACATTGACCTTGACGATATCGGCCCGGCTGTAGCCGGCGGCTTCCACAATGGCGATAAGGTTGTTCAGGGCCTGGCGGGTGGCTTTTTGAATATCATCGACGATCAGTTGGCCGGTTTCCGGGACCATGGGCAGTTGGCCGGAGCAAAAGAGCATTCCGGCTTTTTCCACTGCCTGGGAATAGGGGCCGATAGCGGCCGGTGCGTGGGTTGTGCTGATTTCTTTTCTCATATAAAACCTGTTGTTTATGGGTTAATGATTTTACTTCAGTCCGGTCTGTTACAGAAACCGTTTAATGGCGCTGATACTGCCCATCAATCCCAGAGAAGAGCCGATGACGATCATGGTCAGGTAAAAGCGGATATTCAGGAGAATCTGGTAATAGAAAACCGTCTGAAAATAATTGTTCTGGATTTTGGCCACTACAAAAATGAACATCATGCTCAGCATTGAAGCGATCAATCCTTCCAGGAAACCTTCAATCAAAAAGGGCACGCGAATAAAGTTGTCTGTGGCGCCGATGAGTTTCATGGTTTCTACAATTTCGCGGCGGGCAAAGATGGACATTTTGATGGAATGGGAGATCAGCAGAATGGAGATGATGGTCAGGAAGAGGAAGACCAGCAGAATAACGACCATGATAGAGCGTTGGTATTTTTCCATCAGGTAGAGGAACTGCTTGCGGTAGCGGATTTCATCCACGGCGGAATGTTTGCGAAAATTGGTGGTAATACTTTCCACGGAAGTGGAATTCCGGTAATTTTCTTTCAGGGAAATGGTGAAGGAGGGGGGCAGGGGATTGTATTCCAGTACATCGAGAATGTCTTCACCAAATTCCTGTTTGAAAATTTCGGCTGCTTTTTCTGATGAGATAAATTCAATGGTTTCCACTTCATCCCGGGATTTGAGCAGGCGGTGGAAGTCTTCGATTTCGTCGTCGGTAGTATTTTTGTGCATGAAAATATCGATATCAAACTGGGAGCGGATTTTATTGACAGCGGCAAGGGTATCACGGGCGCCGATAAAGCCCAGCCCGATGATGATCATGGCGATCCAGATGATGAGAATGGTAAAGGCGCCGGCATATTTGGAGCGGACCAGGCCGTAAAATCCCTCTTTGAATAAAAACCAGAAGACCATCATGTGGCACTCACTATTTTGGATTTACTGATCTGAAAAAGCCGATATTTGGGGACCCGGTTGATAATGTCATAATCATGGGTCGCCATAATAACGGAAGTCCCGGACTGGTTGATCTGGTAGAGCAGTTTTACCAGTTCAATGCTGACGCGGGGGTCCAGGTTTCCGGTGGGTTCATCGGCGAGCAGGACTCTGGGTTCAATGGCCAGGGCGCGGGCCAGGGCGACGCGCTGTTTTTCACCTCCGGAAAGTTCATGGGGCTTGTGGTACCACTTGTCGGCCACGTCCAGTTTTTCCAGCATTTCTTCCACGCGGTCGCGTATGTTGGCGGCTTTGTAATTGGCGGCATAGAGTCCCAGGGCCACATTCTGGTAGACATTGCGGTCCGGCAGCAGGCGAAAATCCTGAAACAGCATGCCCACTTTGCGTCTCAGATAGGGCAAATCATGGCGGCTGATATTCCGGCTGGAATATTGCTGGAAGACCACTTCGCCCTTGTCGGGCACCACATCCATATACATGAGCCTGAGAAGGGTGGATTTTCCTGCGCCCGAAGGTCCGGTAAGGAAAACAAAGTCGCCGGCATTGATGGTGAAATTTGCTTCTTTTATGCCGCCACGGTCTTCAAAGGTACAGTATACGTCTTTAAATGATATCATGGTGAAAACTAATATTCCCAGACCTTAGATTCAACTATAATGTTATTTTAATTGCTGGGTATCCCGGGTTCGGATTACCAGCCGGGGGATTGAATGAAAAAAAATGCAAGTTTATAAAAAAACTTTGACCTTAAGATTGATAATAATTAATGTATAGCGGATATCAGGCATAAAATTTCAGGGTTATTATCCGATGTCGGTAGGATTGGTTTTTTATTCCATCATTGTAGCTGACGTGGCGGAGCCAGGTTTTTCTGTAATCGGTTCTCCCGTCTTCGCTTTGCTGCGCCGGGCACGCGTTGGTCAATCGTCAGAAAAGGGTGAGGATGGTGTTGTGGTGGTTGATCAGAGGACTTAATTATCCAGTGGGCTATGAATACCAATATTTTTATCATTGACCACATGGGTATAGATCATTGTGGTTTCAAGATTTTTATGGCCCAGCAGTTTTTGTATCGTGCGGATATCATAGCCATTTTCCAGCAGATGAGTGGCAAAGCTATGACGCAGCGTATGGCAGCCGGCTTTTTTGGTGATGTTGGTTTTGTTTAAGGCCTCTTTGAATTTCCGCTGGACAGCAGAAGGATGCAGATGATATCGTAGGGTTATTTGTTTATCTTTATCATAATAATATCGCAAAGCGGGGAAAATATATTGCCAAATAAATTCTTTATCGGCATTCGGATACTTTTTTGCCAGGCTGTAGGGAAGATCAACCCGGCCAAAGCCCTTTTGCAGGTCCCGCTGATGGAGTACCTTACAGGCTTCAACCTGATCCTGTAAAGGCTGGTACAATTTTTCCGGCAGGATGGCCCGGCGGTCTTTTTCACCTTTGCCGCCGCGAATGATGATCTGGTTGTAAGCAAAGTCAATATCCTGGACCCTGATATTCAGGGCTTCAGTCAGGCGCAATCCGGCGCCATACAATAAACCGGCTACCAGCCAGTGAACACCTGTCATATGGGACAATATCTTTGCAACTTCATCTTTTGACAAGACTACCGGGACACGAACCGGTTTTTTGGCCCGAATAAATTTTATGGTATCAAATTCTCTCGCTAAAATATTTTTGTAAAAAAACACCAGGGCATTCAGGGCCTGGTTCTGCGATGAAGCACTCAGGTTTTTTTGAGTAGCCAGGTGGGTCAGGAAATCAGCAATTTCTGTTTCACCCAATTCCTGCGGGTTTTTCTTATCGTGGAAATAATAAAAATATTTAAGCCAATACGTATAGGATTTTTCAGTCCTGTAACTGTAATGTTTGGTGCGCAAGAGTTCATGTAGCCGGGTCAATAACTTTTTCTCTGACATTTTCAGCCTTTTTTAATTTTTTAATAAATTGCACAATTATTTATTATTAAAGAAGTTTGTGAAATTTCGCAAGGGTTATTAACCCTTTACTTTTTTTTCTTGATATTCCTATATCTAAAGATTAAAATAAAAGAATTAAGACAGAGGAATAATAAATTGCAAAATCAGGCACAATATTGAAATTTTCGCAGGTTAATATAAGTTATACACAATAAAAGGTTGAAATAAAAATTTGAATAGTACAACAATAGCAATAACTATAACAATAATTTTTTTTATTATCGTTGGATCAATAATAATTTCAATAATATCTTCAATCTTTAATATTAACAAATTTAGAAGAAATATTAAAAAAATTGGAACGTTGAAATATCAAGAATCTATAGATACTGAAGATAAAAAAGTCTCCAAATTATTTATTATTTCAATAGCTATTATAATATTTGGGATGTTATTAATTATAATTTTTTCTGGGTATATTTTTAATTTTTATGTTCTAATCGGACTAATCTTTATAATTAATCTTTCGCTCATTTTTTATAGAATTAAACTAATGAAAAAGAATAAAGGAATATATGAGAATGGAATTATTGTTTCAGATTCATTTTTCTTTTGGAAAGATTTAGTTTCATGGGAAATAAAAAACAAAACATATAAAATAATCGCAAATACTGGATTTATCATTGATTATAAAATGAATGATAAAAATTTAACAATAGAAGAATTGCTTAAAAAAAATCTTCCAATTCAGAAATAAAGGAAGGTAGGATATAATAAATATGGATATGATAAATAACGGAGCTGAATATATTATAATGACATCTGCCAAAGTTTTATTAATGCTTTGGAAACCACTATTAATACTTAATTTGGTTTTGTTCGTCATTTTCAAATCAATCAAATATTTGGGACTTGGTAATTGGTTATATATTGAATTTGATTCAGATTATATTAAAATGAAGAATTTAAAAAATGAAAAAGAATATCAATTTTCATCATATTTAGATTTTAATAAATTATCTAAAACAGAATTAAAAAATTTGAAAATAAAACATACTAATCAAGGTATTATTAATGGATTTAAACATAGTCGCTGTCCTATAGATGATATTGATATTGCTGGAAAAACTATTCAATACCATTCGCATAAAATTTTTCATGTAATGAAACCTTACATCATATTAAAACCAATTGGGTATGGTATGACTCAATTAGCAAAATTTGAAAAAGATCAATTATTAAAACTTGGAAAAGTATCTGGAATAGAAAGTTATATATATTTTGGAGAGAGTATTTCAAATATAAATGATATTGAAAAATCTGAACAATCAAATTGGTACAAAGAAAAACCAAAAATAAAAGGTGTATAACGAATCTACTTTGCAACTGATCGCGTCAGCGTCAGCTGCAAGTAGGTGTTCGAGCAAGCACCTTTGTTTTTCACCAAATT
>JAFGTP010000007.1 GCA_016934035.1 Fidelibacterota bacterium
ATAGAATTATAATAACTTTTGTTTTCAGCCATTATCGGCCCCAGAAATACCATTCCAGTGTTATGGATTCCGCATTGCTGGTTTTGTGATATCATATTATGGGTGTCAAAGGTTACTTTTGAGATATTGTCCTGAATAAAAACGCCATTCTTTTGGTTATTGATGATTTTTGAATAGGATATAAGAAGGCTGGATCCATTAACCGCCAATATTCCGCTGAAGAGGTAATTTTCAAAAGTGGTGCTATCAATGGTTAAATCGGAATTGGAACTGATTAATCCGTTGCTGGCTTTTTTGAATGATGCAGTTTTTTAATTCAGCTATACCGGCATTAAAAATATAAATACCATCCCAATTGTCGTATAATGAAGAAAAATGAATTGGTTTTTTCTTTGTTCCTGTGGCGTGAAATTCGAAATAACTGATGATTTTTGTATCTTTCCCCATCAGGAAGTTGATCCCCTGCTCAATGTGCATAGAGCCGTTACACTGCAGACTTGAATTTTTATTCAATTGAATTGAATCGGAATCGATGGTTATTCCGGCATTGCTGACGATAAGTTGCACATTTGAGGCAATTTCAAAATTTTCCCGAAGGGAGAGATTAAAGTTGATTTCGACTGATTTTTGCAAAGGATTTTGTAAATTGCTCAGGTCAATATCAAGAATGATTTCTTTGGTATGATCATTCCAGACTATATTTTTAAAGGAAATGAAAGAGAGCTGATCATGGTGAAATTTCAAATCCGGTATTGTAAAGTCATTGCACTGCTGGTTTTGGTAAATTGGAAAAGGATCCAAGGAGTAGGACCTTTCCTCGGACAGTGAATTCTCCGGATGGTCACTGATCTTATCATCAGCAAGAACCAGATGTATGCCTGAAGGATATTCAATTTGCCAGATCAATAGCCCGCCCTGGTTTCCATTGGGGTCTTCCGGGCAACCGGTGTAATCAAAATTGTTCGGAGTATATTTGTCAAATCCTTCACGCAATCGATTTTTCAAAATAAAAAATTTATTTTCGGGATAATTTCTCGATTTGACAATGTAGTATTGGGGATTGAAATAATCATATCGGATTACCAAACCAGTTGTATCATCCAGAATAGGATGCAGATTTTCATCATCCACCCAATTTTTTAGAATTTTGTAATAGGGATTTATTCCGGCCGGGCAGGCTCCGTTTTTTCTGGGACCATTCATTCCTCCGACTTCCATCAAAGCGAAATAATCAACTTCGAGACTGTCCTGGTTTCCTCCAGCCAGATGATTCAAGCCCAGACAATGCCCGAATTCATGGCAGTGTCCACCAATATGGGTGAACACTTCACCGCTGTTTAAACGATTGTGTTTTTCTCCTATGATATAGAGGTTCTCCCGGGCCATCGGCTTCAGTCCGCCGTGGTATATTGTATTTTGGGCGTAGATAATGGCAATGAAATCATAGGGTTCCAAGACAGACGAAGGCACTTCAGTGAGAATTTTTGGAATTGCTTCTTCGAGAGAATCATAAAAGGCTTTATTGTGTTCCATTAAAAACCAGTTTTGACCAGCATGCCTGATAATTCCCGACTGCGGTGTAAATACAATATGATAATGGGTTTGCTCCGACCAATATTAGGCAAAACTGCCAAATACTTCCTGTCCTTCAGGATGGGGATATCCAAGGTCACTGCTTTTCCAGTCATTGTCCTTTCCAAACATCATCTTCATGAAATGGTCTTCACAATATCTTTCTTCATGTCGTATATCTTGAAATTCTACCAAAAGCAGTCCAAAATTGAGGAGCCTGTGTATATTTTTTTTTCTTGATCAGGACCGGCCCATGCCGTGTTCCGGTATAAAATGAGCAGAGCTAAGGTAATTTTTATAATAAATTTTAATAATGCATGCATCGGCTTGAACCTTGATTTTTTTAAATTTAATAAAATTTATAATATAAAAAAATTGACTTGAAGAGGATTCCCTTTTGATGGATTTTGTAACTTTTGGCAGATATAAAATTCTATTAACATTGCATATATTACATTTTGTTACAATTGATCAATATTTTTGTAATGATTAATTCTTATATTTTCGATGCAAAAATTGAATAGAATAACGAAGGAGAAATAAATGAATAAAAAAATCGGATTATTAGTCGCAGGTGTAATCGTCATTTTTGGCTTTTTGATCAGCAATCTGCTGAGCAAGCAAAAAGAACCGGTTACCAAAAAACCGAGTCAGCCCGCTTTAAGCAACTATAAATTTCAAACAGTGCAGAACCAAACTGAAAACTTTGACGTGGTGCTTTCCGGAAATCTGTTAAGTTACGACGAATTAGTACTTTATACAGAGGTGACCGGTGTTGCTGAAATCCAGAAAAACGAATTTCGGGAAGGCGCCAATTTCAAAAAGGGTGATGTCCTGTTAAAAATTGATGATGATGAATTTAAAAACAGTGTATACGCTCAAAAATCCGGTTTCATGAACAATCTGACGGTCCTGATACCTGACCTGAAATTGGATTTTCCCGCCAGCGCACAGAAATGGGAAGACTATCTGAATGCCTTCGATATTACCCGGGAAATGAAACCTTTGCCGGCTGTGACTGATGAAAAAGAAAGATATTATATTGCTTCAAAAAATATTTTCAACCAGTATTATTCCATCAAGGGCCAGGAAGTCAGGCTGACAAAGTATACCATCAGAGCTCCCTTCGATGGTGTATTGACGTCTGCCTCAATCAAACCCGGAACTTTGGTCCGGGCAGGCCAGCAGATTGGTGTCTTTAAAAACACCCGACAGTTTGAAATGACGGCCTATGCCAGTATTGACGAAGTCCAGTTGTTGAAAGTTGGTATGATTGCCAGGCTGGTCAACAGCGATTTTGATGAAGAATTTACCGGCCGGGTCAGCCGAATTAATCAATCCGTCGACAAAACTTCCCAGCAGGTCAAAGTATACATCATGGTTGAAGATGATAAGTTATACGACGGCCTCTTTTTTAATGCCACTATCAATGTCGATACCAGAAACACTCTCGTAAAAATACCTTCTGAGGCAGTTTTCAACAAAGGTTCCGTGTGGATCAATGACAATGGAAAATTTAAATCCCAGCGACTCAGGATCGTTAACAGAATTGATGATTTTGTATTTGTTTCCGGTCTGAACAACGGCCAGCAGATTCTGCTCAATCCGGACCAGGATGTCGCCGAAGGAAAAAGCATTCCGGTAAACAATACGAAAAGCAGGGGATAAACAATGAAAAGTTTAATTAGACCTTTTATTAAATATCCGATTCTGGGCAATATTATTATTGTTGCAGTGTTCCTTTTCGGATTTTTAGGATTCAAATCGATCCTGACCACCTTTTTCCCTTTGCGACCCAGTCAGACTATAATTATTAATGCTTATTATCCTGGTGCTTCACCGGAGGAAATGGAAGAAGGCATCGTCCTGAAAATAGAGGACAATCTCAAAGGGCTCACCGGCGTTGAAAGGACCACCTCTACTTCCCGTGAAAACAGCTGTAATGTTGTGGTGCGAATCAAAACCGGCTATGATATTAATGTCTTGCTTACTGACGTGAAAAATAAAGTGGACCAGATCAGTACTTTTCCGGCTGGTATGGAACGCATCATGGTTTACCGTCAGGAGCCCTTCAATTTTGCCATTGATTTTGTTTTGACAGGTGATGTCGACCTTGCAACGCTGAAATACCATGGCCGAAAAATTGAACGTGATTTGCTGGCCAAAAAGAACGTATCCAAACTGTCCCTGTCCGGTTTTCCCGATGAAGAAATTGAAATCGCAGTCCGTGAAAATGATTTAAATGCCTACAACATGACCTTTAATGAACTGGTTAATGCTGTGGCCAAGAGTAACATCAAAGTCACGGGCGGAAAAATCAAAGGCTCGGAAGAGGAACTTTTAATTCGTGCCAATCTGAAAGGATATTACGCCCGGGAAATAGAAAACCATGTGGTCCGAACAACTTCCGATGGAGCAATTGTTCGGTTAAAAGATGTCGCTACGGTCAGAGACCGTTGGGCCGAGGACCCGAATAGGGTTTATTATAACGGCAAACCGGCAGTCAGAGTATCCATTGACAATACTAATGAAGAAGACCTCTTTGAAGTTACCCAAACCGTTCAGGATTACATTCGGGAATATAATGAAAAAAATGAAGCGGTCAAGGCTGTTGTAACCCGTGACGGTTCCGAAATTATTCAGGAACGTATTGATATTTTAGGTAAAAATGGAATTCTTGGAATACTGCTGGTAGTTTTGTTTTTGTCTCTTTTGTTGAATCCCAGTATTTCCTTTTGGGTGGCTCTGGGTATTCCGATTTCTTTTGCGGGAATGCTGATGGTGGCACCGGTTTATGGATTGACCATCAATGTCATGTCGCTGCTGGGAATGATCCTGGTTCTGGGTATTCTTGTGGATGACGGAATTGTTGTGGCTGAAAATATTTTTCAGCATCATGAAAGGGGAGAAAAAGCTATTGATGCGGCTGTTAACGGTACTCTGGAAGTATTACCTTCGGTCATTTCTTCGGTATTGACAACCGTCGTAATTTTTATGACCTTCTTTTTTCTGGAAGGTGGCATGGGAGATGTGGCTCAGGATATTGCCTTTGTGGTAATAGCGACATTGCTGATATCTCTGGTTGAAGCTTCTTTTATTCTACCGGCCCATATTGCCCATTCCAATGCTTTGTGCAAAATGAACAGAAAGAAAAATTTCATTGAGCGGGCCTCTGATAAAGCAATGGACTTTTTAAAAAACAAAGTATACGGCCCCGTGTTAAAATTTTGTGTCAAGCATCCGGCTGTTTCTGTTTCAATACCCGTAGCTCTGCTCCTGATTACGATCGGAGGATTGAAGGGTGGAATCATCAAGTTGACCTACTTCCCTTACATTGAAGGACGTAATGTCAGTATCAGCCTGGAATTACCGGCGGGAACACCCGACACCGAAACAGAAACGATTATTCGAAGAATCGAAAAAGGCGTCTGGGAAGTCAATGAACAGTATAAAAAAGATTACAATACACAGGATGACCTGGTCACTTCAGTCTCCACCTATATCGGTAGTGGAACCCACCAGGGCAGTGTGCGGGTGACACTCATCAGCAGTGAAAAACGCCCCATTACCAGTAAGGATGTTGCCAATCTGTTTAGAAAGCAGGTGGGTCCTGTACCTGAAGCCCAAAAACTGGAATTCGGTGGTGGTGGGCGTTGGGGCAAACCCGTTTCCGTTGCCTTGAGCAGTAATAATTTTGAACAATTGAGGCTGGCCAAGGAAGACCTTAAGCAAGTCCTGAACGGCATTGATAAACTCAAAGATGTCATGGACAATGATCCGCCCGGATTGCGGGAAGTAAAACTGGAATTAAAGGAAAAAGCCTATGCCCTCGGTTTGACCACCAGCGATGTTGTCAACCAGGTCAGAAGCGGGTTCTTTGGCGGCCAGGCCCAGCGGATGATTCGTGGAATTGATGAAATCAAAATCTGGGTGCGCTATGAATTGGAAGACCGTTCGTCAGTGGAAGACCTCGAAAAAATGCGCATTCGGACAGCTACCGGAATAGAGGTGCCTCTGAAAGAGATCGCAACCTTCACCATTGAACGAGGGGTCATGGCTATCAATCACATTGACGGGCAAAGAGTAGTCAGTGTTGAGGCTGATGTTGCTAATATAAAGATTTCCGTTCCTGAAATTCTGGCGGACCTGGACAAGACTGTAATGCCGGGAATCATGGAAAAATATCCGGAAGTAAGTTATTCCTTTGAAGGTGAAAATTACGAAAATGAAAAAACCATGAAATCCATTTCCATGGTAGTGCCTGCCATATTGATTCTGATGTTTCTGATAGTTGCCCTGACCTTTCGGTCCTTCTGGCAAGCCGGCATTGTTTTCCTTCTGATTCCCTTCAGTTTCATCGGTGTCCTCTGGGGACATGTGATCCAGGGAATGATGATGAGCATTTTATCCTGGTTTGGTGCGATTGCATTGATGGGAATTGTGGTCAATGATTCTCTGGTCATGGTCAGTGCCTTCAACCAGCGTCTCAAGTACGGTATGACTTTTATTGATGCGATTTATGATGCCGGAATTTCAAGATTAAGGCCGGTATTGTTGACCTCACTGACCACAATTGCCGGATTGGCACCTCTGATTTTTGAAAAATCCCATCAGGCCCAATTTCTCTCTCCCATGGCTGTTTCTGTCGCCTACGGGTTGTTGTTCGGTACGATTCTGACGCTTATCATGTTGCCCTCATTATTGGTATTGACCAATCGTATTAAATTTTTATACAGAACGAAAATATTGAAACAGGATGTGACCCAGGAAATGCTTGAGCCGGCTGTGATCGAGGATAAATTTGTCAAAAATCAATCTGAAGATACTTGTATTTAAAGGATGACCTATGAAAAAAATAATAATATTTATTTTGATAATCAGTGGTATATTGGCTGCAGAAACACTGGATTTTGAAACTGCGGTCAACATTGCCCTGGAAAATAATCTATCAATTAAAATGGCTGAAAATGGCCTGCAAATGACCAGAAATCTAGTGAATCCGGGCGTGCTGTTGCCCGGCCTTTCCCTCAATGGTAACAGTAATTATTCCAACACCGATGCTTTTTCCCAGCAGGATTACGAAAGACATGTCAACAGCGCCTCATTATCTACCAGTTATACCCTATTCAGCGGGTTTTATGTTTTGAATTCCTACAAAAAATTAAAACTCCAGCATAGCCAGTCGGAATTGGAGACCCGCTATACCATTGAGACTATTATCGCTGCCATGGCGCAAACTTATTATTCCTTGGCCAATGCCCAGGAACAGTTGCAACTGGCCCGGGAAAACCTGCAGCTGTCAGGTGAACGACTGAAACGAACGCAAGAACAGGAAAAAGTGGGGCGTATCAATAAGGTCGCCATGCTGGCAGCGGAGGTAGATTACATTCGTGATTCCATTTCTGTGGAAACAGCCCGATTGAATTATGAAAATTCCCTCAGAAACCTGAATGTCATGCTCAATCGAAAGGTTGACGCAGCCTATGATATAGACAAAGAAGTCACTCTTCTGACATTACCGGAATATGAAGAATTGAAATCCAGTGCTTTTGAAAAAAATGCTGACTATCTGGCGATGCAATATGGCATTGATCTGGCCCGGCTGGATTTGAAACTGGCCCAGTCGGGATATTTTCCGACACTCAATCTTTCCGGTTCCTACGGACTCAGTCAAACCAATAGTGAATTTGATCCGGGGATCAGTGATGCCGACAAGATCTGGAATGTGGGATTGTCGCTAAATTTTAGCCTCTTTAATGGTTTTCAGCGCAAAGTCAAACAGCAAAACGCCAAAATCTCACTAGACAACCAGCGCCTGGCCCTGGAACAGACAAAACTAAATCTCGACAAGCAAATTGCTTCACAATATACGACCTATGTGAATTCCAAAAAAACACTGGAAATGGAAAAATTGAGTCTGTCTGCAAGTGAAGCCAATTTTGAACGATCCCGTGAACTTTACGAACTGGGACAGGTGACATCAACCCAGTTTCGTGAAGCCCAGCTAAATCTGATGCGGGCAAAGAGTAATATTTCTGCCGGAAAGTACAATGTAAAACTGAATGAAATTGCGTTGCTGCAATCAGCAGGATTGTTGCTGGATTAAAGGTACTATCCTTCGGAAATCTAAGGTTTCCGATGCAGAAAACTGCCATGGGTTCCAGTCTTTCTGCTTCATAAACCAGAGGTAATAATGAGAAAAACCCTTTTAGTAATTGATGATGATGAAAAACTCCTGATCAGACTGAAAAAATATCTGGAGAGATTTGATTATACTGTTCATGATCAATCCAATCCTCTGGAAGGAATTGAATTTCTGAAAACCAACCGAATTGATCTTATCATTCTTGATGTTATGATGCCTGATATTGACGGATTTGAAGCATTACGGAAAATTCGCAAGGAGCATGGTGAAATTCCGGTCATCATGCTCACTGCCAGAGGAGAAGTCACAGACCGGATTGTCGGCCTGGAACTTGGCGCCGACGATTATTTACCAAAACCCTTTGAACCCCGGGAATTGGTGGCCCGTATTCAATCCATTTTACGCAGGTCTATGGCCAGTCCGGGAAAAAAGGCCCCGGACATTCTGATAATCAATGATTTAAAAATTAATTTCAACAGCCATAAGGTATCCGCAGGGGGAGAGGAGATTATATTGACCAGCCTGGAATTTCAATTGCTGAAAGTCTTTATGGAAAATGCCGGCCGGGTGCTGGACAGAAATTTTCTGCTGGATAGTTTAAAAGGAATGGACTGGGAAACATTTGACCGCTCCGTGGATGTTTTGATCAGCCGCCTGCGAAAACATATCAATGACGATCCTAAAAACCCCAGGTATATCAAAACTGTCTGGGGCACAGGGTATATTTTTCTGAAAGATGGTGAATGAGAATGCTGAAAAGAATTAACAGGTCTCTCTATCTGAAAATTATTATCATTCTGGGTATCAATTATTTTCTTTTTTATTCGCTGACCTTTAATACACAAAAATGGCTTTATCAGAAAAAACATTTCAAAGTCCTTCAGAAAAGTGCCCTGAGTCATGCCAACCTGGTCATTGATAAAATTGAATCCCTGGCCACTGTCGAGGAAGTAGAAAATGAATTGGTCAGGCTCAATGCCAAAATGAGAATTATTGAGAATGGCAGGGCCATCAGTTTTCCAAAAGATATGCGGAATTTGAATTTTGAGGAAAAGGACTTCTGTGATGAAAATACCCTGATCGGTTTTGACAAGGGGCTCATTGCCAGAATTGTCAGAAACGGTAAAACCTATGAAATGGTGCTGGGGCAAAAAGAAAGTTCTGTCGATTATATTTTGTATATTTACCGGGTCCTGACCTTTATTTATTTTTTGATTATGGCGCTGATCATCTACTATTCTCTCCGCTGGCTGTTGCATCCTATTGGTCAGTTGCATAAACATGTCAAAGAAATTTCAGCCGATAATCTCAATAAACCCCTGATTACCCGACGGACTGATGAACTGGGCGGGTTAATCAATTCCTTCAATGATATGAAAAAATCCATCAGAAATATGATCAGTTCCCGTGAGCAGTTACTTCTGGATGTCAGCCATGAATTGCGAACCCCTCTTACACGAACCAATCTCTCCCTGGAAATGATGGCTGACTGTGAAGAGAAAGCCGATATTTTATCCGATGTTCGAGAAATGGAAACCATGATTTCAGAGTTGCTGGAAAGTGCCAAAATCCAGAGTAAACATGGGGAATTGAACCTTGAAAAAATGAATGTCATGGATCTGATCGATGACGTGGTGCTCTATTTTGAAAATGAAAAACCGGGAATTGAATTGGTGGAAACACCGGATTCTGTAGAACTTAATGTCGACCCAGAGCGGATGAAAATACTGTTGAGAAATATCATCAGCAATGGCATAAAATATTCCTCTCCCGAGGCAAAGCCTGTGGAAATTCGGTGTGAAACGAGTGAACAGTTTTTTACGGTAAAAATCAAAAATTATGGCGAAGGCATTCCGGAAAAAGATCTGAACAATGTTTTTGAGCCCTTTTACCGGGTGGACAAATCTCGAAGTAAAAAGACAGGCGGTTACGGATTGGGTATGCATCTGGTGAAAAAAATAGTGGACGCCCATCAGGGGGCTATCCATATTCATAGCCAATTTGGCGAATGGGCTGAAGTGATTGTAAAACTTCCGGTCAACTAGAATTCCTCTGAAATATTGTTATTCGCCTAAAATCTTTTTATTTCATTAAAAGTTTCATTTTTTATAAATTAGCCGGCTTTTTTGCATGGAAGACCAAGCGTAAAAAATGAAAGTTGAATAATGGATAATATTTATGAAATAATCGGGTATATAGCCTCATTGACAGTAGCAATTTCCCTGAGTATGTCCAGTCTCATTCGATTGAGATGGATAAACCTGGGCGGCTCAGCAGTATTTTCGCTTTATGGTTTTTTAATTCATGCTTATCCCGTGGGAATTATGAATGGATACATTGCCCTGATGAACCTTTATTACCTGGTGAAAATCTATAAATCAAAGGATGATTTTCGCGTCCTGACCTATGATCATAAAACCCAGTATCTGGAATACTTTTTCAACTTTTACAAAAAGGATATTCGAAAATTTAATCCGGAATTCAATTTTCAGATTAATGAAAAAGACAAAATTTTTATCATTCTCCGCAATATGATGCCTGCAGGAATAGTTATTGGAAATTGTGAAAATGGCATCTTTAATTTGAGGCTCGATTTTGTCATTCCCCAGTTTCGTGATTTTAAGGTTGGTAATTTTATTTATCGTCATCAAAATAGTTTTCTCTATAATAATGACATCAAGGTTGTCATTGCCAATACCCGCAATAAAAAGCAGGCAAACTATTATCAAAAGATGGGGTTTGCAGAAAATAATGGTAAGTTTGCTTTCGTGATTTGAAAAGGATTATGGAAAACAGGTCGCCGGAGGAGTGGCCTTTTTTTATGCATACACCAGTTTTCCCTTTATATCGTTTACAATTTTAAAAAAAAAGATGGATTAAACCCAGACTGCACAATTGGGTTTTTACTCATTTCATATTGCCATGGCTTTTAAGTCGTGGATAATCTTTATAATCAAATCAGAACTTTAGCCCTGGGATTATTTATGGGAAAAACCCATTTTGAAAGGAAATTTCATTCCATAAGTTAAAACACGTGGCAATTGAGATAAACTTTTTCTAATGCTTCAGTAAGGTTAAATAAAAAAGTTTTTAAATTGCATCAAAATTTTTATATTCTAATGTAGTTATGTAGTACATAATAAAATTGTTAAGAGGAAAAATGTTAAAATCTCTAGACCAAAAACCATTGGTGGATATTGTCGAAGAAAAACTTTGTGAATACCTTTCGTCAGGTAAGTATTACACCGGTGACCAACTGCCCAAAGAACAGGAAATTGCAGAACAACTCAAGGTGAGTCGAAACATTGTCCGTGAAGCCCTGAGTCGCCTGCGCATGCTTGGATTGATTGAATCCAGAAAGAAAAAAGGTATGGTACTGTCCGAACCCCAATTATTTAACGGTTTTGAAAGGATTGCCCATGCCCGCTTTTTTAGTGATAAAAAAATTAAAGAATTGCTGGAATTCCGTTATGTACTGGAAATGGGATTGCCGGAATTATTATACCGAAATCAGGAAAATATTGATTTTGAGCGGCTGGAAGATTTAGCCGGGCAGTATGAAAAGGCGACCACCAGCAAGGAGCGAATTCAATTTGACCGGGAATTTCATGCTACCCTCTACAAGGCAACCAACAACGAGACCATCATTCGGTTCGTGACAATTTTGACTCCGGTTTTAGAATTTCAGGCGAAAACTGAAAATTCCGAAAGTGCTATCCCTTTATCTCATGCAGAACTGGTGAAAATATTAAAATCTGGTACGAAAAACCAATTTCGTAATGCAATGGAAAAGCATCTGAAAAATAAAATCGAACAACTTAAGGATTTTTAAAATGAAAAGAGTATTTTTGTTGTTGACAATTGTGGCTTTGTTGAATGGACAAAATTTGGTTCAAAATGGTGAATTTGAAACCATCAGCCCGGACCATTGGGCAAAAGCTGTTTGGGGCAGTGACAATATCAATTTCGCTTATGATGCAAAAGGCATGGATGGCAGTAATGCTGTCGCCATTTCATCAAAATCCGGCGCCAATGCCGCCTGGTACACAACAGTACCGGTTGAGCCCATGACAGATTATGTTTTGTCCGGCTGGATCAAAACCAGGAAAGTCAAAAAAATCGATGGCAAAGGCGCGCTGATTGTGCTGGATTTTGACCAGCAAAAGGCCAAGGTCCTCACTGGCAGCAACGACTGGACAAAGGTGGACCAAGAATTCAATTCCGGTAACCGTGAACAACTCAATGTCTATTGCCTGCTTGGCGGTTGGGGGGAAGCTTCCGGCAAAGCCTGGTTTGATAATATTTCCGTTACGCCCAAAAATCCAATGAGAGTTTACGGTCCGATGACCGTTGAAGCCGTTACCGCTGAGGCCAGAGACATTCCACTGTTAATTCATAAACGCAACAGCCAATTGCTCAAAATCATTGTAAAATGCGCCGGCAAAGACAACCCCTTGGAATTTGAAACCATAAAATTTCAACTCAACGGAGCGGAATCACTGCTGAACATTTATCTTTATTATACCGGTAATATTGCTACTTTTGAGCAAAAATATCATTTCGGTTATTCGCAAAAACCGGCAGAAGAAATCGAATTTTCAGGCAAGTTGCGATTAAAACCGGGAGACAATTATTTCTGGCTCACCTGTGAATTAAAAAATAACGCCGACCTGTTGGCGAAAGTTTCGGCACAGGCAATTTCAGCGACCATTGACGGTAAAGAACAGGAAATTTCGCAAAATAAAATAGTCAGTCAACGAACCGGACTCGCATTAAGAAAACATGATGACGATGGTGTTGATACTTACCGAATTCCGGGAATCACAACATCCAATGACGGAACCCTGATGGCAATTTATGATATTCGGCGCGACCATTCCGGCGATTTGCAGGCGGACATTGATGTTGGTCTGAGCCGTTCCACCGATGGCGGGAAAAGCTGGACGCCTATGCAGATTATCATGGACATGGGGGAATGGGGCGGCCTGTCTGAATCGGAAAACGGTGTCGGCGATCCGTCCATTTTAGTTGACCGGAATACCGGCACTATCTGGGTCGCAGCCGCCTGGGCCCACGGCATGAAAAATGAGCGTTCCTGGTTCGCCTCCGGCAAGGGAGTGAAACCTGGTGAGACCATGCAGTTGTTGCTGACCAAAAGTGATGATGACGGTCAAAGCTGGTCCAAATTGATCAATATTACGGAACAGATCAAGAAGCCCGAATGGGAATTGTGTATGGTCGGGCCCGGCAGCGGCATTACCTTAAGTGACGGTACTTTGATTTTTCCGGCGCAATATCAGGATGAACATGAAATTCCCCATTCAACTATTTTGTACAGTCAGGACCACGGCCAGACCTGGCATTTCGGCACCGGCGCCAAACCCAAAACCACAGAGTCCCAGGTGGTGGAACTGAATGACGGTTCGCTGATGCTGAACATGCGTGATGACCGCGGCGGCGCCAGATCAGTTGCCATTACCCATGATTTGGGAAAAACCTGGACCGAACATGAAACTTCGAGAAAAGTGTTCCCGGAACCGGTTTGCAATGCCGGATTCATCAAAACAGCTGTTGAAATTAGTGGAAAAAAACAGAGCGTTTTGCTCTTTGTGAATCCCAATTCCACCAAAGCCCGGCACATGATGACGCTGAAAGCCAGTCTTGATGAAGGAAAAACCTGGCCGCCGGAATACCAGATTTTACTGGATGAGGAAACCGGGTTTGGTTATCCAAACCTGACAATGGTAGATGAAAATACCATTGGGATTTTGTACGAAAGCAGCCAGGCGCATATGACCTTTCAGAAAATTAAATTAGCAGAGTTATTGAAAATTGAAGAATAGTACAACCGCGGATCAATACAGATCAATTATCAGTGTTAATCTGTGAAATTTGTGGCCTCAAAGGAGAAAGAAATAAATGAAAATAAAAGGCTTAGTGGCAGCGGTTTTTTCACCCATGAAGCAAAATGGTGAAGTTAACCCGGACCAAATCAAACCCATCATGGATTTTCTGGTAAAACAAAATATTCAGGGGATTTACGTTTGTGGCAGTACCGGCGAAGGCCCTTTACTGACATTGGAAGAGCGAAAAATCATTTCCCGGGCTTATATCGAAGCCGCGCCGGAAAATGTCAAAGTCTTTGTCCAGGTTGGGGACGATTGTCTCAAAAATTCAATCAAACTGGCAACCTTTGCAGCCGGCCTTGGCGCTGATGGTATTTCAGCTTTACCGCCACGCTATTTCGCACCAAAAAGTGTGCAGGACCTGGTGGAATGCATTCGTGAAATCACCACCGCCATTCCCAATCATCCTTTTTATTATTATCACCTTCCCTTGCTCAGCGGTGTGGATTTCAACATGCTGGAATTACTGGCAATTGCTGACCGGGAAATTCCCAATTTTGCCGGTATCAAATTCACCCAAAACCGATATCACGAAATGATGAATTGTATTAATTATAAAAATGGCAAGTACCAGATTTTTCATGGCTCTGATGAAAATCTCGTCAGTGGATTGATTACCGGCGCCAAGGCCGCAATTGGCAGCACTTATAATTTTGCGCCACGACTTTACAATGAAATCATTGAGAATTTTGACCAGGGCAATCTTGAAAAAGCGCGGGAACTGCAATTGCTTTCCGTGCAGCTGATCGACCTGTTGATTAGCAAATACCGCGGTCAGCCGGCTTTTAAGGGTATTATGAAATTAATCGGGCTGGACTGCGGCCCCAATCGACTGCCTCTGAAAACCCTGAGTGACCGGGAATTGCTTGAAATGGAAACAGACCTGAAAACCTGTGACTATATGAAATGGATTGGGTAATGGGTTGTTTTACTGTCAGGGGCGCTAAAGTCGCTATTGGTCTTTTATTCATTTTTGTTCTGCAATTATTTGCCCAGAGACCGGCAAACTTATTGGAATGGCATGAATTGTCCGAAATTCCGCCGGCTGAAAACAGGGAACATCAGCCCGGACTGGCCGGCGCATTTTGTGGAATGTCCAATGGCGCGCTGATTATTGCCGGCGGCACGAATTTTTCGAAACCGGAATGGGAATCCGCCAAGGAGTTTCACGACGATATTTATGTGCTGGATGAAAAGGGCAATTGGCACACTGGCTTTACACTGCCGAAAAAAATTGCCTATGGAATGTCCGTCACCAATCCTGAAGGCATCGTATGCATGGGCGGAACGGACGGCGAAATCCTGACTCACAATGTATTTCTGATAAAATGGAATGGTGAATCGGTAGATATCATTAATTTACAAAACTTGCCCTTTCCGCTGGCGTATGGTTATGCCACTGTCTCCGGCGATTATATTTATTTGGCTGGCGGGCAGAAAGACCTTGGGCTGGAATCCGCAACAAACTTATTTTTGCGTCTCAATATCAATGAAATTCAAAACAGCCGGTGGGAAATGCTGCCGGAAATTCCTAATGGCCCCCGCGCTTTCAACATCACAGTGGCCCAGCATAATGGCCAAACCGACTGCATTTATGTGATGAGCGGACGGCGCTTTGATGAAAATGGCGAATATGAATTTTTGACTGATGTCTGGGAATACAATATCGCTATTAATTCCTGGTGGCAAAAGGCTGATCTGCCGCGCTGTGTCATGGCCGGCGCCGGTATTCAGCTCGGCGACAGTCATGTTTATATTCTCAGCGGCGCCGATGGCTCACTGGTAGCCAAAGCCGGTGACCTGAAAGAAAACCATCCGGGTTTTCCCAAAGAAGCGCTGGTTTATCATACCATTACCGATTCCTGGACTTCGGGTGGTGAAATGCCAACCAACCAGGTGACAACCCGCGCATTTTTCAACGATGATAAAATCATCATTCCTTCAGGTGAAATCAAACCCCGCACCCGTACGCCGCAAATTTGGGAAATCACTATCAAAAAGTCCGAATCCAATTTTGGAATCATCAATTCCATCACTTTGGGCATTTATCTTTTTACTATGGTACTGATCGGGTTTTATTTCGCCAGGAAAAACAAAAACACTGACGATTATTTTCGTGGCGGCCAGAAAATTCCCTGGTGGGCGGCAGCCTGCTCGATTTTCGCCACCATGCTCAGCAGTATCACTTATATGGCGATTCCGGCTAAAGCCTTTGCAACCAACTGGGAATTTTTATTAGCATACCCAATGATCCTGATGGTATCTGTTTTTGTCATTAAATATATTTTGCCCTTTTTCCGGAAGATTGACGCCACTTCGGCTTATGAATATCTGGAAATACGCTTCAACCAGACGACACGGATGATCGCCAGCGCCTTGTTCATCATATTCCAGATCGGACGCATGGCCATTGTTCTGTTTTTATCAGCATTGGCGCTGAGCACCATCACACCGCTGACGCCGGTACAGAGTATTCTGATCATGGGAATTTTAAGTATTATTTATTCCACCCTTGGCGGAGTAGAAGCTGTGGTCTGGACAGACACCATTCAGACTTTTGTACTGCTGGGCGGCGCACTGCTGGTCTGCAGCTGGATATTTTTTCATTTTACTGGTGGAATAGGTGAGTTTTTCACAATTGCATCAGCCCATAATAAATTTCACATGATCAATTGGGACTGGAGCAGTAACAGTTACATGACCGCCGCCTTCTGGATCATTGTGCTGGGCGCTTTCGGACAAAATCTAATTTCCTATGCTTCCGATCAGGCGGTGATTCAACGCTATATGACCACTACAGATGAGAAAAAAGCAGCCAAATCAATTTTGACCAATGGCATCATGTCACAGTTTGCCGGACTCCTATTTTTCACCATCGGGACAGCGTTATTCGTGTTTTACAAGCAGAACCCGCAAAGCCTCGATCCGACCTTTAAAACAGATGCAATTTTACCGCTTTTCATTGTAAATGAATTGCCGGTTGGCCTTTCCGGAATCGTCATTGCCGGGATTTTCGCGGCGGCACAATCTACGATTTCCACCAGCATGAATGCTACGTCCAGCGTGTTTGTGACGGATTTTTCACGTAAAATATGGAACAGCAAACAAGAAGGATTTTTTCTAAACCAAGCGCGAATCTTTACTGTAATTGTTGGAATTTTGGGAACCGCTACAGCATTGCTGTTTGCAAGTGCTGAGATCAAGTCGCTGTTTGACCAGTTTATCGCTGTAATCGGAATATTCGGTGCCTCAATCTGTGGGCTTTTCCTGCTGGGTATTTTTACGAATAGGACCAATGGAACCGGTGCTGTCATCGGTGCGATTGTTGGCGCTATTACTTTATTCCTGACGAAAAATTATACAGCCACACATTTTTATGTCTATTCCTCAGTGGGAATTGCTGTAACGATGATTGTTGGGTATTTGGGCAGTTTGCCTTTTGGCAAAGAAAATGAGGAAAGATTGACAATCTATTCGATAAATAATTGAAAAAACTTTGCGTTTATCCGCTAAAATCTGTGTGTAAATAAGGAATATTATGAATTATCTGACACATGAAAAATCACTGCAAAGACTGTCCGAAACCTACAAAGCGGAATTGTTCCGGGTGATGGATTTCTGGACCACAATGGCCATTGACCATGAATTCGGTGGCTATTTTTGTGCTCTTGACCGGAGCGGAAATGTCATTGACACAGATAAAGGCGTCTGGCAGACCGGACGATTTGCCTGGATGCTGGCGCACCTATACAACAATTTTGAGAAACGCGATGAGTGGCTGCAATTATCCAAACATGGCATCGATTTTCTGGAAAAACACGCCTACGATGAAAAGGGCAAACTATTTTTCCATCTGACACGTGAAGGAAAGCCGGTTCGGATGCGCCGTTACGCCTTTTCTGAGAGTTTTGCAGCCATCGCTTTTGCTGAATATGCCAAAGCAACCGGTAATGAATCGTATGCAAAAAAAGCGATTCATGCCTTTGAAAATTTCATCGCTTACAACACCGGAAAATTTTCGGTTGAGCCGAAATTTGTAGAATCTACCCGTGCCATGAAATCTATCGGATTTCCCATGATCGGAATTGTGACCGCTCAGGTTCTGCGTGATACAATTCACTATGAAAATGCCAATGAAATCATCACAAAATTCATCAATGAAATCGAGCGTGATTTTGTTAATCCTGAATTTCAGGCCGTGATGGAAAATGTGGGTAAGAATGGCGACTTTGTGGACCATTTTGACGGGCGAATTCTCAATCCCGGTCATGCAATCGAAGGGGCGTGGTTTATCATGGAAGAAGGCCGGTTGCAGTCTGACCCTAGCCTGATTCGGTTAGGCGCTAAAATGCTAGACTGGATGTGGCTGATTGGCTGGGACAAAACCTGGGGCGGGATTTTGTATTTCCGTGATGTCAGGGGCTGGCCGGTGACGGAATACTGGCAGGACATGAAATTCTGGTGGCCTCAGTGTGAAACCATTATCGCTACCTTGCTGGCTTACCAGTTAACCGGTGATGAAAAATTTGCAGTCATGCACAAAGAGATTCATGACTGGACATTTGAGCGTTTTCCGGACAGTGAAAAAGGGGAATGGTACGGCTATCTGCACCGGGACGGCCGAATTTCCGTTGACCTGAAAGGCAATCTTTGGAAAGGGCCCTTTCATATTCCACGTATGCTGATGAAAAGCTGGCAGATTTCGAATGAATTATTAGCCACTGATACACAGAGGACAAAGAGTAAATGAAAGTATTATTTAACTGCGAATGATCGTGGATTTTTTGGGATGATGAATTCAAAATATTAAGGATTTAAATATGTTAAAACGAATTTTTTTGATAAGCATGGCCGTATTAATATTTGTAAACGCAGCCGAACATTCCACTTATTGGCACCAGCGGGTGAGTTTATTTGAATCACTGCCCAATGACAAAGATGAAATCATATTCCTTGGCAACAGCATCACCGACGGCTGTGAATGGAGCGAGTTGTTTCATGATCTGCGGATTAAAAATCGTGGCATCAGCGGCGATATCACTCGCGGTGTTATCGACCGGCTGGATGAAGTGCTGGTATCCAAACCGTTGCAGATTTTTCTGATGATCGGTATCAATGACCTGGCGCGCGGCATTTCACCGGATTCCATTTTGACGAATTTTGAGATTATTGTCCGCCAAATCAAAACTGTTTCACCGGAAACTGAATGTTTGATTCAAAGCCTACTGCCGGTGAACCCGGACTTTGGAAAATTTGCCAACCATGTCAACAAGGCCAATGAAATTATCGAAGTAAACCGAAAACTGCAGGATTTTTGTCAGGTTGAAAATCTGACTTACATCGATTTGCATTCAACCTTTAGTATTCAGGAAAATAAACTGAATCCGAATTTTACCAATGACGGGCTTCATCTGACCGGCAAAGGTTATCTGAAATGGAAGTCAATGGTTGAAAGATATATCCAATAATTCGAACAATTTTATGCGTAATTATTTGAAAATTATATTCTTGCTAGGGGTGTTTCAATTGGCGATGGCCCAAACCGGGCTGGCCCATTTACCGACGCTGAAGTCTGAAAGCAATGAGGCAAACAGCGGCAGGTTCAGATATGTTTTTTTAAGATTGTATAATAATAAAATCAAATAAAATGATTTATTTGAAATAATAATTAAAAATTTTTTTTAAGAGGGGATGATATTATAAAACTACGAGCATATTATAAGTAATTTTATAAATTCGAAGTAAATTTTTGCCTGTTTTCAAAATAAATTTCTGAATTTTTTGAGAAAAAAGATACCTGTTTTTTTTATGAAAAAAGTATAATGATATAATAAACCAAAGTGGAGGGATAATGAATAAAAATCTGATTGTCAAGGGGTTCCTGTTGATTTTAATGGTGAACTCCCATCTATGTGCGCAGGGTCGGCCTTACGAAGGACCCAATGACCCGGCGGGGGATGTGTCGGCAATTCGTGAAGGGCGCATGACCGGTAACCGGGTTCTGTTGTATTTTAAAAATACTACTGAACTAGCCTACTGGCCCAATTACGACCATTCCAAATGGCCCAATGACGAATCCGGCGTTGGTATGATTGATGGTATCGGGTTGAACATTGCCGGTAAAATATATCTCAGGAACGATTCTATTCCGGTGACGGATCCAAATGAAATCAAAAACAATAAAAATGATCTGCAGAAATTATATTATTGTGAAACTAACTATCGACAGGGAATGGACCATGACCGAACCGGAACAATCGTGTATGGTCTTTATCCGGTGCCGGGTTATGCCAACAATAATAACGAATATGTTGCTATGAGTAATCGGGAGGACAGTTGGCCGGCAGAGGGCTGGCCTGCTACCGGTTTTGAAAAGAAATGGCCCGGTGAATGGAATGGACGATTCGGGCGGGGTGTTAAGTATGCCTCACTGGAAACTTTTTTTGTGGCCAATGACGCCCAGGACCTCGAATATATCAAAGACACAACCATTGCAGAAAAATACTATCCCAGGCGAAAATATGACAGCAATAGCGATATTATCGAAGATATCAGAATCGGCGATGTCAACCCCAATGTCACAATACAAAAAGGTGAGCCCTGGGGTGGTCTGGGGACCCGGGTGAATGTTCGTGGCTACCAGTGGAACAATCTGCAGACAAGAGACGTGATTTTTTGGGAGTATGATATTTCCAATATTTCCTTTTATGACATTACAGAAATTGCTTTTGGATACTGGGTGGATATGGGGGTAGGCCATCTAAATGGTATCGGGGAGTCTGATGATATCGGTTATTTCAACCAGTATATTGATATGGCCTATTGCTGGGACACCGATGGAGTCGGTGTTGAAGGCCGTCGAACCGGACTAATGGCCTTTGCTTTTCTGGAAAGTCCTGGAATTCATTACGATGGAATTGATAATGATGAGGATGGAATCATCGACGAAAACCGTGATAATCAGGCCTTGACAAAAGTGAGCGGTGGTTTCGGCATCTATGATCCCGTTAAATATGAAGCATGGTATGGCAAGCCGGTGAGTGAAATCGGGGAGCATTGGGATGCTGATGAAGATGGTGACTGGCAGGACGGATTTGACGCCAATGGAAACGGCATTTATGACAATGGGGAATATTATGGAAATGATGTAGGGTTGGATGGCGTCGGACCCAATGATTTGAATTATTTTGGGCCCGATGAAGGTGAATGTAACCATAAACCGGATTTTGTGGAAGGTGTCGGATGTGAACCCAATTTTGCAGCCACTGATATTTCCGAATCGGATATGATGGGATTGACTTCTTTTCATCAATTTCATCATCCTCAGACAAATGAACCCCCTTTCAGCTGGGCTGATGATGGCGTTTTTCATATTTTTGCTTCCCGGGGACTGGATGAATTTTTTGGAGAGCTGGCCAATTTAATCTTCATGTTCGGATCGGGCCTTTTCAAACTGGAGCAGGGCCGAACTGAAAGGATTTCAATGGCGGAATTACATTCCTATGACCCTCTTTCCGGTTTAAATTCCGAAAGCCATACGGCACCCTCCCTGACTGCAAAAAGAGGAATAGTTCAGCTGATCTATGAAAACGATTATCGATTTGCCAAGCCTCCTGTTATGCCGGCACTTTCAGCTGAGCCCCTTGATGGCAAAGTTATTTTAACCTGGGACGATGTCGCCGATAAGTTCACCCGCGAACCTCTGATTAATTCCATCAATGATTTTGAAGGCTATAAAATATACAGAGCGACGGATAAATATTTTTCCGATGCGGAAGTGCTGGTCGATATGTATGGCAACCCGGCGGGGATGAAACCGATTTTTCAATGTGACAAAAAGAATGGACGCAAAGGAGCTGCCGACTATGCCGTTGTCAGCGGAGAAAGTTATTATCTTGGTGATGACTCCGGGATCCAGCATTATTTTATCGATACGGATGTGCAAAATGGGCGCACCTATTATTACGCAGTGGTGGCCTATGATTATGGTATTCCCGCTGAAGAATTATCCGGTTTCGGTTCTGTGGATGCCTCCATATATCCTGCTGAAAACAATGTGGTTATAGAACTCAATGAAGATGAATCCATTCGCCAGATCGGTAAAAATGTTGCTATTGTCACGCCCAAGACCGATGCCGCCGGCTATCAAAACCCCAATGTCAGCATTGATTATTCAGGAAGTAAAGGGACAGGAAAAATCGAACCGATCATTTATAATGAAAAAAATGTGAAATATAATCACAGATACAAACTCAAATTTGATGTGCTGACAACAGTCTACCTCAATGTTTTTACCTTTAGAATTGACCCGGAAAAGAAGTTTGTGAATACAGGGTTTTCGGTCTATGACACTGATGACAACGACAGACTTGTTTATTATGAAAACCATGAAAATAGTGATTATGCTGCCAATTATATAGAAGATGCAAAGAGCAGACAGGGATTCTGGGCGGATAACAACAATAAAAAGTTGGATTATGTTCGATTAAAAGAAAATGATGTATACAGTGATGTGTTTGATGGAATCCGGCTGAATATTTCCGATTTAGTTCAAACACCGGTTCTGGATACCTTGAATACCGGATGGCTGAACGGTGATTTTCCCATCCATGTCAAGGTCAATGCAGACAGTGAATATATCCATTACCCCTACGATGATACGACCCTTGTCAAACGACCTGCAGAAGCGCTCTTTTTTCCTTATGTTTATGAAATCAGATTTGACGATGAGTATACCGGAAAATTTGATAACAGTATTCGACAAAATTTTTACAGTCCCGATGGGAAAATTATCAGGAAAGAGCAAATTTTATTAGGAGAAACCTTTCCCTTTTATGTCGTCAACACCATGCTTGGAGACACACTGGATTTATTCGGCGTCGATGTCAATGGTAACGGTGCATTTGATCTGTTTCAGGACGAAATCCTGGCCGGTTATATTAAGTATATTTTTCAGAACCATTCCAGTTGGGCTGCAACCATTCTGAAATTTTCCTTTTATGATGAAACTAATTTTCCGGTTTCAGATGCCATTTATCAGATTAATTTCAAACGACCATTCCTGGAATCCGATTCCATAATGTTCATCATCCATCCGCCGGAAGAAGCCACTGAAGAAGGCATAAATGAAGATATGAAAAAAATCAAAGTGGTGCCCAATCCCTATGTTGCCACCAATGCCATGGAGACGGCTGTGAGCAATATCGGATTAAACCAACGGTGTAAAATCATGTTTACCCATATTCCGGCCCGGTGTGAAATCAATATTTTTACAGCCACCGGCGTGTTTATTGACAAAATTAAAGTGGACAATGAACCCAATGACGGCAAAGTATATTGGGACCTGCTGACCCGTGAGAACCTTGAGATTGCTGCCGGTGTCTATGTCTATCATGTAAAATCTGATGTTACCAGCAAAGAAAAAATCGGCAAATTCGCTGTTTTGAAATAATGAGGAAAAAAATGAAGCATTATACAGAAATTTTCATTTCCCTGTTGTTGTTTTCGGCCCTTGTTTTTGGCCAGGACAGAGTTGGAACGACATCCGGAAATTTTTTGGAACTTGGCTATGGGACGGCAGGTATATCCATGGGTGATGCTCATGTCAGCAATGTCCGGGATATTTCATCGGTTTACTGGAACCCGGCCGGACTGGCTTATATGACCAATAGCCAGGCGCAATTTATGTACATGCCCTGGATTGCGGAGATGAACACTTTTTTCGGGGCCGTTGGCGTCAGCATTCCCAGGATCGGCAATCTGGCGCTTTCCATCTTAAGTATGGATTTTGGTGAAATGGAAGTAACCAATCTGGATTTTCAAGAAGGTACAGGTGAAACCTTTTCTGCCATGGATATGGCTTTTGTGGTTACTTACAGCCGTAAACTGGCGCAATGGTTTTCTTTTGGAACCTCAGCGAAATATATTTCTTCCAGTATCTGGCACACCAAAGCCAGCGCCATTGCGGCAGACCTTGGCGTGATTATCAATACCCAATTTTTTTCTCCCACTGGCAATCGGGAAGATGGACTGAATATCGGCATGAGTATTTCCAACTACGGAACACGCATGCAATATGATGGAATGGATTTGCTGCGCTCCATTGATATCAAAGAAGACGAAGCCGGGAATTATGCCAATGTCCAGGGACAATTTACCCTCAAAGAATGGGAACTGCCGCTGATTTACAGGTTCGGTATCTCCCTGGCGCCGGTGGTGACCAAATATCAACGGTTGCTGTTTGCCATTGATGCATTGCATCCCAACAACAATAGTGAATCTGTCAATTTGGGTGCGGAATATTGCCTGAGAGCAGGAAGTTTTGGAAAACTGTATCTGCGGTCCGGATACAAGGGCCTGTTCATGACTCAAAGCCAGTTTGGAGTGACTGCCGGATTTGGAATTGAGCTGTTTATGATCGGAAAGAGAGGAATGTCGGTTGATTATTCTTTTCAGGATGTCGGTGTTCTTGGAACGACACAAAGTTACAGTATCAAAGTCAGCTTCTAGGTTAATGGGGGATAAAATGCAAAGGAATGATTTCAGATTAGTATTGTTAATGATTTTTTCATACACACTCCTGTTCCCACAAACCACCGGAAAAATCATGGGAACAGTGTCAGCGAGCAATACCGGGGAACCCCTGATGGGCGCCAACGTAATCATTGAAGGCCAATCTCTGGGAGCGGCGACAGATGAAAACGGACAATTTTATATCATCAATTTACCTCCGGGTGAATATACCGTGCTTTTCAATATGATTGGATATGCGATTTACAAAGTTGAAAAAGTCCGGGTATCGGTCAACCAGTCGACGACGATCAATGCCAATCTTTCTGTTCAGGCTGTTGAAGGTGAAACGGTTGTGGTAACAGCATCAAAAATATCCACTAAGAAAGGGCAAACCGGCTCAGTACAAAATGTGTCTGCTGACAAAATAGAGGCCCTGCCTGTTCAGAGTCTGGGTGAGATTGTCAACATGCAGGCCGGTGTTGTGGCTGGTCATTTTCGGGGTGGCCGCAGTGGTGAAGTCCAGTACATGACCGATGGATTGAATATTGGTTCCAACGTGGAAAAAGAAGTGGTCCAGGAGGTCGAGGTAATCACCGGTATTTTTAGCGCCAAATACGGCCGGGCCATGAGCGGAATTGTCAATGCAGTCACCAAAGACGGGTCCAATCAGTTTCAGGGTAAAATGACTGGTAATCTGTCCAATTATTACACGACTCACAGAGATTTGTTCTGGGGCCTGGATCCGCTGGAAATTGACCGGACCAGAGACTTCAATATTTTTGCCGAAGGTCCGCTTGTGAGAGATAAACTCTTTTTTGTGGCTAACTACCGAAACAATGGTTTTGTCGGGCATTTGAATGGAAAACGGCTGTTCAACCCCATTGATTACAATGATTACAAAAGTCCGGATTCGACCAAATGGTGGCGAGAAAAAACCGGCGACGGAAAAACGGTTCCCATGAATACAAGTCAGTGGTATTCACTCTACACTAAGCTGACCTTCAAACCGGTAGGGTCGGCGAAGCTCTCCTTTACATATCAGCGAGAAAATAGTGAAGGCCAGGGCTATAGCCATTATATGAAATTTAATCCCGACGGCAGAGGGTCCAGCTATGGCAAAAGTGATATCTATACGTTGCAATTTAACCACATGCTCGGACACTCGTTTTTTTATGAAATCAAAGGCGCGTACGAAGACCAGTACAGCGGCAGTTATAAATACAAGGACCCGACCAGTGAAAAGTATATTCATCCGAACTATAGCGGACGGAGTGATAATACCGGCTTCAGCACTGGTGGTGAATCTCAGGGTTATTATGAAGGATTCACCAAAGAACTTAATCTTAAAGCGGATTTCAACTGGCAGATGAACCCGCACCAAGGTATCATGGCGGGTGTTCTCTATACCGGTTTTGATATGGAAAGCAATTCCCTGGGAATCCGGAGTATTTATGACGGCACCAGTCTGCATACCCTTCAGGACACCATTGACAATAAGGTCGTATTTTTATTTTTTGAACCCATAGTGATGCCAAATTTCTCGGTCTATTCCGATATTTATCATCATAAACCCTATCAGTTTTCCGGCTATATCGAAGATAAAATGGAGTATGATGATATGGTGATCAACTTTGGGCTTCGTTTTGACCTTAGTGATCCGAAATGCGAATATCCATCACAACGACGAAATCCCGCTAATCAACTTTATTTTCCTGATAGTTTATCGGAAAAAATGAGCACCCGGTTAACCGCCGATGTCAAGGCCCAGGTCAGCCCAAGGTTTGGGATCAGTTACAAACTGGGTGAAACAGCCGTCCTGAGATTTGGTTATGGCCATTTTTTTCAGATGCCATCCTTTGGCTCCATGTATGCCAACGATTCCTGGCTGGTGCCTTCCAACGATTATGGGACTGTCATGGGAAATCCCCAAATCAATGCCCAGAAGACAGTGCAATACGAAATCGGGCTTTGGCAGCAATTGGCCCGCGATCTGGGTCTGGAAGTGACGGTTTTCTATCGGGATATTTACGAATTGCTCAGCACCAAAATCATCACAACCTTTAACCAGGTGCGCTATGGACTCTATACCAATAAGGATTATGGTAATGTCCGTGGAATGGAACTGAAACTGGATTATGCCTGGAAAAATTTCTTTGCAGCAATGAACTATACTCTGCAATATACACGGGGTGTAGCGGACAATGCGACTTCGGCATTCAGTCGGGCCGGAAGTAAGATGGACCCTGTTTCAACTTTGATACCCTTAAGCTGGGACCAGCGCCATACCTTGAATTTTTCAACCGGATACAATACCCATCAATACGGCGTGACCATCACCGGCTATTTTAATTCCGGCACAAGGTACAGCTGGTCACCACTGGCCGAAAGTCCTTTATCAGCGGTCAAACTGTATCCCAACAATTCTGTTAAACCCTCAACCTTTACAATGGATATGCGCTGCCATTTTCATTTGTTGACCTATAAAGGCGCCAGTGTCCGGCTGAATGTACTGATTTATAACCTCCTTGATATCAAAAACCAGGTGGGAGTTTACAGTACGACTGGTAAAGCGGGGGAGACTATTATCCGTGAGCAGGACCTTGAAAATCATCATTCTGATTTCGCCACCTACGAGGACCGGATCAAAGACCCATCCCAGTGGTCTGCTCCCAGACAAATTCAGTTTGGAGTGGATTTAAAATTTTGATTTATCATTCTGAAAAAAAGCCTTCAGGATTTCTGAAGGCTTTTTTTATTCCTTTGCCTGGATAATTACTTCAATTTTACCTTCCAAAAGTTTTTTGAACCGGTCGGCATCTTCTGCTTTTCCTTCATACATGCCGTAGTGCATGGGCACGGCAATTTTGGGATTGATATCCAGTGCAGCCTGGACGGCTTCTTCGATATTGTGCATGGTATAGGTTTGTCCCAGGGGCAACAAGGCAATATCACAATGAAATGTCTGCATTTCAGGAATTCGCTCGGTATCACCGGAATGATAGATTTTTACACCATTAATATTGAGAATATAACCGACCCAGCGGTTTTCTTTGGGATGAAACTGGTTTTTTTTGATATTATAGGCCGGCACTACCTCGACCGGAATGTCACGGATGACCAGGGTATCACCGGGATTGACCCATTGAATGGTTTTTAGGCCGGTTTCCAGCAGTTTTTCTCTGCAGCTCTCGGGGCCTACCAAAAGAGTATGGTCTCCTGCCAGTGCTTTGATGTCCCGAATGGATAAGTGATCACTGTGTGAATGGGTCACAAAAATCACATCCGCAGCCGGCGCCTGGTCAGGTATCTGCAGAGGGTCGATATAAATATTCAGGCTGTCCTTTTCGATCCGCCAGCCGGCCTGTCCGTACCAATGCATTTTTTTCAGGGTTTTGGACCAAATGGGCTGGTCCTGGGAATAGGTGGCAGCACAAAATCCCAAAAGCACAATAAGGGTTGAAACCAGATCCATTTTAATCATTTTTACCTCCAATTGTTTGTTTTAAAATTCGATAATAATACTGAATATTCTACAAATTTATTGGCAATATCAACAGAAATGTCTTATAAACTTAGACGATGCAATAGGATTTTTACTCTTTTTGTCACGACTTTTAAGCCGTGGAATATCGATGTACTCAAATCAGGGCTTTTGCCTGATAACGGTTTATGGGTTAAAATAAGATGTTTTGAAGAACAATAATATTTCTTGATTAGTTAATTTTTTAAAAATAGATTTTTGAATAATGAGGGGAAATTTAATTTACAATCGACCAATGAACAACTTGATAACTTTTGTATCCACCAATGAGGGAACGCTATGACGATAAATATTAAAAAGGTCACTACCAGAAAAGAGATGAGTCAGTTCCATCGACTTCCATGGAAAATTTATAAAGATGATAAAAATTGGGTGCCCTCGTTAAGGATTGATGAAAGAGAAAAAACCAACAAAGAAAAATTTCCCTTTTTCGAACATTCAGAAGCGGACTTTTTCCTGGCTTTAAAAGACGGAAGCGTTACCGGAAGGATCGCCGCCATTAAAAATAATAATCATCTGATGACCTACCAGGATGATGTTGGCTTTTTTGGTTTTTTTGAGTGTATCAATGATCAGGAGGTCGCCAATGCCCTTTTTTTCGCAGCCGAAAAATGGCTGGCAGAGAGAGGCCTGAAAAAAATCCGTGGTCCTGAAAACTATTCGCAAAATGAAACTGCCGGCCTGTTGATCGATGCTTTCGATATACCGCCGGTGATCGAATTGACTTATAATCCCGAATATTATAAAAAACTGATTGAAAATTATCGGTTTGAGAAAATAAAAGATCTGTATGCCTATGCTTTATATAATGTCAGTGAAATCCCTGAAAGGATTGTTCGTACTGTCGGTATTGCTGAGAAAAGATACAACGTCATTGTACGTCCTATTGAAATAAAAAAACTGGATGAAGAAGCCCGCAAAATTGTCGAGATTTACAATCAGGCCTGGTCGGAAAACTGGGGTGCAGTGAAACTGACGGAAAGAGAAATGGAACACATCAAAGAGCAATTGAAAATGATTCTGATTCCCGGCATGGCCCTGATTGCTGAAATTGACGGTAAACCCGTGGGTACTTCACTGACAGTACCCGATATTAACAGATTACTGATCAAAATGAACGGAAGATTATTTCCTTTTAATATTTTCCGGTTGTTGTTTTACAAGTTTCGAAACTGGAAAAATATCGGATTTGTGCGTGTCTATATCATGGGTGTATTGGAAGAACACAGAAAAAAGGGGATTGATCTGGCATTTTATTATTATACTTTTAAGCATGCCCTTGAAAGGGGTATTCATGCCGGAGAAATGTCCTGGATTCTGGAGGATAATTTTCCGATGATCAATGCCATACAGCGGATTCCCGGTGCTCATCAGTATAAAACCTATCGGCTTTATCAGAAAGACATTCAGGAGCCATAAAAAATAATCCCTCTTTTGGCAAGAGGGATTATTTTTGTGGGGAAATTACTTGATGAGGACCATTTTTTTGACCATCGTATTACCGTCGGTCTGCAGCTTGTAGAAATAAATCCCGCTGTTGAGCGCAGAGGCATCGAAAGTGTATTGATAGACACCTTGTTGCAGTTTTCTATCGACCAGTTCATTGACCAATTGCCCCAGGGAATTGTAAACCGAAAGTCTGACGTTGGCCTGTGCCGGCAGGGTAAAGGCAATGGTGGTTGCAGGATTAAAGGGATTAGGATAATTTTGGTTAAGGGTTGCTGAAGTGGCAACATGAACTTCCTCTTCAATCCCGGTTGGTTCGTTAAAATTGATGCTGATTTCATGAGCAGTTTCCTCAACAGCATCTGTGCCGTTATTGAACGGTAAAAAGAGGTTGCCTTCACCAATTTCCCAGGTGCTGCCGTCATAGGAAGTCATGCATATTCCATAATAACAGTCATTATTTTCATCGTAATTATAGGATTTTTTATTCAGTTGTTCGTAACCCCAGGCAGACATGACGGAGGATTCGATTTCTTCTGTAACATTACCATTGCCGTCATACGTATAGGTATAGGTTATGACGACCAGCTCAATCCAGGTACCGGATTCTTCATCATACATTTGGTCGGTTTCCGACAAGACATTGTCATATTCGTCGTAAGTGAAAAGATACCGGAAAAACAGATGCCAGGCATCCTCTTCATAAAGTTCCATAATACTTTCGGATAAATTACCGTCGCCATTATAACTGTTGGTTTCCCTGGAACTGTAGGTTAATACGTCGGATTCGTTCAGTTCTTCGGAAACGAGCGTGAGTTCATTTCCATTGGCATCATAGGTCCAGGTCATTCTGCCTTCAATCTCCCAGGAGGCTCCGTCAAAGTAAGATAATACTGTCTGAAGGATATTGCCGTCTTCGTCATAGGACACGGCATAGAGATATTCATCAGTCCAGGCTGATCCATCCCAGGTTTGTTCCAGAATCTGAAGGGGCATGCCATTGCTCCAGGTGTATACCCATTTCCATATGCTGACCCAGTTGCCATCAATATATTCATCATAGATTTCAGTTTGTACCTGACCATTGTTATCATGGGTGTAGGTGTATCTTTCGATATTGATCCAGCTGCCATCGACCAGGGACTGATAGACATCGGTCAACGGATTGCCCTGGCCGTCATAGGTATAGAGACTTTTGCTGGATTCTTCCAGGTTATCAAGGTAATAATATTCATATAATTCTTCTGTCATATTGCCGGCGCCGTTGTATTGGTAAGTGTATTTTTCAGAATTATCATACAAATATTTAATTAATATCTCGTAAGGCAGGCTGGTTCTGGCCGTCATACGGTGCAGAGCTGCTGGCGGCGCCTGTCGATGGTTTTGGGAGTAAAATCGGGGCTCTTGGTCCTTTTTCCATTGTGATAATAAACCGGGTTTGTTGGGGCCTGAAAGCGCCGTTTTGATAATCTCACGAGTGTCAGGGATGCGATGACGGGAATCGGCCATTGGCTGCTTCATTTCGCTCCCACCAGCTGCCATTACCAGGGCCAACAGGGTAAAGTACAATAACAATTTTTTCATTTTCCTTCTCCTTTTTTTTTTAATCACTTTATATTAGCGTGCAAATTCTCTTAATATTATCAAATTCTGTCTACCATTTCAACGACTAATTTTAGGGTGTGATGAAAATCAAATTTTATTCTGCTTTATTCTGAAGCAAAAGGTCATAATTTATAAAATATTTGAAGATATAACTAATAGGATTCAAGTGAATCGCTAAAGTGACCAGAAGAAGTTTTTCATCGGTGATGACTGGGAAAAAGTTTCAATTCCATTACTGGTGTGATTCTAACTTCTTCCTGTTGTGCTTTCTGAAATCGGATAAATCGTTTCAATTCCTCATAGGTAGAATCAGAATCATATCCGCCATCGCCGAATGTTGAATTGTTCCCGGTTTCAATTCCTCATAGGTAGAATCAGAATTACCGCAAGCCATGTTTATGTCTCCTCACATGATGTGTTTCAATTCCTCATAGGTAGAATCAGAATGAAAAACAATCCTCGCAATAACAATCGCCATTTACGTTTCAATTCCTCATAGGTAGAATCAGAATTGATTTTATTGATTTGATTAAACATCGTCAATATCAGTTTCAATTCCTCATAGGTAGAATCAGAATGGATCAAGGAGAAAACTGGGCTTTTCCATGTATGGGATGTTTCAATTCCTCATAGGTAGAATCAGAATTCGTATCCTTTATTTTCAGATACCATCTCAACTTCGTTTCAATTCCTCATAGGTAGAATCAGAATAGGTCATTGAAACCCCTATAGCCCAATTCAATAGATTTTTGTTTCAATTCCTCATAGGTAGAATCAGAATTAGGGAATTTCAAACTTTGGTGATGAAGATATTCTTAAGTTTCAATTCCTCATAGGTAGAATCAGAATCTTTGTAGTAAACATATATCATTGACAGTACTGCTGGTTTCAATTCCTCATAGGTAGAATCAGAATTGGAATAAATTTTCCGTATCTGTCGCCGGTTTAATTGGTTTCAATTCCTCATAGG
>JAFGTP010000008.1 GCA_016934035.1 Fidelibacterota bacterium
AAGCAATTTCCATATATAAAATGTCGGTGAAAACCCACTGGCTTGCTCGAACACCTACTTGCAGCTGACGCTGACGCGATCAGTTGCAAAGTAGATTCATTAGAGCCTATTTTTCGAAGGCTCTATTCTTTATCGCTGTTCTATTAATTTGCCAGATAAATATTTATGTAAAATACTTGAAATTAATGTTTGATAGGGAAGACCTTCTTCAACAGATTTTGATTTCAATTTTGTCAAATCTTTTTCTGAAATTCTTATATTAATTCTTTTATTCTTCAAAATTGTATTTCTTGCAATTTGACTATATTTCTTTTTATCGCTTTCTATATCTGAAGTTGATATCCATTCATCGTTTTCATACGATTCTAATATTTCTTTTTCATAATCTGTGTGTTTATTCATTTTTTTAATTCCTCAAATATTTTTCTGTTGCCTTGCGACTTGGAATGATTGTTTTTAGAAATATTTTATTATCGTCTTCAACAAATGGTACCAAATAAGCATAATTTTCATGCTCAATTATAAAAATCATTTGGTTAGGATATTTTTCTATATTTGGATAATTAATCTTATCCAAAATATTTTCTCCTTCCAAATAACTGACAACTGTTTCAAAAGAAATTTTTCTTTCTCCTTTTAACCATTGATTTTTTTGTTCATTCCAATCAAAATATTTCATAAATATATTTTAATAAAATGTGTGCCTATTGTCAATCAAAAATTTATAAAAAATTGTTATTTATTGTCTATATTGTAATCTATTAATTCATATTTAGTATTTAAGTCTTGTGAATCTCTATTATCAAATGAATATATGCTATCTGGGCTTGAGTAAATTTCCAATGCTACCATAGCAAATCCAGGGCTAAAATAGTAAAAATAATGTGAAAGGCACTGTACATCTGATCCTTGTGAAAGTGAATAATAGTAAACAATTGTACTAAAAGTATCTACTGGTGTATTTATGTCAAAATTTTCAGCAATGCATTCAACATATGTTGTATCAAGAAATTTTTGAGTTTCTGAATAATAAAAGTGATTTAAAACAGGAAATTCCCATTTATCCCCCAATTCAACAGGATATTTAAATTTTAATATTGGATTAATGGTTATTGTATCATTTAAATATATTGAGCCTAGTGAATATACTCCATCATCAGTATTGCACATTATGGTAGAAAAATCGTTAGAATAATTTAGTGAATGAAATAAGTTTTGTTGTATTCCTGCATTGAATTGTTCTTCTTCAATATTTAAATCAAAAGTCGATTGAATAAATATTTTCATTGTATCAGGATTTTTATTTTCATTTATAGCTTTTGAATATTTCCAATAATTACCTGATTTTATAGGATACAAGTATTCACATTTATATTCTTCTATTGATTTTGAAGGACTATCATCACATAAACTGATAAACATTGATATTAGAATAATTATTACTGTTAAAAATAATTTTTTGTCCATACTACCTCCTTTTTATCGCTCTAACGGCAAGCATCACCTACAGCGAAAGTGACGCCGCCAATCTTTTTATTCTCAATTTATCTCTCAAAAAACCAGAAAACTCAAAATTCATCGAACCGCTTTCGCTGTTAGGTGCATGCAATGGTTATATATCTTATTTATATTGATTTTTATAGCCATCTGTAGTTTATTTTGTCTTGTCGGATAGTTCATCAAATTTTGCTTTCATTGTAGGATTCCCGCTTGTCAATTTTTTAATAGTTAGATCTTCGGCTTTATTATTGGCCAAACGAAGGTTATTTTCTGAAGACAATAATGCGTCTTTGGTTTTTTGAAGATGAATAATTGTTTTATCTATTTCATCAATAGCAGTTTTAAATTTACGGCTTGCTATTTCGTAATTTCTTGCAAATCCCTCTTTAAATTTGGTTATATTTTCTTCAAAATTAGTAATATCAATGTTTTGATTTCTTATTAAAGCAAGTTCTGCTTTATATTTCATTGAATTTAAAGCTGCATTTCTTAGAAGCGTTATAATAGGGATAAAAAATTGGGGACGGATTACGTACATTTTGGTGAATTTATGAGAGACATCAACTATACCTGTATTATAAAGTCCACTTTCTGCTTCTAAAAGCGATACTAATACTGCGTACTCACAGGCCTTTTCATTACGGTCTTTATCTAGTTTTGCGAGAAAATCTTCATTTTTCTTTTTTGTAGCAGTTTCATCACCCTCATTCTTCATTTCGAACATTATAGAAATGATTTCATTTCCACCATCATCAAATTCTTTATATATATAGTCTCCTTTACTTCCAGACCTTGCATCGTTATCTTTCTCAAAATAGGCTTTTTGAAAGGCCGTTGCACGAAGTTTGTTAAATTCTGTCTCACAATGTTGTTCAAGTGTTTCGCCAATCATTTTTGTCGAAAGTTTAAGTTTCATATCTTTACGAAGATCAATTTCTTCATCTTTCATTTTAATGATATCATCTTTTATCTTGAGTTCAGCAGAAAATTTTTCGTTTAAAGATTTTTCGAGTAATTGTCTTTCCGTTTCTTTATTTTTTAGTGCATTAGCCAGGTCATCACGTTCTTTTTCGATTTTCTTAATAGCCTCTGATACAGTGAGTTTTTTCTCAGTTTCTGCAATCTGGATTTTTGATTTCATTTCAGATATTTCAGATTCTTTTTGGGCTTTTAGATCAGATATTTCTTTATCTTTTTTTGCAAGCTCTTCTTGTAATAAATTTTTGGTATTTGCTTCAGCGAGCTTAACTGCATTTTCTTTTTCTTTTTCAGCAAGGTTTAATCGCTTTTGCAATTCTTCTTCGAATTGATGGTCTCGAACTTGCTTAAGAATATCAGCATAACCAGCCTCATCGACTTTAAAAACCTTTTTACAGTGTGGACACATAATATCGTTCATACAAACCTCGTTGTTTTATTTATAATTTGAATCTTAGAAAGAGGGATGCAATTCATTTGCGTAAATACTATTGTTAATATTTTAATTTCATATATTCACGTATTACCATTTATTATTTATAACATAGTATTGACCAACAGAATCCCTGAAAAAAAAAGTAGTTCCATAGACAAACTTTTTTTAACACTAATTTGTACTATTTTAACCATTAATAATTCTATCCTCAAGTCCTAAAGAAACAACCTCGCCATATTCCAGTTCCCAATACCCCATTTCTTTGTTGAACCCAGCCTCTTGGCGACAGTCCCGTCAAATATCAAATAACCCCTTGATATAAAGCCTGTTCAAATTATGAATTGAATCTGAAACAACCAAGGATAAAGTGTTGATAAAATTAAAATAATCCCAAAACCGGCTAGCCTGGAAGACCCCGCAGCTTAAAACTCGCACCTCAAAGGAACAGGAGTTCAACGTCAGAAAATTGCTTCCAAAGGCTTATATCGAAGTAACGTTATTTTATTCTTTGATGTGAACGTGATCTAATTGTTTATGGATAATGTAGGGTTTGTATATCACCTGCAGCGCCAGGGAAATTGCGCCCATGATACAGGCGTCATCCCCTTTCAGTCCGCCCAGCACAATGGAACTGGTATCAAAAGGGATCTCCCTCATTTTATTTTTGACAAACTGCTGGATTTTGATAAAAAGGTATTGGGAGTTTTCAATAATCGGGCCGGAAAGGATAATCAGATTGGTGTTGATGGTTTTGATCAATTCTGTGCAGACGTTGGCCAGGACAAAACTGTATTCGTCCAGTATTTCCTGCACCACGCTATGGCCATGGTCGCCAAGTTCCAGGAGTTCCGCCAGGTGGTACTTATCGATGGGTTTTTCCAGTTTGTGGGTCTGAAATTCCAGGGCAATTTTCAAAACATTGAACAGATGTTCCTGGGACAAAATATCGCCCACATAGCGCTGATTGGTATAGAGGTGTTTCAGGTAAGTATAGTTGGTGAGGGAATTATTCACTTCGAGGTACCCGATTTCGCCAGCTATGCCCGAGGCGCCGCGTATCAGTTGATTGCCAATGATAATTCCGGCCCCGACGCCATCACCGATCCAGATACAGACAATGTCCCTGGCATTTTTGCCGGCGCCGACCAAATCTTCGCCAATGGCAATCAGATTGACGTCATTTTCCATGATCACCGGTACTTTGTAGCGCTGGGACACCTTAGCGGCCAGGGGTTTCCTCTCCCAGCCTTTCATCGTATCGGCATAGATCAGTTCCCCGTTTTCATAATCGATAAATCCGGGAACACCCAGGGCAATACTGATCAGTTTGCTTTCAGGGATTTTCAATTTTATCAGGCAGGAATCAATGCAGTCAAAGGTTTTTTTGATGACCTCGTTGAGACTGGTACCAATTTCATATTCGAATTGTTCTTTTTTTAAAATTTCCGATTGAATATTGGCGATTGCCACCCGCGCAAAATTTCTTTTATATTCGACGCCGATAACATAGCCTTTGTTGGGGTTCAGTTTCACCAGGTTTGGCTTTTTGCCGCCTTTGACAGTGGACTCCCCTTTCCCCGCTTCATCAATAAACCCTTCATTGCCCAGCCGTTTCAATATTTCCGCAATGGTCACTTTTGTGATATTGGTGCGCTTGGCCAGTTCTGACCTGGATACCGGCCCTTCGTTCAGTAAAATATTGAGAATTTTTATTTCATTGAGTTCTTTGGCAATTCTGAAATTTTTATTGATCATGCTACTCATGCCTTATTTTAATAATGTCATTTTACGAATCAAAACATTATTTTCTGATTCTAATCTGGTGAAGTAAACGCCGCTGGCAAGATTTTCCCGGCTGAAATCAAGTCTGTATTCACCCGGTTGAAAATGCCGGTCCGCCAGGACTGCGACACATGCGCCGGTTATATCCATGACCGCTATTTGATAGCGGCCGGATTGGTGGACATCAAAGTGAATTTTGGTGGAAAAATTAAAGGGATTGGGGTAACTCTGATAAAGGTGAAAATCCCCGGTTGCAGCCATTTTTCGGCTATTCTTCAGGGCTGTTGGCAGATAACGGGCCGGCCGGCGGGTTTCGATCAGCATCAGGGCATCGGCAAAAGCAAATTTGCCATCACCGGTATTGGCGGTCAGGGCCAGCAATTTTTGATTTTCTCCGGCATCGAGGTAAATGTCCCCCAGTTTTTCCCACCTTCCGGAATTTCCATAGATGGATTGGTTGATTTCATAGTTATGCCCCAGAAGATTCACCGCAGTATTGCTGTTGGCGTTGGCCTGGGTATTTATGAAATAATAGGCCTCGTAATAGCCCGTCCTAGGAATGGTGGCAAAATAGGTAATTGTATCGGAATTTCCGGTCTGGGTATAGAGACAGGCATTTTCATACAGCGGAATACTGCCGGAATAGCTTTTCCAGCCGGCAGTTTTCACCACATGATCCGCGCTTTCATCTATGATGATGACCGCCCTTTTCCACGCCGGATCGCGATAGGGTATTTCCGCCTTTTCCGGGTAAACATTATTGACCAGGGCATCAATATAATTATTTGCATGGGTCAGCAGGTTGTTGTGATACCAGATGACATGGCCTTCAAGACCATAATCACGGCAGGTATTGATCTGGTTGACCAATTCTTCGGCGGTGGTATAGGCGCCGTTGGCAGTGGTGGAGATTCCGGGATAGACCAGCCGGTCATTGTCCACAAAAGCCAGTTCACGATTCAGCCGCCAGATGAAAGAGGCGTTGGTGGTCTGATACATCTGGGGAATGACAATATCGAGGTAGCCCATGTTGATCCAGGGTGCCCAGTCCTGACAAAATTGCTCCGGGCCCCAGGGCAGAGGCGCATTGGTGACATGAATATCCGGATGAATGACCTTGAGGGAGTCGTACATTCTGCCCACGAAATCCGTCAGCTGGTCGGCCCGCCACTGCATCCAGCCGGCATCCGATATGTTCTGGGGCGGCCCCACACCGTCATGCTCCGATTTGTAAAGATTCACAGTATAATCGTCATAACCGCAGTCCAATTCCGGGTATCGGATACGGTCCATATCCACACCATCCACATCGTATTTCATAATGACTTCCTGGCAAAAATCGATGAGGAATTGCTGTACCTCAGGAAGACATTGGACCAGTGACAAGCCGGCCTGCCCATATTCCGCCAGGCTGCCGTCCCGCCGTTTGGCAAACCATTCCGGTTTTCGGCCATAAAGAGGACTGTAAGTATTCAAAGCCCCGTTAAAGCCTGATTCAAACCAGGCTTCTACTTCCAGCCCGACACGATGGGCCTCGACAATCATTTCAGCCAGAACATCTCTCTGAGGCTGCTGATAATTTTCAATACCGGGGTCCGTTTCCAGGCGGGTCAATTTTTTGAAGACTTCACTGCGGAAATAGGGATAGCCATAGCGCCAGACATCGACGTAAACAATATTGAAGTTCGCCTCGGCAAGTTGCTCCATGGTCGAAGCAATTTCGCTGGTGGAAGGGACATCCGTGCCGGCCCAGGCGATCCAGGTTCCCCGGAGTTCTTTTTCCAAGGCATACAATTGGGTCGTTACCATGATCAGTAATAAAAATGTGATGAATCGATGTTTCAAAATTTGTCCTTTTTTTCCACGAATTAATTCAATGGTCCCGAATATTTTCAGAACAATTTTCCAAATTGTTTTTGATTTTCGCAGTAGCGTAAAATCAAATTTCTCTATCGTTAAACCTCGGAAGTTTTTAAAAACCTGCGAGGTTTGGATGAATTATTATTTAAGCAAAGCCATTTTCTTCATGCCGACAGTCTGACCGTTGAAATCAACTTTGTAGAAGTACACACCACTGGACAGATTGGCGCCATCAAAATGGAATTGATGATATCCGGCTTCAGTATTGCCAAACATTTGTTTTCCCACCAATTGACCACTGAGATTGTAAACCGATAATTCCACATTACCACGTTTTACAGTTTGAAATTCAATCGTTGTGGTGGGGTTAAATGGGTTCGGATAGTTCTGCTGCAATTCAAAAGTTTCAGCGACATTTTCAGCAGTGTCATCTATTGAATTTGGCGCGCCAATTCTTTTGACTGACATGGCCGGTAATACATCATCGCCCATATCTTCAAATTGATAGTAAGTGGTAAAAACCGGACTGCCGCCATTTTCACCATTATTTGGGAAAACTTTCAGAACCTGTCCACCCGGATCAATTTCTGATAAAAATACTTTAACATTTATTTTTGTAATGTCAGAACCAAGTCCAATTGGATTTCTGGCAACGCCAATTTCTGTTATTAATGTATCATTTCCATCGCCGATGATTGCCATGGCGCCGTAATTGATGTCAAATCCTGTAATTTCACTGGCATTCCACTGGCTGCCATTCCACTTGTAAAGATAACCGGTCGTCCATTTGTCTTCGCTTCCGGCGGTGGCCAGATCAGCATAATCGTCGGATTCAAACTGAACAATTACATCAGCATTGAAGGGTAATTGAGCTATTGATGAGGCGTCGACCGGCATTGTATTAGAACCTTCACCACCATCAGGATCAGTATCAAAAGCCAGGAATAATCCCCGTTCCTGATAGGGTGCATAAAGGGTGCTTCCGGTCAATCCTGCAAAAACCATATCATTTGACCAGGTAAAATACAACTTACTGTAATTGTCTTCATCCAAAAAATCGTAATGCGTGTACTCATCATTTTTACCATCTATTTGTACAGCAAACCAACCTGTATCGCGGGGCGTGGCAACCTGCAGCAATGTATTCAAATTGACGGAGGCAATACTGTTGACGCCCATCAATGTGTAGAGGGCATGTCTGGTACTATCATAAGCCAGAGCACAACTTCCATTGAGGTTATTATTTAATGTTGTTCCCTGGTAGGCCAGCATCAGGGAATCGCTGTTCCAGCCCAGATAATCAAAGGACACCGTACCGAGTTCATCTTCTTCATACCTGACCGACCGGAGCGAATTGGTGAGAAACGCATTGGTGCAGGTCAATAAATTCAAACGGCCAACAGACCAGTGTAAAACCGCACTGGAACCACCGGGAGACATCAGGGAATCCGGTACTTCAGCAATGATATTTCCGTTTGGGCCAATCAATCTGGCCGGCGGATAGGAATCCCCCACTCCGTTGATCCAGAGATTTCCGTTGGGAGATACCACTGAAATACCCTGACGGGCGGAATTGATGGAGGGCAACTGGACCAACCGGTCCATCGTTGTCTGACGGTTTGTGACATGAAGGACCACCATCTGGTCATTCTGATAGCCGCTGGAATAGATATAGGTGTTGTCCCCTTCACCAGAGGCCTGAAAAGAATCACCAAAACGCATTCCGCTCATGGCGTCATCAAAAATCAATTCCGGCGCTGAATCCTCTGTCTTGTAACGATAAACCTTGAAATGGTCATCTGCATTGACCGAGGGCACACTCAAATTGCAGACATAGATCACCCCGTCATCAGCCACAGAAACCTGGTTTAAGCGATAGGTTCCACCCTGAAATCCGGTGGCAGTGGTATCCAGCATGCCGATCTGGCTGCCGGTCTCCGGGTCCAATACCACAACTCTGGCTTCATTATTCAGTCGGGTAGCCACATAAATATGATCTGTGTCGTAACTATACGCTAATCCGCGGCTGATATCATTTGCCGGATCAATAAAATCATATTTTGCCCAATTCAAAGAATAGGCAGAAAGTGCTGATACAAACAGCAACAAAATTATTGTAGATAGTCCCAATTTTCTCATACATACTCCTGTTATTTGATTAACATCATTTTATTTATTCCAACCAATTGTTCATTTACAGTAAAGCGGTAAAAGTAAATGCCGCTACTGAAATTTTCACCATTAAATTCTACTGTGTGGGTTCCACCATTTTTATAATCATTTACTAAAGTTTTTATTTTCTTACCAAGCACATTATATACACTCAGATTCACTTTACTGGTCATTGGTAATTGATAATTGATCACTGTAGAAGGATTAAAGGGATTCGGATAGTTTTGGGAAAGAAAAAATTTCTCAGCCCGAATATCTTTATTGGATTCGATAGCTGTTGCAGTTCCCACTTTCTTCACAATTTTCGCCGGCAGCAGATCATCTCCCAGTTCGTCAAATTGATAGTAGGATTTGAAACTCACTCCATGACCGGTTTCCTGATCATTGGGGAAGGATTTTAACACCTGACCACCGGATGCAACGTCTGCCACAAATACTTTCATTTTCAATGCTGAAATTTCTCCCAGTGCAACCGGATTTCGGGCGATTGCCACTTCAGTCATTAAGCCGCCATTACCATCACCGATAATCGTCATCGCACCGTAATTGATATCAAAACCGGTGATTTCACTGGCATTCCACTGACTGCCATTCCATTTATATACAAAACCGGTGGTCCATTTTTCATCAACTCCGGCGGTGGCGAGATCAGCATAATCATCAGATTCAAATTGCACGATCACATCGGCATTGAAAGGTAAATTTGCAATCGAAGCCGCCTCAACCGGCATCTGGTCCGAACCACTGTTTTCATCAGTGTCAAAAGCCAGAAACAATCCCCGTTCCCGGTAGGGCGCATAAAGCGTATTGCCATTGATTCCCGCATAAACCATGGAATTTGACCATGTGAAATAAAAGTCACTGTCGCCATCTTTGCCCATGTATTCGTAATGGGTATATTCTTTTTCCTGTCCATCCACCTGAATGGCAAACAAGCCGGAATCTCTTGGTGTTGTCACTTTTGCCAAACTATTCAGGTCAAGAGCAGTGATACAATTAGCACCATCCAGGGCATACAGCCAGTGACGTGAATTGTCATAGCGAAGCACAGCCGTAGCATTGATATTGGCACCGGTATTCAGAGTATCGGAATGGGGCCCGAAATAAGAAAGGTTGATTGTTCCCAGTTCATCTTCTTGATAGCGAATGGAATTGATGGTATGCACCTCGGCATTGGCGTGGACTGCCGAGATGATATTGAATTTCCCAACGGACCAGTGGATGGTTTCACTGGCGGCTCCGCCGATCATGGTATCCGTTGGCACTTCGCATAAAATGTCACCGGTATTGGTGATCAGTCTTGCCGGTGGGTCCGTTGTGCCGGCGCCATTGATCCAGAGATTTCCCAGAGGCTCAAGAACGGATATCCCGTGCCGGGCAGAATTCATGGTCGGCACCGGAATAAAATGGTCCACCTGGAACCAATCTCTTCCGCCCATTTTCAGGACAGCGATCTGGTTGTTCTGCCAGCCACTGGTATAGAGGTATGTTTCTTTGCCGGAACCAATTACATCAAAAGAAGCGCCATACCATTCCCGAGTATTTGTTGCCTCGCCGGAATTGATGATTTCATTAAAACAGAGTTGGGCAGTTGCGTTCTCATCGGCAAATTTCCAGACGCGAAAACTCATCTCACTATCTTTATCACCCAGATCGCAAACATAGATCACCCCGTCATCGGCAATATCAATCTGACCGATACCTTCCTCGGTTTGAATATCCGTCGGTAAATTTGTTGTGTCCATCACACCGATTTCATTTCCGGTTTCCGGATCAAGGACCAGGATTCTCGGATATGGATCCGTTCGGGAAACCACCAGCAAATGGTCCGTGATCGGGTTCCATACCAGGCCCCGGGTGGGATCATAGTCACCGGAACTAAAAAGATCCGTGCGCTTCCAGACTTCTTTGTATGGATTCTGGGCGAATAGATTCGTTGTCATTAAAAATATTAAACTTAATTGTAGCAACTTTCTCATTTACTCTCCTCCTTGAAAATGACTATTATAGAGACTCCTCATGAGGTGTCTCTGCGGTATATTAAAAATTATAAAACAATCCTACATTCACATTCAAACTTTGCAATCCGTTGACGCCTTCCAGTTCAATATGCTCCTGCATCGTCGGCCAAAGGCTTCCGGCAATGAATTTATAATTAACCAGCGCATCAATTCCCAGTTTTCCGAATTTAAATTCAGCACCGAACCCGCTGCGAAATCCCATATTCCATTCTTCCAGTACTTTTTTATCAATATGAGGAATTGTCTTATCTTCATCGGCTTCCACTTCGCCACGAGTGGATTTCCAATAAATTGGTCCACCGGCAATATTGAAATAAAAATCAGCAGGACCGAAACTGCCCATTAGATATTTCCCATTGGCCCAGATAGCAACTGATTGCAGTTCCAGTTTCAGTTTGCCATCGGCGTAGCCGGAGAGGTTTTCCCGGTCTGTTAGGGAATAAAGCAGCATTCCTTCCACCACCCAATTATTATCAGTGATTTTTCCGACATTTAAATTCATTTCATAGCCGGACTTGAACCATTCCCTGAGCCCGCCTAAAGGAAGAGAGTATCCGCCACCGGCAGATACTCTCCAATCATCTCCAAACAAAAAAGAGGAAAGAATGAATATTATTACGATTAAAACTGTTAATTTATTGTTCATGCAATTACCTCATTAATACTTAAAGGTCAGGCCGATGGTGACCATGCTTTTGGATTCAAAAGGGAACCATTTTCTACTGTTCTTCCGAACATTGAAAAGATTTTCAACACCTTCGATACTCTCACCGGTGAAATACCATTGACCCCGATAGGATGCTTCCAGGTCAACCCAGTCCGCTATCGCATAACTGATTCCCAACTCCGGCGTCATAAAAAATACCGTACCATATCGGTCCGGCGCAAAATGAGTCACTCGTGTGTAGTAATCGTAAATGTATTTGTAAGTGACTTTTTCACCGTCCACGATTTTGATAAATTCATAGTCGTCAGGATTTTCTTCGTGAAGTTCTTTCAAGGTGTAATAATTATCCAGATCAATGCCTTCGTAAGATCCTTCCGCAATTCCGGTAGAATCCCACTGCCAGGAGAAGGTTTTCCACCAGTCTTCCACCATTTTCAAACGACGTTCATAAAGATTGAATCCCATACCAAAACTTCCAAATAAAGAGAATTTTTCAGTAATGGGTTGTTTGTATTTCATATTAAGACTGAAGGACAATTCCTGCACCCATTGATGTGGATTGAAAATCCCATGATAGGATGAATCACTGCGCCAATATTCTTTAATCGTTGAAATGGAGTCAACTTCTTCTTGAGTGGCCCCGGTCAGCATCCAGTCAATGTAGCGCTGGTCCCAGTAAGCCCAGTTCCATTCCAGTAAAACGGTATCTTCTTCTAAAGTCATGTATTCAAAACCAACTCTGAGGTTGGTTGATAATTTATCGGTCCACTTGTAGCCAATTTCGCCACCGCTGAGCCAGCCCTTTCTTTCCGATGTGATATTCGAACTCATCTGGTTCTGCAGTCCTGTAAAAATTTTGATTTCAATGGGCTTGTCCTGGGCAGACAAAAACATCACAATAGAAATCATCACCAGTATTATTTTTTTAGCCATAAATTATAACTCCATTGAAAGAGAATATCGCAAGGTTTCTTCGAGATATTCATGATTCATGTATGATAGGTCAAATCGTAAGTGACGGGCCTTGAAGACAAAATCTGTTCCCAGTCCCAGAGTCAGGTTTTCATGGTCATAACCAAACTTATACCCACCCCGGAGGAAAAGGACATTCAGCAATTTATTTTCAATGCCCACATGGATATGTTCACCGGCATCATTGGGATGGATCGCTTCGATGTATAATGTCGCGTAATTGGCGGATTCCAATGTTCCAAACACTTCCCCGGAAATTCCCAGAACCAGGCGTTGAGGCATTTTGAATTGTTCATTCACATATTCGGCTTCCAGACCAAAATTTTTCAGGAAAGTCCCGATTCTTAGAGAACCGACTCCGGTATTGTAAACAAAACCAAGGTCCAGCAGAATATTGTCGGCATCATGTTCATCAATCATTTCCCTCACATACTTGGCAGTTGCTCCAAAACTGAAATCCAGCGTCAGAAAGCGGGAATAGGTCAATCCAAGGGCATAAGCCCCAGCCGTGTACGTACCCAGGTCATAATACAGATTGTTATCACCGGCTGTGATATTGCTGATTTCCGCCGGAAATACAGTACGTGTTTTGGCGATTTCACCGAAATTAAAATAGTTCAATGATACACCAAGAACCCCCATGTTGCCAAATTTTTGCATAATTGCCATGGACTGGTGCTGTGTATCACCGTACCATTGGCCATGTGTCACGGTCAGATCGGTATGGTTTCGGGCCCTGGCCAAAAGTCCGGGATTGACGAAGATTCCATCAGCACCGGCGCCATTCATGGTAATTCCGGTCTCACCCATGGAGGCAAACCGGGCAGAATTTGGTAAATTGAGAAACACGAACCCGGTGGTGCCGGTTGTATTAAAGTCTTTTCCTGCAACAACACTCGCTAAAACCAGCAGGAAAATTAATAGTCTTTTCAGTTTTTGCTTCATATAGATTCTCATTTCTCAATTAGTTGATAATGGCAAACTTACCACGGGTTTCCCCTTGTTCACTTTCGATATGGTAAAAGTACATACCACTTTTCACATACTGGTTGTTGTTGCTGATCTGGTTCCATGTAGCCACACCGGATGTGGGATCGTAATGCTCAATGGTTTTCACCAGATCACCCCGGATTGTGAAAATTCTGATGGTACATTCTTCCGGCACATTAACAAACTGGATCAGTTTCGCATCAGCAGAGCTGGCCAGGCCGGAACTAACGTAAAAAGGATTGGGTACGACCACAACCTTATCCATGGATTCATCTTCAGACAAAGGTTTCAGAGTGGTGTAAAATTTTGTTTTCTTACGATTGGCAAAGATAGACGATTCCAATGAAGGCACAGTTACGGCATTGTCAACAGCCCAGGCTTCATGGCCGGTATCATAACTGGTGACGGAATAGTAATATCCATATCCAAGCGCCACCTGATTGTCTTTGAACTCATAAACACCGTCAGCGTAATACTCAGAAGAACCAACCGGAATATCCGCGATCTTTTCCCAGGGCCCGAAAGGATATTCAGCCGAGCGGTAAATTCTGTATCCGGCAACATCCGGAATTCCCTGGTGCGGATCATTAATGGATTCAATACTGTCTGTAAAAGCAATAATATTCTGGACACTGTTGTGTACATCACCAGCATAGACATCAAATTCCGGCCCCGGTGGCGGCATCGGCACTTTGTATTCATGTTCGTAATTGAAACTTACTCGATCGGATAAATATTCTGCCGCAGAATCAGCCTTTTCATCTATTACATGCAAACTATCAAAAGGTAGTGTCCTTGTCTCATTCAAATCCGCACCACCCACAAATTCCGCAATCACAACTTTCAATTCTCCACGACCACGGCCGCGAAGGTTGATAGGTCCGATAGCAAAATTTGCATACAATCTGGAATCCCCCATACGAGGATCATTGGGATCATCAAAGGCCTCACGTAATCTAGATGGGTCTTTCATGGCATTGTACTTATTGTCCATTCCGGCAACGCCCGCAAAAGGCCCTTCATAATCAGAATTCGGCACAGCGGCATTCCAGGTAAATTTCACATCGATATCTGCCCCGTTGAGTTTTGCATCCAGCAGTTTGATGCCCATTTTTCCGGGAGCCATGAATTCACTGCGCATTTCATATTTTTGGGTTACAGCGTTGTAGACCTGGTATTCGAAAAAATCATAGGATTCATCATTATTGGTGTTTCTGTAATCACCCGCCCGGCAGGTGACAAGCCTCTGGTCTTCATCGTATTCAGAAATAGCATTACGGGCACCAGACAAGTAGTTCGGATTGGTATAGTTCCAGCCGCGATCCGTTGGGCTCATGGCATAGGAAAACAGCACCACCGCGGAATCCAGACCAATGACTTCAGTGGGAACAGATTTGATAGTATATTCTGCAATGAGGTAATTTTCATCAGCCTGAGAACCGGACCATTGACGGATTGTACGGGTAACATTAATATTGAATTTTTTATTTGAAGTATGATAATCTGAATACTGCGGGTCTTTTTCCCATTCAGAAATGATGGTTTCTTCGGCTTCATTGATATCCGTTGCCAGGTAGTAATTTTCACCTTTGGAATAGAGCTGCTTATGCTGCTTAGCCAGAAAGGGTTGCTTTCCCTGCTCCCAACTGGTATTTCTGTCACCATTGACACAAAAATCCATCCAGCCCTGAACGGTGTCAGGATCAATGGTTCTTAGCGCAGAAATAAAAAATCCTCCGGCGATCAGATAGTTGTAAGTACCACCAATATCAGCACTCATTTCCTTGATATCATAGCCGGGCCAGTCAAGTCCGTAGCTGGTTGTCCGCCAGTCATAGAGCGGTTCGCATTCCTGGGCGTAATGAAACGCATGCCACATAGCGCCGCGCTTCAATTCGATGACCCGGGGATTGTCCTGGGCAAAACCAATGACTGCCACCAAGAGTAAAATAGTGATTATGTTTGAACCTTTTGTCGTCATCTATCTTTTCCTTTTATTAAAATGAAAATCCCATGGCGAAATAGAATTCACGCGGAATATTTTTATAGGTCTGAAAATAATTGTAAATACGGTAATCACGATAGGGATCACTATCGGCATCCATGTAAGTTGCGCTCCGTAACACCCATCGGTCCAGTTCGGCGGAATTACTTATAGGTGTGAGAATTTTATTGTCAAAAAGATTTCGTATTCTGAGACTCAGGGACCAGTCCATGCCACGATATTTGAATTTCTTTTCAATCTGCAGATTGCTTGATGATTCCATTGGATAGCGACGATTGTTTTCAATTTGCGCTTCGGTGACATAATCCGGAGACCAAAAATAGGCCGTTCCCGATGAAACCCGATAAATCACACTGGTTGTCAGATTGGATAGCGGATAGGTATCGAATACTTTCGGGCCGCTTTTTTCCGGCATTCCATAAGATAGACTGGCATTCAGACGGTGAGTCCTGTTTTCTGAGGAAGTGTATTCCGATGCTGAGTAAGTATATTTTTGTTCCAGTTCCGAAGTCAGTTCCCTGGGTTCAATGCGAAGTCCGGTATAACCATATTTTGTCTGGGACAAAGCGTAGCCAACCCGATATCGCCATCGGGAAACCAGTTTATTGGCGAAAGAGATTTCCACGCCCTGACTGCTTCCGTGACTATTGTTGGTGTAAGTTCTATAAGTACCTTTCAAATCATCCTGGTACTTGATAGAACCGGCTGTGGTTTCCACAAAAATCGAATTGATCTGGTTTTTCAGATCATTGTAATAGGTCACAATATCCAGTTGGTGTGAATCCCATAAATTGTGCTGAAGACCGATTTCATAATTGATGGAAAGTTTCGGCTCCAGATTGGGATTGCCAACAATTCCCCACCCATGATTGGTTTGATTGTCCAGGGCTTGCGCAATCATTGGCATCGAGCGAAAATGGCCATATTGCACACGGAAAGCGGACTTGTCAGAAATCGGAAAGGAAATTCCTACCCGTGGAGAAACCGACCAGTAGGTTTTGCTCTCTTTCCAGTCAGGAATACCAATTCCGCCGGTGAAGCCTTCATTTTCTGCCGGATAAAAAACCTGATGTTGGTCAGCTGGGACTTCACCACCAAAATTGTAACCATCCAACCGTAACCCTAAATTTGCCACCATTCCTGCGAATTCGATTTTGTCCTGGGCATAAGCAGCAAAATACCGGGTCTTTGCACGATAATTTGTTGAGAAACCGGTTCTCCAGATAAAGGATGAAACCGTCAATGATGAGGAAGCATTAAAATCCTGGTCCATCAATGAAGCTTCTGCTCCCATTTTGATCAGGTTGGTTGGATTGATCTGGTTGGAGTAATTAACGCGCCCTTCCCAGTAATGGGTCAGTGAGGCCTGATTATAGAGTGATGACCACGTATAATAGTCACGATATTTCATGAACCAATCGCCGCGATCTTCCAGATAACGTGTATCCTGTTTCCCCTGGGAAACCAATTGTGCGTCTTTGTCAATTCCGGGAACCGGTCGTTGAAGAGAAAACAATTCCTCAAATTGGTGAATTCCGGTAACCTGAAGAAAGGATTGCGAAGAAATGACAAATTTATAATCGAGGTTTTGTGAAGACACAGTTTCTTCACGCAGCGCATCATAGATCAGCGTGTATTTTTTCTGAGCTCCGTCCCAGCCTCCAAGTCCTGCCCAGCGAATATCATCGGACCCGGAGCCCATTCCGGATTCAAAATACTGGTACATATTGGTGAATTTGAAATTATGTTTGCTGGCCGGTTTATAGGCCAGAACAATCGTAAAGTTGCTCAGATTTTGCGTCTCTTCAACGGTTGGAAGGCGGGTGGGTTTTTCTTTCAATTCACCGGAAAGGAAAAAGGAGATTTTCCTTCCATCCCGGCCTAGAGGTCCGCCGAAGCTAAACAAGTATCGTTTGGATGGTTTTTCTGTATAATCATAGACACCCATGATATTTTTACCATTTATTTCAGTATAGGGTGTGTATTCTCCGGTTTCGGAATCATAATCATAAAGTGTAATTTCTTCATCTTCAGGTGTATGGTTTTTTACCCAAAGGTTATAATTATTGATGGCTGCAGAATCTGTAAGAAATGATGGATTTCCAACCCATGCGTCAATATCGCCCCAGCGTTGCCATTCTAACTGATCATGAGAGTATAGATAATCACCGTAATGATATTTTCCAGATGGACGATATTCCACCCGGAAAGCGCCTTCGAAATCTTCTCCGCCTTCACGGGTCACCACTTCAACCACACCGGATTGTGCGTTACCATATTCAGCATTGAAACCACCGGAAATCACCTCCATCTGGGCAACAGCCAAAGGATTAATATCATATTTCCAGGAATTTTCTGACTTGGACATGCCGCTGCCACCATTAGCAGTTGCTGATGTATTGGTATTCAAGGTTTTGGTACCGTTAATAGAATAGGAAATTTCATATCCGCCACCGCCACGAATGGAGATTGTTCCATCGGCATTTCTGTTGATACCCGGTGAAAGTTCCATAATTTCACGAATACCTTCTGTGGGTGAACTGACGATTTCCTCTGCCTGAATATGGACGGACGAGTTAGTTTTGTCCTTTTCCACAATAGGTCGCTGGGCGGTCACAGTAACCGATTCACCAAGATCAAGGGCTGCCACCTGCATGTCCACATCCTGAGTAGTCGTTCTGCCGGCATTGACTAAAACTTCCTGCACATTAACAGTAGCGTAGCCGATGAACTGGAAAATCACTTCATGTTTTCCCGGCGTAACATTGATAATTGAAAAATAGCCGTTGGCGTCCGTAGCCGCCCCGATTCCTTCGCCTTTGACCACCACATTGACACCCACCATGGGTTCTCCGGTGGCTTTGTCCTTCACCAAACCGGCAATTTTTCCGGTGCCGTTGGCCAGGGCCATTCGGGCAAAAAACAGGCAAAAGAGCAGGAGATATTTAAGGTACAGAGATTTACTTTTCACAAAAACCCTCGTTAAGTTAGTTAACCATCTTTTCTAACATAGTTATTTATCGCATTTTTTCCTATTGATTTTTGATATCCAAACCATCAATTCTTTTACTTATCTTGTTTTTACAATAACTTGAATTAACAATTTATTTTTTAAAAAATTGCGGTTTAAAGGGTAGTTTAGCAGGTTGCTTATAATAACTATCAACCAGGACTTTTGCCAACTCGTCATGATTGTGTCTCAGCCCTTCGTAAAAGAAGAAAACTTCACCTTTAAAGCCCTGTTCTCTGTTATAATCCAAAACCTTCTTCAGATGATCGCTTTCGATGTAGTAATCACCAACTTTCATGAGGACACCCGGAAAAATGACTTTTTCAGGATGCTGAAAACCCAATACCTCAGGATTGATCTCATTGAGTGTTTTTTGGTAAGCATCGAAATCATGCCGATAGACCTGGGGATGAAAAAAGTCGGCGGCACCGGCTTTGTACCAGGCCGGCCAATCCTGCAAATACTCCTCTTTGGACCAAGGGTAAACACTCGGAGACCAGGTGACCCAAACCTCCGGCTTTACTGCTTTTACTTCTTTATAAACCCGACCAGCAAATTTTGTGAGCTGATCAGCGCGCCATTGCAGCCACGTATCATCTTTAAAATCCAGAGGGGGCTCCAGCCCACCATGCTCACTGGCATATAGTTTTTTTGTGTAATCGGAATAGCCACCGGAACTGGGTTGTGCCGGCAATCGGTCATCCCCCTGCACCCCGTCAACATCATAATTATTAACCACTTCCATGATCAGATCAACAAGCAACTGCTGTACTTCGGGATGATAGCCATTCATCCATTCAAAATGGTTTTTTGTCAACAAATTGCCTTTGACATCTTTGGCTTTCCATTCCGGCTTTGCAGCCAGTATTTTACCGCCATCTTTTTTGTAAGAAGAGGAAAATCCATATTCAAACCATGGCACCACAGCGATATTGTGCTTATGGGCTTCCTGGATAATTTCCGCCAACGGATCACGACCTTCAAAACGAGGGTCAATTTTCCAACCAAAGGTTTCTTCCATCACCTTGCTGGGATAAAGGGTTTTGGCGTCATTCCAAACCACCGGATAGATGATGTTGAAGTGATGTTCCGCCAAAAACTCGACACCCTCTTTGATATTTTCATAGCTATCCAGAATTTCACTGTCCACATTGGTGATCCAGACGCCGCGAAGTTCTGTCAATTCCGGTTCTTCAGTCCGGCACATTTGAAATCCCATCATAAACATCATTGCAATTAATACTATTTTTTTCATAATCTCCCTCTTATTTTTTTATCTTACAAGACACAGAGACACAATGGTTTAGGATTATTCCTTCATCTCATTGAGTTTTTCTGTGAGATATAATTCTTTAGCAAACGGCTTAAGCGCTTCATCCAAAATCACAGCGAATTGCTTTCTGGTCAATGTATTTTTATTTTCTTCAATCGTTTGAAAATCTTGTATTCCATTCATTTTTAATAATTCATGGATCTGGTTTAAATCCAAAACATCATCTTTATCAAAATTTCCCAGATTGATGACCATCTTACCCAAGAAGGATCGTATTAAAAATTCAACATCTTCCAGCGTAACAACTTTTTCCGGGTAAAAAAAGGAGCGGTTTGCCCATTGGTGCGGAATGCCATCCAACTTCATCATTCCTGCAACGCAAACCCGCTGGACAGCAGAAAAATATTCAGAATCTTTATTGATATCATAAACCGGAGCGATATAAACTCCTGACTCCAAAAGCGTAATCTGTAATTGGCGAATATTCAGAGCGGCTACTTTTTTGTTCTGCAAAATGGCCAAACTCGCCGCCGCTCCGGCTGCCTGTCCCAACTGCATCACCACCGGTTGCAACCGGGTGGAGCCATTCATATAATGGGACACCGAAATATTTTTTTCACCCAATAAAAGGTTGTCTAAATCCTGGCTGACAAGGACATCGTAAGGTACATTAAAAGAAGGAATTTTGGGAAATTCTTCATCTATTTTTTCACTGTTTCTGGAATGATGGTGGTCCACTGGATAATCGCCCACCGCAATTCCTTTTTTGTACAGATCATATTTATATGGCTCCAGAATATGGTCCACATCAAATTTTGCATACCCCTTAAACCTGCGGCTTTCACGATTGTATGGGATCAAAGCGAGTCCGTGCTCTGTAAAAAATTCCTGCGCCAGCCCAAGATTTTTATAACCCAGTTTGTTTTGAATGAAATAGACTTTACAGAGTGAAAATTCCCTTGCTTTCGCCCATTCCTTTTCACGCTCTTCAGGTGATAAATCCAGAACATTTGTAAAAAAATCATTGCCCCGAATCGGCCAGTTGATCATGTATTTATTGTTTGGCAATTTTCCATATTCCAGCATTTTTTCAGCCGACAGTTGTGACGGAAATTCATCATTGGACCATTCCTGGCAGCAACCAAGGAAATCATCAGCATTGTAGTTATCAGGTTTACTGATCAAATGGTCAATTCCATTTTCAAATTCCTGCAGAATTGCTACCCAGGTTATGTCTTGAATATTTTGGTCCTGACCGGTTTCTGAAGTTCCCTCATTGTAATCGCATTCGGCTGCAAATGCAACATCACCATAATCAGTGGCATCCATATAAACCTTGGCAGAAATTTCAATTTCATGCCCATTTTCATTCTCCAGTATCACGGACTGAATCGAATTGTTTTCCAATTTTATGGATTGAAATTTATGTTTTTTCAAAACTGTCAAGGTTGGCAGATTTTCCATTAATTCATGGATGATTTTATTGGCTACAGAGGGTTCGAAGTTGATATGGCTGACCCAGCCGGTTTTCACCTTTTCAGTGCCACCATAAAATTGGAATATTTTTTCAGCGAATTCACCAAACAACCCGGATTGCATTGCATAATTTCCGTCAATACAGCTGACTCCCGCAGCCGACAGCATTCCACCCAGCCATTCGGTTTCTTCTGCCAGAATGACCAGAATATTTCGTCGGGCGGCTTCAATAGCAGCACAAACTCCACCGGCCCCTCCGCCGATCACCAGAAAACCTGTCGTCAATTTACTTTTACCTTTTGTCATTTTATCTTTATACCAACGCTTTTTAAATTTAGTTTGTAAGGTTATCTATTTAACTTGGAATCTAAATAATTTTAGATTATATTCCAAAAAGTAATATGATTTAACTTAAAATTTACAGGGATTATGGAAATTTTTCAGTTAGTTTTATTCGCAGTTGTTTTCTTTTCCATGGTTATCTTGATGTTTTTCAGAAAGATACCAGCGTTGCTGGCTTTACCGGTTATGGCCTTTTTTATTCCGCTCATCGCCGGTGTCAGCATCGGTGATACGATTCAACTGGTCATTGGAGAAGGGGCCACAAAACTCAGTCGCGCCTATACTGTTGCCATTTTCGGGAGCATGTTAAGCATACTATTGCAACAAACCGGAATTGCAAGGAATTTTATCAAAATCGGCGCGGAACTGGCTGGTGATAATACCTGGGCCATTGCCGTGCTGATGATGTCCATGATCGCCTTGCTCTTCTCAACATTAGGTGGTTTGGGTGCGGTAATTATGGTTGGGACAATTATCCTTCCTATTATGTCATCCATTGGCATAGGAGCCCTGACAACGACAGGAATTTTCCTGTTCGGTTTTAGCATTGGCGGTATTCTGAATGTGGGCAATTGGGTGGTCTATATAGATGTATTAGGCATGAACATCAACCAGGTCCGTCCTTTTGCACTGACGATGTTTGGTGTGGCATTCCTTGTTGCGTTACTTTATATAACGGTCCAACTTCATCGTGATGGAACAAAAATCAATTTTATTAAAATTGGATTACGAGTTTTGATATTAATAATTGTAATTAGCGCTATCTTTCTCGGTTTCAATCAATTAGATGACAATATCAGATCAACAATATCCGGAATTTTCAAACAGGCCGGTACAGGAATAAAATATGCATTAGCCATCGGACTTGGCGGAATCGTTATCCTGACTTTCATTCACAAATTATTCAAACATAAAAAAGAAAAAGACAACATATACTGGACAGCATATTTAACTCCTATTTTGCCACTGGTTTTAATTCTCGTTTTTAATATGGGGTTCATTGCAGCCTTTATCTGTGGATTGCTTTTCGGTTTTCTGGCAACCTATCACAAGGGCAGCCTCAACCAATTCATTCAATCCATCTTCAAAGGTGGATCTGTCGTTATGCCAGCGGTGGTGATGTTTTTCGGAATTGGTATGTTGCTGAATGCCATTATGGGCCCCGGTGGTGATTGGGCAGCCAGTCATCCGGAAGGCTGGCCGGTGCTGAACATTCTTCGACCACTTTTTGAGCAAATCGTGCCCACTTCAGCCTGGCAATATATATTCCTGTTCGCACTAGCTGCTCCGTTAGCACTGTATCGTGGACCGCTTAATATTTGGGGAATGGGTTATGGAGTAGCCGCCGTCTTTGTTGCCAGCGGACTTCCGGCCGGAGCGGTAATGGGAATGCTCATTACTGTGGGACAGATCCAGGGAATCAGTGACCCGACAAATACGCACAATGTCTGGCTGGCAAATGAAATGGACCAGAACGTTCAGAAAATCCTGCAGAATACCTTGCCCTACAGTTGGCTTCTGGCAATCATCGGCCTGGTATTTTCAGCAATTTGGTTTATGTAAAATTTGGGACTATTAATGAAAAGAAAAATAAAAATCGGAATAGATGTAGGCGGCACTTTTACTCATGCTGTTGCCATTGATATCAAAGATTATTCAATCATCGGAAAAGCCTGTGTATCCACAACCCACAAAGCCAATGAAGGCGTGGCCCTTGGAGTCGTGCAATCTCTGCAAAACCTTTTAGATTTATCCAATATTTCTGTAGATGAAATCATTCTCATCGCCCACTCCACAACCCAGGCAACCAATGCCCTTCTCGAAGGTGATGTCGCGAAAGTCGGCATTATCGGAATGGGTAAAGGCCTTCAGGGCAAAGTAGCCAGAAACCAGATCAACATCCGGAACATCGAACTTTCACCGGGAAAATTTCTTAATACATGCTTCTATTATATTGACGTCACAAAACCCCTGACAGATCATGAAATCCGTGAAGCCCTTGATCTTTTACAAATTGAAGGCGCGGAAGTAATCGTGGCCTCGGAGACCTTTGGTGTGGACCATCCGAATAATGAACACAAGGTCAAGAAAATAGCTGAAGAAATGGGCCTCCCGGCTACAGCTGCCAGCGACATATCCAAACTTTACGGCGTCAAAATCCGAACCCGTACAGCCGTAATCAACGCTTCTATGATGCCTAAAATGCTGGAAACCGCCAACATGACCGAGAACTCTGTTCGCAAAACCGGCATCAAAGCCCCGCTGATGATCATGCGGTCCGACGGTGGAATCATGGACATCAACGAAATGCGCAAACGCCCCATCCTGACCATGCTGTCCGGTCCCGCTGCCGGTGTGGCTGCTGCGCTCATGTACAGCAAAGTCACCGACGGAATTTTCATCGAAGTGGGGGGAACATCTTCCGACATATCTGTCATCAAAAATGGAAAGCCCCAGGTAAAATCCGCACAAATCGCCGGAAATCGACTTTTTCTCAGGACTCTGGATGTGAGGACTTTGGGAATTGCCGGTGGGTCAGTCCCGCGCATACGCCATAACAAAATCATCGATGTCGGCCCACGCAGCACTCACATTGCCGCGCTGAAATATATTTCCTTTTGCGAAGAACAGGATTTTAATGATCTGGAAATCCAAACCCTTCAGCCGGCGAAAAACGATCCGGCCGACTACATGGAAATCATCAATCACAACGAAAAATATACCATCACTCCGACCGGCGCCGCGACTTATCTTGGATATGCAAAAACTCAAACCCATACCGCCGCGAACCATGATATTATCAATAATTTCTTTGACGCTTTGGGTAAAAAATGGAACAAAGACCCCAGGGATATTGCCGGCAATCTGTTAAAAATCTCAGCTGAGAAAATCAAGCCGACCCTTGAGCAATTGATCAAAGAATATAAAATTGACCGTGACCTGATCGAATTCATCGGCGGTGGTGGCGGTGCTCCGGCCATTGTGCCTTACGCTGCCAAATATATGGGGTTTTCACATCGCATTTCAAACAATACCGAAGTACTTTCAGCTATTGGTGCTGCCCTTGGAATGGTCAGAGACACTGTGGAACGCAGTATTGTCAATCCCACTGAAAACGACATTCTCGCCATTCGCCAGGAAGCTGTGGAATCGGTGCAGAGAATGGGGGCTGATCCGGCCAGTATTGAAGTGGATGTTGTGATCGATAAAAAGAACAAGCAGGTAATCGCCACAGCCAACGGCACCAGCGAAATGAAAACCAAAGACCTGGCTTCCGCACAAAAATCCGATGAAGAACTCAAACAAATCTGCGCATTGTCCCTGAAAACAAATCAAACCAATGTGATGCTTAGTGGAAACACTTCAATGCTGAAAGTCTATTTTGCTGAAGAATATTCAAAAAAATTGTTTGGCCTGATTCGTACAAAATCGCAAAACCTTCGTGTCATCGACAGTGCCGGTGTGATCAAATTGCAAAAAAATGATGCCGTTTCATTTCAATCCGAAAACACGGACGTGTTGCCATTACTTCGAAATATTGTGGAATCCATGACCACTTTTGGTGATGCCGGCCCCTTGATTCCGGATTTGTTCGTCATCATTTCCGGAAAAATCATTGATCTCACAGGCCTGGTCAGCGAATCACAGATTTTGGCAATGGTGGAAATTGAACTGAAAAACTATCGTCCGGAAGAACCAGTCGTGATTATTGCGAAAGAGAATAAGTGATGCTGAATATCAATCTCTGACTTTGAAAAGAAGTCCAAGGTTGAAACATTGAAGAGGAAAAAATGGAAAAACGTGCACATAATCTTGATGCCCTTCGCGGTTTTGCAATATTAACCATGGTGCTATCAGGAGTCATTCCATACAGTACATTGCCAGCCTGGATGTACCATGCACAGGTACCGCCTCCAACCCGTATTTTTGACCCCTCCATTCCCGGTATTACCTGGGTGGATTTGGTATTTCCCTTTTTCCTGTTTGCATTGGGAGCAGCTCTCCCGATAGCACTCAATAAACGGATCGAAAAAGGAAAACTCAATTTCAGTCTTTTTACCTATATTCTGGAACGTACTTTTCTGTTGGGATTTTTTGCGATTTTTTCCCGGCATATGCGACCTTACGTCATCAATACCGGTATCTTTTCTACGCCACATTTTTCAGACTGGCTATGGGCAATTTTAGGTTTTGCGCTGATGTTTGCCATTTTCCTAAGACTTCCCAAACAAATTCCAAATCTCTATCAGCACATTGTAAAATATTCAGGACTTTTACTGGCCATTGCATTGATGTTCCTGATCAAATATCCCGACGGAACAAGATTTTCACCCAATCGAAGCGATATCATTATCGTAGTGCTGACGAATGTCTATTTTTTCGGGTCACTGGCTTATCTGCTCACTCATGATAAATTAATATTTCGCATCGGGATAATGGGTATTCTGGCAGCCTTCAGATTATCACATGGTCTGGATGGCTGGACTGCTGCTATCTGGAATTTCACACCAATTCCGTGGATGTATAAATTCTCCTACCTGCAATACCTGATGATCGTGATTCCCGGGACCATTGCCGGAGATATTATTCTTAAATGGCTGAAAACCAGCGATAATCATGAAAAATCCTGGACAAACAATAAATATTTTTCAATAGCAACATTGATGGTTTTATTTGTTGTAACCCTTCTGGTTGGATTATTTACAAGGGCCGTATGGCAGACAGTAGTTTCGGTTATGATTTTAGGAATCATTGGAAATTACCTCACAAAAAATCCAAAATCCGATAATGAGCAGTTAATCCGCAAATTCTTTTTATGGGGCATATTTTTTCTGGTCCTCGGCCTTGTCTTTGAGCCTTACGAAGGAGGCATCAAAAAGGACCATCCTACCCTGAGTTATTATTTTGTCACTTCGGGACTTGCGGGATTTTTGCTGATTTTATTCACCATTACCCTTGATGTTTTCAAAAAGCAACGATCTGTACAATTACTCATTGATAACGGACAAAATCCAATGATCGCTTATGTGGGCTATGCTAATTTCATCTGGCCGGTTTTGGCCCTTTTACACATAACCCCAATTCTCGACAAATTGGATACGATCAATCCCTGGCTGGGGTTTGGAAGAGGAGTATTATACACTTTCCTGGTCGCACTGATGGTGCAGTTTTTTACACAGAAAAAATTGTTCTGGAGAACTTAATATACACGACATACGGGGTTTAATTTGAATACCCCCCCCGGGTATCAGAGACCTTGCAGGTTGGTTGTGAGAATAAAAATATAGGGAAAATAAATGAAAAAATTTCTATTTCTATTATTGATTCCAATGATGGTCTTCGCCAGAAGGCTGGAAGAATTTCGAGCTGTGAAAATAACAAATGTTGACAGCGATGTGCTGTCCTCCCATGAAAAAATCGCAGAAGCCATGGATTACCTGGCATCCATCAATGTCAATACAGTTTTGGTGGTTGTCTGGAATGGCAGTGGTTACAACGGTGCTTATACGCTATTTCCCAGTGCTGTAATGGATTCACTTTTCGGTTTTGAAAAAGGCCCCACCGGTTCAGTGGAAGATCCGCTTGATCGCGTAATTATTGAAGCCCATCGGAATGGTATTGAAGTGCTACCGTGGTTTGAGTACGGATTTGCCAGTTCCTACAATCAGAATGGCGGTCATATTGTCCAAAAATATCCCCATTGGGCCACATTGGATTACAATGGCAACCTCATGAACAAAAACGGGTTCGACTGGATTTCCGCCATTAATCCTGAAGTACAGGGCCTGATATCGGGATTAACCATGGAAGTATGCCGTAGTTATGATATTGACGGCGTGGAATATTCCGACAGAATCCCGGCATTACCGGTGGAAGGTGGTTATGACTCCGTGACGGTGAGCATTTACAAAGCCGAACACGATGGTGCGGAACCGCCCAAAAATTACAAAGATGCCAGTTGGATGCGTTGGCGTGCGGATAAAATGAATGACTGGTTCAGAGCCATCCGTGACTCAGTAAAAGCCTATGATCCCAACCTGAATTTTTCCTCATCACCCAGTATTTATCCCTGGTGCTATCATGAATATTTGCAGGACCCATACACCTGGATGAATGAGGATATTGTAGATGATGTGATTCCACAACTTTACCGCTATGATTTCGGTGAATATCAATCTACCTTTTTATCATCATTAGCAAATTATCCCGGGAAAAAAGATGTCTATATTGCCGGAATCCTGATGAATGTCGGTGATTATATCATTTCACCGGAATATCTGATGAATGCCATGGAAATGAACCGGGACCAGGGAATCGCCGGAGAAGCTTTTTTCTTTTATGAAGGATTACGTAAAAATGGCAATCAACTTGGCCGATTACTAAAAGAGAGTTACTACGAATTTCCCGCCTATCTGCCTCATCGTGGTGAAAATGTCTGGCGCCCCAAAGCCCATATTGTAAATGAAAACGAAAACAGGGCAAAAGTGTCGGGCAATTGGGAAACTCTCACAAGCGATTCATACGGATTCAATCCCAATATTTTGATCAATAAAAACACTGAGTATGCAGAAATTACTTACAATTATGATGTACCTTATGCGGCTTGGTTTGATCTCTATGCTTATGTTGTACGCAGTCCAAAAGCCACAAAACTGGCCAAATATACCGTTTATGCCGGTTGCGATTCATTCATCGTAAATCTCGATCAGACATCCTTCAGCAAAACCGGCTGGCAGAAATTGTCAACCCTTTACCTGAAAGAAGGCGAACAGACTCTGGTCAAACTTGACAACTCCAATATCAATGACGGAGAATGGCTGATTGCTGATGCCACCATGCTGATGCTGAACCGAAAAAAATCAAAAGATATTTTCATCAGTCCGGACATGGTTTCAATCGAAAAAGAAATAAAGCTGCCAGAATCCTTCATTCTCGAACAAAACTATCCAAATCCTTTTAATGCATCAACCTATATCAGTTATTCATTACCCAAAAACGGTCTTGTCAGTTTGAAGATTTTTGATATTTTAGGAAAAGAAATAAAAGTTTTGGTAAATCAACCGAAATCTGCCGGTAATTATACTATTCATTTCGATGCAAAAGACCTTTCCAGCGGATTGTATTTTTATCAATTGATTTTCAAAGACCCATCAGCCACAGATAGAAAAACCAGAAAATTAATGATCGTGAAATAGGAAAAAAATGATCAAAAAAATTTTATTCGCCTCCGTTATTTTTTCAATACTGGTTTTGGGCCAAAGCAGCCTGGAAACCCAACTCCAAAGCATCAAAAAAAAATACAATTTAGTGGGCATGTCCGTCGTCGTTGTGAATGATACATCTATCATCTTCGCAGAAGGATTCGGCAAGCGGGATGTTGCCAGAGATTTACCCATGGAAGCCGGTACACAATATCGAATCGCTTCAATTTCCAAAATGATCTCCGCCACCGCTTTGATGAAACTTTACGATGAAGGCAAATTTCAGTTGGATGATGATATCTCCGACTATCTTGGATACAGTTTCAGAAATCCAAAATATCCAAATCAGAAAATCACTTTTCGCCGTCTCATGTCTCATACCTCCTCGATTCGTGATGGCGCTAAATATTCCACTTTCCTTTCTGCCGGATACAGTCAATCCAATCCGCCTTCTATCAGGGAATTATTTTTGCCCGGAGGAAGTTACTACAATGCCGATATTTGGTCATCAAAATCACCTGATTCACATTATTTCCAATATGCCAATGCAAATTTTGGCGTGGTCGCATCCCTGGTGGAAATTCTGAGTGGCAAACGCTTTGACCAGTATTGCCGTGAAGAATTATTTCAGCCCTTAGGAATGAAATCCGACTTTAATGTGGCACAGTTGGAAGACATCGATAATCTGGCTGCTCTTTATCGTAAAAATGGCATTAACTGGGTTTCCCAGGCTGATGAATACAAAGGAGTAAAGCCAGCAGAACGCGACCTGTCAGACTACACTCTCGGGGATAATGGGTTTATATTTGGCCCCCAGGGAGGCTTGCGCGCGTCAGCATTGGACCTGGCCAATTTTCTGGTCTTACACAAGAACAATGGTCAATTCCGGGGACAGCAAATCCTTTCCGATTCAACCATGCAAAGAATGCATGAAACGGTCTGGCAAAAAAATGGCGACAACGGCAATAATTACTACGGTATTTTCAATGCCTATGCTCTGGGAAATTCCACAACAGAAAATCTTTTAGAAGGAATTCCTATGATCGGGCATCCGGGTGAAGCCTACGGACTTATCAGCGATTTATATTATTCCAAAGACGAGGGCTTCGGCATCGTCTTCCTGACCAACGGTGGTGAATGGGGCAACGGCGCTTACAGCGGCTGGTACAATGTTGAGGAGGAAGTATATAATGCCTGTTATCATGACCTCACCAATCCGACAAATATTTACCAAAATGAAAAGCAACCAGTAGAATTTAAGATTACAAAGATATATCCTAATCCATTCAATCCGGATACTGTGATCTCATTTTATATCCACACTCCTTCTAAAGTGAGGTTGGAAATCTATAATCTTGAAGGAAAATTAGTCAAAACCATAAAAAACAATTACTCAGAAACAGGTTATCATAGTGTGAAATTTGATGCCGCAGGCCTGGCAAGTGGGATTTACTTTTGTCATCTGGTAACAAAGGATTTTGTTGATTCAAAAAGAATAGTATTACTTAAATAAGGTGATTTGGATGTATGCAATTGGCTTTCAAAAAGAGTTGACAACCCCCTAATGAGGCTGTCCCTAAAGTCAAATATTCACTCCGAAGTTGTCATGCTGAACGAAGTGAAGTATCTCCCATCCAGACTGTCGAGATTCTTCACGAAGTTCAGAATGACAACCTTGGAGAGACTTTAGGGACAGCCTCATTATCCATGTCAATGAGTGAGGAATTGACTTTAATTTTATTTGAAAATGATAATATTGTGATAAGTCCTCCCTTGAGGGAGGATTTAGGAGGGTGTAACCAATTGAAGAAACTCCAGATGATGATTGAACTTAGAATAAATTAAAATGGAAAATCTGAATCATATAAAACTCGGAAATTTCGATACTATCGCCATTATTACATATCTTGTAATACTTTTGATCATTGGTTTTTATTTCAGAAAATACAGTCAAAAAGGTGTTGAAAATTACTTCCTTGCCGGCCGCAAACTCCCCGGCTGGGTCAATGGAATTTCAGCCGCAGCCACAGCCATGAATGCCGATGTGGCGCCTACTTATTGCGGCATGACTGTGATCAGTGGTCTTTTTATTTACTGGTTTTACATCAGCCGGTTTGGATTGGCGCTGATGGTTGCGGCGGTACTCTTTGCCCTTTTCTGGCGCAAACTCAAAATTTTCACAGCGCCGGAATTTTATGAACTTAGATTCTCAGGAAAAATAGCCAGTACCCTGCGCGGCTGGATCGCTTTTCGAAGTGCCTTTATTTCCATTGTCGCCTGGACCGGGGCTGGTCTCCTGGGACTACATAAAATTCTCAATCCAACACTTGGCTGGTCACTGACCATGACATTCAGTATTGTCATTCCGGTTGTGTTGATCTATGTATTTATGTCTGGTTATATCGGAGTGGTTTTCAGCGACGTATTGCAGGCTGCGATTGTTTTTATTTCCTATCTGATACTAGCAATATTGGTGATCAAAGATTTCGGCGGGCCGTCGGGATTGTATGATGCGCTGGTATCCACTCACGGCACCGATGTTGTCCGTTGGTTTCCGCCGCTCAATCATGAGTCCCTGGGCCTGGTCAGCATCATTGCATGGACACTGGGAACAGCTATCGGTTACGGTGGCGATGTGGCTCCCATGGGCGCCGCCATGGAAGGACAACGGATATTGTCCTGCAAAAATGGTAAAGAGGCCTCCAAACTTTACATCTGGGCATTATTCACCATCATCCTTATGTTGACAATTCTGACTATGCCGGCATTAGGAGCAATGGTGAAATGGCCGGGCCTTTACACCGGTGAGATCAACAAAGAAAAAGCTTTCGGGTTGCTGATTTCCCATTATATGCCGCCTGGAATTTTATGGCTGGCCATCGCAGGATTGGCAGCTTCCATCATGTCCACCATTGATTCCAATCTGAATTTTGGGTCCCAAACGGTGGTTTACGATCTTTATCGACGATTTTTTGTAAAAGGAAAAGATGAAAAACATTACCTGAAAGTCGGCAAAGCAGTTATATTCCTGATCATCGGATTGTCAATGCTGGTGGCCGTAAAAGCAAAAAATGTCATTGATATTGCGATTTTTATGCTGGGTATCAGTTCAGCTGAACTATCGGCCAACTGGGCCCAGTGGTGGTGGTGGCGGTTCAATAGCAAAGCCCGAATTACAGCATCATTCGGCGGGCCGATTATCTTCATATTGGTGAAATTTGTAATTTTCACTTCACTATCACCTTATTGGCATGTCTTTATTTCCATTGCCATCACAACGATTTTGTGGGTCCTGGTGGCATTGGTGACCGCACCGGAAAAGGAAGAAGTGCTCATCAAGTTTTACCAGGAAGCCAAACCGCTGGGCTTTTGGAAACCCATCGCCGATAAGGCAGGCAACATCCCTCAAAATACAGGGCTGATCCTACAGGGTTTTGGACTCGCCTTTTTAGGAATGTTGCCCATTTCACTGGCGTCAATAAGCATTGCCCATTGCTACATTGGAAAAGGAAAAATTTCATATATTTTATTGTTTTTTATTATTTTACTCTTGATTTTCTTCAAAAATTGCTACCGGAAATATATTGACAAATTAGAAACCAGAATAAACTAAAAAATGGATATCATACTCAATAAATATTTTCAATCTTTGGGTCTTGCAGCCGGTCAACATGTCATTGTCCATTCCTCTTTCGGTGAGATAAAAAAGGCCTTCACAGAAGTTACGATTGAAAACCTGGTTCGAAATCTTCAGCAATTAATTACACCCAATGGCTCCCTGGTCATGCCGGCTTTTACCTATTGCTACAAGCGAAGTGATGGCACCCATGAGGTTTTCAATTACGTTCAAAGTCAATCCAAAGTCGGGGCTGTATCGGAAGTTTTTCGACAACAGGACAAGGTGCTGCGGACTTCGTCACCAACCCACTCCTTTTCACTCTGGGGTAAAGCCGCAGAAATTATTTCCCAAAAAAATTCTCCTGCAAGCCCTTTGGGAAAAGGAAGCGTACTGGACTGGATGAATTCCCGCAAAAATGCCTATGTACTGCTGATTGGCGTTGATTTTAATGCACTCAGTTTTGGCCATTACCTGGAAAACATGGCCCCCGTACCCTGGACGGACATTTCGCCCTGGGACTATTTGAAAGTTGAAAAAGCCGGCGTTTCGATCACCGGAGAGCAGAAATTGAAGGAATTGCCCGGCTGTAGCAAACCCTTTAAGAACTTTGAAAAATTCTTATTGGAAAAAAAACTGATAGAATACCATTCCCTCAATCACCTGAAAAGTTTGCTGGTCAGTATGGAATTATTATACAAAGAAGGCCTCCGGTATTTTCATCTTTACCAGGATGAACTGTTGTGTCCGGAAGGGACCTGTGTCCCCTGTGATTGTCGCCGGGAAAAAATTAGAATATTACATAATACCGCCGGTCCCAAAGGATCACTTTTGGAAAAATGCAGCAAGAAAAAAGTGTGAGGATATCATAAAAATCAAATTTAATCTCCGGTGTTCGCCGAACCAGAATGACAGAAATTCGGAAGACTTTTGGAACAGCCACACGAGGATAAACCAAAAACGCAATTGAAAACAGAGGCATGAAATGAAAAAACTCATTATTTCCGGAATAATTTTCTTATCCCTTGTTCAATGCAGCCGGCAGCAGGAAACATTTATATCTGAAAGAACAACTTCAGCAAACCGAAAAGCATTTCATGGAAACCTCATACAAAACACAATAGAATCTGCCTTAAAATCCGACGATCTGGATAAATGGCAGGGGGCATTCTGGGGAATGGGGCTGGCGCAATTCCGATCCGATGTTACCGACCATTTTTTCAATGAAAAAATGGACTCCTTGCTGACCTTTGATTCCTCAATCCAGCGAGGTTTTCTGGAAGTGATCTATGGCCTTTATCCGCAAAAATATCAGACGCAAATTTTAAGCAGAGTTAATAAATCCGAAAACATAAAAAACTTTGCCATGATGTGCCATTATATCATCAGGTATGATACAACTCAAAAGCAGATGCTGCATGAGCTTTTGTCCCAAAAATTTGACCTGCAAGACAACCCGGGAATCTATATTTCCCTGGAATATGACTTAATCGGAAAGGATCCCAAGTTACCACCACTCGAAACATTAGTCACCCATAATTTTAAAAATAAACCTGTGATTTTCAGTTTTCACCGAAAAAACCGTGCTTTCCAGGGATTAACAATGGTCAGGAGCCAGGACGGCCATTGGATCAGCGATGAATTCGGCCGGATTTTCAGTATTCCGCACCTGGCCAGGTCTTGCTCGGATTTACCCCCTTATATCACTCATGGTAATTCGCCCCAGGGATTATATGCGATCACCGGTACAGGAAAATCCGAAAATGTCTTCATCGGCCCTTCGGAATCATTGCAACTAAGCCTGCCTTTTGAAACCACTCCCGCTGATTTTGGTCTCAGTGATACAGATTGGACTGAAACAATTTACAGAAGTCTTTTACCCGATGAATGGCAGAGCTATTTTGCGATTATGGGAACTTATTTTTCCGGACTGGCCGGACGTAGTGAGATCATGGCCCATGGAACAACCATCAACCCGGATTATTACCAACATCTTCCTTTTTATCCAAACACACTTTCTCTGGGATGCATGACAGCAACAGAAATTTGGGACAACATAAGCGGAAAATTAGTACATTCCGATCAACAGGCCTTGATAAAGGCATGGAAAAAACTCAATGCGGACTCAGGATATTTTATTCTGGTAGAAATAGATGACAAAGAGCAGGATGTGACCCTGCAGGAAATATTGAAAATAATTTTGAGGATGTAGCGAATTACGTCCAATAGCTGTCATTTCGAGAGAACGAAATGACAGAGGAATTTTCTATGATCTATTACCGGGGAGACTCTTTATCGATTTACACCTCGAAGTGCCAAGGCAATCAAAACAGGAGCAGACATGACAATACTAGATTTTTCAATAGTAGGGCTTTATTTAGTCGGAATGATATGGATCGGGTTGTATTTCTCAAAAAAAGCCTCATCGGATATTGATTCCTATTTTCTCGGCAGCAGGAGCCTGCCCTGGTGGGTTTTAGGCGCATCAGGAATGGCTTCAAATCTCGACATCAGTGGAACGATGATTAACACCGCCTTTATCTATGCTCTTGGCGCTATGGGGTTCTTTGTGGAAATTCGCGGCGGAATCGTGCTGATCATGGCTTTTCTAATGATTTTCATGGGTAAATGGAACCGCCGTTCAGAAGTGATGACTCTGGCGGAATGGATGAAATTGCGCTTCGGCGATGGGATTGAAGGAAAAATTGCACGGTTAATTGCGGCCATTTCCGTATTGGTCAGTTCCACAGCGATCGTCACCTATTTTGCCGTTGGTGCGGGAAAATTCATAGGCGAATTCCTGGGTATTCCCCCATTTTTCGGATTACCTTCGCAATTTTGGGCAGCCACGCTGATGATTTTATTAGCCATGATCTATACTGTAGCCAGTGGTCTCTATGGCGTGGTCTGGACTGATGTTTTCCAGGGATTTTTAATTTTTTTCACAATAATCACCATTTGTGTTATTTCACTGGTAAGTTTTGATATTCCTGATGTGTTTTCAATATCCATTCCACTTCGCGATGGCGGATACCAGGCTGTTGAAACCACAAAAGATGCCTGGACAAATTTTCTTCCCAATTGGAGAGTGGCATTCCCGGAAAATTCATCTTACTCTATTTTCAACTTGTTCGGCTTGACAATCATATTTTACCTTCTCAAAACAGTGATCGAGGGCAGTGCCGGGACCAGCGGCTACATGATCCAAAGATTTTTTGCAGCTAAAAGTGACCGGGACGCCGGACTTCTATCCATGTTCTGGACCTTTCTGTTGTCCCTCCGCTGGCCCTTTGTGGCGGCAATAGCAATCATGGGAATTTCACTGGGTGTGAAGCGTGGTCAGCCGATACAGGACCCGGAAGCGGTATTGCCGATAGTGATCAATACCCTGGTTCCGGTTGGTCTAAAAGGCCTGCTGGTTGCCGGACTGATGGCAGCCGGTATGTCAACCTTTGATTCTGTCATTAACTCCGGTGCAGCCTATTGGGTCAAGGATATTTACCAGGCTTTCATCAACCCAAAAGCCTCAGAAAAACAACTCCTCCTGCATAGCCGTATGGCGTCAGTACTGATGGTCATTTTTGGTTTATTTGTGACCCTGGCAATCAAAAATATCAATGACATTTACAGTTGGATCACCATGAGCATTGGCGCCGGATTGATTATTCCCTTACTATTACGTTGGTATTGGTGGCGACTCAACGGTTTTGGCTTTGCCCTGGGGACTCTCGGCGGAATGATCGCTGCCATTGTCCAGAAACTGGTCTTTCCCAATTGGCCGGATTATATTATTTTCACATTTACCAGCGGAATCTCACTCATTGCTACGATTACCGGTACTTTTCTTACGCAGCCCACGGATGATGTTGTGCTACTGAACTTTTACAAAAAAACCCGCCCCTTTGGATTTTGGGACCGGGTCCGATGCAAAATTCCATCTGATAAACTCCAGCAGATCAATTCAGAAAACCGACGGGACATTATCGCAGTGATCTTTGCGGTTCCGTGGCAGCTGGCCCTGTTTCTTACCGTGATGATGACCATGATGGAACGGTGGGATTTGTTTGGATTGCTTTTGGTCTTATTTCTCTTTTTATCCTTCGGACTTTATTGGTTTTGGTTCCGTCATTTAAGCAGCGAAGTGAAAATAGACCCATAAGATTCCTGAATGTTTCTTTCCGGAAATAACTCAACCTGTAGTCTATTGTGTAATTCTGAAAATAATTTTCATCAGGAGTAAAAAATATCTATATAAAATTTGTGAATATAAGAGAACTAATTAATTTAAGATAAAAACAAAAAAGTCCCAACAATGTGGGACTTTTTTGAAGCGGGGGCGACGAGACTCGAACTCGCAACTTCCGGCGTGACAGGCCGGCATTTCAAATATTTTAGCAACGAGAAAGTTTAGAGAGTTGGTACAATTAGTCGGTACAGTACCGATTTATGTATTAAATTCATTTATTTTAAACTTGCTTAAATATCAGGTGCTTTTCTGGTTTTATCAACGGGAAAAACAGGATAAGAAAGAAGTGGTTGGGAGAATATGTTTCAATCCTATCCCGACCATTCGGAACAGGATATCAAATAGTCAAATGCCCTTTGGGCATCCCGATAGCAAAGCGTATCGGGATAATCTAATCCCTGACGCAACGGACACTGAACCCGTATCCCTTGTAGTAATCGAGCCGGTAGACGGCGGAATAATTGTAGCGCAGGTGCCGGCTCCATGCGTAATCTGCAGGGCTCTCGGAGGCCGACCAGAAGAGGGCGTAGTAGCCTATATCGTAGAAGGGGCCACTGTAGTCACGGTAACCCGCCGGCAACCCGGCAAAGCCATAGGTGTCTATGCCATTTCCATCAGAGTTCCATCCTGATGTAGATTTGAGTTTTTTACCTGCTTCCGATCCTAAATGATCAACGTCAACTATAATTTCCAGTCAACGACAATTATTTTTCCCCTATTGCGTCATCTAAAATGTTACCAGCGGTTTCCAACCGGTAACTGTTAATATTCAACTCTAAAATAACACTATGATGGACCAATCGATCAATGGCAGCAGCAGTTGTCATTGGATCTTTACAGATTTTGTCCCATTTTGAAAAGGGTAAATTGCTTGTAATCATAATACTGCCTTTTTCATAACGATCTGCTAATAAGGTAAACAGCACTTCCATTTCCTCGCGACTCTGTTGAACATATCCAATATCATCAATTATAATAGCATCGTATTTGGCCAGTTTTTTCAAATACTTTGATAATGTTAAGTCCCGTTTTGCTGCTAAAAAGTTCTGGACTAACAGACTACATGGTGAAAAGAACACTCTTTTGCCTTGCAGGATAAGTTCATGCCCAATGGCACAGAGAAGATGTGTTTTACCACTTCCTGGATTACCAAACGCCAAAACATTTTCCTGTTTTTCAGTGAACTTTCCCTTTAGTAGCACACCGACTAGATGGTTGACCTTTTCAGGTAATCGTTTTCGGTCAAAAATTGAGATTGTCTTTTCCAATGGCAATTTGGATTCCCGTTGCAATCGACTTGTCCTGCTCTGGTTTCTCTCTTCGATTTCCTGCTCAACCAAAGTCAGCAGGTATTGCTCATAACTAAGATTATTTTGTATTACCAGTTCTGCTGATAGCGGCAGGTTATGATTGACAATAATGGATATGGCCTCTGTAGTTTTTTCTTCACCACAATAGGCCGCCATATGAAGAATATTCAAATATTCTTTTGAAGACCGCTGTGGGATTTCTTTTTCCAACAGGTCATAAGCCATTCGAAAGTGGGTATTGGGGAACATATCCTGTATATAACGATAGTTTTTGAATGCTCCCGGTTTTTTGACATGAGAATCTATGATATGCCGGTAATCAATCCGGTACTTTTGACTGCCTCTTAAACGTGGAAGTACATCAACAATTTGTCCGCCGTATTGGATGTTTATTTTATCTGCATATACCCCAACTCTGACTGTTTCACCAATCAACCGACTATGGACTGAGTAAACATTATGATTGATACGGATAGTACTACCAGGACCAACTTTGGAAGTGAAACATTTGACAGTATCTATTTTGTTTAAAGGTAATGGTTTCAGATATTGCAGTTCTTCTTTAAAACGATCTAACCTTCCTTTGTTACGTTGTGTGAGCACTGTTCTTATAAATACTTTGTAGTCTTTGAGATTGGCAAAGTCCCGATTACCTCTCAGCATTAATGCCTGATTTAAACCGATAATGACTCTGCTCTACATCACCATTCTCGTTAGGTTTTCCAGGCTGGATCATTGATCCTTTGAGTCCATAATGGTTTAACAAGGATTGGTAACGCTCTGTAAACTGATGTTGTTTTGATGGATTGTTGACTGCTGCGGACAAACGGTCAGTTTGGTGTTTTGCCGGTATGCCTCCCAGTTCCCATAATGCCTGTTGCAATCCTTCTGATAAACTCTCAAAACTTTCAGAATAACAAATATACCCTGCTTCCCAGTTTGAATAGGTCAATATAAAATGAAAAAACATATGTTTAAAAGGTACATTGTTGATTGTAATGCCTAATGAATCCATATGGGTATAGTCGGATTGGCATAATTCACCCGGAATATGTTTTTGTGGAAACATGACCTCTTTTGAAGGCCCTTCGGTGGCCCGCCAATATTTGATTTTGCGCTGCAATGTTCGTAATTGACCGTCTTGAAAATCGTCAGGGTAACATCGCTGAAGCCATTCAAATATTGTTTTACTTTCAAGACCTGGATTATTTTCCAATAAATCCAATACTTCCAGCCATACTGACTCAAAGGGATCTTCTCTGGTTTTCCAATAGCGGTCTGGAGATACTTCACTGGGAAGTTTTGCGACTTTCCATATCACCATACAGATAATTACTATAAAAAATATATTGAAAAT
>JAFGTP010000009.1 GCA_016934035.1 Fidelibacterota bacterium
AATACCTTCGGAGTGGCATCCCAAAAAGCCGCGCAAACCTCAATTAGTCGCAGCCATTGATTTTTCCCGTTCGGTCAAAATCAAAAAGGATTATGGAAAATCGTTCCACAGTTCGTGTAGAGCGAATATTCAGATTCGCTTTTCCAATAGCCCGGCAGGGCGATTGGAACACTTTCGAAGTGACATCCCAAAAAGCCGCGCAAACCTCGATTAGTCGCAGCCATTGCTTTTTCCCGTTCGGCAAAAATCAAAAACGATTATGGAAAATCGTTCTACAGTTCATGTAGAGCGAATATCTGATTCGCTTTTCCAATAGCCCGGCAGGGCGATTGGAATACCTTTGAAGTGGCAATCCAAAAAGTATCGCAAACCTCGATTAGTCGCAGCCATTGATTTTTCCCGTTCGGCAAAAATCAAAAACGAATATGGAAATTCGTTCCACAGTTTGTGTAGAGCGAATATTCAGATTCGCTTTTCCAATAGCCCGGCAGGGCGATTGGAATACCTTCGAAGTGGCAATCCAAAAAGCCACGCAAACCTCGATTAGTCGCAGCCATTGATTTTTCCCGTTCGGTCAAAATCAAAAACGATTCGGAAATTCGTTCCACAGTTCATGTAGAGCGAATATTCAGATTCGCTTTTCCAATAGCCCGGCAGGGCGATTGGAACACTTTCGAAGTGGCAACCCAAAAAGTATCGCAAACCTCGATTAGTCGCAGCCATTGATTTTTCCCGTTCGGCAAAAATCAAAAACGATTCGGAAAATCATCCTGCAAACGGGAAAAAATACGCCATTTATTAATTTGAATTAAAACCTTCCGTTCTTATATTACTGATCGTGAGGTAATAATAAATAAAAAATACAAGGGTGATGAAGGCGATGATTCCAAAGACTATCAAAATTTTTATGGGTTTATTATTAATCAGTTCAATTCTGTTCTCCCAGATTTCCAAAATGCGAATAGAAGGAACACCAACAAAATTAACCACTGAATTTGTCGGGCAAAGCATAAGGGATATGGACGGAAACATATGTGCTGCGATAAAGGTCATCTCGGATATGGATGGTTTCAGTTACGACTCCAACAACGGTGTGGTAAAAGTCAGCGATGGTCCCGGTGTTGACATGGTCTATTTGTCCGCCGGTGAGCGAAAATTGGATATTCTTCATACCGGCTATGCACCTTTGGAAATTATTCTGTCAGAAGTCGGTATCCAATTGAAAGAAAAAGAAGTCTGGGAAATCCGCGTTAGCGGTGAAAAAAAACTCATCAACATTCCCATCAACATCATAACCCAGCCGGCCGGTGCCGCCATCTACCTTGACGGGCAAAATCTCGGCACAGGCACCACCTTTCAGGTCACCAAAGGCACTCACACCCTGAAAATAGTCAAAGACGGCTACAGGACTATCGAAAAAACTATAGATGTATCGGAGTCATCAACATTATTTAATATTACATTGGAGGAAGTTGATCTTGTTGCTGTGCAAGTAAAATCCACACCACAGCAGGCTACCGTATTCATTGACAATATTGAAAAAGGCCAAACCGATTGCGGCATCTGGCTCTATCCGGGAGAGTATGAATTGAAACTCTCAAAAACCGATTACCTGGATGCAAAAGAAACCATCAACGTTACCGAATCGGGAAATAATGTTTTCAATTACAACCTGGTAAAAAATATCGGGACTTTATCACTCACTTTATCACCGTCAGATGCAACCATAAAACTCAACAATCGGATATATTCATCACATTCTATTGAACTGGTTCCCGGCAACTACCAACTGGAAGTCAGCAAGTCCGGCTACCTGCCTGTCAGCAAGTCAATCACGGTTGTACTGGGGGAAACTGTGCGGGAAAATATCACCCTGACACGAAATGCCGGCTATCTGGATATATCAGTAACACCATCCGGTGCAAAAGTTTTAGTGAACAAAGAAGATCATTCCAACCAGTCCCGAATAACCCTGGCACCGGGGCAATATAAAATCGAGATCAGCCAGCAAGGATACAGGGACATTTCAGAAGTTGTATCCATTGAATTGGGACGGGCAATCTCAAAATCTTACAATCTTGAACAAATAACCGGTAATCTGCTTTTCAATATATCACCCCTGGAAGCGAAAGTGGAACTGAAAAGAAACGGACGGACAATAGAAAACTGGACAGGCATGAAATCCCTGAAAGACTTACCAATTGGTGAATATCAAGTATCATCTTCCGCCTCCGGCTACGACAACCAGTCCAAAACCATCACTATCAGCGAAAACAAAACCACCAATATTGATATCAAGATGGAAAAGCGGTCTGTAGCATCATCAAACTTAGGAGGTCAGCGAGACCTCGGAGGTTTAAATTCCGGCAACAACATGATCCTGGTGAGAGGCGGCACTTTCCAGATGGGCAGCAATAATGGCGATAGCGATGAAAAACCGGTCCATAGCGTGACAGTGAATGACTTCTATATCAGCAAGTATGAAGTGACCTTCGCAGAGTATGATAAGTTCTGTGAAGCAACCAATCGAGAAAAACCGAGTGATGAAGGCTGGGGCCGTGGCAACCGCCCGGTGATCAATGTCACCTGGGATGATGCAGTGGCTTACTGCAAGTGGGCCGGCGGACGATTGCCCACCGAAGCAGAATGGGAATATGCAGCCCGGGGCGGTAACCAGAGCAGAGGCTACACCTATTCCGGCAACAATGATATAGATAAAGTCGCCTGGTACACCTCCAATAGTGGCAACAAAACTCATCCGGTAGGTGAAAAACAAGCAAATGAATTGGGCATCTATGATATGACAGGCAATGTCTGGGAATGGTGCAGTGACTGGTATGGAACTTATCCATCATCCAGCCAGACTAATCCTGATGGTGCTGCATCGGGTTCGAGCCGTGTGCTTCGCGGCGGCAGTTGGTTCAATGACCAGTCGGGTTGCCGGGTGGCCAATCGCGGTAGGAATGGTCCTGAGGATCGCAGCAGCGGTATTGGCTTCCGCCTTGCCCATAGTTTATAGCGGCCATCCGGTATTGAGCAAAGAAATTGATAATGATTTTTGAATAAGGAACGTAGCGGAGCAGTGACGATGTTCATGTAGAGCGAATATCTGATTCGCTTTTCCAATAGCCCGGCAGGGCGATTGGAACACTTTCGAAGTGACATCCCAAAAAGCCGCGCAAACCTCAATTAGTCGCAGCCATTGATTTTTCCCGTTCGGCAAAAATCAAAAACGATTATGGAAAATCGTTCCACAGTTCATGTAGAGCAAGTATCTGACTTGCTTATCAAATTCCTCCGATAGGAGAATTTGATTACTTTCGGAGTACGGAAAATAAAGTTTATGAACACTTTCGAAGTGGCAATCCAAAAAGCCACGCAAACATCGATTATTCACAGCCATTGATTTTTCCCGTTCGGCAAAAATCAAAAAGGATTATGGAAAATCGTATTATTGATGCCAAACAATTTGAAATATTGTTTTACAAAGTTAAATTCCATCGTATTACAAAAAAAAGGGTCATAATGAAACGGATATTTTTTTCACTGCTTTTTGCTGCGGTATTATTTTCACAAACCTTTGATAAAAGTGAGATAGCAAACTCAGATCAGTATTATTACGGTGAAGGCATTTCCATAGTGGCAGACGAAGCCCGTGACAAAGCCCTCGCAGAACTCACCAGCCAGATCGCTGTGCGGGTATCATCCACCTTCAAGGAAAAACTCAGCGAAAGCAACCGGGAATTGCAGGAAAAAACTGAAAAGGTCCTGGAGACCTACAGTGCCGCCACCCTAAACAATGTCAATATTCAGAAATTCCCTGCCGGCAATAGACAGGTGGGTGTCTTTTGTTACCTGAAGAAAAGCGAAGTGGAAAAGATTTTCAATGAACGTCGTAAACTGATCTCAGAAATCTTCGCTAAAGCGGAGCAATTCGAAAAAGAATACAACTTTGCTTATGCCCTCAAACTCTATTACTTCACCACGATCCTGATGAATTCTCTGCCAGACCAGCAGGTGAAATACAACAATGTCAACTACAGTGTGGAAGTCCCCGATAAGATCAATGGCATCATTCTCCGGACAAAATTCCAGTACATCGATGAAAGAATGGCATCGGACAAGGAACGGGAAGTCACCCTGCAGCTGACCAACAAAAACCATGAAATTTCTTTATTGGATTTTACTTTCTGGGACGGTAAAAACCAGGTAGCCGTCACCGCCCGTGATGGTATTGCCACCGTCAGCCTGCTGGGAAGTAGTGTCACCTTTGATGAATTAAAACTTAATATCAAGTACCAGTATTATGAATGCCGGGACGAGTATAAAACCATTTCGGAACTATGGAACCTGGTCAATAAACCCACTTTCAAAAGTGATTGTCTTGTGCCTTTAAAATTAACCCAAAAATCTAAGCAGGCGACAGAGCAATCATCTTACACCCATGCCAAAGACTTCAACCTCAATCTTGTCTGTGAAGACCCGTTGAATGTAGGCGAAGCAATCACCCAGTCAACCATCCGGTTTCTGTCAAACCTGGAAGCCAACACAACCGATTACGACAATGATGAATTTCTCAAAATTAAAATTCGGGACTATATGGGATACAACCATCCATCGGTGACCCATAAAAATATCGAAGCCCGAATCAATAAAACTGAAACCGGCTGGGAATTGCGCCGAATACCGGTACTGCACAAATATCCATCCATGAACCGTCAGAGCCTGGAATTCCTGGTGCTGGACTTTGATTCTGCCGGTGTCTTGCAGGACTTCAATATCGCAGTAAATGAATTTCTGTATGAAAAATTCGCCAAAGCCGGTGAATACGGCAGCGACTGGCACAACCGCCATGAGATCATCAAGTTCCTGGAAAAATACCGCACGGCCTACATGGTCCGGGATATCAGGACCGTGGATATGATGTTTGCCGAAGATGCCCTGATCATTGTGGGACGTAAGATCGAAAAGACCAAACTGCCACCGGACATGGTACGATATAACAAATTGGGCAAAGAACCGGACTATGAATATCTGCGCTTCACCAAGGAAGAATACCTGAAACGCCAGCAACAAATATTTGAATTGCAAAATGATATTCTGCTGGATTTTGCTTCCTTCAGCATCAACCGCAAAAACAAAACACCGAACATCTATGGTGTGGAAATGCGGCAGAATTATTTCTCAACCACCTATTCCGATGAAGGGTACTTGTTCCTGTTAATTGACTTTTCAGATGTTGACCCGTTGATTTACGTGCGCGCCTGGCAGCCCAATACCTGGAGCGAGGACGAACTAATCCGGACAGCGAATTTTAGGATTTATAAATGATCAGGAATCAACATCTCAAATAAAATGAAACCAGCACCTCTGTTTTGTCTTTGTAGCCCCGATGAATTAGACCAAAGGTTTGATCATTCCCCTGCAATCCGGATAAAAATCTTTCGGTTTCCGGGTCGGTTATCATGGTCAATGACAACGATTTGTTGCCAGGTCCTGATGGCAGAGACCAAAATAATACCATCGTCCAGGCCTGATTTGCGGATAATTTTTTGCACCTCACCGGTGATATGGACAATATTTGAAAACCCCTTTGTTGTCATGAAAAGCACTTCATTCAATACTTTAGAAAATTCTCCTCAATTTTAAAAAAGATAATTAAAATCTGGTTTCTGAATGTTTTAATTTCTAATTTTAACTCCGATAAATAAAAATAAAATAGGAGCCTTTTAAATCTAACCCGTGAGTTGGCAAAGGCAAAATAATAAAAATGTAAATCTACCAGTTGCCCCAAAAGCAGCCCGGTAGATTTTTTTTTATAAGGAGAAATGATGCAATTCAAAGAAAAATCTAAAATGGCAGATGCCAAAGACCTGAACAGGACACTGAACAGATTGGCGCATGAGATACTTGAAAAAAACAAAGGTTCAGAAAACCTGGCTGTCATTGGTATCAGGACCCGGGGCGAATTTTTGGCCAAAAGAATCGCAGACAAGATCCGGGAAATTGAGAAAAAAGACATTCCGGTCGGGGTCCTGGATGTGGTCATGTACCGGGATGATTTTCGGGTCAAACATAAATTACCGGCTGTGGAAGTGACGGATATACCTTTTGATATTGATGAAAAAATCCTGATTCTGGTGGATGATGTGGTCTATACCGGAAGAACTGTCCGTGCTGCTCTGGATGCATTGATTGATTTTGGACGGGCCTCAAAAATTCAACTGGCCTGCCTGGTGGACCGCGGCCATCGCGAAATGCCCATCAAGGCCGATTATGTCGGTAAAAACTTTCCCACCGCCGATGATGAGGAAATTCGCGTGAAAGTCACTGAAATTGATGATGAAGACGCCATTCTATTAGTGCAACGAATTGAAGAATAATAATAAGGGGTGACTGATGAATTTAAGCATAAAACATTTAATCGGGCTGGAAGGTGTTCCCAGAGAAGATCTCGATATCATTTTTGATACTTCCTTTTCTTTTCGGGAAGTGCTTGAACGTCCGGTCAAAAAGGTTCCGACACTAAAAGGTAAAACCATTGTGAACCTGTTCTTTGAGAACTCAACCAGGACCAAAATGTCCTTTGACCTTGCCGAAAAAAGATTGTCCGCCGATTCCATCAGTTTCGCAGCCAGTTCAAGCAGTTTGAGCAAAGGTGAGACTTTCAAAGACACGATAAAAAACATTCACGCCATGAAAATTGATGCTGTGGTCATGCGTCATCCAACACCGGGTTCGGCAAAATTACTCTCCCAGTTTGTCGATGCTGTTATCATCAACGCCGGAGACGGGACCCACGAGCATCCGACCCAGGCGATTTTGGATATGATGTCCATCAAAGAAAAATTTGGAGATTTCAAGGGGCTTAAAGTATCTATCATCGGTGATATTCTTCACAGCCGCGTGGCCTTATCCAATATTTACGGCTTGAAAACAATGGGGGCCGAGCTGATGGTCTGCGGGCCGCCAACATTCATGCCCAAGGGGATTGAGCACCTGGGGGTCCGGGTGACCCACAATATTATGGAAGCCCTGGAGTGGAGCGATGTCATCAATGTATTGCGAATCCAGATGGAGCGGCAGGGAAAATCACTGATACCATCATTGAAAGAGTATCGTGAAGTTTTCGGAATCACCCGAGAGAAATTGGAGAAAATCCACAAAAACCTCACGATCATGCATCCGGGCCCCATCAATCGCGGTGTTGAGATTGATTCCGAAATAGCAGACAGTGAACATTCCATCATCCTGCACCAGGTCCTGAATGGTGTCGCTTCAAGAATGGCGATCCTCTACCTGCTGGTTGGTGGTTTAAAATAAACTATCCGGAGAAAACTATGCATATCCATGAATTTAACGGAAAACTATTACTGAAAAACGGCACGATCCTCGATCCGTTTAATAATCAAGAATATAAAAGCGATATCCTGTTTGAAAAGGGTGTTATTGCAGAAATCGGTGAAAACCTTAGCGAAGCCGGCATGGATAAGGTGCTCGATGCTTCCAAAATGTATGTCTCGCCGGGTTTTGTGGATATCCATGTCCATTTTCGGGAACCGGGGAATGAGATCGCAGAGACCCTGGAATCGGGAGCAAAAGCAGCCCTTGCCGGGGGCTTTACAAAAGTCTGCACCATGCCCAATACCTCACCCTGTGTAGATAATGAAGCGGAAGTCCTGGCTGTTTATCGCAAAACCGCTCACCTGCCTACAGATGTATATCCCATTGCCGCAATTACCCAGGGACGGGAAGGGAAAGTCATTACAGAAATGGCGATTCTGAAAAGGGCCGGTGCTGTGGGTTTTTCCGATGACGGCACACCCCTGGCCAACGGACAAATTTTACGAAATGCCCTGGAATATTCCCAGATTACCGGAAATGCCATTATCAATCATGCCGAAGACCCGGAATTGCGGGGAAATGGTATTATGAATGAAGGCCTGGCGTCGACACAAACCGGACTTCCCGGCAATCCCTCTATCGCCGAAGAAACCATGATCAACCGGGATATCGAAGTTGCCAGGTTTACAGGCGGAAGACTCCATGTCCCGCATGTATCTACTGCCGGCTCTGTGGATCTCATTAGACGGGCCAAGGCTACAGGTGTCCATATAACAGCAGAAGTTACGCCCCATCATCTCTCTCTCACTGATGAATATATGAAAACTTTTGATGCCAACGGCAAGGTCGCACCGCCGCTGCGTACGGAAAATGACAGGAAAGCCCTGATTGCTGGTCTGAAGGATGGGACCATTGACGCTATTGCCACCGACCATGCCCCCCATGTCATTGATGTCAAAGAAACGACTCTGGATCTGGCTTCTTTCGGCATGATCGGTCTGGAATCCGCCTTTGGATTGATAATGACAAAATTATATCACGAAGAGCAGATGCCCTTGTTGGATATCATCAAAAAACTGACAATCAATCCGGCCAAAATCATGAACCTGACATTACCTGAATTTAAGGTGGGAGAAAAGGCCAATGTGACTGTTTTCAGTGCTGATGAGTGGTGGGTTTTCAGCCGTAAAAATGTGGAGTCCCGTTCCCATAACTCACCCTTTTTCGGGACGGAGATGACCGGGAAAGCAAAACTCATTGTGAAAGATAATTTTATTGTAAATTGCTAGCCGTTGAATCTGGTTCCTGAAATCAATTCAGGGACCAGATTTTAGTCAGGACAGGGCCTTTTGAAAATAAAAATGAAAGATGGCACACGAAGAGCATTATTTATTCTTTTTATCGTTCTGATACTGGCAATCCTGGTGGTAAAAATCTGGGGATGCTGATGCTCACTTTTTCAAAACTTCCAGAACTTGCAAGGGAAATTTAACATTTCCAAAAGGCATTGATATTTGCACGCCCTGGACCTGGTCTTTGATATCCAGGATGGTCTGCTGAGCAATCTGAATGCCTGTTTCCTGGGCTTCTTCTTTTGATTTTGCTGCTTTCATTTTTTCCATGATATCAGCCGATACTGAAGCGCCGGGAACTTCATTGTTCATGAATTCCGCATTGCGCAGGCTGACCAGAGGCCAGACACCGGCTATGACTGGAATTTTATAGGGTCTGACATGGTCGAGAAACCGGCTTAAAATTTCAAGGTCAAAAACCGGCTGGGTGATAAAATATTCAGCGCCGGCCTTGATCTTCCTCTCAAATCGTTTCATCTCAAGACCAATGTCCAGGGCACCGGGATTGACACCGGCACCGATGAGATATTGAGTCGGCTCACCGATGGAATTTCCGCCGATATCCCGGCCATTATTAAGATTATTGGCAATGGTAATGAGGCCGATGGAATCCACATCAAAGACTGCTGTCGCGTCGGGAAGGTCACCCATTTTTGGCGGATCGCCGGTGATCAGCAGCAGGTTTCGTATGCCAATGGCATGAATACCGATAAAGTCAGAAATGATACCCAGTAGATTTCTGTCTCTGGCAGTATAGTGCAGGACCGGCTCAATGCCGGCCTTGTCGAGAATTTCTTTGGCGATAAAGGGCGCCCCCATTCTCGATGAAGCACGTGGCCCGTCGGGCAGATTGATACAGTGGACCCCTGCGCTCCTGAGGGTCCTTGCAGTGGTCAGGGATTTTTCGGTATTGATGCCTCGCGGCGGCACCATTTCAACAGCACAGATAAATTCATTGGAATAAAGTTTTGCTGCCAGCCCTGATTTGGTGGCCGGATCAATTTTGTTTTTTATTTCTTCTTTATCTTCAGGAATTTTTAAATCAATAATTTCTTTTTTGGGTTGAAAAGAAGAAATGGCATGTTTGATGGTTTTAATGTGCTCCGGCGTGGTGCCGCAACAACCGCCGATGACCCGGGCGCCTGATTGTATAAACCGTCTGGAATATTCCGCCAGATATTCGCTGGATGTGAGATAGAGTTTTCTGCCGTTGATTTGTTGCGGATATCCGGCATTGGGCAGAATGGAGATAGGTTTTTTTGTCAGATGATTGATTTTTTCCAGGGCTTCGTGCATTACTTTGGGGCCCACACTGCAATTCAATCCGATGATGTCGGCATCGCTCCGGTCGAGAGTCGAGATAATCTCCTCAACACGAATACCGTAAATAGTAAAGAGGTTATCATTGATGGTCATCTGGGCAATGACCGGAATATTTTTTAGTTGCTTGGCAACAGTGACGGCCAGCAATAGTTCCTGAAGATCAAAAAAAGTCTCAAAAATAATGGCATCAGCTCCTGCTTCCATTATGGGCATCAACTGTTCACGGTAGGCTTTTTTAAATTTTTCACGGTTTTCTTTTTGTAGTTTTTTCCCCAAAGGGCCGACACTGCCAATGACATAAACATTATCACCGGCAACTTCTTTGGCTATTTTGACGCCCTGGTAATTGATATCATAGATTTTTTCTTCAAGCCCGTAAGGCTGCAGTTTATAATGATTGGCCCCAAAGGTGTTGGTCTCAATGGCTTTGGCGCCGGCTTCGATAAAATCCCGATGGATTTCCCTGATCAGTTGGGGCCGGGAAAGATTGAGTTCATCATAGCACTGGTTGATAAACACGCCCCGGGCATAAATTTCAGTTCCCATACCGCCATCAAACAAGAGGATGTTGGATTGGATATATTCCAGTAAATTCTGCTTCAAATTAGCCTCACTTGTTGGTTTTATAAAATCAGTCGAAATGTTGTAATTCAGAATTTACAAATGTTTTCAAAAAATAAAAATCCAATATCCAGGGTCAGAAGTGTAAAAAATATGTCAATTTCCAGAGTAACCTTGCTTATTGACCGGTAAAATAATTATATTGAAGTCCGCTGCAACATAGAAAAGAGGATATTGTGTCGAGAAAAGAAAAAATATTGAATTGTTTCAATGCTCGGGATGAACTTTCCATCGACAATGCCAGGTACCAGGATTTTACCCGTCGCCTGTTTAATTTCCTACTGGAGGAGGATCTGGGAAAAGGAGATGTTTCCCAGTATCCGCCAGCGGCCTTTGGAAAAAAAATAGAATGTGCCATTATTGTCAAGGAAGAGGGCGTTGTTGCCGGACTGGAGGAAATCATTTTTCTGTTGGGGCAATACCGGGTAAAGGTACTGACAGATTTTTTGGATGGAGATATAATTAAAATCGGCGATGTCCTTTTAAAATTGCAGGGAGAAGCTGGAAAAATATTGGCTCTTGAACGGACAGTTTTGAATATTCTGCAGCGCTTCTGCGGCATTGCGACCATGACCGCCAGATATCAGTCCCGGATTGGCCGCCAGGATTGTTTTATCATCGGTACCAGAAAAACATTGTTTGGGTTCTGGGACAAAAAGGCCGTTCAAAGCGGTGGCGGCCTCACACATCGATTAAATCTGGAGGATGCGGTGATGCTCAAAGAGAATCATCTCGACCTTTTGAAAAAAAATGGCGTCAGTATTTTTGAAACACTGGAAAATATAATCCGGAAAAATAAAGGGTTGCGGTTTATTGAAATCGAAGTGACCTATGAACAGGAATTTTGGGAAATGGCCCGAAATCTGGAAAAGGTGAAGTTTGACGTTCCCAAAGTGCTTATGTTTGATCATTTCACTGTTCATCAAATTCGAAACCTGATTGAAGAAATGCAGAAAAGAGGCATTTATGATGATTTGCTGCTGGAAGCCTCCGGAGATATTACACTGGAAACGGTCAGCAGCTATGCTGAAGCAGGTATTGATGTGATTTCTTCGGGCGCCTTGACTCACTCGGTCAAAGGCCTGGACCTGACTTTACTTTTTAACTATCAGAATAAATAAATATGAAACCGATTTATTTGGACCATAATGCAAGTACACCGTTGGACCCGGAAGTCATTACCAGGATGAGACAGGTACTGGAAAATAATTTTGGGAATCCTTCCAGCGCCCATGTGTACGGCTTAGAAAGTAAAAAACTGGTCGAAGAAGCACGGGACCAGGTGGCCCTGTTGATCAACTGCGAGCCGGAAGAAATAGTCTTTACCAGCGGCGGCAGTGAATCCAACAACATGGCGATTACTGGTATTGCTGACAGCTTTCCCGGCTGCCATCTGATAACAACTGCCATCGAGCATCCATCAGTGGAAAAGGTTTTTAACAGGCTTTCTGAAAAGAATTACCGGGTGACCATTGTACCGGTTGACCATCATGGAATCGTCAATATTACCGATATTGAAAAAAATATCCATGAGAATACCCGCCTCATTTCCGTGATGCTGGCCAATAATGAAACCGGAGTAATCCAGCCGGTTCAGAAGATAGTGGAGATTGCTCATCGTCATAATATCTTAGTGCATACCGATGCTGCCCAGGCTGTCGGAAAGATAAAAGTCGATGTCCGGGAACTGAGTGTGGACCTGATGACCATCGCTGCTCATAAGATGAATGGCCCCAAAGGGATTGGCGCCCTCTATATTCGTAAAGGAGTAAAAATCCCGCCCATGATTCTGGGAGCAGACCACGAAAGCGGATTGCGGGCCGGCACGGAAAATGTCCTGGAAATCGTTGGTTTAGGTGTCGCCGCTCAAATTTTTCATTATAATTCGGAAAACATCATCCTAAAACAAAAAGAACTCAGAGATGCTTTTGTCCAGTTGCTAAAATCGACAATTCCATCGATTCAGATCAACGGTGATGTCAAAAATAAACTTCCCAATACAGCGAATATTTATTTTCCCGGCTTGAATGCCAACACAATTCTGGCTAAAATACCGGAAATTGCCGCTTCGGCCGGGGCTGCCTGTCATGCCACCTCAATCCTGCCGTCCAGTGTGCTGAAAGCAATGGGGTGCTCTGATGAGCGGGCCCTGGGTTCCATTCGTTTTTCCCTGGGACGAAGGACCGACCATGAAGAAATCAAATTTGCAGTTGAGCGGTTAGCCGAAGTTTGTCAAGAACTTCGCCCCAAAACTAATGACATGGATAAGGGTAAAATATCATTGCGTGAAGCTGCTCTGGGCTGTTCCTGCAAACTGAGCCCTGAAGGACTGAACAATATTCTTCGAAAAATAGCCAAATCCAATCTTGAACCTACGATGACAATCGGGTTTGAAAATTCGGATGATGCTTCGGTTTATTATCTCGATGATCAGCAGGCGATTTTAAATACTGTGGATTTTTTTTCTCCCATTGTAGAGGACCCTTTTGATTTCGGACGCATAGCCGCCGCCAATGCACTCAGTGATATTTATGCAATGGGGGGCACGCCGCTTTTTGCCAATAATATCGTGCAGTATCCCGAAGCAAACCTGCCGGCTGATTTACTGGTTGAAATCCTCAATGGAGCCCAGTCGGTTGCAGAGGAAGCGCGCATACCCATATTGGGGGGGCATTCCGTCAAAGATGACAACATCAAATATGGCCTGTCGGTCACCGGAATTGTCAAGCGGGAACAGATATGGCAAAATTCCGGGGCCCGGGCTGGTGACAAACTGGTAATCACCAAACCCATTGGAACGGGAATTCTTTGTGAAGCCCTGAAAAACAATCTTTTAGAGGATAAAGAAAAGGCAAACCTGATTGATGTCATGGCCCGGCTCAATCAAGAAGCTGCTGAAATCATGAAAAAATACCCCATTACTTCCTGTACTGATGTGACGGGATTCGGTTTGATGGGGCATTTGTCAGAAATGATGGAAGCCAGTGCATTGACAGCGATTGTCCGCTATGATCATGTACCGGTGTTGGGTGAAGCGAAAAAAATAGCCAGACTAGGCATGATCGGTGAAGGCTATCGGGGGAACCTGGAATTTTTTGAAAAATATGTTGACTGGTCCGATAAAGTCGATAATATTTATAAAAAATTATTTTTTGATCCCCAGACCTCCGGCGGGTTATTGTTTACAATAGACGAAAAACACGACCAGGGCCTATGTCAAACCCATCCCGGCCTGTTCACAATTTTGGGAGAGATAACTGAAAGAAAAAATAAATTGATTGTTGTTGTATGATCAAACTGTTGCGGGAATATAAAAAAATCGCTAAAAAAATCACCAAAAGTGATATTCAGGCAGGTTGTGATGATGAAGAAATCACTCTTGAAAGCTTGTTGAATTTTGGACGTATTCAATCCAAATCAAAACTCTTTTTGGGGATTTTCAGTAATGCCGGCTTGAAATATATGCTCAATCAGTTTCATCTGATTGAAGAACTGGAAAATTTAGGGCTGACCAATATTACCTCAGAAATTGAAACCAGTGATTCCCACACCCACAAATTGTACATCTACAGTGGCGAACCCAATCCTTCCAATGTAATCTGCGAACTGGTTGCCAAAAAAGGGCCGCTCCATTTTGAAAAAGGCCTTTTGAAAAATTATCCCAAAGTCCAGATGAATTTTCTCCAGATAGAATGGCTCCTGCTTCAAAATCCCAAAAAGCGGTTTGCCGATGACCGGCCCCGGCTTCCCGGTCAATCCTATCCGGGATTGGGATTGGGGAAAAACCTTATGGTCCTGATTATGATTCTGGCCCAAAATGCAGGGCTTGACGGAATTATTAATAAGCCCCATTTTTTTCATACGGCCTTCATGTTTACAAAAAAATTTGTTTTTGTAGACCCCTACAAGCAGGCTGAAATTGAAATGCTGTCCAAGGATTTGCTGAAAAAATATTCTTTTTATCATCTTTCCTGGGCCTCCTTTTTTGAATGTATAGTCAATGAAAAAACAGGATCGGTTTTTCATTGGGAACCCGATTTTTTGATATTCCCCATGACAAAAAGACTATTGAAGTATTTTGATTCCAAAGAATACAAAAAACAGGTGATGATGTATAAAAATGATTTTAAGTATCGGCTGGATGAGGATAAATATAAACAGATGATCGAGGAGCACAACCTGGTGCGCAAACTTGAATGAAACCGTCGACAATGATGATTCAGTTTGAAAATGAGAAATATGCGATGGTGGTGGCTAATGGCGATCAACTCTCTTTTAATCTATTAAAAAAAATGGCCCAAAAATCCGATTTCCTTCTGGCGGCCGATGGCGGAGCGAACCATCTTTTCCAGATGAAAATCCGGCCTCATGCAATCCTGGGAGATCTTGATTCCTTACATATAAATTTTTTTCAGGGGGATGTGAAGGTCATACCCCGCCTTTCCCAGGAAGTCAATGACCTGGAAAAATCAATTCTGTTTTTACGGAGTTCCGGATATCAGAATATCCTTTTGACCGGTGTTCACGGACAGCGGGATGACCATTTTTTTGCGGCCCTGCAATTGGTCAAAAAATACCTGCGAAAAGTTCGAATTTCCATTTTGACAGATTATTCTGAAATTTTTGCATTAGGCCCTGGAAACCACCGAATTTTTGCAGATAAGGACAAGTTATTTTCTGTATTCGGATTTCCCAGAGGATACGAAATTCGAACAGAAAATTTAAAATATCCCCTGAAGGGAGAAAATTTGTTTGAAAGTTCAAGAGGAATAAGTAATGTATCCTTAGCAAATCAGGTCACCATTCAAATCAGCAAAGGATGCCTTTTGATTTTTAGAAACACCGTTCGATGAATAGACTAAATTTACATATAATAGATTATGTATTGATTGCAATTTACTTTGTAGTGACCCTGCTGTTGGGCTTTCATTATTCCAGAAAAAAAATAAAAACCGATGTCGATAATTACCTTTTGGCAGGAAGAAAAATATCGCTGCCGGCTTTTACGGCCACCCTGGTCTCAACCTGGTATGGCGGCATTCTCGGTATTGGTGAATTTACCTGGTTGTATGGCATATTGAATTGGGTCACCCAGGCCTTGCCCTATTACCTGTTTGCAGTTGTGTTTGCTTTATATTTTGCACCGAGGATTCAGCGCAGCAAGCAATATACAATTCCCGATCTTCTCTACCGAAATTTTGGAACCAAAACCGGGCTCATGGGCAGTTTGCTCATATTTGTCCTGGTCACACCTGCTCCTTATCTCTTAATGATGATGTTTTTTTTGAGCAATGTCATGGGAATTCCATTGATATACGGGTATGTGATTGCAATTATTTTTTCGGTTCTCTATGTGTATTTTGGCGGGTTTCAATCCGTGGTCAAAACAGATATTCTACAGTTTGTGCTAATGTTCGTGGGTTTTTTTATCCTTATTATCATGCTGATCAGCAATTATGGCGGTTTTGAATTGCTGCGGCATAAACTGCCGACAAACCATTTGACCTTTACCGGGGGAATGGGTTTTCAATATGTTCTGGTCTGGTTTTTTATTGCTTTGTGGACTTTTGTGGATCCCGGGTTTTATCAGAGATGCTATGCAGCTGAATCGCCCCAGGTTGCCAAAAATGGAATCTTAGTCGCTGTGGGTTTTTGGATTTTGTTTGATTTAATGACCACTACTTCCGGGCTCTATGCCAGAGTCCTGCTTTCTGATGTCAATCCTGTAATGGTTTTTCCGAAATTGGGTGAAATGGTATTGCCGCCCTTTTACCTGGGACTCTTTGTGATTGCACTGTTGGCCACTGTCATGTCCACACTGGATTCCACCGCTTTCCTGTCAGCCGTCACCTTTGGCCGTGATTTTTTATGGCGGATTCGCCGAAAAAGCAATCTCACCAAATACACAAAAATTGGTCTTATTCTGAGTATTCTTATAGCTACTTTATTGATTATTGTTCTTCCTTCGGTTGTGAAGATATGGTATACGCTGGGAAGTGTCATTATTCCTGCCTTAATCTTTCCGGTAATCATCACATTTTTTCGTTCACGTAAGTATTTGAATGATAATATTGTTTTTTCTGCTATTTTTTTTACTTTTCTAGCGACGATTACCTGGTTTATAATTGGTGTTTCAAAGGGCTCAATAAGCACGCCGGTTTATTTATATAACCTTCAACCTTTTTACGTTGGATTGGGCGTCAATGGTATCATTATGCTGGGAGGTCTATTCGTAAACAGGTAACCGGAAGAAAAAAAAATTATCCGGAAAAACATATTTATTGTTTTAAAACCAAATTATAAATAAGTTTCTGATTGATAAAATAGTGGAATAAAAGAGAGTTAAAATATTGAGATTAATGGATTTATTGAAAAAATTTTTTTTGGACCGCTTGAAAAATACATTGAATTATTTTTGTTTAAAATAGAAAAAATAAATCGTAAAAATTGCACCTCGACGGGTGCAATTTTTATTTGATCTTTTAATTGGAGGACTGGATGATACACGAACTTAGCAAGTTGGTTAAGTTGCAAAAGGTTGATAATCAACTTTTTGAAATCAAAAAAATCAAAGGAGATTTACCTCAAATTGTCAGCGGGTTACAGGAAGAAATTGATATTTTGCAAGTGCGTCTGAAAAAATGTGCCGACAGGTTACAAGAGATTAAAGTTGAAATCGATGAAGCAAACCTGGATATCAATGATAAAAAAGGGCACCAAAAAAAATATGAGGACCAACTTTACCTGGTAACCTCAAATAAAGAATATGATGCCCTGACAGTGGAAATCGATACTGTGAAACACAAAATTAATGAACAGGAATATCGAAAACTGGAACTGGAGCGGGAAAAGAAGGACTTGTTGGAAAAGGAAAAAGGTTACAAACTCGATTTTGAAGAAAAAGATAAGGTCCTGACTGAACACAAAGAAGAACTGGAAAAAAGAGAAAAGGAAACCCTTGAGGCTGCAACAAAATTTAATAAAGAACGTGATGCCATTGTTGCAGGAATATCCCAAAGATTTTTAAATGAGTACGAAAGAATAGCCAAAGCAAGAGATGGCAAAGCCATTGTTCCTGTCAATCAGTTGTTCACAGAAAAAGTTGATAAAAAAGGGAATATCGAATATATACCCGGAGCATCATCTTGTGGCGGATGCCATAAAAGTGTTCCAGCACAGAAATTAATGGAAATTAAAAGAGAAACCAGACTGATCAGATGTGAATTTTGTGGCCGATTGTTGTACTGGGATGAAAATACCAGCGAAATTTTACCTAATGACGAAGAAGTAATAATCTGAAGCCGATCAAACAGCCGCCCCGATAATTCGGGGAGGAAAGTCCGGACTCCACAGGGCAGGGTGCTCCGTAACGCGGAGTCTTTGAAAAAAGAGGAAAGTGCCACAGAAACGATACCGTCCCGGTCTATGATCGGGATAAGGGTGAAAAGGTGCGTCCTGCAATCAAGCGGGATTAAAGTAAGAGCGCACCGTCCCGACTGTGAAGTCGGGAGTTGGGTAAACCCCACCCGGAGCAAGATCAAGCAGAGTAATGGATGGCCCGTTTTTTTACTCGGGTAGATCGCTTAACTTGCACCGAAAGGTGTATTGTAGACAAATGGCTGTTGAACCGGTATTTTTACCTGGTGAACAGAATCCGGCTTATCGATCGGCTTCCTTAATTAGAAAACAATATGAATTATAAATGGAACATTAAAGAAACAGATAGTAAAAAAGTTGAAGAGATATCCCGAAAATATAACCTATCCCGATTAATCAGTAAAATCCTGGTCAATAAAGGCGTTGAAGATATCGAGCAATTTCTCAATCCGACACTCGATAAACTTCATGATCCCTTTTTGATGAAGGATATGGATAGGGCAGTTGACAGAATTCAAACTGCCATCGAAAAGAAGGAAAAAATTCTGGTTTTCGGTGATTATGATGTGGATGGGACAACTTCAACAGCTTTACTGATCCTGGTTTTGCAGGAAATGGGATTGAACCCCGATTTCTATATTCCCAACCGGGAAAATGAAGGCTATGGGCTATCTGTTACCGGTATCAATCTCGCCATCGAAAAAAAAACAAAACTTATCCTCACCTGCGATTGCGGTATCAACGCCCTGGACGAGGTGGAATATGCCCGGGCAAACGGTATTGATGTCGTCATTACAGACCATCATGAACCCATGGAAGTCTTACCCAATGCTTTGGCTATTGTGGACCCAAAGAGAAAAGATTGCCCTTATCCTTTCAAGGAACTTTGCGGTGCCGGCGTAGCGTTTAAGGTGTTGCAGGCATTGATCACCCGTTTTTCCTGGTTTCATGTTGAAAAACTCTATAAGCACCTTGACCTGGTCGCAATCGGTACAGCTGCAGATATTGTCCCACTCATCAATGAAAACAGAATTCTCACTTCCGAAGGGTTAAAAAGAATGGCCACTACTCGAAAACTGGGTATCCAGTCATTGTTAAAAGTGTCCAACTTTTCCGAAAACCAAATTATACGTGTCTCAAATATTGTTTTTGGTGCAGCTCCCAGAATCAATGCAGCAGGCCGTCTTGATGAAGCTTCCCAGGCTGTAAAACTTTTGATCAGCGAAAGCCCCAATGAGGCCGGCATGATCGCCCAAAACCTCGATAAAATCAATCTTGAGAGAAGAAATATAGAACGTAAAACCGTTGATGCAGCCATCATGGAATTAAAATATTCCCACGATCTTGAAAAGGACAAGATTATCATCCTTCATAAACGTGGCTGGCACCAGGGTGTCATTGGAATTGTCGCTTCTAAATTAAAGGAAACCTACAATCGGCCTGTCATTATGATTTCTATTGATAATGGCATCGGTCGCGGCTCTGGCCGCAGCATCCAGGATTTTGACCTCCACAATGCTCTGCAGGAATGTTCAGAATATCTGGAAAATTATGGTGGTCATATTATGGCGGCCGGATTGACAATCAAAGAAGAAAATATTGGGCCTTTCATTCAAAAAATGAAAGAAGTTGCCAATAGAAAAATCACTGATGAAATGTTGCTTCCTGTTCTCGATATTGATTCCGAAATTACTTTTTTGGACATCAATCATGAAAATATTCACTATTTGAATAAAATGGCCCCCTTTGGTCCGGCGAATATGCGTCCCAAACTAGTGGCCAGAAACGTGACAATCTCTGGCATTCCAAAAATCATTGGAGAAAAACATCTGAAATTTCGTGTTTGTCAGAATAAAATAGTGATTAGTGCGATTGGCTGGAAATTAGGTGAATTTTATGAGATGCTGATCAGTAATCGCCCCCTTGATATTGCGTTTGTCATCGAGGAAAATGAGTATCGAGGCCTTCGGGAAATACAGTTAAATATTAAAGATATTAAATATTCCAATTAAGATTTTTCTTATTTATATTGTACAAAACTGAGTCCTTATGTTTAAGAATAAAAACAAAATAAGAACATTGAACATTCAAATAAAGAAAATCCCTCTGAGTGTCCTTGGAATATTGATTTTTATCGTATTTTTTTCGACCTTTTTCTTTCAGAAAAACCAGTATCGGGATTTTCAGTATGAATTGAACAGCATTACCCATGAATCCGTCATCGCTCCCTTTACCTTTCCGATTTTAAAATCCGAAGAAGTACTCAAAGAAGAGCGAAATGCCATGATAGTGAAGACGCCTTTTGTTTTTGTTTTTCATGAAAATTCACAAAGTATCATGAAAAAACTGGATGAATTTCAGAAGGACCTCAATGATTTGAACAAACTTATCGCTGATTCAGCGGCTTTTTTTTCAAAGAAAAACAGCATATTCGCTGATTATAACATTCATGAAAATACCAATGTTGCCCTGATTGCCGGAAGCCCCAAAAAATACGATAAAAATTTCTTTCGGTTGATCAAGAAAAGCCTGGAAAATATCTATGACAATTTTATTATCAATATCAATCCAGCCAGTATCAGGTCCGATAAAATTGCCATTCAAAGTTCCGGTGAAGAATTTATTGAATATCCCGAAAATGTTCTTGATCTGAACATTGCCAGAACCGAAATCAAAAACCAATTGGAAACATCTCTGGATCATGAATGGGCAGAAACAGCATTTGTGATTGCCAATCATTTTCTGGAACCCAACCTGATTTTTGACGAAACAACAACTGAAAAAAGACAAACTGAAGCGATAAAAAAAGTACCCATCAGTCAGGGAATTGTTCTGGAGAATGAAAAAATCGTAGACGCCAACACCAAGGTTACTCCGGAAATATATCGCAAATTGGTTTCGTTGTCCAGAGAACGGGCAAAAAGAGCGGAATTAAAGGGTGGGATTCGTAAATTCATTCCCCTGATTGGCGATCCGGTGATATTTCTGGGACATTTTGCACTCATTGGAATTATTATCTCCTTCTTTGTAACTTTTCTACTGTCCTATAAACCCGAGATCACCAGAGATAACAAATTGATGATTTTAATGGGATTATTGATTGTTTTTCAGGTGGTTGTCAGCTTTATATTCAAATACAAATTTAACATATCGGAATATGCCATACCCATTACCATTTCGGCGATGATGATGACAATTCTGTTCGATCCGAAAATCGGGTTCGTGGGAACAGCCTGCATATCAATATTGATTGGTGCACAGATTGGTGGTGATGTTTATTTTATTGTCATCTCCATCTTTGTCAGTTCCTTTGCAATTTACTCGGTTCGGAAATTGAGAAACAGGTCCCAGTTGTTTATGTCAATTATCTATATTCTCCTGGCATACCTCTTTGCCATTACAATCTCTGAATTATTGCAGTTTTCGGTATGGCAAAATATTTCAAAACATTATCTGTTTGCAACCTTTAATGGTATTGTTGCACCTTTCCTGACCTATGGATTTATCGGACTTTTGGAAAAACCCTTTGATCTTACAACGGACCTGACTCTTTTGGAACTGGCGGATTTTAATCACCCTCTCTTGAAACGATTGTCAAAAAATGCCCCGGGGACTTTTGCCCATTGTATTCAGGTTGGTAACCTGGCAGAAGCGGCTGCCGACGCAGTGGGAGCCAATGCACTGCTGGCCAGGGTCGGTTCCTATTATCATGACGTTGGAAAAGTCATCAAGCCGGAATATTTTGTGGAAAATCAGTCCTATATTTCAAACAAGCATGACAATCTTGCACCCAATATGAGTGCCCTGATCATTATTAATCATGTGAAAGAAGGTTTAAAACTGGCCAAAGAATACAAACTACCCCAGGTGGTTACCGATTTTATCCCTTCCCATCACGGGACAACCCGAGTCGAGTATTTCCTGAACCGGGCCCAAAACCAGGCTGAAAACCCTGAAGACATTAATGAAGCCGACTTTGGATATCCGGGCCCAAAACCTCACACCAAAGAGACAGGTATCGTTATGCTGGTGGAATCTATTGAAGCCGCCTGTCGTTCTATTGAAAAACCGACAATCAGTAACATCATCAAAGTCATCGATATGATTATATCTATGAGATTGGAAGAAGGACAATTGGACGACTGCCCATTGACCTTTTCCGATCTCAAAAAAATAAAAGGTAATATTAAAGAGAACTCTGGAATTCTTCCGGTATTGAAATCCATTTACCATTTAAGGCCGGAATACCCGGAGCAAGACAAGAAAAGTTAATCAAAATGCCGACCATCAACATTACAAATCTCACTTCAAAATTCAAAATTAACGGGAAAATTGCGGAAGAATTAATCCTTTCGGTTTTGATGGCAGAAAAATATGATGCCAAAGAAATTTCACTGATCCTTGCTGATGATGAATATGTTAATCGTCTCAAACTGCAGTATTTTGACGAAGATGTCTATACTGATACCATCACTTTCAATCTGAATGATGAAGAAGAAGCGGTGGAAGGGGAAATGTATCTCAGTGCAGACAGCATCAGCCAAAACGCTCAGGAACTGAATATCAAACTCGACCGCGAATGTGCCAATGTAATCATTCACAGTGTATTACATCTTCTGGGGTACGAGGATGACAACCCGGAACAACAGCAAATAATGTTTGATTTGCAGGAAAAGTATCTGGATCAGTTCGATTATGACGGTATCCTGACCCGGGAAGTCTGATGGAAAAATTGGCACAGGCTTCTGAAGCACTGGAAAGACTGATAAAAATTGTTCAAACCCTGCGCGGACCTGACGGTTGTGAATGGGACCGGGCCCAGACATCAAAATCCCTGCGGCCTTACCTACTGGAAGAGGCTTACGAGGTGATTGAATCCATCAATGAAGAAGACCCTCAAAAAATTAAAGAGGAACTCGGGGATTTGTTACTCCATATTGTTTTTCAGGCAGAGTTGGGCAACGATAATCAGGAATTTCATTTAGCAGAATCAATCAACTACATTTCTGATAAACTGGTTCGTCGCCACCCCCATGTCTTTTCAAATACCCAAGTCAGGGATCTAAAGGATATTAAGAGAAACTGGGAAGAGATCAAAAAAGCTGAAGGCCGCAAATCTTTGATGGAAGGCCTGCCGAAAAGTCTGCCGGCACTTTTACAGGCCCGCAGAATTCAGGAGCGGGCAGCAGAGGTGAATTTTGAATGGGATGATATCAAATTTGTCTGGGAAAAATTGTCTGAAGAAATTGATGAACTGAAAGAAGCCGTCGCCGAGAAGGACCTGGATAAAATTGAAGATGAAATGGGGGATGTACTCTTTTCCATTGTCAATCTGTCCCGATTTCTGAAAACCAATCCGGAAGAAGCTTTGAAACGAACCAATAAAAAATTTATCAATCGCTTTAAACAAATCGAAAACCATCTGGAAGCCAGGGGCCTGGCATTCAGCGACATGAGCCTTGATGACCTCGATGCCATCTGGGAACAAATCAAAAAAGACGAGAAAATCTAAAGTTTTGTATTGAACATCTTCCCTGAATTGGATATATTGTAAATAAGATTTGACGCTTTTTAAAATTTCCTGTGAATCATAGTTCTGACGATTTTTGGAACCAACATAAACAAATTGGGAACTGAACTTTGACTAGCTAAAGCATGCCTTCATTGCGCTTGGATCCTTGATCTAGTCAAGAGGTTACCCACTGTGGATCTTTTCGGATTCCATTAATCCCAGGATTATCACAGGAAATTTTTTATATACCCACTTAATCAACACAAGCTCTGACTTGTGTTTTTTTACAGCACTTTAATTATTATATCAGGAAAGGGATTGAAACGGGAACAGATTTCCGGGACATCTTTTTCCGGCAGATTCAATCGTATTACAGCGCCATCCAGACTATATTCCTGCTCAAATTTTAAACCGGTTTGTTCCATGATGAACATAACGTCAGAGTAGTTTCTGTGAGGAGTATGGATCTGGACGATCGAGTGTTTGATGATCTCTCGGGTTTTGGTTCGATCCAATAATCTTGCGGCAGAACCGCCATAAGCACGAATAAGGCCACCAACACCCAGTTTGATACCACCAAAATAGCGTACAACCACAACCAGGGTGTTGACCAGATTTCGTCCTTCCAGCGCCGCTTCAATAGGCGGGCCGGAACTTCTGCCGGGTTCACCATCGTCGGTATTATAAGCGATAATTCCCTGGGTTGTCAGCATACGATAGGCACGGACGATATGATTGGCTTTGTGATGTTCTGCTTTGTACTGTTCAATGAGGACTTCAACTTCTTTCAAATTTCTCACCGGATGTACAAAGACCAGAAATTTAGAGTTTTTTATTTTTTCCAGTGAAGATGTGGATTCGACGACTTCTCTGTACATTATTTTAGGATTGTAAATTTTTGGGTTTTAAATTTGCCGCCTGATTCAACCTGGATAATATAGGTTCCGGATGGTAGTGGTTGGCCGAATTCATGATTCAGGGAAATTGAATAAAGGTTATTGTCCTGGTGGTTATACTTTTTTCTCATTAGTTCCTGTCCCAGCAGATTGAAAATTTTTAGCTGAATTCCATCGCCGGTGTTTTTTGTTGTCACTGACAGGTTTAACGGACCATTGGTCGGGTTTGGATACAGTTTGCTGAAACTGAACATATTGACCGGGGCAATGTAGTTCAATTCAATTTTCAGTTCAATCGCAGCGTTTTCATTGATATTGGTAATGAAAAGCAAAAGAGTATCCTCTAGGGATGAAATGCCAACAAATTCATCGGCTTTCAGATCAAATTGATTGATGGAATATTTCCCGTTTTTAATATAAATGTATCGGCCTAACAGTTCTTTTGAAAAATCATCGCTGTTTATTATTCCGAAATATTGTGAATTTTCAAAAGTGATCTGAATCGGTAACGTCGTTACATAATTGATATAATCATTGATTTCCAGACTGTTGTTAAATTCATATTCATGAGACCAGTGAATGTGCATTGGCGGAAAATATTGTGCATCTTCACTGACTGATAATTCCAGATCATACAGGGCACCCGAAAAATACATACGCTGGCAGTATTCGTTGTAAAGCTCTGCTAATGTGGTATTGGTTTCATCTTTGATCACATCGTCAATGGCGAAATAGGCTCGTTCACCACTTTTTATTTTGTTCCATGTCTTAACGAGGATATTTGTAGAATAGCGGTCAATTATAAATTTCAGGAAAATCCCCTGTGCATATTCAAAACTATTGTTGTAGGACCAGATAGGAGAATCAACGGAATACATGAAATTTTTTGCATAAGCCACATAATCATTGACTTCAGGATACATGAATTCCTCAAACCAGGTGGAAGACCATTCAAAGAAAAAAGCATCTCCGGAATACATTTGGGAGAGATAGTTGCTGGTGTTAAAATTATAACCGATCTGAACCATGTGAAAAAATTCATGCGAAACGGTTACTTTTAATGCTTCGAAACCACGGGTTGCATAACTATTTTCAACAAAATCATTGTCCACAACCAGATATGTCGTATAATCTTTGGGTCGGGATGTGTTTTCTACCGGATTTTCAGGGTAAGTGTTTGCGTAAGGGTTGCCGCCCCAGTTTTTAAAATAGATATCGTATTCGTCTCCATCGACACCATCAAAGGGCGGTGCATCAAAGCCCATGGAATCGACTAAAACATGATATGCCCGTTCTGCATAGTTTGCTGCATTGTAAATCCAATCCGGCACACCATCGGGATTGTTGGTTTCTGTTGGCACCGCATCAGTTCCCGAAATTGTGTAATGAAGTTTGAAATGGCCTTTTTGGGAAATATAGGTTTCCGGCAGGTCTGGCCGGCCCCAGGATTTTTTGGAAAGAAAATTTTGTGAAAAACTGCTTTTTACCGGAGATGGTTGAGGAACATCATTTTTTTGCGGTATTTCACCATAAGCAAAGGCTGCCATGACTAAAAGACCCATCATTCTATGTAATTTTTTCTCTATCATTTGTTTCTAAAAGAAATTCCTATTGGTACTCCGATGAATTGAAAATGTTTCCTGAGTTGGTTTTCCAGAAAACGCTTGTAATCTTCAAGGAGAAATTTCGGGTGATTGCAGTAAAAGGCGAACAGGGGTGGATTATTACGGATTTGTGCTACGTATTTGATCTGTATATATTTACCATAATTTGCCGGCGGAGGTGTTTTTTGAATAATAGGAAGCATCACATCATTGAGTTCTTTGGTGCTGATTTTTGCCATGAAAGTTTCATGGACTTCTTTGGCTTTGCTGATGATGTCAAAAACCCGGCGATTGTTTTTAGCTGATGTGAAAAGGATGGGGTAATATTGCAATTGACGGTCTTTAAGGATAATTTCTTCGGTGTATTCTTTCATGGTATTGGTGTCCTTTTCCACCAGGTCCCATTTGTTCATGACAATAATCAATCCTTTTCTTTCTTTGAGAATCGCATTGCAGATAGTCACGTCCTGGTTCTGAAAGCCCAGGGTTGAATCAATGACCAGAACACAGACATTGGCCCTGGAGATGGCACGGTTGGAACGTACTGTACTAAAAAATTCTACATTGTCCTTGACCTTGGCTTTTTTGCGTAGACCGGCAGTGTCGATGAGGACAATATCTTCTCCGTAATACTTAATTTTGGTATCGATTGAATCTCTGGTGGTGCCGGGTATGTCTGTAACTATGGCTTGTTCTTTTCCCAGAAGGCAGTTGGTGAGTGATGATTTTCCGGCATTGGGTCGACCGACAAAAGCCAGTTTCAATAACTCTTCTTCGTCAAAGGTTTCCGGAATTTCCCGGGGTAATTTTTCCATGATCAGGTCCAGCAGGTCTCCGGTCCGGCGTCCGTTTAAGGCTGAGATTGGAAAAGGTTCACCAAGTCCAAGGTTGTAATAATTAAAAATTTCATGTTCACGGAGTTCATTATCGCTTTTATTGACTACCAGGATGGCTTCTTTGTTGAGTTTTCGAATATAGTCGGCAAACTCTCTTTCCGTGGATGTCAGTTCCTGGGTCACGTCAACCAGGAAAATGACCAGGTCGGCTTCATCGATAGCATAAAAAATATGAGTTTTCACAGCATTGTTGATTTCATCATCTTTGTCGGGAATAAAGCCGCCGGTGTCGATTAAAATAAATTGTGAGCCGGCCCAGGACACAGTATCGTAGATCCTGTCCCGAGTGACTCCTTCTTCGTCGTGAACAATCGATTTTTGTTTTTGTAAAAAACGGTTGAATAAAGTGGATTTTCCTGTATTTGGTTTTCCAATGATTGCGACTACAGGTTTATTTAGAGGCATATTCAATAATCTCCATGAAATTGTTATTTGAGCATATAATCGGCAGGTTTAGTTTTGTTGCCAGTGTATCCGGTGACATATTATCCAGAAATAAACCATCATCATTGAGGCATCTTGGCGGAAGGACCATGAAGTTGTAATTTACAGCGATTTCTTTTGTCTGGTCCAGAATATCCTGACCGGTCAATAATCCGCTGACAGTCACGGAATCACCGTAAAAATTATTTTTTATTGCCAAGAATTCCGCTGTCAGGTTTTTTATTTTTTTCAATTCCGGCAATATTTCTTTGTCCATGACGGGTTTAATCATTTTTCCGGTTATAAAAAGGATTTTTTGGGGATAAGGAATACTCTTGGGGAATTCCAACTTATACTGGGCAAAATCATCCAGCATATCACGAACAAGGCCGACACCGTTTTCGATCTGGTAGTAGGGTCCGTAATAGGTGCCGGATGGTAAGGGTTCCTCGCCCAGGAGAAAAAATTCATCGGCGATTGTGACAAAAGGGTCGCCCTCAATATTATGAAATTCTTTTTCCCATTGCCGGGAAGATACCACGATATTCTTTGCATAGGCTGTGTCGATGGCTTTTAACATGGGTAAACTCTGACGGTGCCTGGTCAATCCGACAGGCACAACGGCCACAGATAATATATGGTCCCTCAGATGGAAAAGATCCTGAAGGGTTTTTTGCAGTATCATACCGTCATTTAATTGGGGAACCAGGACGATTTGCGCATGGATGAGAATGCCGTTTTGGGTTAAAAATTGAAGTTTTTCCATCAAATGATCATCTTTTTTGTGACAAAATAGGGCTTTGCGCACATCATTATCAGTGGCATGGATGGAGATATAAAGCGGCGATAATTTTTGTCTGACAATTCGGTTGAGTTCATTTTTAGTCAGGTTGGTGAGTGTAATAAAATTGCCATAAAGAAAGGAATAGCGATAATCTTCATCATGAAAATAGATTGGGGCCCGCATCCCTTTTGGATTTTGGTCAATAAAGCAAAAAATACAATGATTGCCGCATCCCCGGATTTTAGGTGGCTCCAGGACAAAACCTAGCTCATCATCATACTCTTTTTCGATTGGTGACCAGAGATTCTGTCCATTGCGCCGGACCTGGACGACAAGATATTCTTCTGATTGATAAAACATATAATCTAGAAAATCGTTGACCTTCTCATCATTGATTGTCACAATTATGTCTCCGGGAAGGGCGCCGATTTTTTCTGCCGGACTACCGGGTTTTATGCCGATAACTTTTAGCATTAGAGAACATCTTTCATACTGAGACCAATCCTTCCTCTCATTTTATCAATGGTCATAATTTTCACATCAACAATATCACCGACAGAGACCACTTCTTTGGGGTCCTTGACGAATTTATTGGCCAACTGGCTGATATGAACTAATCCTGCTTCCTTGAGTCCGATATCAATAAAGGCTCCAAAATCTACGACGTTGCGGACAGTGCCTTTTAAAACCATGCCTTCTTTGAGATCATCGATTTTGAGAATACCTGACTTAAAAATCGGTTTCGGTAATTCATCTCTGGGGTCAATACCTGGTTTTTCAAGGTTTAGTAAAATATCTTCTAGAGTGGGAAGGCCAATGTTGATTTCCTGGGCCAGTTCAGCTATGTTTGCACCGGCTATTTGATGTCTCAGAATAAAACTTTCAGTGGCGATATTCTGAATTTTGTATCTTTTTAATAGTTTTTTTGTTGCTTCATAGGATTCGGGATGAATGGCTGTGTTATCCAGTGGATTTTTTGAGTCTGGTATTCGCAAAAAACCGGCAGACTGCTGAAAGGATATCAAACCGATGCCCGGAACATTTTTTAATTCACTGCGGTCTAAAAATTTTCCATGTTTCATTCTGTATTCAATAATATTGCCAGCGGTCCGGCTAGTCAAGCCAGCCACGTGTTGCAGCAGGGAAGATGAGGCTGTATTAACGTTGACACCCACCTGGTTGACACAATTTTCAATAACATATCCCAGGGTTTCTGTCAGTCGTTTTTGGTTGACGTCATGCTGATATTGCCCGACCCCGATGGATTTGGGATCAATTTTGACCAATTCTGATAATGGATCCAGCAAGCGCCGGGCGATGGAGATGTTGCCGCGCATACTGGCTTCCAGGTCAGGGAATTCCTCTTTGGCAATTTTGGAAGCTGAATAAACTGAGGCTCCCGCTTCATCAACAATTATATATTTTAATTCAGGAACTTTTATATCTTCAATTAAATCAGCCACCAGTGCTTCCGTTTCACGCGAAGCGGTGCCGTTGCCAATGGCTATGGCTGAAACAGAATGTTCAAAAACCAGACGGGTAAGGATTTTTTTTGCATCTTCGTATTGGTTTTGGGGCGGATGTGGAAAAATGGTAGTACCTTCAAGATATTTGCCTGTCGGGTCAATGATCGCAACTTTACAACCGGTTCTGAAAGCGGGATCGATTCCCATGATGATTTGATTTCGTAAGGGTGGTTGAAGCAGGAGATTTTTAAGGTTAGTGGCAAACACTTGGATGGCCTTTTCTTCGGCTTTTTCAGTTAATTGATTTCTTATTTCGCGTTCAATGGCCTTTGAAATCAGACGTGTATAACTATCTTCAATGACTTCTGAAAGAGTCGCTGCATAAATGGAATGAAAATCCTTGATATATTTCTTTTTTAAAAACTCGATTATCTTGGAAGTATCAATAGAGATTTTGACGTTGAGAATTTTTAAATTTTCCCCCCGGTTGATGGCCAGAATTCGGTGGCTGGGGATCGTTGAGATTTTTTCTGAATAATCAAAATACATTTCAAATACAGCTGTATCTGTATCCGTTTTGGATTTAATTGATGATTCTAGCAGACCGTGATTTGTGGTATATTCTCGAATAAACCTACGATTGTCGGCATCGTCAGAAAAAATCTCTGCCAGAATATCTTTGGCACCCTGAAGGGCCGCTTCTGCCGTATTTACTTCATGCTCGCTTTTGATAAACTGGGAAGCGATTTCCAAAATAGAATTGGATATAGGTTGCTGTAAAAGAATCAGGGATGCCAGGGGTTCAAGGCCTTTTTCTCTGGCAATGGTGGCTCGGGTCAATTTTTTGGGTTTGTAAGGCAGATAGAGGTCTTCTAATATCTGGATGTCCTGGCAGTTGATTATTTTATTTCTGAGTTCATCAGTGAGTTTGCCTTGTTCACCAATGGTTTTAAGGATGGTTTCTTTGCGACTTTCCAGAGCTCTCAGGAATTCAATTTTTTCAATGATAGATCGGATTTGGTCTTCATCCAGTTTGCCGGTGGCCTCTTTTCGGTATCTTGCTAGAAAAGGAACGGTATTGCCCTCGTCAACCAGTTGAATGGTTTTTTCAACCTGAAAGGGTAAAAGAGTGAGTTCCTGTGCGATTTTTATAAAAATTTTTGTTTCCATTATTATCTAAGTTATGTTAATAAAATGACTTCGAAATATAGTAAAAAAGTAGTTAAAATAGAATGTATTTAATTTATTTAGTGACTTATTGGTTGAAATGTTGTAAATTTTGCGGCTTTAGGTTTTTAAGATTATTAAATCAGGTGTCGTAAAGCCCGCCTAATTAACCCGAGAAATTGACGGGGTTTTATTTGCATAATGGTGTGGAAAATCATTGTGTTGAAATCTGGTTTATTAATCAGAAAAAAAACTTGATTATAAAAAAAGTGGATATTAAGTTTGTCTGCTTTTTTGAAGGTGGAAATTATTAATATAATAAACGAGAGAAGAAATGTTTAAAACATATTTTCCTAAAAAAAACGACGTTCAGGAGAAATGGCACATTGTTGATGCCGACGGTGTTGTTCTGGGTCGTTTGGCTTCTCAGGTCGCAGCTGTTCTGAGAGGAAAGAATAATCCGCTGTTTACACCATATCATGATATGAAGGAATTTGTAATTATTGTAAACGCTGAAAAAGTCCGACTGACCGGTAAAAAAAGTGAAATTAAAACCTATTTCTCACACTCCGGTTACCTGGGACATGAAAAAACAACCAGTCTGAGAGAATTGCTGGAAAAACATCCTGAAAGAATCATTGAAAAATCGGTCAAAGGTATGCTTCCCAAGAATTCGCTCGGACGGGAAATGTTCAGAAAATTAAGAGTATACGCAGGACCGGAACATCCCCACAAAGCTCAGCAACCAGTTGAATTAAAAGTAGAAGGATAGGACCGATATGAAAGAAGAATTTATTGCAGTTGGACGAAGAAAAGCTTCTGTAGCAAGAGTTATTGTACGTCCCGGAACCGGAAAAATCCTAATCAATAATCGTGAACTGAATGATTATTTCGATCGTGATTGTCATAAAACTGATGTTATGTCACCTTTGGTTCTCACCGAGACAGCCACTAAATATGATTATTTGGTCAATGTTCAGGGGGGTGGCCAGACTGGTCAGGCTGGAGCGATAAAAATGGCTTTTGCCAGAGCTTTGGACAAATCTGATGGTTCTCTGAGAGGCAAACTGAAAACAGCCGGCATGTTGACCCGAGATGCAAGAGTTGTCGAAAGAAAGAAATTTGGTCTGGCTGGTGCACGTCGTGGCTATCAGTTCTCAAAACGTTAATTTTTAAAGAAGAGATTAAATAATATGAGTGAAGTAAGTTTTAAACAATTGTTGGAGAGTGGTGCTCATTTCGGTCACTTAACCAGTAAGTGGAACCCCAAAATGCAGAATTTCGTATTGATGAAAAAAAACGGAATTCATATTCTCGATTTAAACAAAACTGAGCAATGTCTGCGGGACGCCAGGGAGTTTTTAAGAAATGTCGTCAGCAAAGGTGGCGATGTGCTTTTTGTGGGTACAAAAAAACAGACGGTTAATATCATTCGCAAAAATGCTGATATGTCCGGTATGTTTTATGTCGTTGAACGCTGGCTGGGTGGAACATTGACAAACTTTGCCACAATCAAAAAAAGTATCAAACACTTAAATTCTCTGGAAAAAATGAAAACAGCTGGCTATCCGGACAGTTTAACCAAAAAAGAAAAACTGAGACTGGAGCGTGAAAGACTGAAACTTGCCGAATTACATCGTGGAATTAAAAGTATGAAAAAAATTCCGGATGTATTGATTGTATCCGATGTGGTTTATAACGATACTGCTGTCAAAGAAGCGAAAAAATTAAATATTCCTGTTATTGGCATTGTCGATACAAATGCGGACCCCAATCCAATTGACTTCCCGATTCCCGCAAATGATGATTCTGTTCAGACTGTTGAGTTGATCATCAGTGACCTGGCCCAAGCCATTGTGGAAGGGAAAAAAGCCAATATCGATGTACAACCCAAATAAATAAAATAAACTAGTATCAATATAAGAGAGATTTATAATGGAAATTTCTGCAAAACAAGTTAAAGAATTAAGAGATAGAACCGGCATTGGCATGATGGAGTGCAAAAAAGCACTTTCTGAAAGCGATGGAGATATAGAAAAAGCCATTGAATTACTGAGAAAAAAAGGCATGGCGAAAGCTGCCAAAAAATCTGGTCGTGATGTCAATGAAGGTGTTATTCAGGCCTACATCCATCAGGGCAACAAAATTGGCGTTTTAATTGAAGTCAACTGTGAGACAGACTTCGTTTCCAATAACTCTGATTTTAAAAACTTTGTTAATGACGTTTGCATGCAGATAGCAGCCTCAAACCCGATGGCCATTGACAGAGACGGAATTCCGGAAGAAGTTCTCGAAAAAGAAAAAGAGATCTTTAGAGCCCAGGGCGCTAATGAAGGAAAACCGGCTGAAATCGTTGAGAAAATCATGGTCGGACGAATTGAGAAATTCTATGCCCAAAGTTGTTTACTGGAACAGGAATTTGTAAAAGAAACCAGTAAGACAATTAAAGAATATCTGAACGAAACAATCATGAAAATTGGTGAAAACATCAGTATCAAAAGGTTTACACGTTACGAACTTGGCGAATAATCTTTGAATAAGGTTTTATGCCCGATAATAATTATAAAAGAATTCTGATAAAATTCTCCGGCGAAGTCCTCGCCGGAGAAAAACTTTCCGGTATCGATCCCAAAATGGTTGATCAAGTTGCGGAAGAAATCTTCTCCCTCCAAAAATATAAAAAAGAGATCGCCCTTGTGTTTGGTGGAGGTAATATTTTTCGTGGGCTGAGTGCCTCTGAAAAGGATAATACCGACCGGGTGACAGGGGATTACATGGGAATGCTGGCAACTGTGATAAATGCCTTGGCAGTTCAGGAGTCTCTATCCAGGAAAGGTGTAAAAGCCAGAGTTATGTCAGCGATCCACATGCCGGAGATTGCTGAACCGATGATTATTCGAAATGCAGATAAATTCCTCCATGATGGTGAGATCGTGATCTTTAGCGCCGGCACAGGAAGACCCTTTTTCAGTACGGACACCGGAGCAGCCCTTAGAGCAGCTGAAATCAAAGCCGATTTGTTAATTAAAGGTACGAAGGTTGATGGTGTATATGACAAAGATCCGATTCGATATCCTGATGCAATTTTTTATCCCACCCTTGATTATCAGACATGTATTGAAAAACAATTAAAAGTCATGGATACCACAGCTTTTAGCTTGTGTCAAAACAACAATATTCCAATCGTTATATGCAATATGACAGTCGCAGGCAATATTGAAAAAGTAATTGCAGGTAAAAATATAGGTACCTTAATCGTTGGAGGTAATAATGGTTAATGATGTAGTAAAAGACGCTGAAAACAGAATGAAAAAATCAGCCACAACTCAGCAGGTTAAACTCGGTAACATACGGACCGGGCGCGCCAATCCGGCAATGCTTGACGGTATTCAGGTTGACTATTATGGATCGAAAACACCTCTGAAACAATTGGCCAATGTTGCTGCCCCTGATCCCCGATTGCTGGTGGTTCAGGTTTATGACCGTTCTGCCATTGATGCTGTTGACAAAGCCATTAAAAGCGCTGATATTGGACTAAATCCTCAAATTGAAGGAAGTCTCTTAAGACTGCCGGTACCTCAGCTCAATGATGAAAGACGGCGGGAACTGATCAAATTTGCCCATTCAATAGTGGAAGAAGGTAAGGTGTCTGTCAGGAATATTCGTCGGGATGCCAATGAAATGCTGAAACAATTACAAAAAGACAATGATATTTCTGAAGATGATATGCACAAAGGCCTTGATGAAGTGCAGAAACTCACCGACACTTATATCAAAGACCTTGACCAGATGCTGAAAAACAAAGAAAAAGATATCATGGAAGAATAATTATTCGAGTCCATCAAATTTTACAGGGGGTTCTTGATGCAAGGCCCCCTTTTTTTATTTTTTGGATTGTCTAATTGTGCTGGTTTAATTAAACTTTATCTCTGTAAATTTCAGATTGATTGCATGAAAAAACTTAAGCAGGTAATACAAAAAATTTATTATTACTCCGGTGGTTGGATCGGTGCGCGGTATATTTTCAGAGAGCTGATCAGCCCGTTCTTTTTCTCGATCAGTGTGGTTACTTTTGTTTTATTGATGAATTTTTTATTGAAAGAAATCGACCGTCTTTTAGGCAAAGAATTGCCGGTCTGGGTGATACTGGAATGGATCTATCTGAACATGGCCTGGATCATTGCCCTCGCAGTCCCCATGGCTGTACTGGTGGCAAGTATTATGGCCTACGGACGTTTAGCCGAAGACAATGAAATTGTTGCCATGCGATCATCCGGCATCAGTTTTATCGGTATTCTGACACCGGCCATTTTCTTTGGAATAATTGTAACTGTGCTAATGGTTCTTTTTCAAAATAATGTTTTACCGGATTATAACCATCGTGCCCGATTGCTCACAGGGGATATTTATCATAAAAAACCAGGACTGACAATTGAGCCCGGTTATTTTATCGATGATATGGAAGGGTACTCTATTTATATTAAAGAAAAAAAAGATGAACTACTTCTGAACATGATAATCTATAAAGATGATCCGGATAAAGTACAGACGACAATTTATGCGGATAGTGGAAGAATCGAAGTCCAGGGAACCAATGTGGTGATTTCCCTCTTTGATGGCGAAATTCATGAGTTGGACCTTATCAAACCGGACAAGTACCGCAGAATGTATTTCACAAAGCACAAGATCGGTATTCCTGTGGATGATATGATTCTGGAACGCCGGGAACAGGGGCGTCGGGGTGACCGGGAAATGAACATCTCTATGATGAAAAAACAGGTTGAAACATTTCTCGAATCCAAAGAGAAAATTGCCATGAAAATCCAGGAAATAGCTAAAGAGCAACTGGACATCCATCATTACAAAAACCTGAAAGAAATTAAGAAAACCATTGATGCCAGGATTGACAGCAACAATCAGGTTTTATCCGAAGCCAAAGCCAAAATTGAAAACCGCCGGTTGGAAGGCATATTCAATCGCATCAAAACTGAAACCAATATGATTCAGAATTATCAGAAAAAGGTGAATAAATACATGGTTGAAATTCATAAAAAAATATCCATGCCCTTTGCCTGCCTGGTTTTTGTGCTTATTGGTACACCACTTGGCGTTATGTCCAGGAAAGGCGGCATCGCCCAAGGCGCTGTCACCAGTATCTTATTTTTTCTCATCTACTATGTTTTCTTAATCGGTGGAGAGGAACTGGCTGATATGGCAATTATCTCGCCCTTCATAGCAATGTGGGCTCCCAATTTTTTGTTGCTGGGTGTTGGAATTTATTTGATCTATTCAGCAACTTTTGAAGTGAGGACTTTTGATATTTTGGAAGCCTTTAACCTGACGAAAAAAATCAAAGAAAGAAAAGGAAAATCGAATCATGCTGGCGGTTAATTTTATTGAACAAAAAAAGCAGGGAAAAGAACATAAACCTGAAGACATAAAAGCTTTTATCGATGCCTATGTAAGAGGAGATATTCCGGATTACCAGGTATCGGCCTGGCTGATGGCCGTAAATTTTCAGGGCATGACGACTCATGAAATTGTAGCCCTCACAGACGCCATGTTAAACAGTGGTGAAAGAATTGATTTGTCCCAAATCGATAAATTTAAAACAGATAAACATTCCACCGGAGGTGTTGGGGATAAAGTTTCTCTCATTCTGGCTCCTCTGGCTAAAGCAGCCGGATGTGTCGTGCCCATGATCTCCGGAAGAGGTTTGGGACATTCTGGTGGAACTCTTGATAAACTGGAAAGCATTCCAGGATTCAAGGTCGGAGTATCCTGTAAAGAATTTACGCAACTGGTAACGGAAAATTCACTGGCGATGGGTAGCCAGACAAAAAGTATTGTACCGGCAGACAGAAAAATGTATGCTTTGAGAGATGTTACGGCAACCGTGAAGTCCATTCCCCTGATTTGTGGCAGCATTCTCAGCAAAAAAATTGCTGAAGGAATCAATGGTCTCGTCCTCGATGTTAAAACCGGAAACGGCGCTTTCATGGAAGAATATTCTGAGAGCAGAAAATTGGCTGAGACTCTGAAACAGGTGGGTGAACAATTCGGAATCAAAGTCAAAGCAGTAATTACAGACATGAACCAGCCGTTGGGCAATGCCGTTGGCAACTGGTTGGAAGTAGTCGAGTGTATCGATGTACTCAAAGGCCAGGGCCCTTCGGATTTAATCGAAGTCACCCTGACGCTCACTACCTGGATGGTCGTTATGTCAGGAATTGAAAAAAATTTTGAAAAAGCAAAAGATATACTGCGAGAATTATTGGCCAAGGGTAAAGCATATGAGGAATTTGAAAACATGGTCAGGGCCCAAAAAGGAGATGTGGAATATATAAAACATCCGGAAAATTATAAACAAGCTGCCGTCATAAAAGAGGTTCTGGCCGAAAGCACTGGCTACATCAAAGCCATGGATACAGAACAAATTGGTATGATATCATTGAACTTGGGGGGAGGCCGAAAATTGATTACCGATGAAATTGTTCCGGAAGTAGGTTTAATCGTCAAAAAGAAAATAGGAGACAAGGTCGAAATAGGTGATATGCTATGTCTTATTCATGCAAATAGTGAATCTGATTTTGAAACAGCCAAAGCGAATTATTTGCAATCCCTAAAACTGGATATGAAACCGGTCGAACCGAAACCTTTGATTTATGAATCCTTTTAATATTTCAATTCAAAAATGTGATATTACCATCCTGAAAGTGGATGCTATCGTCAACGCTGCCAATTCCAGCTTGCTGGGAGGCGGTGGTGTGGATGGGGCAATACACAGAGCCGCCGACAGTGACTTACTGGCTGAATGTCGTCAATTACGAAAAACCCAGTTACCTGCAGGATTACCGACAGGGAAAGCAGTACTGACAAAAGGCTATAAATTACCGGCAAAATATATTATTCATACCGTTGGGCCGGTCTGGCGCGGCGGAAGTTTGGGCGAACCGGAATTACTGGCGGATTGTTACAACAATTGCTTGAACCTTTGTCAACAGATGAATTTTAAATCTGTTGCTTTTCCGGCAATCAGTACAGGCGTTTACGGATATCCGAAAGAAAAAGCGGTGAAAATAGTCTTTGATACTCTATGGACCTGGCTGAAAGTAAAGGACTATGAAATCCAGATTATTTTTGCCTTGGTCAACGATAACTATGAAATCTACCGGAAATATTTTGGGGAAAATCAATGAAAGGTTATGTTCAGGTTTATACCGGAAACGGGAAAGGGAAAACCACAGCTGCCATCGGATTGGCAATTCGGGCTGCAGGGGCCGGGAAAAAAGTATATATTGCCCAGTTTGTCAAAGGCATGAGGTATAGTGAAATTAAAGCTCTGGAGAGATTTGACGAAATCACTGTGGAACAATTTGGTCTGGAATGTTTCATTGTCAAGAAACCCAAACAGGAAGATATCGATGCTGCTCTCTATGGATTAAAAAAAGTAAAGGAGGTCATCGTGTCCGGCCAATATGACATTATTATCCTGGATGAGGCCAATATTGCTGTCTTTTTTAAACTTTTTTCTGTAGATGATTTAATGAGTATTATTGATCTGAAGCCGGATAATGTTGAACTCGTTATTACAGGTCGCTATGCTGAAGAAAAATTGATTCAGAGAGCTGATCTGGTGACAGAAATGAAAGAGATCAGGCATTATTATCAATCTGGCGTGGAGGCACGACCCGGAATTGAATCCTGATTGACTGTTGCAATCAAAGGTTGCCAAACACAGAAGATAAGGACAGGCTTTTAAAAAAAGTCTAAAGCAGTCCGTTAGCGATCAATATTTTAGAAAATCAGTGTAATCGGTAAAAAATATTTTGTTGTGGAATAATTTTCCAAAATTTTTTTTAAAGACCCATTGATAATTTATCCTTCCCCCTTAAAAAAAATATTAAAAAATTAAAAAAGGAATTTTGGCATACATGTTGAAAAAGAGATAAATGATTTTTAAAACTGACTCCTCCCCAAGATGGTATAGATCCCCTGCCCCTATTTCTCCCCCTCTGGAATAGGGGCATCTATTTTTATAAACCATTAAAAATTCCACCTTTTAAAAAAAAAAAATATTTGATATGAAAAATATTCTTCTAAATTATTTGCCATGTTAAAGGACTTGGAAATATTAAACAATAATCAGAATGCAAATTTTTGGTGGTGGCGTCGCAGTTTATATTCTTCAGGTCAATCGATGAACTAATCATTTTTATATATAAAAATTAAAAATTTAAAAATCGCAGACCTGAAGAGGGCCTGCGATTTTTTTTTGTACAATCGAAATGAAATATTAAAAAGGAGAACAAATGATGAATAACACACTACCCAATGAACAAGGATTTTTCGGAGAATACGGCGGCAGTTTCATTCCGCCTCAATTGCAGGAAATTATTAATGACATTACTGCCAGTTATTTGAAATTGAAAGACGATCCGGAATTTAAAGCTGAACTGGCTGATCTGTATAAGCATTATGTCGGTCGTCCCAGTCCTATTTTCTATGCTAAGAATCTGTCTAAAAAATTAGGAGGGGCCCAAATCTATTTGAAACGTGAAGATCTGAACCACACCGGCGCCCATAAAATCAATCATTGCCTGGGTGAAGCCCTGCTAGCCAAGAAAATGGGCAAGAAAAAACTCATCGCTGAAACTGGTGCCGGACAGCATGGTGTTGCTCTCGCTACTGCCGCTGCCCTGGTCGGATTGGAATGTGATATTTATATGGGTGAAGTGGATATTGTAAAAGAACATCCCAATGTCGTACGTATGAAAATTCTCGGTGCCCGTGTTATTCCGGCAACCCATGGTCGTAAAACACTTAAGGAAGCTGTCGACGCTGCTTTTGAAGCCTATGTCAAAGATCCAATCACTCAGCTCTATGCCATCGGTTCTGTAGTGGGACCGCATCCTTTTCCGATGATGGTCCGTGATTTTCAGCAGGTAGTCGGCCGTGAAGCCAAAGAGCAATTTCTGGACATGACGGGCAGACAACCCAACAACCTGGTAGCCTGTGTGGGCGGTGGTTCCAATGCTATCGGGCTTTTTACAGCCTTCCTTGATGATGAAAATGTTAATATTTATGGCGTTGAACCCTCGGGACTGAGTTTTAAAGATGGTGAACATGCCGCAACGCTGACCAAAGGCACTCCGGGAATTATCCATGGTTTCAAATGCTACCTGTTGCAGGATGAAAATAATGAACCTGCCCCGGTTTACTCCATCGCTTCCGGTTTGGACTATCCGGGAGTCGGACCTCAGCATAGTTATCTGAAAGATATCGGAAGAGTACAGTACGAATGTATCAATGATAAAGAAGCTGTCGAAGCCTTTTTTGAAATTTCAAGAGTGGAGGGAATTATTCCAGCCCTTGAAAGCGCCCATGCCATTGCCTATGCAATGAAACTTGCCCCCACACTTCCGCAGGATGAAACCATTCTTGTCAACCTTTCCGGACGAGGGGATAAGGATATTGATTACATTGCTGAAAATTATGGTCAGGAATATAACGTTTAAAAAAAAATTTCAATCACTGATTAATGGCAGAAGGGTTCACTTTCTGCCATTTTCTATTTTGTTAAAATAATTTAATTGATGTTGGTTTTAATATTAAACCCAAGGATCATCCTTTTATGAAAATCAGATGATGTTTTGAAATTTTTTTTCTGGATTGTAATTTTTTTATTCTTTAAATCTTTTTAATTCAACGTAATGGTTTTTCGATGCATGAATTTTCAAAGGAAACAATGAAAGAAAAGAAAAAATAATGACAAGTTAAACTAAAAAGAAGGAAGTTCCCTGATTTGGGGTTTTCGGCAACACGTTTTTCTTTTAGGAAAATATAAAATTGACTATATTTTCCCACGTGAAAATTGGATTTAAATTATGAAAAGTTTTTACTATATTTTGACTCTAACTGAAAGGAATATTCATGCAGGTACCATTACTGGATTTAAAAGCACAAATGGATACAATCCGTGGTGAAGTGAAAGCAGCGATTGATGACGTGGTTGAATCGACCCATTATATTCTGGGACCGGAAGTTGAAAAGCTGGAAAATACAATTGCTGAATACTCCGGTTCAAAATATGGTGTTGGACTGTCATCCGGTACCGATGCGTTACTGATTGCATTGATGGCACTGGATATTAAAACCGAAGATTTGGTCATCACTTCTCCCTATTCCTTTTTTGCCACTGCCGGTACTGTCGCCAGGTTGAATGCAACACCGGTTTTTGTGGACATTGATCCCAAGACCTATAATCTGGATCCAAATCTGCTTCGAAAATGGTTTTCTGAAAATCCGGACAAAACTGAGAGAGTCAAAGCCATTATTCCTGTCCATTTGTTTGGCCAATGTGCTGATATGGATGCCATTCTGGAGATTGCGTGCCAATATAAAATTCCTGTAATTGAGGACGCAGCACAGGCCATTGGAGCCAAATACCCTTCTAAAACAGGCAGTCAGCGAGCAGGTTCCATGGGGATTATGGGATGCTTTTCCTTTTTTCCCAGTAAAAATCTCGGTTGTATGGGTGACGGAGGTATGGTGGTAACTAATGATGAAACCCTTTACCAGAAGCTGATAAAACTTCGCAATCATGGTTCTGCTCCTAAATATTATCATGCCCTGATTGGCGGAAATTTTCGTCTGGATGCTATTCAGGCGGCAGTGCTCAATGTCAAAATCAAATATCTTGAAGAGTGGCATAAAGGCCGCCGGAAAAATGCTGAATATTATGATAATAATCTCACAGTTCCCGGACCGGTGAAGCCTTTTGCCGTCTATGGGAGAGACAATCATATTTATAACCAGTACATATTATTGGTCCCTGAAAAACGAAATGAATTGCGGAAATTTCTCAATGATTCGGGGATCGGCAATGAAGTCTATTATCCGGTGCCGTTTCATGAACAGGAATGCTTTGAATATCTGGGCTATAAAGCCGGTGATTTTCCTCATTCGGAATATGCCTCTGTGCATACCATTGCTATTCCGATTTATCCGGAATTGACCATTGATATGCAAAATTACGTCATATCCAAAATTGAAGAATTTTATAAATAAGCGGTGAAATCATGAGTGAACAAAAATATTTTGTCCATGAAAGCAGTTATATAGATGAAAATGTTACAATTGGCGAAGGCACAAAAATTTGGCATTTTTCCCATATTCAATCCGGCTCAGTCATTGGTGAAAAATGTGTTTTCGGACAAAATGTGAATGTCGGTAATAATGTCCGAATTGGTAACTTTGTAAAAGTGCAAAACAATGTTTCCATCTATGAAGGTGTAGAATTGGAAGATTATGTTTTTTGTGGACCTTCGATGGTGTTTACCAATGTCTTGGATCCTCGCTGCAAATATCCTCAGGCAGGGTCCCAATTTTACCACAAGACCATCGTCAGGGAGGGTGCTTCAATGGGTGCCAATTCTACCATTGTTTGCGGCAACACCATTGGCCGACACGCTTTTGTGGCGGCTGGCTCTGTCGTCACTCGCGATGTGCCTGATTTTGCCTTGATGGTTGGCGTGCCGGCCCGTCGTAAAGGGTGGGCTTGTGAGTGTGGTGAATTATTAGGAGAATTTGATGGTCAGAAAAAATGCCCCCGTTGTGGTATTGAATATCAAAAAACAGAAAATGATAGAATAGAACAGGTCGATAAATGAAAAATTTTGCAATCATCGGTGTCGGTGGATATATTGCACCCCGTCATCTGAAAGCCATTAAAGACACCGGAAATAATCTGGTCGCAGCTACTGATCCCTTTGACTCCGTTGGAATTTTGGACCGGTATTTTTTTGATGTTAATTATTTTAAGGAATTTGAACGGTTTGACCGGCATATTGAAAAATTGAGACGAATGGACCAGGGACAGCAGATTGATTATGTCTCCATCTGCTCTCCGAATTATCTTCACGATGCGCATATACGGTTTGCCTTACGGGTTGGGGCTGATGCCATTTGTGAAAAGCCCCTGGTGCTGAATCCCTGGAATATTGATGCTCTGGCAGAAATTGAAGAAGAAACCCATAAAAAAATCTATAATATCCTTCAGTTGCGGGTCCACCCGGCCATAATTGCGCTTCGGGAAAAAGTGCTTCATGCCGGGAAAAAAGAAAAATATGATGTCGATTTGACCTACATTACTTCACGGGGTAAATGGTATTTTTATTCCTGGAAAGGGTACCCGGAAAAATCCGGCGGAGTCGCCACCAATATTGGTATTCATTTTTTTGATATGCTGACCTGGATTTTTGGTGATTTGCAAAAAGTGGAAGTCCATGTGCAAAATGACCGTAAGGCTGGCGGTTTCCTGGAACTGGAAAATGCCAATGTCCGCTGGTTCCTCTCACTGGATAAAAATGACCTTCCTGAAAATGCTGTTGAAAGCGGCAATACTACCTACAGATCAATTCTTGTAGAAGGCGAAGAAATTGAATTTTCCGGTGGATTTACTGATTTGCATACAGTCGTCTATCAGGATATCATAAATGGAAAAGGTTTTGGAATAAAAGATGCCTATACATCAGTGAAAATTGCTCATGATATACGTCATGCCCTTCCAAAGGGAGTTGATCCGGAAAAATCCCATCCGCTTTTGTTGACACAGAAATAAGGGACACTGATGAAACAAAATTATGACCTACACACCCATACCACTGTTTCCGATGGCACCCTGACTCCGGAAGAATTGGTGCAAAAAGCATTGAATGAAGGATTTAAAGTCATCGCAATCACGGATCATGACAATATCAGCGGCATCGAAAAGGCCCGGACTGTTGCCTTGGGTACAGGACTGGAAATTGTTGCTGGTGTTGAAATCAGTGTGGAATATGGCCCCGGGACGCTGCACATGTGCGGTTATTTTCTGGATTTGAAGAATGAACTTTTGAATGATCGGCTGGATTTTGTCCAGGAGGCCCGGCGAAACCGAAATCCCAAAATTGTGCAAAAACTTCAGGAAACCGGGTTTGAAATCACCATGGAAGAAATCGAAAAGGTCGCCGGCGGAAAACAGGTTGGCCGCCCGCATTTTGCCACCGTCATGTTTGAAAAAGGATATGTAACCAGTAAACAGGAAGCCTTTGACAAATATCTGGACAAAAATGCTCCCTGCTATGTCAATAAAGAACGTTTATCACTGGAAGAATCGGTGAAAAGTATCAGGGCAGCTGGCGGAATTCCGGTTTTGGCCCATCCGATTCAGTTAAAGTTGGCAAATGAAAAAGAATACCGAGAGATGTTTACCTATCTGAAACATAAAGGTGTCCTGGGAATTGAAGCTTACACCAGTCGGCAGACTGATGAAGAAAATGAACTTTTTCGGCAAATGGCCGAAGAATTGGGAATGCTGATTACCGGCGGAAGTGATTTCCATGGTGCCAATAAACCCAATGTCAACCTGGGTGTTTTTGGCAGGGACGTGAAAATCAATTTTCCCGACCTCATCATGAAAATGAAATCACTATGAATGAAAATATCATCTGGCACAATACGGAAATAACCCGAAGAGATCGGGAAGAACAACAGGGCCACCAGGGCGTTGTACTTTGGCTCACCGGTTTGTCCGGAAGTGGAAAATCAACTGTCGCTACTGCTTTGCAAAAAAAATTGTTTGAAACCGGGCATCGGGTCTATATACTGGATGGAGATAACATTCGCCATGGGTTAAATGCCGATCTTGGTTTTTCCGAACAGGACAGAATGGAAAATATTCGTCGGATCGGTGAAGTGGCAAAATTATTTATGGATGCCGGTGTGATCACAATTACTGCTTTCATATCTCCGTTTCGAACAGACCGAAACAGGATTAGAGATATTTTACCTGAGGGAAAATTTATCGAAGTTCATGTTAGCGCCCCTCTGGAAGTTTGTGAATCCCGGGACCCCAAAGGTCTTTATAAAAAAGCCCGCACAGGGGAACTATTTCAATTCACCGGAATTGATTCTCCTTATGAAGAACCAGAAAAGCCGGAGATTGTTATTGAGACCTTCAGAGTGTCCGTGGAAGAGAACGTCGCGCAGATCTATTATTATTTGGTGAAACATCATTATATAAAAACAGAATAGGAAAAATATGGATCATTTACAGCAACTGGAAAACAAAAGTGTACATATTTTCAGAGAAGCCTATGCAAATTTTAAAAATTTAGGAATGCTCTGGTCTATCGGAAAGGACAGCACAGTCTTGTTGTGGTTGGCCAGAAAAGCCTTTTTTGGTCATGTTCCCTTTCCTTTGATTCACATTGACACGAGTTATAAAATTCCTGAAATGATTGAATATCGGGACCGGCTGGCTTTGGAATGGAAACTGACCATGGTGGTTGGGCAAAATAAAGAAGCCCTGGCAGCCAAACAGACATTTCCGAATGGAAATGCTGATCGGATTACCTGTTGCCGACTGCTGAAAACCCAGGCTCTCAAAGATACACTGGCCGGAACACGGGAACGCTATGTCATGAATCTGGAAACCGGGCAATATGAGGTGGATAAAAGTTCAGAAGCCTTTACCGGGGTAATTGTCGGTGCTCGTGCTGACGAAGAAGGATCCCGTTCCAAAGAGCGTTATTTTTCTGCCCGCAGCAAAGATAATGACTGGGATGTTGCGGACCAACCGCCGGAATTTTGGAACCAGTTCAAGACTGACTTCGCACCGGGAACACATGTCAGAATTCATCCTTTGCTGGACTGGACAGAATTGAATATCTGGGAATATATCAAACGGGAAAATATTCCAACAGTTTCACTTTATTACAATCAGGGAAATGGCAAAAGATACCGTTCGCTGGGCTGCTGGCCCTGCACTTCGCCCATTGAATCCGCATCCCGAAATGTCGATGAAATTATTCAGGAGCTAAAGACTGGAAAATTGTCCAATATCGCTGAACGATCTGGCCGGGAACAGGACAAAGAAGATGGTGGCGGTCTGGAATCTCTTCGTCGTGACGGATATATGTAGACAAGATTAGGAAATTGAGGCTGAGATTAAGATAAAAAATTTATAGTAACGAGGTTAATTATGATAGATGACAGACAGCAGATGAATATCGTGATTGCAGGACATGTGGACCACGGTAAAAGTACAATCATCGGAAGATTGCTGGCTGATACAGACTCTCTTCCCGATGGAAAACTGGAAGCGGTAAGAGAAAATTGCAGACGAAATTCCAAACCCTTTGAATATGCATTTTTGCTGGATGCACTGAAGGATGAACAGGCCCAGGGAATTACCATTGATTCAGCCCGTGTCTTTTTCAGCACACCCCTGAGAGATTATATTATTATTGATGCACCGGGACATATCGAATTTCTCAAAAATATGGTCACCGGAGCCTCCCGAGCAGAAGCTGCGCTTCTGGTCATCGATGCCAATGAGGGGGTGCGTGAAAATTCACGCCGGCATGGTTATATGATATCTATGTTGGGTATTAAACAAATGGCGGTGTTGGTTAACAAAATGGACCTGGTCGGCTACAGTGAAGCAATTTACAGGGCTATCGTAAGTGAATATTCAGAGTTCCTGAAAGGAATCAATGTAAAGCCCCGATGTTTTCTGCCGGTTTCCGGGTTTCAGGGTGACAGCATCTCAAAACTGACTGCTCAGATGCCCTGGTACAAAGGCAAAACGGTATTGGAGGTCCTGGATGATTTTCAAAAAGAAAAGCCCCAAAAGGACAAAGCTTTTAGAATGCCGGTACAGGGAGTCTATAAATTCACCCGTTTTGGGGATGATCGTCGTATTGTAGCTGGCACTGTTGAAACCGGTGAGTTGAGAATCGGTGATGAAGTTGTATTTCTGCCATCGGGTAAAAGAAGCCGGGTAAAAACCATCGAATCATTTAATACCGGTCCCCAATCTTTCATCGCTGCCGGAGATGCCGCCGGGTTTACACTGGATGAACAAATCTATATAACACGGGGTGAAATTGCAGTAAAAGCCAGAGAAAAAGCACCAAAAGTATCGACTCGTCTGCGTGTTAATCTTTTCTGGATGGGCAAAGACCCTTTTGTCAAAAATAAAGATTATAAATTGAAAATCGGCACCATCAATGTACCGGTGAGAATTGAAGAAATCATTAAAATTATCGATGCTTCAGACTTAAACCTGAATGTCGAAAAAGACCGCGTCGAGAGACACGATGTGGCTGAATGTCTTCTGAAAGTCAAAACCAACATTGCCTTTGATATCGCTGAAGAAATTGAAGGGCTCAGCCGTTTTGTGATTGTGGATAATTATGAAATTCGCGGTGGTGGTATCATTCGTGAAGAGCTGGATGATGAACAGTCCTGGATCCGTGACAAAGTCTACCTGCGAAACACCAAATGGATCCGCGGCGATATCATGCCCAAACAGCGGGCCGAAAGATATAACCAGAAAGCAAAACTGATTCTTATAACCGGACAAAAAGACGCCGCCAGAAAAGAACTGGCTAAGGCCCTGGAAAAACGTCTTTTCGAAGAAGGCAAACTGGTCTATTATCTGGGCCTCGGCAGCTTACTCTACGGTGTGGATGCCGATATAAAATCCGAGGAAATCGGTACAGAAAATGGAAACCGTACCGAACACTTCCGCCGTCTTGCCGAGGTGGCTAACATCATGCTGGATTCGGGAATGATCATGATTTTATCAGCTGCGGATATGACTCAGGAAGACCTGGAAATTATCAAAGTGGTGGTCAACAGCAACCAAATCGACACCATCTGGCTGGGCGATGATGTCACCACAGACCTGCAGTTTGATGAAAAATTATCAGACCTTCTGTCCATTCAGGAAAACCTGGAAAAAATCAAATCCCGGCTGCAGGAAACCGGGGTCATTTTCAGCCCCTGGTAAGATAATTTAACTGGATTAGGATGGATGTTTTGTGTCTATCCTTATTTTTACCATTATTCTAATAAGGGGTACCAGAAGAATACTTTACTAATTCGGTTTTATTTAATAGAATGAAGTATTGTATTTATGAGGTTAATATGAAAAAATTATTATTATTACTGATTATTGGCCTGGTCACTTGTACCGAATATGAAACAGATTTGGATAAAATTAACAATTTCAATAAAAAAAATAATTATCTGAAAGCCAATATGATCAGTCTGCATTTTATGATTGAGACTGACGATCCCGCTGATACAGATACCAGTTTTGCCAATCTGATAAAAAATTTGGATTTGCCCGTAACCGCTAAAGGATGTAAAGACGGTAAATATACTGGAACCTCTCCCCAGGATGCTTTTGATTTTTACCATCAGGTTGAACTGGAAATTAAAGATGAAAAAATCATTTCGGTTAAATATGACGAGTATAATGATGAAGGACTGAGCAAGCGGAAAAATAAAATCTATGGCAGACAGATGGCGAAAGAGGGTACTTCTCCGGAAGCGGCCTATGATAAAATGCAGGAAATGCTGAAAGCAAAGCAATCCCTGCTGGAAGTGGATGGTGTGTCCGGCGCCACCTATTCACTTTATCGTTTTCGTTATGCAGTGGTCATTGCTCTGATCAAAGCAAAAATGGGGATCGTTTAATTGGACGAAAATTTATATCAGGAAATTCCCTCGATCGATAAATTATATCAAGATTTCTCTGGTACACGGTTGATGTCCGAAGTCCTGCTGTCAATCCTGCGGGAGGAAGTGGGCTTCATTCGCCAAAAAATTTTAAACCATGAAATTGCGACTTCGAAAGTTGGGAGACAACTTCATGAAAATATTCACAACCGAATCAATACAGAAAAATTCGGACACATAAAAAAAGTGGTCAATGGAACTGGAATTCTTCTGCATACCGGATTGGGACGGGCACCTTTTTCGATAGATTTTTTTGATGATCTCAAAGAAAAGGCCTCGGGCTATTTCAATCTGGAATTTGATCTGAATACCGGCAAGCGGGGGGAACGTCTGGACCTGGTCCGAAAGTCTCTCCGTCTCCTGTCGACCGCTGAAAATTCTGTTGTAGTCAACAATAATGCTGCTGCGCTCATTCTGATTCTAAATACCCTGGCCAGTGGCAAAGAAGTTCTTGTTTCACGAGGGGAATTGATTGAAATTGGTGGGTCCTTCAGATTGCCCGATGTCATTGAAAAAAGTGGCGCTGTCATCAAAGAAATCGGCACAACCAACCGGACTCATTTGAAGGACTATGAAAAAGCCATTTCAGCTAACACCGGTGCGATTCTGGTGGTCCATACCTCCAATTATAAAATTGAAGGATTCACAAAGACGCCGGAATCCGGAGATATCATCCAATTGGGCCATAAGCATCGAATTCCGGTAATTTTAGACCAGGGCAGTGGTGACTTTGACACCGGTGAAACTTATATTGTTCCATTCATCAAAAAAGGATTTGACCTGGTTTGTTTCAGTGGTGACAAATTGCTGGGAGGTCCCCAGTCCGGCATCATTTTGGGAAAAAATGAATGGATTGAAAAAGTCCACAGCAACCCCTTCTATCGTGCTTTTCGGTGTGACAAATTTACCTTGCTCGCACTGGACTGGACCCTCAGAAAACTTATAAATGGTCAATCGAATGAGATTTATAAAAACCGGTTGCTGATCCGGTCTTTAAAAGAATTGGAATCATTAGCCAGCGAAATATTAAAAAATTTAAAACCCGAAATTATTGAATACTACGGCGTGGAAGTCACAAAAACATCAGTTGAGGCAGGAAGCGGCTCATTGCCTGGCAAAAAAATTGACAGCATGGCCCTGGTCTTTAAAAAAACAGATGCGGAAAAATTGAGAACATCTTTCAGAACTTGCAACGTTCCGGTTATCGGCTACATTTCCAATGGTTGTTTTTACATTGATTTTAAAGCTATTGCCGAAAGTGAGGCGAAGGTTTTAAAAGAGCAGATGACCCAGGTACTGGTTTAATCATAGACGCCTCTGGTCTGTTCATCCCATATATTTTTAGCCACCACAACATAAGCCGGATTGTAAAGTTTTTCAAAATAGTCTGAATGATTGGGACAGGGATAATTATTTTGTTCTATTTTTTGCAGAAATTCCAACCATTTTTTTCGATCATATCTGATTTGGCCTTTTTTGATTTTTTGTGTCAATTCATTCAAAACCTTTTCAATTTGTGTTTTATTGGGCTTTTGATAAGACAAATAGACCATTTCCGATAAAAGTAAAAGATCTCCTTGTTTGGCTTTATATTTTCTCAGGTCGACTCTTACATACTGGTTGTCGGGAGATATTTTTTCCAGCAGTTCAAAATTTTCTTCGGGATTTAGTTCTCTGAAATCATTTTTTATGGATTTATAGATATCATTGCGATTGCAATTAGCTTCATTGAAGCCATAAGTACCTTCATTAATCAGTCGATAGATATCCATGGGCTCCAAACCCGGATATTTTTTAAGGTGTTTTTCAATGAGATGCTCCCAGGATCGGGACCGTGTGCTCTGGTTAATCCTGATGAGCAACACTGCCACAACCGGAATAAAAATAAAAATTAGGATAACATTTTTAAATTTCACTTATCTCTCCACTCTTGCCGTGTTGAAGTAAAGTTAAAAGTTAATAATATAAAATAAAAGTGTTCTGTGTTATTCTTTCCATAATTTTTTAGCAATGACCCGATAAGCCGGGGTATAGGACCTCCGGTAAATATCCGAATGATGAGGAGTGAAATAATTGTTTTGCTTTATTTTTTTGTAATAACCCTGCCATTCCCGGGAATCCAGTAGGATTTTTCCGGAATGAATAAGTCTGTCGATTTCTTCCAATACCAGGATCAATCGGGAAATATCTTCCGGCTGGCAGGATTCAAATAATAATCTGCCCAGTTCATCAATACTGCCATTTTGTGCTTTGTATTTTTTCAGGTTTATTCGAATATATTTTTTATCAGGTGAAATTATTTCCACCGTTGGTATTGAAGGGTCCGCTTCAATTTGCTCCATTTCTTTCCTGAGATAGTCAGTCATTTTTTGTCGGGAACTGTGAAGGTGAAAGGGCCCCAGCACACCCTGGTATACCAATTTGTAAATATCCTGGGGTGTTGATGCAGGATATTGTTCCAGATGCCAGTTGATGACCCTTTCCCAATTGGGTTTTGGCGTGATATGGCAATGAGTTAAAAAGGAAAGGGCCCATAGGACCAGAATCCCTTTTGTAAAAAGTTTGATAATCATCATTAATCCTTTGTTTTTTTAGAAAATTTTAAAAGCGAAAATAATTTTTATCATCGGAAAAAAATATAAGGATAATATTGGATGAACAGAAAATTGTTTTAAGAAATTTGTTCGATTTTTTATAGATTACTCAATGTTTAATTTTGACAGGTTTTTTATGGGAGAAAAGACAACACAAAATATTAATCCAGACGAAATGGGATTTCTGGAACACCTTGAAGAATTACGCTGGCGTATCATCAAAGCTCTGATTGCCATAGTACTGTTTTCAGTGATTGCTTTTCTATTCTCTGATTTTTTTGTGGCTGCTTTAATGTTTCCGTCAAAAAATATTGAAAATATGGTGGTCCAGGTCTTAAAGGTCCAGGAAATGCTGATGCTCAAGTTCAAAATCGCTTTTATAATGGGAATCATCGCAGCCATTCCTGTTGTCGCTTATCAGTTCTGGGCTTTTGTTGCACCGGGCCTCTATCCCAGAGAAAAAAAATGGGGGCCGGCCCTGGTGATTTTTGTGACCCTGTTTTTTCTCATCGGAGCTGCTTTTGCGTATTTTGTGTTGATCCCCTTTGCCCTGGAATTTCTGGTAGCAATCGGGGCCGATGAAATCAAACGACAGTTTTCGCTGGATTATTATTCCAAATTTATCATTCAGTTGGTATTGGCAACGGGAATTGTCTTTCAAATGCCAATCCTTTCTTTTCTTTTGGCCAAAATGGGATTGATCACAAAAAAGTTTTTGCGAAAATACTGGAGATTTGCCGTCGTCATTTCATTCATCCTGGCGGCATTTATTACACCTCCTGATCCCGTCAGTATGCTCATGATGGGGTTCCCTTTGATTTTACTTTATGAAATCAGCATTTATATTGCAGGAGTTGCCCAACCTAAAGAAGAGCCAGAACCTGAATGTAAGGAAAAAACCAAAGAGACATAGGCAAAATGCTAAGCGCTTTAACAGAAAAACTGGATAGTCTGGACTTAAATAAAGTCGATTATCTTTTCCGGGAATATTATTTTGATTTTGGATTACCTTCATCAAAATTTGTCGCCTTTTTACTTAATCAGACGGGTAAAAAATTGCGGCCGTTGCTTCTGCTCTTATCAGCCCGAATTGCGGGAGACATCAATGAAAATTCCTATAAATATGCGACTATATTTGAAGCCTTGCACACTGCAAGCCTGATCCATGACGATATAATTGATTTGGCAGAGTTGCGCCGGGGTGAAAATTCCATGAACCAGCAATTTGGGAATAAACTGGCTGTCCTGACGGGTGATTTTATTCTGAGCCGTAGTCTTTCAATCCTGGCACAGGAACAGAACCCTGAAATTTTACGGGTCTATGCAACAGCCTCTGAGGAACTCTGTCTGGGCGAAATTCAGGAGCAACAAATTAAGAGTTCCGGAAAAATCACTCTGGATAAATATTTTGAAGTCCTTCGCTTAAAAACCGCTTCTTTGTTTTCCGCCTGCTGTGAAGCCGGCGTTCTGTCGACTCAAGGTCCTGAAAATATTCGCCAAATTCTGCGCGCTTTCGGTGAAAATCTGGGTATTGCTTTTCAAATCAAGGATGATCTTCTGGATTTTACCGGAAATGTCGGTGAGACCGGTAAGGACACCGGTAAAGACATTGCCGGCAATATCATCACTTATCCCATATTATCGGTGGTCAACGACCTTCCCAAACACCTTCAAAAGGAATTTTCGCACTATTCTTTTTCAGAAATGAAAAAACTGATTACAGATTATTCCGGGTTTAAAAAAACAGAAGATGAAATTTTGAAATATTCCTCCATTTGTCTGAATATTCTCGACCGGTTGGAGTCAACGGACAAAGTTGAGGTCCTGAAAAAGATTGTTAAATTAAATATTGACAGAAAATTTTAAGTGGACGAAAAAAAATTAAAAATATTAATCATGCGGTTAAGCGCTTTGGGAGACATTGTCAACCTTACGGTAATTTTTTCAAAAGTACGTGAAAAATATCCAACGGCAGAGATCCACTTGGTCACAAAAAAACAATTTCGGCCCATTGTTGAGCCAAATGATTATGAGATCAGGGTTATAGACTATGACACCGAAACCAGGTTGAAAGGCTGGCTTCAGCTTTGTCGCCGGCTTCAGCATGAAAATTATGATTGTTTTCTGGATATGCATGCAAATATGCGCAGTTGGATTTTAAAAAGACACCTCAACAATGTGAAAACCGCTCATTTTGTAAAACCTCGTATTCGGAGGTTTTTTCTGTTTTATTTAGGGCTGAATTTTTTTTCGAAATCCTTCACTCTGATCAGCGAATATCTCAAGGTCCTGAGGGTGATTGGTATTGATGAAAGTGAGGGCGAGACAGAAATACTACTGGATGGCCAGGTCCGAAAGGAAGCTGAAAATCTTTTGTCCGGCTGTGGTGTTAATCGGAATTTTGTTGTGATTCTCCCCATTGCTGCCTGGAAAAATAAACGCTATGATTTAGAAAATTATAAAAAAGTATCCGAAATGATCATTGCTCAAAAGGACCTCCAGGTTGTCTGGCTGGGCGGCAAAGGTGATGATTATTTAATGGATATCAATTTTGATAGCAGAGATATCATAAAAATTATTGGAAAATCCTCTCTCACGATTTCTATGGCAATTTTAAATATGGCCGTAGCGGTTATTGGCAATGATACCGGACTGACCTATGCTGCCCAGGCCCTGGGAACACCATCCCTGATTATCATCGGACCCACATCCCGGGAAACCGGCGCCGGCCATATCCAAAAAGGCAGCCTGGTGCTAGAAAAAGAACTTTGGTGCCGGCCCTGCTCTCAAAAAGGCGATCGGAGATGTTATCGCCGGAAACAATATTGCCTGGATTTTTCAGCCGCTGAAGTCTATCAAAAATTTCTAACCGTACTTTCCGGAGAAAGCAAATGAATTTTATCTGGAATTCACTATACAATATTTTAATTGTGCATCTGGGTGTGTTTTTTTATCATGTTTTTTCAATCTTCAGTCAGAAAATGAGAAAAGGCATTGCCGGTCGCCGAAAAACCCTGGGAGAAATAGAAAAACTCCGACGAAAATACCCGGATCAAAAACTATTTCTTTTTCATTCGGCATCCCTGGGCGAATATGAACAGGTAAAACCGGTGGTGAAAGGCATTAAGGAAAAGGCCAATGAAGTGATTGCTGTGGTCAGTTTTACGTCACCCAGTGGCTATGAAAATGCCGATCGCATTGAAGCCGTTGATCTCTATATCTATCTTCCTTTTGATACCTATTTTACCACACGAAAATTTTTACAATTATTAAGGCCAGATAAAATTATTTTTGTTACCTATGAATTGTGGCCCAATCTTCTGGCTGTGGCCAAAAAATTGGGTATTTCAACCTATCTCATATCGGCCCGTATCCGGTCAACCAGCAGAAAATGGAAGTTCTATACCAAAAACTATTTTGCTTCCCTATATCGGTCAGTCGATTTTATCTTTTCCGTTACCGATGATGACAAATACGAACTGGAAAAAATTTTGAAAGATGATAAAAAGGTGATCAAAACACTGGGTGATCCACGTTACGACCAGGTGATTCAGCGGTCAGAAAAACGAAATACAAAAAATATTCCGAGGTTTTTTGACGAAGGCTTTATCATCAGCGCAGGTAGTGTCTGGGAACAGGACCTGGCTGTCATTACCCGGCCCATGATTGAATTATTGAAAACAAATCCTCAGGTTAAATTGATTATTGCGCCCCATGAAACCGATGATGGTCATGTCGTTCCGATTATTAATGATTTTTCATCAGCAGGCCTCCCGGTTTCCCGCTATTCGGAAATGTCTGGCCAATGTGAAACCCAGGTGCTGGTAGTAGACCGGATTGGCATTCTGGCTGAACTCTATCATCAATCCCATCTCGCTTTTGTCGGAGGCAGTTTTAAGAAAGCCATTCATAATGTCATGGAGCCGGCCATTGCCGGAATTCCTGTGATTTTCGGCCCCTTTTATCAGAATTCCAGGGAAGCTCAACTTCTGGTAAAAATGGAGGGCGGTTTCTCTCTGACTACGGGTGATGCGTTTCTGTCGAAAGTAAAAGAGTTGATGAAGAACCCTGAAAACTACCAGCGGATTGCCAGGGCTTCCAAAAATGTCATTCTCAGCAATAAGGGAGCCGGTGAAAAGATTGTTATGGAGATTTTAAAAGATTGATGAATATTTGTTTAAAAGAGGTCAGTTTTACATACCAAAATCATTTTACCTTAAATATCGATCTTGAAATACCCGCCAACAGCTGGACTATGATTGTAGGAAAAAACGGCGCCGGCAAATCAACATTGCTGAAACTGCTGGCCGGTGTGATTCAACCGGATCAAGGCACCCTTTCTTTCGGTCCTTCACGGGTTGGCTATATTTTTCAAAATCCTGACGACCAGATCATCCAGCTGAGCCTTGCCAAAGAATTGGCTTTTGATCTGGAAAACCTTGGTCTGCCGGTGCAGCAGATTGAAAATAAAATTACAGATTTTTTAAGGGAATACGATTTTCAGGGAAGGTCGGAACAATCGCCCAATACACTCTCGGGCGGAGAAAAACAACGGCTGGCCCTCGCCTCAACGCTGATCAGCGACCCGGATATTTTGGTCTTTGATGAACCCACTGCATTTTTGGATTACAGGCAAAAAGAAAAACTCTACCAAAAAATTGAAATGCTGAAAAAAAATAAATCCATCCTCTGGGTAACCCATGAACTGGACGAATTGTTTTTAGCCGATTCCATTATTGAAATGGAACAGGGTCAAATCTCCTTCAAAGGGAGCCGGGAACAATACTTAAAACGATTGTCTGAAATACCCTTTATCAGGAAACATTATCTCTCATGCATCTGAAAATTAATCATCTTGAATATCAGTATTCGAATAATCAAAATTTTAAACTGGAAATCGAAAAGGCCGATGTTTTCCTTGATGAAAGCCTTGGGATTTACGGATTATCTGGTTCTGGCAAAACGACACTGGGTAAAATTATGGGCGGATTGCTGAAAACCACCGCAATTGATTTTTTCGGTGCTGAAGTGTTGTATTTGCCACAGGTGGCAGAAAACCTGCTTCTGGGGACTTCTGTCCGGCAGACCCTGAAAATAATATCAGAATGGAAATCCCGGACTTTTGAAGAAAATTTTGCGATGCACTTGCAAAAATTTGGCCTTCAACTTTCGAATATAGAAAATAAACATGGATTTGAACTCAGTGCCGGTGAATTGCGCATCATCTCACTCAGCCTTGCTTTCTCGTACGAAACCGATATTCTGGTCCTTGATGAACCCAGTATCGGGCTGGATTGGTCTGCCCGGATTGAGCTGATCCGGCAACTACAAAATTTTAAAAAGCCATTGGTGCTGATATCCCATGATTATGAAATGCTGAGAAAATTATGCGCCAGGGTCTGGATTATGGACCGGGGAAAACTAGTTTTTCAGGGAGACTTTTATCAATTGGAAAAGAATGATAAATTATGCAGTGAAACTGGAATCAATTTTTACAAGAATTTAGTTAAAAAGAGAAAATTGTTATTAAGTTAGGAGAATATTTGAGCAAACAAATCAAAGAACCGCTAAATACCCGGGAAGCAGACAAAATTATCACTGTATCCAATCTGATTTCCTTGTTTCGTGCTTTTCTGGCCCTGCCCATTATCTATTTTTTAAAAACCGGTGATATGGAAAATGCCTTGATTGTAATAATTGTGGCTATCATCACAGACCTACTGGACGGCTGGATTGCCCGTGTTGCAAATTCTATCACGCACCTTGGCAAGATCCTGGACCCCTTTGCTGACAAGGTCGTGATTTTTAGTGTAATGATCTATATGGTGCTGGAAGTTGAAGAATTTCCACTATGGTTTTTGGTTTTCCTGATGAGCCGGGATTTTATCATTTCAGTCCTTGGCATGACCATGTTGAATAAAAGAAAAGTATCGCCGATGGCCAACAAAATGGGGAAAGTATCCATTGTTTTTACTTCCGCAGTCATTCTTTCCTATCTTTATTCAGGTCAATATTTTTCCGTAAATATCAACCAGCCTTTACTTTACACAACTGTTGCCTTTCAAATCATTTCCCTCATTCAATATGTTGTCACCTATGTCAATATTATTCACAAAGGTGAAGCTGCCTGCAAAAAACCGGGAAAACAAGGAACTTCCAAACTGAGTCTGGGCCTGGCCAAAACTGAAATAGGAATTGCCGCCCGGTTGCCGTTGATCCGGAAATTTTTCAAGGTTGACGAAGATGTGCTTGGCCAGATTGAAGAAACACTGCTGACGGCAGATATGGGGGTTGACCTGACGGAAAAGTTGATTGAAAAGCTGCGCAAAGTCAACAAAACAGAGGAGACAGAACTAAAAGAAATCCTCAAAGAAGAAATGAAAAAACTGATTCATCATAGTCCGTCGGAAAAAGAGGAAACAATAAAACCCAGTGTGATCTTTTTTATTGGAATCAACGGAACCGGAAAAACAACTACCATCGGGAAGTTGGCTAATAAATTTAAAAATGAAGGAAAAAATATTCTGCTGGCTGCGGCCGATACCTTCCGGGCGGCGGCCTATGAACAATTGGAAGTCTGGGCCCAAAGAGCCGGGGTGGACTTCGCCGGTGCCAGTGACGCAACAGACCCGGCAGCCATTGCCTTTGATGCTGTCAGACGCGCCATAGATGAAAAAAAAGATATTCTGCTGGTTGACACTGCGGGAAGGCTTCATACCAAATCCAACCTGATGGAAGAACTTAAAAAAGTGAAGCGGGTTGTTGACAAGGCCCTGCCAGGCGCACCCCATGAAATCTGGCTGGTAATTGACGCCAATATCGGGCAAAACGGAATTGTCCAGGCCCAAAAATTTATGGAAGCTGTCGGCGTGACCGGACTCATCCTGACAAAACTCGATGGCACCGCCAAAGGAGGCGCAGTTCTGGCTATTCATGACCAACTCAATATTCCGATTAAATATCTGGGGGTTGGCGAAAAACTCGATGATATTCTGGAATTTGAACCCACAGCTTTTATTGATGAATTATTAAGTTAACCACCTGGATTTAAAAATTCGGGTTAGTCGAACCGACAGCAAAGTGGAATCAGATTATAAATAGCGTTCTTTGCGGTTAAAAAGGAATAAATGAAAAAATATACCATCATATCACTGGGATGCCCCAAAAATACAGTGGATTCCGAAGTGCTGAAAGGCAGCCTGAACCGTATTGGCTTTACTTTTACAGAGGATGTGGAGACTGCTGAAATCATTATTATCAATACCTGTGGTTTTATCAAAGATGCCAAAGAGGAATCTATTGAAACAATCCTGGAAGCAGCGGAACTGAAAAAGGAGGACCCAAATAAAAAAGTCATTGCCTTTGGGTGTCTCACTGAAAGATATCATGATGAACTAGTGAAGGAAATGCCGGAAGTGGATGCTGTATTTGGAATTGATTCTCAGGCTGAAATCATCAGGTATCTGACCCGGGAGCGCTTTACCCTTCCTGATATTGCCACTGTTCGCGACCTGATGACACCACCCTACCAGGCTTATCTCAAAATCGCAGAAGGTTGTGATAACAAGTGCGCCTTTTGCGCCATTCCCGGCATACGCGGACCGCAGCATAGCCGAACCATCGAAGATATACTTCGAGAAGCAGAATATCTGCAACAAAAAGGCGTCAAGGAAGTCGTGCTGACAGCCCAGGATTTGACCCGCTTCGGCCGAGACAATTACGGCACATTGAAACTCTTTGAGCTGGCAGACGAGTTGCTCCGGGGACGGTTTTTTCATTGGGTGCGCATCATGTACACCAATCCGGATTTCTGGAACCCGCAATTGCTCGAACTTTACAATAAATATCCGGAACTCTGCCGATATCTAGACATTCCCGTTCAACATGCTGCGGACCGAATTTTAAAATTGATGAACCGCGGCAGGAAATCGGCGCAGATCAGAAACATCATTACTGAAATCAGAAAGCAGGTCCCCGACATGGCGATACGCACTTCCATCATTACCGGATTCCCGACAGAAAGCGAAGATGATTTCATTGAACTTCTGGATTTTGTGGAGGAAATGAGATTTGAACGGCTGGGTGTGTTTACCTATTCCGAAGAGGAGGAGACCCAGGCGGCAGAAATGAACGATGATGTACCGGAAGAAGAAAAAGAGCGCCGCCGGGAGTTACTGATGGAGACCCAATATGACATTGCTTCAGATTTTGCCAAATCAAAAGTCGGACAAGAAATTGAGGTGATGATTGAAAAAGAAGACAAGGGCCATTACATCGGCCGGACGATGTGGGACGCGCCGGAGGTGGACTGTTTTGCGTTGGTGAAAAGCAACCGGGAACTTCAACCTGGTGAGTTTTGTAAGATAAAAGTAATAAAAAATATCAATATGGACCTATACGGAGAAAATATATAAGAGGGGAAAACATGAAAGCATTAATTACAGCCGGCGGACACGGCACACGACTCAGACCGATTACTCACACACAAAATAAACATTTGATTCCAATCGCCAACAAACCAATTCTCAACTATGCCCTGGAATATGTCAAAGAAGCCGGTATAATGGAAGTCGGTATCATCACCAATAAAGATGGTTCGGAAGTAAAAGAAGTGTATGGCGATGGCAGCGGGATGGGCCTGAAAATTACCTACATTCCCCAGGAAAGGCCCAGCGGGCTGGCAGATTGTATTCGTATTGCCCAGCCATTCCTGAACAATGAACCCTTTGTCTTTTACCTGGGTGATAATATCATCGTTGGTGGAATCAAACGGTTTATTGATGAATTCAGAAGCATGGGCTCCAATTGCCACCTGGTGCTATCCAAAGTTCCGGACCCGGAAAGATTTGGTGTTCCGGAATTAATTGGCAACCGGATTGTGTCCATCGAAGAAAAACCCAAAGTACCTAAAAGTGAATATGCTGTCACCGGTATTTACATTTATGATGAAAATATTTTTGAAGCCGTCAATGCAATTCAGCCCAGCGCCCGGGGGGAATTGGAAATCTCAGACGCCAATCAGTATTTGCTGAATAAAAAACTGAAAGTCACCTATTCTGAAATTACCGGCTGGTGGAAAGATACCGGAAAACCTGATGATCTGTTGGAAGCGAACCGGCTGGTGTTGGACAATATCAAAGGGAATATCCTGGGAAGAGTCGACGAAGAGTCCCATATCAACGGGCGTGTTATCATCGAAGAAGGTGCGGAAATCATCAAAAGCAATATACGCGGCCCGGTGATGATTGGGAAAAATACAAAAATTGAAAACAGCTATATCGGTCCCTATACGGCTATCTATAATAATTGTTATATAAAAAGTTCCGAAGTGGAATTTAGCATCGTCTCGTCCGGATGTGAAATTTTGGATCAGGACGTACGGATCGAAGATAGTATTCTGGGCGAAAATGTTTCCATGAAAAAGGTGGTCAGCCGTCCCAGAGTCAACCGCTTCATCATCGGAGAAGGTTCCAATATTCGCCATTGCTAAAAAAATGGAACGGGGAATTGATTCGGCCTATAAAAAATTAAAAAAGAGGTTGTCTCATAATTTCGAAGCTGTCATGTTGAACCAAATGAAGTATCCCTCATTCCAAGTCACCGGGATTCTTCACGAAGTTCGGAATGACAGCAATAAAAATTACAAGCCAGCCTCTTTTGATTGAAAATAATGAATTATAAAAATAAGAAAGTATCCTTTCGCGTTCTTGGCTGCCGACTCAATCAATCGGAAGTTGCCAGTCTGAAGAATCAATTTGCCCACAGAGGCTATAGGGTAGTGGGCAGTGATGATGTTGCCGATATTACGATCATCAATTCCTGTGCGGTCACCACCCAAGCGGAAGCCAAGACCCGGGCTGAGATAACGGCTGCCGCTAAAGTTTCACCCAAAGGAAAAATAATACTCACCGGTTGCTATGCCCAGGAAAAAAAAGCCGACCTACTGAATCTTAAAAATGTTCATATGGTGATTGGTAATCTTGAGAAAACCCGACTGGTTGAGTTTGTTGAGAATATGGATCAATGGGCAAATAAAGCTGAAGTGGCTGATGTCAATGACCCGCGATTAGTCCAGTCTCATGATTATTACACTTTTTCCCAGGACAGCATTGCGGAAACAGACCGCACTCGCGCTTTTGTAAAAATTCAGGATGGGTGTAATTATTTCTGTACCTATTGCATTATTCCCTTTTTACGGGGAAGAGTTCGGTCACGGAAAAGTGATGAAATTTTGCAGGAAGTAATGGCTCTGGAACAAAAAGGCTATAAGGAAATCGTTCTTTCGGGAATTAACATCGGAACCTACAAGCAGGATGAAGATTTTGATCTGACTGCGCTTTTAAGGTCATTATTGGAAAACACATCCACAACCAGGTTTCGTCTCAGTTCCATTGAGCCAAATCTTATTACGGGTGAAATGATAATGCTGATGAAGGTCAGCACCAGATTATGCAATTATTTTCATATTCCCTTACAGCATGGCTCGGATAAAATCCTCAAATTGATGAACCGGAAATATAATCTGGATGATTTTGCTGAAGTCATAACAAAAATCAGAAGAGCAATTCCTAATATCGCGATCGGAACCGATGCAATTGTTGGATTCCCTGGAGAAGATGAAGAAGATTTTCAGGGAATGTACGATTTTATCCAGAAATATGAGTTCCCCTTTTTACACATTTTTCGCTATTCCAAAAGGGATGGAACAAAGGCAGCCAAAATGCCTCACCAGGTCAGAGATATTGATAAGAAAAACCGCTCAGCAAAACTGAGAAAATTAGGTGATCAACTTCAGGAAAATTACATCAAAAAATTTCTGAATAAAGAATTGGATGTCCTTTTTGAATCACCATCAGGAGGAAATTCTGATAACTTTGTCTATGTAAAAGTTAATTCCGACAAAGATTTGACTAATGAGATGAAAAAGGTTAAAATAACCAAAGTTTTTAAATCACAAGCAGAGGGTGTCATCATTGAGTAAAAAAGAATATTTTGTAGGTGTGGCAGGAAATATCGGCGTTGGCAAGACAACCATGACCGACATCATTGCAGACCACTTCGGCTGGAAATCCTATTATGAATCAGTCATCGACAATCCCTATCTGGATAAATTTTATCACGACATGAAACGGTGGAGCTTTCATCTGCAAATCTATTTCCTGTCTAACAGGTTCAGGACACACAAGCAAATGATAGAAAATTCCGGCTCTGCCATCCAGGACCGGACAATCTATGAAGATGTGGAGATCTTTGCCCGAAATCTCCATGAGATGGGCAATATGGATAAAACTGACTGGGACAATTATCGCTCCCTGTTTACCGAAATGACCGCCTACCTGAAAAAACCGGACCTAATCATCTACCTGAAAGCCAGTGTTGATACACTCATTACCCGTATTAAAAAACGTTCCCGCGATTATGAGAAGACCATTGATCCGGAATATCTCTATCGACTCAATGTTTCCTATGATCAATGGATCAAGAGGGAACAGGAACGCAACAAAGTCATGATCATTGAGACCGACGATTTCAATGTCTTCGAGCATAAAGACCAGTTGAATGCTTACTTTGAAGAGATCAGACAACGATTGGGGATGGAGTAATCTCTATTTCGCAGATCGGCAGATTCTGAAGCCAATTTCACCGTTTACAGTATTTGGTCCCCCGCAACTTGTTAGATTTCTATAGGATGTTTTACACAATAATTCATGATATCTATAGATACCACCTTTAATTATAAAGGATGAACCAGTATAACATTGGTTTGATTGAAAAATACTAGTGTCACTTTTAACATTCCTATTAAAATCATAGCAGAATTCAAGAACATTACCACACATGTCATAAATGCCTAATGGATTTGGTAATTTTTCTCCCACTGGATGGGTTTTGCAATGGTTACTGTCAAGCATAAAATTTACTAATTCCATACCAGAATATTTTTCCATTACCTCAAAAGTTAATTTTTTATCTCCTGAATTTTTATAATACCAGGAATATTCGCCAAGAGAAGTTGTGTCATCTGTACCACTCCATTCCTGTTTCATACCAACACCGCCTATAGCAGCATATTCCCACTCTGCTTCAGTTGGTAATCTATAACCATTAGCATCGGTGTTACAGATTATCGTTTCGGTTTTTATTGTATAAAAAGGTCTTAGTTTTTCCTTTTCACTTAGCCAGTTACAATACTCCATGGCACCAAACCATGTTGCCCATGTAACGGGACATTTGTTATTATCAGAAATTCTATTTTGGTCAAAAATAAACTTACCGGATTTATGTTGAATGGCTGACTTAAAAAAAGCAAAAGAATCTAACTGAACAATATAATTCCCATGTAGTTTTCCATCATTAGTAACGCCATCTGCATCATTGAGAAATTTTATAAACTCCTCAAAAGTTACATTGTACTTTGCCATGTAAAAATCATCAACTGTAACTTCGTGGACTGTTAATGCGTTTCTATCGTTATACTCCTTCCAAATATCACCCATCTGAAAAGTACCGCCTTCAATAAATACCATATCATCATTTTGAGGTTTTAAACATGAAGATAGAAAAATTACTGTTAGTAAAATAATTTGTTTGTACATGATGTGCCTTTAGTTTTGCTTAACTTAAAACAAACATAATGTGAAAAATCAATAAATTAAAATGTTAAATTTTATAGTTTTTTATACTTTTTTATATTTCTTTTTAACCTTTTTGGAATTACTCTGTCAAAACCGTGTGATTCATAATAAACATGAAAGGAAAGACAGATGGATATTCAAAGTATTCAAAACGGTATGGGAAATTTTCCACAAATTTCTAATGAACCTTTGACTGATGACCAAAAATCCATTATCGAGGAAATATTATCCCAATATGATCCGGTAAATATGACGGATAAAGATAAACATTCTTTGATGGAGGAATTGAAAGATACTGGTATCGGGCCAAATCGTGAAATCAGGAGCATGGTCAAAGATGCCGGCTTCGAAATTGGCCGCCCACCCCAGGGACCACCGCCTCCAGGTGATTCAATGCAGCAAATGAAGGAAATGAATCCTGAAATTGCGGCACTCTTTGAACAAATGAAAAACGGTGAAATGACAGAAGAAGACCTGATGCTAAAGTTACAGGAATTCAAGCCTGATATGGGTGAGATGCCCGGTGACTTTTTTGATCAGTTTGTATAAGAAAAGTTTACAAGCCTCCGTACTGGAGGCTTGTAGTAATAAAAATTATCTGCTCTTGTACTTTTGAAAACTATTTATTCCAATAGTTAATATTGGATTAAATAGATAATCTATATTTCCGTTTTGATATTCTGCGAAAGTAAATAGATCAAGTGCAATATTAAACTGTTTTATTGATAAACTGATATTTGGAATTATTGATAATCCCCCTGAAAATTTTTTATTATCATTAGTCATTAGAGGAAATAAATTTGATACTAGTTCAAAATGAAAGTTTTTATTTTTACCGATTTTTTTATCATAGTATTGAAATGTTCCAACACCTAGGCCTGTTTTACTATTTTTAATGTTATTTTGTATCCAGACAAGTGCTGAAAAATGAATATTATTAAATCTTTTTATATCACTTTGTAATTGCATATAAATTGATTGGATCCAATATTGTTTATTATTATCATCAATATCAAATCTAAAATAGGCTGGATTGGTTAAGATATTTTGTTCATCTATATTATATTTATTCAAAATAAAAATAGATCCTGATGAATTAAAAAGTTCATCAGGATATGAATTTATATATTGCTCTTTATTTACAATACTTGTAGCAAGTTTATTGTAAAATTTTTGTAAGTTATTTTCTTCTTGGCTGAATGCATAGGTTGATATTAAAATCAATAAAAAAATACTATGTTTTATCATTTGTTACTCTTCATTTATTACTTTTATTTGAAATCCATTACCTTCTAATAATCGCTGGTCATTTCTATTAAGATATGCTTGAATCATTTTTGTATCAAAATCAGTAATTTTTCCAACAACATCATCTTCTTCGTTATAGATTGCACCCCAGCCATCTTCTTCTATTCGCCAGTAATATAGCATTGTGGCAGCATATGCTGCATACCAGTAATTAGTATTTCCCATAAAAGATTCAAGGTAGAAAAAGCCTGTGACTATTAAATTTGCCATATCATTCAGAGCATTAGCGTCTTTACCAAAATCAAATTTACATGGATCATATTCGATTAATTTTAAATTAAGATCAGTAAATTCATCATAATCAGGATAGGGCCATTCAGTTGTACCATTTATTGTTTTCCAATAATGTCTATCATGATAGCTTAAACCACTACGTTCCCAACAAGTATATTTAATTTAATTTTATTTTCATTATTCGGATATTTTGCTCCAATGTGCCATCCGTGATCATTGTCTTTATCAGGATCGTAAAGTTGAAAATAAAGTTCGGCTTTTCCTTTCCATCATGGTTCATAATCCATTGCATCTTTTGTTACTTTTACAGAAACAATTTTAAAACTTCCGCTAATAACTGGATTGTCGTTTGGTGTTGAATTGTCCTCATTTTCTCCAATAATTAAAATCGGTTCATCAGTTGCAGTCGTTTTACTTAATGAACCCCCAATACGAGTTAATGTAAAGTTGTTAACATCGAGTTCGTATTCAACTCCCATATCATCATATATTGTAAGATATTGAACATCAATATCATTTTGATCAAGTGGTGTGTATGAGGTTAATAATTCTGCCTGTCCATCCCAAACATCAAAATTATGAATAAACATTTGCATTGAACCTAATGTATCAAGTTCTGCAACTAGACTAGATTTTGTTGATTTACTAAGACTTAAATTTGAGTTGATTATTTCTTGTATTACTGTTGAAAGAGTTTTATCATTTTTAACAATGATATCAGATATATCATCCCATAAAACTGATGTTTCGCAATCAGGATCATTTGCCATTTTTTTCTTTTATCTGTTCGTATAATATTTTAATCAATCCTGACTCTTTCATTATTTGTGGTGCAACTTGTGCAAAATTTTTCAAAACTTGTTCAGTTTTTAGGTATGATGGCTCATTGATTGTTTCAATGTCTTTTTCATTTGATTTCGTTAATTTATCTGATTCACAATATACAAAAAATATACTTAATGCAATTAGTAATAAAACTAATAGTTTCTTCATTATTTAATCCTTTTCTACTAAATTTGTTGTTGTCGATACAAAATACGATGACTGCCGGAATCAAGTTGTAAAATACCACTTTACACTACTAAAATGATTCCGGCTTTTTTACAATATTCATTTAACTTCCCTCTTAAAGTTTTATTTATTTGATAAGAAAGTTTCGTTTTTATCCAAATTTTTTTTGGCTGATGTGCCAGTAAATATTTTGAAATGTAAAAAAAAAAAACATATAGGCACAATATTTTTTTTATAGAAATTGTAATTTTTTATTGAAATTTATTTATTATACTATTTCTGTGATGATATATAGTGATTTGTGTCATTTTCTTGAGTTATCCCAATGGGTGGGGATGAATCAAGAAAATCCTTCGAAGGCCATCCTTAACTCATAATTGCAAATTCCTATAATTAAAAGTGTGTTTTTGCTGCAAACGTAAGACAAGGTTTTATCTCCTATTTCATCATTCCAAAATTCCTTCTAAGAATCTAAATAACTGATTGATTATCGGTATATTATTCTCTAAATTACCCCTTGTTTAGTTTAAGATGAAAGAGGGTCAATTTTTGCTGAATATTGCAGTCTTTGCTTCCGGACGCGGGTCCAACTATGAAGCCATCCAACAGAAAATCGATAAAGGCAACATCAACGGGAAAGTGGTCTGTGTCGTCAGTGACCATGCCAATCCCGGTGTTTTTGAAAGAGCAAAATTCCGCAATATTCCGACCCACACCATCAATCGTAAACAATTCAAATCCGGAGACGATTACGTCGAAAAATTGCTGAATACTTTGGCTGATTATAATACTGACCTCATCATTCTTGCGGGTTACCTCAAACTCATTCCGACGCCTCTCGTAAATGCTTATCCACACAGGATGATCAATATTCACCCGGCGCTTTTACCTAATTTTGGGGGTAAAGGCTATTATGGAATGAATGTTCATCGTGCTGTAGTGGAATCCGGTGTCAATGTCACAGGAATCACTATTCACTTTGTTGATGAAAAATATGATAATGGCAGTGTGATTCTGCAAAAAGAGGTGAAAGTTGAGCCTGGCGATACACCGGAAATGGTTGCAGAAAAAGTATTGAAACTGGAACACAAATACTTCCCGGAAGTAGTAAGACTGTTATGTGATCATAAAATCAAAGTAATAAAAAACAAGGTGGTAATTGAAAATGAATAATTTACAGATCAAAAGAGCAATTATCAGTGTGTTCGACAAAACTGGAATTGTCGAACTGGCCAAAAAACTGGATGAAAAAAATGTGGAAATATTTTCAACCGGTGGCACCTATCGTAAACTGGAAGAAGCGGGCGTCAGAGTTTCCAAAATATCCAAGCTGACAGAATTCCCGGAAATAATGAACGGTCGTGTGAAAACACTGCATCCAAAAGTATTTGCGGGACTTCTGGCAGACAAGAGCAATCCAAACCATTTGGCTGATCTTGAATCTGTCTCTGTGACTCCTTTTGACCTGGTTTGTGTAAATTTGTATGCTTTTTCCAAAGCCTACAACAATGCTGATTCCACAGAAGAACAGATCATTGAAATGATCGATATTGGCGGGCCAAGCATGCTCCGTGCTTCTGCGAAAAATTTCAGCAGCGTGGCAGTTCTCAGTCATGCCGGACAATATGCGGAATTCCTCGAAAGAATGGAAAAGGACGAACTGGATGTACCTTACCTGAAGACACTTGCCGGCGACGTATTTGTACACACTGCAAAATATGATTCAGAAATCGCCAAATTCTTCACCGAATCCAAGGATGAAAACCTTGATGATTATCTCTTCAACAATTACGAAAAACAGGAAGAACTACGTTATGGTGAAAATCCTGACCAGAAAGCAGCGATTTATAAACCCATCGGCACTGAAAACTGGGAACCTTTTAAACAATTACACGGAAAACAGATTTCCTACAATAATTACCTTGACTGCATGGCAGCATACCAGATCGTAAAAGATATGCAGAGTGAAGAACCGCTGGTAGCCAATATCAAACACACTAATCCGTGTGGTGTTGGAATCGGCGCTACTGCAAAAGATGCCTATGTCCGCGCTGTTGCTGTTGACCCCACCAGCTATTATGGTGGCATTGTATGCAGTAACCGAAAAGTGGAAGCCGACTTCGCAATGGAACTAAAAAAGAGTTTCCTGGAATGCATCATCGCACCTTGTTATTCTGAAGAAGCTTTGCAGATATTATCTAAAAAGAAGGATTTGCGTTTATTGATACCTAATGAAGAAGTCCTGGTAAGCAAACTGATGATGAAGGAATACGGAAGCGGATTGCTGGTACAGCAGAAACAGGAAACCAAATTTAATCTGGCTGATTGCCAAATCGTAACCGATGTAAAACCAGATGAAAAATTAGCAAAAGCATTAACGCTTGGCTGGAACATTGTGCGCAATGTGAAATCCAACGCCATTGTACTGGCTGATGATTCCGGAGCGATTGGAGTCGGTGCCGGGCAGATGTCCAGGGTCGATTCCATGAAGATCGCCATTCGCAAAGCAAAAGAAGCAGGACTCAAAATCGAAAACACAATTATCGCTTCCGACGCATTTTTCCCTTTCAGGGATTCCATTGATGAAGCCGCAAAATATAAAATCGCCGGAGCGATACAGCCCGGCGGGTCCATTCGCGACGAAGAAGTTATTGAAGCCTGCAATGAACATAAAATGTTCATGCTTTTTACAGGACAAAGAGTTTTTAAACATTAAGGAGTAGCCATGGGATTTGGATTTTTTAATTTGTTCTCCGGAGATATTGCGATCGACCTCGGCACCGCAAACACTCTCATATACATGAAAGGCAAAGGAATATTACTGAATGAGCCCTCTATTGTCGCACGCTCAACCCATACCGGTGAAGTGGTGGCTGTGGGCAATGATGCCAAAGAAATGTTGGGGAAAACCCATCATGATATTCAGACCATCCGTCCGCTGAAGGATGGCGTAATCGCCGAATTTGAAATGACGGACCAGATGTTGCGCGGTTTTATCCGCAAAATCAACCTTAGCCGGATTGCCCGCCCAAATATTGTCATCTGCATCCCTTCGGGAATTACAGAAGTGGAAAAACGCGCTGTCCGTGATTCTGCCGAACGCGCCAATGCCAGAAATGTTTACCTGGTGGAAGAACCGGTAGCTGCAGCCATCGGGATCGGAATTGATATTTCCAAGCCTGTCGGCAACATTGTGGTGGATATCGGCGGCGGGACCACTGAAATTGCCGTGATTGCGCTCAATGGTATTGTTACAAAACAGGCGATCCGCGTCGCCGGTGATGAAATGGACGAAGCCATTATTCAGTATTTCAAAAATGAACATTCTCTTCTCATCGGGCCCAAGACTGCCGAACAAATTAAAATGACAGCGGGATCTGCAATGCCGATCGATGATACAACTTTTTCTGTAAAAGGCCGCAGCCTGATTGCGGGTATTCCAAAAACCATTGAGATTTCTTCAGTTGAAATCCGTGAATGTTTGAAAGATACCGTGGACCAGATATGTCAGGCTGTCAAACAAGCCCTGGAAATGACGCCGCCGGAATTATCCTCAGACATCCTGGACCGCGGCATTATTCTGACCGGTGGCGGCGGTATGCTGAAAGGACTGGATCAGAGAATCCGTGTGGAAACCGATTTGCCGGTCAATGTGGCTGAGGACCCGTTGCTATCGGTCGTAAAAGGCACCGGAATGATCATCGAAAATATCGAGAAATACCAGGAAATATTGCTGTAGATAAATGTTTACCAGAATCTATAATTTTATACTGGATTATATTGAGTACATCCTGCTGGTCGTCTTATTGGGGATTGCTTCATTTTTTATTTTATCTAATGAAAATCCGGACGTTCGATCCCTTCAGGCTGAGATATCGTCGGTCATTCGCTTTATCCATTATCCTGCCAAATGGCTCAACACCTTATCGGGGCTGGTGGATGAAAATATTCAGTTGACACAGGAAAATATTCAGTTAAAACTACTCAATGTAAATTTTAAAGAGACCTTTCTGGAAAACAGGCGCCTCAATAAAATGCTGGGATTTATGGATTCTGTTTCGATTGAAATTATTCCGGTAAAAGTCCTCAATAAAGGTGTAACTCCCATCTATAACTCCCTTTTACTGGATGGCGGTCAAAATATCGGCATTTTACCTTATTGTGCTGTTATTACCAATCAGGGTGTTATCGGAAAAACAATCTCAGTGGGCCCAAAGACTACGGTTGTCCACCTGCTCAATGATGTTAATTTCCGTATGGGAATTCGTCTGCAAAATTCCCGACACAGCGGAATTTTGGAACCTATGACCGACCGTGCCGGCCTGATCAAGGAGATACCCAAGACCACCCCTGTTTCTGTTGGAGAAGAGGTGATTACCTCGGGTTACAGCGATATATTTCCAAAAGGTTTTCCGGTCGGGAAAGTGGTCGAAATCCAGGAAATTAAAAACAGTATTTACAAAAATGCAGTAATCAAATTCAATGTCAATATCAATACAGTCGAAGAAGTCTTTGTAATAAAAAAATAAAATATGGCCAGAAAAATTTTACTATATATTGGAATTGCTTTAGTGCTGCTTACGATCCAGGGATTGATTGGCCCGTGGATGACCATTCAAAAAATTCGACCTGATTTTCTACTGATCCTGGTGCTGTATATCGGACAGAAAGAGGGGAAAATATTTGGGCAACTAGCTGGTTTTATTATAGGCCTGACGATGGATTTGATTGGAATGAGTACCTTTCTGGGATTATCGGCTTTTGTCATGACCCTGAGTGGCTTTTTGGCCGGCTTTTTCAAAAACCAGCGCAACAAGATCAATATTTTTTCCTATTATTTTTCAATATTACTGATTTGCCTGATTCATTTCTTCATCCTTTATTCAATTTACTACCACAGCCTGGGGCTGAGCATTCAGTACCGCATGGTGCGGTATGTAGTCCCTTCCCTGATCTATACCGGAATTTTTTATTTTCTTATAGAATTTGTGTTTTCAAAGCAAATTGAGTAATCATGAAATCCATTGAAAATAAAATATCATCGGGAAGAAGGAATTTTTTAATTTCAATCGTCATTTTTCTGTTTATTGTCCTTTTTGTCAGAATGTATAACCTGCAGGTAATGCAGTATAATAAATTTATCGGCATCGCAAATTCCAACAGAATTCGAGTATTGCCCACAGAGGCACCCCGGGGAATTATATATGATCGAAATGGAAAAATAATCGCTGATAATAAATTTCAGTATAATATCAATGTCATTCCTTTTGAATTTGATCAGGATGGCGAAGCCTGCGAAAAAGTAGCCCAACTTCTGGAGATAACCCCTGAAACCATTCGTAAAAGAATTCGCAATAACTGGCGAGGAAGGTTTTTGCCCACCAAAATTGCCGAGGACGTCGACATCGAAACCCTGACAAGAATCCAGGAACACAAACTGGAACTGCCCGGTGTGATATATACTCTGGAGCCACTGCGATCATTCCCATCGGAAGCCCGTCTTTCACATACCATTGGATATTTACGTGAAGTGAATCCAAAAGAAATCGAAAAGGCTAAAGATTTTAAGTATCAGCAAGGGGACCTGATTGGATACATTGGTGTTGAAAAACAGTATGAAAATATATTACGCGGACAACGCGGTGTAAAGTATATTCAGGTCAATGCCTGGGGGCAGGCCGTCGGAAATTTTCCCGGGAAAGATGAGATACCGGCCATACCCGGGAAAGACCTTTACCTCACCATTGAACTCGGGCTGCAAAAACTCAATGAAGAGTTGATGAAAGATAAACCGGGCGCCACGATTATCATGAACCCTGAGAATGGAGAAATTTATTCCATGGTCAGTTCTCCGGATTATTCACCTAATTTTTTTTCCGGTATTATTTCTCCTGCGGATTTTGCTCTTTTGCGTGATAATCCCGATAAACCGCTGATCAACCGAATTACCAATGGACTTTATCCGCCGGGTTCTACATTTAAAATGATCGCTGCCATTGCTGCTCTGGAAAATAATATTATTGACAAAAACCACACCTTTTTCTGTAATGGCAAATACCGGCTGGGTAGACGGGAATTTAAATGCTGGAATGAATATGGCCATGGCAATATGGATATGAAGCACGCCATTGAGCAATCCTGTAATGTTTATTTCTACAATCTTATTCGAAGAATGGATATTGATATATGGGCCAGCTATGTCAAATTATTTGGATTTGGTCAAAAAACAGGTATTGATCTGCCCAACGAATATCTTGCGGTTTGGCCTGATTCCAGATATCTGGACAAAAAGTATGGTAAAAATCAATGGACAGAAGGTCATAAACTCAACCAGGTCATCGGCCAGGGGGATGTTACTGCGACGCCCATTCAACTTGCCAGATATGCGGCTATTATGTCAACAAAAGGAAAAATCATTCAGCCTCATTTGGGTATGAAATACAAAGAAAAAGATCATTTTGTATTAATTAAAACCCAGGCCGACTCAGTGAGTGAAATTTCCAACACAACCTGGACCTTTGTCCATGAAGCCATGTCTGATGTGGTCTATGCAAATCAGGGTACAGGCAAGCAATCCCAGGTGGATGGTATGAGGGTTTTTGGAAAAACCGGTACCGCCCAAAATGCAGGAGAAGATCATGCTTGGTTTGTAGGATGGGCTGAAAATGACTCGATTAAAATTGCCTTTGCCTCGATCTATGAACACGGCGGGCACGGAGGCAGTGCTTCTGCTCCGATTGTCAGGGAATTGATTGAATATTGCAAAAACAATGTAGAGAAATTTAAATAGATGGAACAAAAAAATAAACTGACCCAATCTTATAAATTTTTATCCAGAACCAGCCAGGCCATTCTGATGATTACCTTTGCATTGTGTGTTATCGGAGTGATTTCGGTTTACAGCGCTTCGCTGCATACCGGAAAACCTTTTATGCAAAATGCTGCTGGAAAACAAATGATTCGTATGGTTTTGGGGTTGTTTGTTGGTGTTTTTATTTTTTTTGTGCAGAAAAAAGTTCTTTTTCAGATTTCCTATTGGCTTTACGGGCTTGGAATAATGATGGTGATTTTGCCTTATTTGTTCGGTACTGATGGTACAGGTACCAGTCGATGGGTCAATTTCGGTGGAATCAACCTTCAGCCTTCGGAACTCATGAAAATCATCATGGTGCTGGCAGTGGCCAAAGTATTGTCCAATACGGAAGAGTCACCGAAAAATTTTAAAATCTTTATCCTTCCGGTGATCATGACCCTTATTCCGACAGCAATTATTCTGAAACAACCAGACCTGGGCACGTCCATGATTTTGATATTTACATTAATTCCAATGCTGTTTTGGGCGGAAGTCAGACTTTTTCATCTCTTTTTGTTAATCGCCCCTGTCGTCAGTATCGTGACAGCCTTCAGTTTTTACAGCTTTTTTATCTGGGTGATCCTTTTGGGACTAGTGCTTTATTTTACTCAGGAAAAATGGGTCCTGCTGATTATCCTGTTCGTTTTTAATCTTTCTCTGGGGTTCACCACACCGATCCTGTGGAACCATCTGCGACCATACCAGCAGGAACGAATCAAAACCATGTTCAATGTCGAAGCCGACCCACAAGGTGCCGGATATCAGGTCATTCAAAGCCAGGTAGCAATTGGTTCCGGAGGACTCTGGGGCAAGGGTTTTGGTCAGGGTACGCAAACCCGTTTGAAATTTCTGCCGGAACAACATACGGATTTTATTTTTACTGTAATCGGAGAGGAATGGGGCTTTGCAGGGGTGAGTATCACATTACTGCTCTATTTTTCCTTGATTTATCTCAGTTATCAAACAGCCTACAAGTTAAAGGACAAGTATTCATCGCTGGTAGTCGTCGGGCTGACCAGCATTTTATTTTTTCATATCATGATCAATATAGCAATGACAGTGGGATTAATGCCTGTGACGGGCTTGCCCTTACCTTTCCTGAGTTATGGCGGCACCTTTGTCATTACCTGTTCACTGATAATTGGATTGTTACTGAATATGAGTGTCGTTAAAACAAGGTATTAAGCTCTTTTAATATTTACTAAATTTTATTAAATTCAGAACCTGTGAAAAGTTTAATATTAACCTTATGAATTTTACTGATTGAATAAACAAATATATGATCACAAAATGCAAATGAAAAGAGTTGAATTATGTCAAAAAGAATTTACTACTTAACATCCGAGATCATTCCTTTTGCTGAAAGTTACGAACTGGCCAATTTTTCAAAAGGAGTACCGGCAGAATTTATAGAGAGAAAATATGACTTTCGCCTGATGATGCCTAAATATGGATTTATAAGTGATCGACGCTATATTCTAAGAGAAGTAATCCGATTGAGAAATATGAAGCTGAATTACATGGGGGTTGAATTTCCTGCCAGTGTAAAATCTGCCTTTATTCCCAATACGAAGGTGCAGGTATACTTTCTGGAGCATGACGATTTTTACAAACCCACAGGAGAGAATCTATATTTCATGAAGGGTGACAATGACAATAATAAAAATTCAGTGCGTTTTGGTTATTTTTCACTGGCAGCCCTGAATACGCTGAGTTATCTTCGCTGGAAACCGGATGTATTGATTTGTAATGACTGGCAGATGAGTTTATTACCGATTTTTCTCGAGTCCGGGCTGGTGAACAAAAAATTTCTCGAAGGGGTGAAGATTGTCCAGGTCCTTCACTCAAAATCTGAAATGGGCATATTCACAAAAGAAGAATATGAAAAGATCGGTTTGGTAGATTTTGAGACAACCACTCTGAAGGACGGCAAAATCGATTC
>JAFGTP010000010.1 GCA_016934035.1 Fidelibacterota bacterium
ATTACCTAAATTAAATTTCCAAGTAATCTATTGAATACCAATGTATAATATCAATTTTACCAGCTATTTTTAGCTATTAGCCCAAAATTTTTAAACATTTAATAAAAAAGTCCCGTTTCAAACGGGACTTTTTTATGTTGAAGAAAATTGGAAAAATTTTTTCTAATTTTGCAAAAGAGTATTCAATCAAGCGGCTACAGGGTTTGTATCAAAGATATCGTTCAGAACATTGTCCCAGTTGGCATTCGCCAGTGTATTGACCCGAATGTTATTTCTCAATTTGTAATATTCAGGAGCATTGTTTTTTTTCAGATCGAGGTAGTGGTCGATTTTCATTTTCCAGTTGCTGGCGTCAACTGTCGGCAAAGCATAGCCGGTCCTGTCATTGATGATAATCTCTCCGGGACCGCCCTGGTTGCTGACTACAGCAGGAAGTCCGCAGGCCTGGGCTTCCAGGACCACCATTCCAAAGGTATCGGTATTGCTGGGAAAGACAAAGACATCAGCGATAGAATATAGTTCCGGTAATATATTTCTGTCTAATTTTCCGGTAAAATATACTTTTGGGTCTTTGTCATATTTGCTGATCAGGCTCTCAAGATATGGGCCGTCACCGACAATCATCAGGTTCAGTTCCGGATCATTTTCTTTCATTAACTGAAAGATATTAAACAGGAAGTCAAGGTTTTTGTCCTTTGAAATGCGGCCGGCAAAGAGTAAAATATTGCCGTTTTTAATCCCATATTTGTCGCGAATTGATTCCGGTTTTTTCTCCGTTGGGGCAAACAGGTTGCCGTCAATTCCACGTTTGAAAATTTTCATTTTGTTTTTGTTAAACCCCCGGTTTTCCAGCATATCAATGTATACATGGGAGGGTACACGAATTTCATCCAGCTGATCGTAGAACCATTTGGTGTAATTTTCCGTGGCCCTGACAGCAGCACCGTCGTCTGCAATGCTTTTTAACTGAAAGGTAAAATCCGTATGATAGATTCCGGTACACTTCAGATTCAGCAATTTTCCCGCCAGGAGTCCCAGTAAGCCAACCGGTCCCGGGGTTGAAATGTAAATTTCGTCAGGATTGATCTCTTCAAATATTTTCAAGGATTTCAGGATTGACGGAATTGTTGGCTGCAGGGTTTTATAATAGGGCAGACTAAAGGAATAGAGAAAGGGGAGATTGACAAAGTTAGGCGGTAAATTTAACTGCTCTTCCTGACCGGTCAGGGATGAGGCAATGACGAGATGTCGACCGTTTCTGGCCGCGATCCAGCCGATTTTTTTTAAGGTTTCAGCCACTCCATTGAGGTCAGTAATCGTATCGGTCAGCCAAAGTATTTTTTTATCATTTTTTTGTTTGCTGTTTTTTTTCAATTGGCTCAGCAAGTGTTTGGAATTATGAGAATAACTCAAACTGGTAAAAAAAGGTAGAGCAATAAAAAGGCTGGGCAATAATGAACTGATTTTGCTCATAATTTCCAGAAAATCCCCTTTAAATAGTTTTTTTTCCAGGGATATCAGAAAATCTTTGACCAGGTCATCGGCAATATTGGAAATATCATTGTAGGCCACTTCAAATCGCGTATCGATTTCACTTTTTGCATGCTCTCGTGTATTTTCCAGAAGTTGGACCAGGTTCTTGCGAGCATTTGATTTTTTATTACCAAAATATTTGAGTTTGTAATTGACGACATTATCCACGATGCCGCCATTTTTTTCACCGAACAGGTTTTTTGCAAAATAGCCGAAGGGTGTATTTTTAAGTTTGGGTGTTTTGGTGTTGATATATTCGTAGGCGATTTTATAAATGGTAAAGGCCAGACCCTGGTAATTATTGCTTCGACCAGTGGCAATACCGCGTTTGTTTTTTACATCGTCAATAAATTCCGGCAGGGTTCGACCTGGTGTATTTGTAAAGGTTTTACCAAGAAAAATTGCTGCATGATCATCACTGCCACCGGTAAAGCCTTTGACCCAGGGTGTATCCGAAATCGGTTCGATTTGATATTTGGCATAAAACCGGTCAAGGTCCTCTTTGGTCAGACTTTTCAGGTACTCTGACCAAATGTGGTTGTTGTTGTAATTTCTGCCACCATTGACCCCTTCGAAAATATCAAAAAGAAGGATCAGTTTTTCCAAATGGTCCATGGTCAGTAGATTATTGTTCACCGGATAGGTAGCATGAGCAACAGAATACATCAGTTTATTTTTTTGAATATAGTCTCTCAATTCATAGATATTTTCACGAAGCCTGTCAATCTCTTTGAACTGGTCTTCTGTAAAATCATAAATCAGGATGTGGATTTTACAGCCGTCTTCAGGAAAATAAGCCGTTGTTTCGACACCCATGAAAGTATCCTGCGGATGTTTTTTACGAAGTTCAAGAATACCACCAATTTTATTGTGGTCGGTGATGGTGACAAAATCCATTCCCTTTTCTTTTAATGTTTTATAAATATGTTCCGGTTCAGTATATGACTCTGAAGCCCCTAGTTTGTTTAAAAACCATTCCGAAGGATGTCCGGAATATTTAGAATGTAAATGCATGTCAACTAATGCCATGTTTTCCTCCATAATTTAAAAGCCGGGAAAAAATAAGGAAAGAGGTTGAACATCCTATGAATATTGATTGAATTCCTGAATAAGAAATTCATTGTTTTTTGAAGGAAATTTAACAATAGATGAATTTGTGTAAAGAGGAATTTATATTTTGTTTAAATAATCGATTTTCGTGATTAAAAAGGGGGATGGTTTTATAAATAAAAAAGGACACCTGAAATGTCCTTGATGATGTGGGGACTATTGGACTCGAACCAATGACCCCCTGCTTGTAAGGCAGGTGCTCTGAACCAACTGAGCTAAGCCCCCGGATACCCTTTGATAATAATGGTGTGGGGACTATTGGACTCGAACCAATGACCCCCTGCTTGTAAGGCAGGTGCTCTGAACCAACTGAGCTAAGCCCCCATTATTTCATCGTAATAAAAAAAGCGGTGCAAATTTACACCGCTCTTTATTATTATGCAAGATTTTTGTCGGTCAAAAAGCCAGTTTTAAAACGTCAGCCATTTCCTTGGCAAAATGAAAGGTCATCTCATTTCTGACTTTTTCGGGAATTTCAGTAATATCTTTTTGATTTTGATAGGGCAGTATCACAGTATCCAGTCCGGCACGTTTGGCTGCCAGAACTTTTTCTTTGATTCCGCCTACTGGAAGCACTGTCCCCCGCAGGGTAATTTCACCGGTCATAGCGATGTTTGTTTTTACATGCTTTCCGGTTAATAATGAATAAATTGCAGTGAGAATTGTTACACCGGCTGATGGACCGTCTTTGGGAATGGCGCCAGCCGGAACGTGGATGTGAAAATCCTGTTCTTCAAAAATATTTTCATTAATGCCCAAATCTTTTGCATTGGATTTGATGAAACTCATGGCTGCGGCAGCCGATTCTTTCATGACATCGCCTAACTGTCCGGTCAGTTGGTATTTGCCTTTCCCTTTCATGCTGGTGGATTCGATGAAGAGAATATCGCCACCCACCCGGGTCCAGGCTAATCCGATGACAACACCGGGTTTGGAAGTTCTTTCAGCAACATCGAGGAAAAATCTCTGTGGGCCCAGATATTCTTCTACTTTTTTTACATTGATGGTAAAAGCCTTGCGATTTTTAAATTCGGCGTGGACCGTGGCCATTTTTCGGCAGATATTGGCGATTTCTCTTTCCAGGTTTCTGACGCCGGATTCCCGTGTATAAAACCGAATGATATTTTGAATGGACTCATCTTTAAAGACGACCTTCAAAGTGGATAATCCGTGTTCTTTGATTTGTTTTGGAATGAGGAATTTCTGGGCAATATTGATTTTTTCTTCTTCAGTATAGCCACTGAAATCAATGATTTCCATTCGGTCCTTGAGGGCCGGAATAATCGGGTCCTTCAGGTTGGCCGTGGCTATAAACATAACCTTGGACAGATCGTAGTCCACTTCCAGGTAATGATCGTTGAAGGTGGAATTCTGTTCCGGATCAAGCACTTCCAGCAAGGCAGAAGAGGGGTCGCCGCGAAAATCGGACCCGACTTTATCAATCTCATCCAGCATGAAAATCGGGTTGCTGGAACCGCATTTTTTCAGGCTCTGAATGATTCTGCCGGGCAAGGCGCCAATATAGGTCCTGCGATGGCCGCGAATTTCCGCTTCATCCCGCACCCCACCCAGGGAAATGCGGATAAATTTTCTTCCCATGGCCTTGGCAATGGATTTGCCGATGGAGGTTTTACCAACTCCGGGAGGGCCGGCGAAACAGAGTATCGGGCCCTTGGATATTTCTTCACCATCCAGTTCTTCCTTTAATTTGCGGACGGCCAAATGTTCCACGATTCGTTCCTTGACTTTTTCAAGACCAAAATGGTCTTCATCTAAGGTCTGGCGGGCATTGGTTATATCGACGTTGTCCACAGTATAATCGAACCAGGGTAATTCTGAGAGCCATTCCAGATAGGTTCGGGCAACGGTATATTCCGGTGACGCCGGAGGAATTCGTTCGAGACGTTTAAGTTCTTTTTCCGCCACTTCACGGGCTTCTTCGCTGAGATTAATTTTTTCGATTTTTTCGCGAAGTTCGTCGATTTCCACGGAACCTTCGTCCTCGCCCAGTTCTTTTTTGATTTTTTTCAATTGTTCGCGAAGAAAATATTCCCGCTGGGTTTTTGAAATTTCATCCTGAACTTCTGACTGAATCATTTCACCTAATTCAATTCGCTGGATTTCCTTATTTATGATTACTGTGGCCTTTTCCAGTCTTTTTTGTATATCAAGTTCTTCCAGAATGTCCTGTTTTTCTTCTACGGAGACATTGATCAGCTGCATGGCCCGATCCACCATTCTGCCCGGATGTTGTATGTTGGACAAAATCGTTTTATGTTCTTCGCTCAGATAGGGTGCGACATTGATCAGTTTTTCATATACCGTTTTCAGATTTGAAACCATCGCATCGATTTCAATGGTGGGTTCATAGTTTTCTTCCATAGGCTGGACCATGGCGGTAAAATAGGGTTCAAGTTGTTCATATTCGGTAATCAAACCCCTTTCCAGACCCTGGACTATTGCGCTTTTACTGCCATCAGGCATGTTGAATACTTTCAGCACTTGGGCAATTGAACCAAATTTAAAAAGGTCTTCGGTAGCGGGATCTTCAACGGACCCGTTTCGCTGGGCAACCACGGCAATTTTTTTATTATTTTCAGGTAAATCTTCGATCAACTCCAGGCTTTTCTCCCGGCCGATATAAATCGGAATTACCTGCTGAGGAAACAGTACTGTATTCCTGAGAGCGAGAACCGGAAGCAGTTCTTCCGGCCTGTTTGATGTATGTTTTCTGTCATAATTTGATGTCATTCGTTACAACTCCTTAGTCGTTTTCTATTATTTCTGCGTCTAATTGTTTAAATAATTTCAGGATTTTAAAGGTTACCATGTGGTCTCCTTTCACAGAAGTATGAGCAACTGCCGGGAACAATCCGTCTCTGAACTGAATGGCCAGCATCCAGTCGATGGCTTTTTGAAAATTTTTATGTTCATGAAATTCTTTAAGAGGCGTCAGGGCTTCCAGGAATCGCAGTGTGCCGCCTCGAAAAATTCCCTGATCGTTAAAATTAGGAAGTAGATAATCCCATGCATTGGGTTCGGGAAAGAGGCTGGGTGGTTCAATATTCAGGTAATTTTCTAAAATGAAGCGGGCGCCTTTTTTACAAACATCGGAATTTTTCAATCGGGTATGGTTGCTGAAGGCCTGCACGATCACCATGGTCGTCCAGACGCAACTTTTTACTGCATCGGGGTCTGCTGTTTTGGGTACCATGGTGGAAGATAGCCAGCCACCGTCATGTCTTTGTTTTTTGCTGATCCAACGGAAACTTTTTTCTACCAGGGGATTGGCTGCGAGGCCGTACTTGCTCAAAAGCAGTAGTGCATAGCCGTGATGGTGGAGCAGCAAAGGGAATTTTCCATCCGGTTTTTGAAATTTAATTAAAGCAATCAATCCTTTTTTTATGTGGTCATGTTCCAGTCGATCCCCATAGTTGAAGAGTTTTGTGAGAATTTTCAGCTGATGTAAAAATTGCATGGCACGGTGTGTTTCTTCAATGGAAAATTTCTCATCCAGAGGCCAAAGTCCCTCACTATCCTGAGTTTCAATCATTTTTTGCCGGGCCGAATCTGATTCAACTTTTCTTCGGAGTTCTTCAATCATTTCCGTTTCTTTGTATCGGAACTCTCTCATCGCCAAATATTTCACATTTGCCGGTGCCCGATCGAGAATAGTGGGTAGAGGATCTGCTTTGAGTCTGTGCATAATTTTTTTTGGATTTGACATTTGCTTACTTCTTTTTTATTGGTTCATTTTTCAAAAAATATTTATTATAGTATGAAATTTTCCTATTTATTTGAATAATTTCAAGTTAAAAAAAACGGTCAATAATTGCCTGAACTTCTGCATAATTTAATGCAAAATAATCGGCATCTTTCAGGATAATTTTATCAAAACTGGTCAAAAAACCGATTACTTTAGAGCCGGCTGCCTTTGCAGAAATCACGCCATTTATTGAATCTTCCAGGACTATCATGGATGTCGGACATATTTTCAGTTTTTTGGCTATTTCAAGGTAGGGTTGCGGATGCGGCTTTGGATTTTGCACATCATCGGCGGTGATGGTCTCTTGAAAGTGGTCCTCAATTTTTGTATGGGTATAGATCCAGTTTAGTAATTGACGGGAGGTTGAGGTTACAAGAGCTGTTTTGTATTCTTTTTTGACGCTTTCAAAAAATTTCCGAAAGCCAGCAATGTAGTCCAATTTTTCCTGAAATTTAAATTTTAAAATTTTATCGTCTGCCGTGGCAATTTCTTCAATATCAGCGCTTAAATTATATTTTTTTTTGGCATGCCCAAAAAAATCCCGGGCTGTCAGCCCTTTAAACTCCTGCCAGTGCTTATCGGAGATTTCTACGCCATATTGTCTGAATAATTCCCTGCCCGTTTCTTTGTAAAGGGGTTCGGAGTCGACAACGACACCATCAAAGTCGAATATGATTGCTTTAATTTTATCGGTCATGTGGGGATTAAATCAGTGAGTTTTCATGAAGAAATTGATAAAAATCTTCATGGTTTTGATATTGGTGACAGGTGATGCCCAGGTTTTGGGCTGCGGTGATATTTTCTGTCAGATCATCCACGAAATAGGCGTTGGTGGCTGGTGTATCGGCAATTTTTAAGGCTTTGAAGTAAATTTCCGGTTCCGGTTTTCGGCATCCCAACTGGTATGAAAGGACAAGTCCCTGAAAATAGTGTGACAGAGGGTATTTTTTTTCAATGGCCGTAAAATGTATATCATTGGTGTTGGATAACATAAAAAGATGTGTGGTTTCAGCCAGTTTGGGCAGTAATTTTATGGTTTCAGTAATGGGACTGAACCCATGCCCCCAAATTCCGCACAATATTTCGAAAGTAAACTTTTCATGCCGGGCATTAATCTGATGGATGTATTCAGCAGTGGATATTTTTCCCGCTTCATAGAGCATCTCAAGGTCCCAGTCAATCTCTTTTTCCACCTGATCAGCCGGGACATTGAGATATTCGGATATTTTATGCAGGACAACCTGTTTTTGAACCCTGAGGATGACATTGCCAAGGTCTAAAAAAAGTGTTTTTTTCATAGATTATTCTAAAATTAGTTCGGTTTCCATGTGTCCGGTAATGTTCCCTGAAGCATCCCTGAACTCCGGTTTACAAAATTCTTTTAATCTTTCAATATCTTTTGCATCGATCAATTCCAGGTGTTTTAAAATTTGCAGTGACATAGAAACTGCAGCTTTTGTGCTGCCATCTATGGCTTTGACGACCAGACTGACGGCTTTTGATTTGGGGGGCTTCACACAAAGAGCGACCATTCCATTGGAACCGGATTTTACCAGCCCGTTGCCCTTCAGTAATTTAATAAATTCTGTGTCAAATCTGCCTTCGCCGGCAATTAACTCAGGATACTCGGTAAACACCTGGAAAACTTTCGTGACTTCTTCATCGGAACCGGTGATCAGCTTATTGTACATTTTAACAATATTTTTCATCGGCAGATAATAGGTATCGAGGCCTGAGGCATCTACTTCCGTCAGCACTTTGTCACATTCGGAATATTTTTTAATATTTTCCAGAATTTTTGTGTGAATATGGGAAATGGCTTTGACGTAATCCTTTGGGTCTTCTTCCATTGCCTTTGCAAGAGCAGCCATTCCTGCATGGAGACCAGAAAAAACATTGTGAATTTGGGAAGGCCTGCGTCCCTGGATAATCATTTTTTCAAAGGTTGAACTGTCTTCCGGATTTTGTATCTCACATTGCAGGTCACTGATGGTCATTTCAGTTTTTTTCAGTAATGAATGAATGACATCGGTATGAACATCTTTGCCCGCATGGGTGGCGCAGGCGACAGCCAATTCTTTATCGTTTAATTTTAATGTTTCATCTCCCTTTTCCTGAAGTAGCGTTGCCAGTTTAAAAGGAGCTGCTGTTTCCTGTGTAAAAAGGGGTGTTTCCGGACTGCCTGCTGTCAATAATTCCCTGCCGGTTTCATCAATGGCGTAGGCGTATCCCATGTGAAATGATTCAACGACTGAGCCACGGTAAATTTTTGTTAGTAATTTCATTATTGAACTCCTTTTATCTATAATATTTTTTAACTGTGTAAACCTCCAATTTTAAAAAAAAATGGTGACATTTGAAACAATTAAAAATAAACAGGAGTGATTTTAATGAAGCAATTCCGATGCCGGACAGACTTCCACTACTGAAAATTCCCCGGATTGATCAATAAAATTCAGGGCTTCCAGGGTCTCATTGTAAGTATGTCCGGTGACAATTACGTTGCCGTAATTTTTTGCGTAGCGAATCGCCCGCCTGAGTTCAGCGATGATGGCGGCAGTATCCCGCTGATTATCAATGAAAAAACGCCGGCGTGCTGTGGGAATATTACTAATTACGCAATTTTCATACATGATGCTGAGCGGACTGGTCAGACTGTCAATAAAATAAAGGCCCTTCAGCTGAAGCGCCTTGATCAGCGGAAGCACAACGATGGGTTGTGTTGTGGCAATGGACCCCATGTGATTATTCATTCCCCTGGCATGGTGAATGACGTCACAGGCCTTGATGACCCGGTCAATGATCTCTTTTTCGTCGAGATCGCAGGTCAGGATAAATTGATTTTCACCGTTATTCAAACGATAATTGTCGGATTCCATGGGCATGTGGATCATCACTTCTTTGCCGGCGGCATGGGCCTGTTCCGATGTCCAGGTGGAATACTGATGACCGGGAATAATTGAAATTGTCAACGGCAGATTTGAGTTTAAAAATTTTTGGACTGTTCCGTTGTTGGAATATCCGAAATCATCGATAATGATCGCTATCCTGGGGGTTTGGAATGGTTTGTTTGAAGGAAAAAACTCGGGTTCGTCGGTATTGTCAACAAAGGGTTCGATATTTTCATATTCTGTTTTCTGGGCCTGCGTTTCATATTTTTCAGGGGCTGCCACTACTTGTGGTTTGATTGTCTCTGGTTCCGATGGCAGAGGTGTTTTTTTTGCTGTTTTGACTGAGACAGTTGCCGTCGTCTCCGAAACGGTGGGTTGCGTCTTTATCGAATCCTTTTTCACACTTGCTTTGCTTTCCGGCTGCTGGTCAGTGGTACTCGTTAACCGGATCTCTGGCTGGAATTTATTGACGGGAATGTATTTTTTGCTTTCATCAAGGGATTTTTCATTGAGGACGCAAATGTAACCGATGTGTTTATTTTCAAAAAGGACAAAATATTTAAAGCCCCGGTTGCCGGGAAATCTGACCAGCTCTCCGGCTTTCAAACCATGTTGTTCCAGGACCTGCTGTATGGGTGCCAGAATTTTATCGGTCACTTCTTTAAAAGACAATTTGTATACAACCGTGTAGTTTTCCTGGTTTGGAATCGGTTCACACAGCCTGAGACCGATATAATTCAGGGAATATTTCACCTGGTTCATCAGGATATCCTTGCCCTTTAATTCCTCTGCTGAAAATTGCTGGTCGGCTTTCTCAGGATTCTGTCCGTAAATTGAAGCCGGCAGGCTCACCAATAAAACCAGAAAAATCAGGATGGTTAAAATATTTTTGGCTGTAAATTTGAATGTTCCCATCATTATTGTCTAACCCCTTACCCAGTTGCTGTAAAATACAAAATATCCTTTATAATGTAAAGGAAGAAAATTTTCTAAAAAATTTTATGATTGTATTGTTTTTTTGATTGTCACCTATTAAATTTTCGGGCATTTTGAAATCATGGCGGGATAGCTCAGTTGGTTAGAGCAGCGGAATCATAATCCGCGTGTCCGGGGTTCGAGTCCCTGTCTCGCTACAACCTTAAAGGTCATCAATCGATGACCTTTTTTTGTGGCTGTCTCCTCTTGAAATAGCGCATTACACAGTTATTGGCTGTTAAAAAACTATCACTCAAAGTTTCCGAAATTCAATCATCAATAACAACAAATATCCAAATTTTTATCAATCATTTGCTGGTATATTGCTGGGGAATTTTATGTGTAATAACTAATAAATTTCCGACGTGAATATTTTTGTTGATACTTTCATTGAAATGTCATAATGTGTAGTGATATTAGGCACTTTAATCACCTTTTGCACTTTGCTTGCTGACTGCTATGCAGAAGTCCTTTGTTTTTTGATTTGCCGTCATATTATAGATAACTCTGCCAACTCCTTTGTTTGAGAACCGATAATTCCATTAAGGTTGGTAGAGTTTATTCTCTACGTAAAATAAGGTATTTAATGAAAGGAGTTTATCATGGCTAGAAAAAGGGTATCTGTTATCAAAGTAGATGATAATGGTAGAAATCAAGAATTCAAAGACAATTTCAAAAACAAAACAATGAATCGTAATGAATTTGTTAATGAAATTAAAAAGGGTAATTATCCACATTATCATATTAGAACAATTAATCATGTTGAGACTCCAGTTTCTAATCCAGATAAGAGAAAGAGTAATAACCTTGATTAAAGTTTTTATGCCTACATTTTTAAATATTGTAAAATATAAACAATAAATTAGAGTAAATGATATGAAGGTGTTTAAATCACTCCATGAAGAGTCTAATAAAGGTTGGATTTGGATAACTCCTGTTAGAGGTATTAAATCTAGGCAAATTATACATGTAAAAAACAAAATGAACAACAAGTCCATGTACTATAGAGACATTTTAGAAATTAATTACAATGATGATATATCATATATTGTAATAAAAAAAATTAATAGTTTTCAGGTGCATAAATGGTTGCAATTTTTGACAAAACATCCTGATATATCTTTACAACTTGCAGCAAAACTTGCAATCATATCAATTTTGATTGGAAAAATAAGTATTTTTATTTCTATGTTTTAAAGGAAGAAAACCATGACAGATATATTATTACCAGCATTAATAGGATTTTTTGGAGTATTGCTTGGGTCATTAAGTTCAATATTAACTATCTTTGTACAAACAAGAATACAAGATAAAAGAGAAAGAACAAAACTTATAGTAGAAACTGCACTTAGTGAATATAAAGAATTAATAGATGTTGCTAAGTGTCATAAAGGGAATAGTTCTATTTTACCATTGACTGGTTCTATACATTGGTATTTAAACGTTTTCAAAATGGTAGATAATGGTAACTTTAATGAAGAAAATTTGAGGACATTGTTTAAGAATAATAAGAAAATTATAAGTGTTTTTGAGAATAATAGCGAAAACAGGTAGCGTAATTATCTAATCTGTCCATTTGCCAATGAATGCCTAGAGATATATTTAATCTAAAACCGAAGAAGGTTTCGACAAAAGTGATAATTTAATTATTATTTTAAAAAATACTCAAGTATAGGTCTATCTATTTGGTCAGGTATTGAAGGTTTCCTAGGTTTGTTTTTGACGTCCTATTTTACAGTAGCATTTGTTAGGAAGGTGTTGAGGTAAAAAGGAACTTATATTATGAAAATTGAAGAGGATAAATTTTATTCAGCCCAAAATGCCAAGGTCGAACTTATGCTAAATTAAAAGATGTACCTGGTTCTTGGTTGGCCTTTTTTTTCAACAGAGGAGAGAGAAATTTGATTTGGCCCAAAGCCGGAGATATTGCCTGTATCCCAAGGGTCCTGCAAATTATTCACGCAAGAAATTGAAATCAAATTCCCTGGTTTGTGATCAGTTTTTAACTGACTCATTGTAAATTTCCAAATGAAAATGTAAAAGTACTTGTAATTTTCCCAAATATAGCCGTAATTAAATTAGTTTGTTTTTTAAGAAAAGAAATTAATACCCGGAGGGATTTTGAGAAAATTGCCGTTTATTATTCTGACTTTTGCTTTTCTTCTGGTTCAATGTTCTGGTAACAAAGCAGTTAACCTGGTGAAAAATAATCGTTCTGACTATAAAATTGTCATTTCGGAAAATGCTGATGCAAAGACAATCAGGGCCGCTGAGATTTTTCGGGAATACATCCAGAAAAGTTCCGGTGTTGCACTTCCGGTTGTTGCGGATACATGTATTGGGACTTCAAAAGAAATCCTGATTGGTGGCTCAAAACGATTGCGTGAATTTCCAGAACTACTGAAAATAAAACCATTACCTGAAGATGGATACCGGATTAAAACCTTTGGCGCCAGGATGGTGATCCTGGGTGGCGGAAAAAATGGCCTTATCTATGGTGTCACCGGATTTTTGCGGGATTACCTGGGTTGTCGAAAATTTAGTCCCGTGGAAGAATTTGTACCTCAAAAAGAAAATATTTCAATTCCCGCTATTGATAAATTTGACAGTCCGAAAGTCAATTTTCGCTGTGTCAACGGTGTGTTCAACAGGGACCCAAGTTATCGTGAATGGCATCGAATCGACCAGGTTTCTGACATCTTTGCGCAAGGTTACTATGTGCATACTTTTGAGCGCTTGATACCCTGGGAAGAATATTTTGCTGAACACCCGGAGTATTTTGCTGAAGTGGGCGGAAGACGTACCAATCAGCAACTCTGTATGACCCATCCGGAGGTGGTGCGCATCATCATTGAGAAATTACGCAGTGAAATGAAAAAACAACCTGAAAAACAAGTCTGGTCTGTGAGTCAAAATGATAATGCGATTTATTGTACTTGCCCCGAATGTCAGAAAATTATCGATCGGGAAGGATCACCGGCAGGGCCGGTCTTTGATCTGGTAAATAAGGTGGCCGAAGCTTTTCCTGACAAAATCATATCCACCCTTGCTTATCGCTTTTCCCGTCATGCTCCGAGATACCTGAAGCCACGGGAGAATGTCCAGGTCATGCTCTGCACCATTGAATGTGAGCGGAGCCGCCCCATCGCTGACAACCCGGAACCTGAAAGTCAATCATTCCAGCAGGATATGATGGACTGGAATGCTATTTCTGACCGTATTTATCTCTGGGATTATACCGTTAATTTCCATCATCATGTATCACCCTTTCCTAATCTTCATGTGCTTCAGCCCAATATTCAATTTTTCCTGAAAAATGACGCCTATGAGATGTTTCAGCAGACCAATACGGCTATCGGTCATGAATTTTCTGAATTGAAAAGCGCCATGATTGCAGCCCTGCTCTGGGACCCTTTTGCAAACATTGATTCCGTCAGGCAGGATTTTCTAGATCATTTTTACGGTGATGCTGCCGGAAAAATCAGCCAGTACATTGATGACCTGGAAAAAACAACTTTGGCTAGTGGCCAGGTGCTGGACATTTATGGGCATCCAGTCTCCCTGTCAGAAAAATTACTGTCGCCGGATAATGCCCGGCGTTTCATGCAGATATTGGATACTGCAGAAACGATCGTTGAGGACCAGCCAGTATATTTAAATCGGGTCAGGGTTGCGCGTTTGCCCCTGCAGTACGCTCTGATGGAAATCGGCAAAAATGATATGTTTGGTGAGCGGGGCTGGTATAAAAAAGAAGAAGGTAAATATATTTTGCGTCAGGATATGAAAGCGCGTTTTGACCGGTTTATAGAGGTGTGTGAGCAAAATAATATTCAGAGTCTGGATGAAAGAGGATTGACTCCGGAAAAATATCTGCAGGCAACTGAACATTTTATTGACGTACAGATCGAGGGAAATCTGGCTTTTGAAAAGCCGGTAACTGCCCATCCGCACCCTGCCCAAAAATACAGTGGCGGTGATTTGATGAAACTGACCAATGGTGTCCAGGGCGCAAATGACTACAAAGCCCATTGGCTGGGTTGGGAAGCTGAGGATTTTGATCTTCTGCTGGATTTGGGGAAAATCACATCCGGAAGGACTATAAAAACCAATTCTTTGTATGATCAAAATAGTTGGATTTTGCACCCCAAGCAGGTGGAGTGCCTGATTTCAAAGGAGGGACGAAACTTTGCAACCCTCGGGAATATTGAAGTCTCCGGTGACCAGAGAGATGAGGAGCGCATTCGTAGCTATATTTTTCAGAGCGGTGAAAATTTTCGTTATGTAAAAATCAGGATCAGAGGAACAAAAGCCTTACCGGACTGGCATCCTTCAGCGGGTGGCAAGTCTTGGGTTTTTATCGATGAAATAACAGTACAATAACATTTTTTCTTTATTTCTCCTTCAAAAAAAAGCCCCGGTTGTCCGGGGCTTTTCTCATTCTAAGTCCGACATATTTATCGGTGAAATCGTCTCTCCATCCGTTTTTCACGGCGTTCCAATCCACGGTCGCAGCGCAATTTTTTTAATTCTTCTTTCTGTTCATCGGTCAGGATTTTTTGCACTTCCAGGCGATGTTTGACCTGATCTTTAAACAGTTCATTTCTGATTTTGTTGACCTCGTCGATGGCATTGTCCAGTTCTTTGCCGCTGTTTTCCGAGCGGATCAATTCTTGGAGTTCCAGCCGGGCCAGTTTCAGGTCGGCTTCTTTTTGCACATGGCTTTTTTTAAAATTGATTTTCAGATCATGGATTTGGTCCTGCTGCTGTTCTGACAGATCGATTCCTTTCAGGCCCATTTCCATTCTGTCAAATTCGCCATGATGGTCTCGGTGCATTCCCTGGGCATGGATCATCACAGGGATTGTAAATGCGAGTATGATGAGTAATTTTTTCATGCTGATGTTTCTCCTTCTGGTTATTTTTGATTATGCTCTTTGAGTGCTCTGAGTAAATGAGATTTGAATCGCGAATCAAATACAATATATTTCACTTTTTGTTGATTGCTCAGAAAGTCGAGTTTGTTTTTGACAAAATCTGCTTTTTCCTGTTTGATCTGGCTGTCAAATTTTTCATGTGTTTCCAGGATTTCCGTAATTTCTTTGTCCGTGGGGTTGTAGTTGTCGTCATTGCACTGTTCAATCAATTTTTCCAGCAGGTCACGCTGACTGTCTATAATGGTAAACATGCGGTCTTCGTGCTCTTTTAAGATAGGAAAGAAGCGTATGGCCTGCTCCGATGAAAGATTGAGATAATTGGTCATTTTCCAGATTCTCAACTCTTCTATTTTCTCTCTTCGGTCAAAATTTCTCTGACGGGGTTCATCGGGGGGCATGCCCGGCTCGGGACGATCATTGGGGTCGCCGGGGAATTGGGCAAATAAGCCTGTGACTAAAAAGAGTGCAATTACTATCTGTCTCATCGTTATTTTCATAATAACTCCCTATATTTCCATATTTTTCAGGTTTTGTAAAATTATTTCAAAGGCATCATCATCTAGTTGGGTGATGACTTCATTGTAATCTTCGGAATTTTCCAGCAGGTATTCCTGGCTGGAAGAAAAATAATCTCCGGGCATTAAATCTTCTGCAATTTCTTCGGTTTCATTATAGATAACCTCATTGTCATAAAAGGAAATTCCGGAGAATTGTTTAAAAAGCAGATATTCGTCACTGAAAAATCTGTCGGGAGCCGGCGCCGGGGTGTTGAGAAAAAAGGAGAGTGCCAGGACAAGCAGAACAGAAGAAAAAGAAATGGCCGGAACCAGGCCTATTTTTAGTTTTTTATTTTTTTCTAATTTTTTGTGTATTTGAACAATCAGTTCGCTGCTGTAGCTGGATGGAAGTGTGTGTCTGACAGGCTTCATGAGGCCGGTCAGGGCGGTGAGTTCTGCCAATTGCTGGCGGCAGGTGGCGCAGGATTTCAGGTGGGATTCAACGGCTATCATATCCTCGCGATCAAGTTCTTTTTCAAAATAAAGCACCAGTAATGGCTGGATTTTTTTACAATGTGTCATAATTGACTCCCATTTTTTCCAGGATATCCTTCAGGTTCCTGACGGCATGAGAAAAATTTACCTTTGCGGAGTTCACAGTTACATCCATGATGTTTGCAATTTCTCTGTAACTCAATTCCTGATAAGAACGCAGCATAATGACCATTTGCTGCTTGGCTGGCAGTTTTTTTATGCCTCGCGTCAGAATTTCCCGGGCCTGATTGGTCAATGCTTGGGGTTCATCATCATCACGAAGATCAATTTTTTCCAGACCGACGATTTGTTTTAGTCTTTCTTTTCTCAGGTAATTAATCCCTGTATTGACAGCTATTCTATATATCCAAGTAAACATTTTTGAATTTCCTTTGAATTTGTCCAGGTTTTTATAAACCTTGATAAATGTCTCCTGTGTCAAATCGTCGGCTTCTTCGTGGGTCTGTACCATACCCCGAAAAAGTGAGTATACTTTCTCATGGTTTTCTCGAACGATATTGTTAAAAATTTTATTTTCCAAATTTATTTTAATTCTTTTTTTTACATTTCTGAGACATGTATATTGCTTAAAGGTTAAAAAAAATTTTCAGTTTCTCCAATTCTGGTTTCGTTTTCAAATGAGTTGTTTTGTTCATTTTGATATTGATGATTGATAAATTGATAGACTGACTCTCAAAAATACCTTTTGAAGAGATCTTATCAAAATTTAATTAACAGATTATTCTTTGTAAAATTCTGTGGTTTCTCTTAAAATAGTCCATATTAAAGAGGGAAATATATGGAATTTTTGCAAAACATAAATCAATGGATCATTTTCCTGATATTTTTCTTTTCACTGGTTGGGCTGGTTGCCCTGAGTGGAATTTTACTGGAAAAGTTCAAAGTCAGTGAAAACACTACCCGCAGGTTCGTCCATATTGGCGTCGGTCTGCTGGTCAGTATTTCACCCTTTCTGTTTGATGATTTTTATCCGGCGGCATTGCTGGCTGTAATTTTCATTGTGCTGAACTGGCTGGCGCTGGTCAAAGACAAGGCCAGAGGCATGCATTCCACATCGAGAAAGAGCTATGGCACTGTATTTTTTCCCGTTTCTTTTCTGGTTCTGATCCTTTTATTTTGGAACAGCAACACAACAGCCCTGATTATGGGTATGCTGCTGATGGCCATATCGGACCCCTTTGCATCCTTTGTAGGTGAATCGAAATTGGGCGGAAAGACCTTTGTTCCCTGGGCCGACAAAAAATCCGTGGGCGGAACATTGGCTGCATTTTTTAGCAATATGCTTTTGCTGTTGGTTTTTGTACCATTACTATCACCCTCTTTTGAAGTTGGCCTGGTTTTTTGGGTTATGGTACTTAATGTCGCACTGGTGGCAACCATTTCAGAAATCATTTCCAAAGCAGGCACGGATAATCTGACTTTGCCTATCTTTTCTGCCATCATACTTGACCTGACCATGCAACTGGACCTGAATGGCAATCTTTGGGTCCTGTTCTGGCTGGTGATTTCAGTCCTTTTTGTATCACTGGCTTATCAAATGAAATCACTTTCGGTTTCCGGTGCTTTCGGAGCGGCTCTGATGGGGATGTTTATTTTTGGTATTGGTGGCGCTGATTGGATGCTGCCTATGGCCTCCTTTTTTGTACTGGCATCCCTGGTTTCCAAGATAGGAAAAAAGAAAAAAGAAGGCGCTCGCCTGATGGCGGAAAAACATGATGTGCGGGACATTTACCAGGTTTACGCCAATGCCGGCATCGGTTTGGTTTGTGTAATTTTATTTCAATTTACTCAAAAAGATTATTTTTATCTGGCTTATCTTGCGTCACTGGCCGCAGCCGCAGCGGATACCTGGGCCACTGAAATCGGCACTCTTTTGGGAAGGAAGCCACGCAAAATTACCACTTTGCGTCATTGCTTGACCGGTGAATCCGGTGGCATAACTATTCCGGGAATCCTGGCAGCCTTGACTGGCGCTTTTTCCATTGGGTTCACAGGCTTTTTGATTTCTGGTCTTGTGAATGTCAAAATTTTGCTGGCGCTGGTGCTGGCCGGATTTGCGGGTTCTCTGGTGGATTCATTGCTGGGTGCGACACTTCAGTCCCAGTATCGATGTGTCACCTGTCATAAAATCACGGAAAAACGGATTCATTGCGACCAGAAGACGATATTGTTCAAAGGATTTCCGTGGATTAATAATGATTTTGTAAACCTGGTGTGTACCCTGAGCGGAGCAGTCGTGATGCTGATTTTAATTCGTATCCTGTAGATCTTTGACCCGTATTATGCAATGGGATTTCCCAATGCCTGATTCGGAATGATAAATTCAACGGGTTTTTATTTGATAATCAATGCCGTTGCTGATAAGGGAAAGTGAATGCAAGAGGTCTGAGCGGTGGACGAGAGCCTTTTGATCGCTATATCGCTGCAGGATTTTTGATGATGGATGTTTAAATTTGTTATTACGGCCCACTGAAACAAAAGCAATCTCCGGCGATACTTTTTTAATAAAATTTTCTGTTGACGAAGTGTTGCTTCCGTGATGGGGCACCTTCAGAATTTCACAATCAATAAACTGATCATACAAAGAGATATAGGCCTCGTCTTCTTTTTCAATGTCTCCGGAAAAGAAAATGTCAAAATCCTTGTAAGCCAGTTTAATTGCTGTTGAATAGTGATTGAAGTTTTCCGGTTTCGTTGCCAGGTATTTGCGGGAAGGATGAAGGACAAAGAGGTCACAGCCTCCGATGGAAAAATAATCCCCGGCATAAATTTTTTTGACAGGAATAGCCAGAGAATCCGCCAGAAAATGGATTTGGCTGTAGGTCTTTGATTGGGCTGTCACTTCGGGTTCCCAAATTTCGCCGATGGAAAGATTTTTAAGTAAGAGGGGAGCGCCGCCGATGTGGTCGCTGTGGGGATGAGTCAGATTCATTATTTCTATATGCCTGATATTTTGTCTCAGAAAATAGGGAAGAAGGACGGTTTCGGCATAATTTCTGGAAAAGGTGCGGTCACCGGTGTCTATCAGCATTTTTTCACCGGTCGGAAATTTAACCAGGGCTGCATCACCCTGTCCTACATCAAAAAAGACCACTTCCAGTTGCGGTTTTGCAAAAAGGGCCAGCCAGATTTGCAGGTTTAACATCAGCAGTACAGCGAATCCCAGGGTGAATTTTACCTGACGTTTCTCCAGATTGAAAAGTCCAAAGATAAAGAGATAAAAGAGTGCCACATGCAGCAAATTGATTTCCGGTACATTCACAGAACCAAAAGGAATGGCGGCACTCCAATGGGTCAGCCTAATAAGGACCTCAATCAGTAATTGGTTAACCTGACCGTAAAACAAATTAACCGAAGGGATAAAAAATCCCAAAATTACCTGAGAAAACCCGGCAGCTCCCACCAAACCGATAAGTGGTATTGCAAACAGGTTTGCCAGAAGCCCAACCGGAGCAATGCGATTGAAATAGTAGGCTGTGATGGGCAGGGTCCCAATGAGAGCAGCAAAACTGACCAGCAATAATTGATACAGGTTGCGGAGAAGACTGTTTTTGATTTGCCCGGGATGGAATTTTTGGGGCAGCAGAAATTTTATACGGTTATGAAAATAGACAATGGAAAATACAGCGGAAAATGAGAGTTGAAAACCGGCATCGAACAATTGCATGGGGGAAATTAATAACTGGATAAATCCGGCTGCCGCCAGAGAATTGTAAACATTGACTTTCCTTTCCCAGCTTTTTCCAATCAGAATGATGGCAGCCATGATGACAGCGCGAATTACGGAGGGCTTAAAATCTACAATAATGATGTAGAAAAAAAGCCCGATTATTGTTAGAACTGTGCGCTGCCGGTCACTCAATCGCAAAAAACTGAATATCACCAGCAGGGACAATGTCACATAGGCCACGTGAAGTCCGGATACCGCCAGAATATGGATGGTGCCTGAATAGACGAATATTTCTGTTGTTTCACCCTCTAATTCGTCCCGGGCGCCTACAATCAGTGCTTTCAAGATATGAGCTGGCTCCCCTGATATGGATTGGTCGATGTTGGCCATTATTTGGGCCTTCAAACGGTCCGCCAGGTTCTTAAGATTAAGTTTTTGACAAACCCGAACGCGATAGGCCGCTTTTTTATCAGCCTGTGAAAGCATGAAAATTTTTTGTTTAAAAAGGTAATTGCGATAGTCAAATTCGCCGGGGTTTCTGGAACCATCCGGAGAATAGAGAGAACCGATGTATTCCAGGGTATCGCCATTAAAAAATTGTTTCTGCGGGTTAGAAATCGTAGTTAGAATTTTGCCATCAAAAGACCGGCCGCCAACCCTAATCTGGCTGAGTACAATTTTTTGTCTGTCGGGAAAAATCCGACGACTGGTGACGATGCCTTCAATGGAATACTGTTCCGATGGGAAATCGAAACGGGCCAGATGATCCCGGCTTTGGAAATTGTATAGAGAAGTGGCAAACATGCCGAGGAGTCCGATGGAAAGGAACACGATATATTTTGATATATCAAATTTTTGCAACAGGATTGCCAGAGTGCCGGCCAAAAGTGTGACCACAGCAATTGTCAAAATTGGCAGTGGAAGAATTTGGCTTCCAATAATTCCTGCCGATAGACAAAAGAAATACAAAACCATTGGAGATTCATGGTGAATTTTTTCCAGCATAGTGATCCGTCTGTTTTTTGAAATTTATCGGATTTGATGATGAAGTGGAAGAATTTTTAAAAAAATAAAATTTTGGTCAGGATAAAAGAAAAAACTTATTTGTTTCATAAAAAATAATTACCTTGTGCCCTTACTTTGTGATATTTCATATAAAATCTTTAGAGATTTAAGCGACAATATCAAAACTATTAAATACCCACATTTATATCGATGTTTATAAACCGAATTTTTTAGAAAGAGAAATTGGCTATGTGTGCTATTTTAGGAATTTTAGACATTCAATCTGATTTGGGTGAGTTGCGCAAGCAGGCCCTGAATCAAACAAAATTGCAAAGACACCGGGGCCCCGATTGGTCCGGAATTTACAGTAGCCGAAATGCAATTTTGGCCCATGAAAGACTGGCCATCGTTGACCTGGATAACGGTGGGCAGCCATTATTCAATAAAAATAAAACCCACGCATTAGCAGTAAACGGTGAAATTTACAACCATCAAGAACTGGAAAAATCAATAACCTGTGGTTATGAGTTTCAGACAAAATCCGATTGCGAATGTATCCTGGCCCTCTATGAAGAGAAGGGGGTGGATTTTTTAGATGAACTGAAAGGAATGTTCGCCTTTATCCTGTATGATGAAGAGAAAGATTTTTATCTCATTGCCCGGGATCATGTGGGCATTATTCCGCTTTACTACGGACATGATGAATACGGCAATATGTACGTCTCTTCTGAAATGAAAGCCATCCATCAGCAATGCCAGTCTGTTGCCCAGTTTCCGCCCGGATACTATCTCACCAGTGAGATCAACGAACCGGTCCGCTTCTGGGAGCGGGACTGGTTTGCCTTTGAAAATGTAAAAAACAACTCAAGCGATATCAACCTGCTAAAGGATACCTTTGAGAAAGCTGTCCATTCCCACCTGATGTCCGATGTGCCCTATGCTGTATTGCTGTCCGGTGGTCTGGACTCCTCTGTTGTAGCTGCGGTTGCAAAACGATTTGCCGCCAAGCGAATTGAGGACCATGACCAGTCAGAAGCCTGGTGGCCGAGGCTGCACTCCTTTTGCATTGGTATTGAAGGTGCGCCGGATTTGATTGCCGCTCAAAAAGTGGCCCAAGCTATCGGTACTGTTCACCACGAACTTCATTTTACCATTCAGGAAGGATTGGATGCTATTTCAGATGTAATATATCACCTGGAGACCTTTGATGTCACAACCGTTCGCGCTTCTACGCCGATGTACCTGATGGCCCGAAAAATCCGCGCGATGGGTATCAAAATGGTGCTTTCCGGCGAAGGTTCCGACGAAATGTTTGGTGGTTACCTCTATTTTCACAAAGCACCTAATGCTCAGGAATTTCATGAAGAAACAGTGCGAAAATTGAAAGCGCTTTATCTGTATGACAATTTAAGAGCCAACAAATCCATGGCGGCCTGGGGGGTCGAAGCCCGTGTGCCCTTTCTGGACAAGGATTTTCTTGATGTGGTTATGAGATTGAACCCGAAAGATAAAATGTGCAGTAACGGGAGAATGGAAAAGCAGATCTTGCGCCAGACCTTTGAGAGTTATCTTCCGGCAGAGATCATTTGGCGCCAGAAAGAGCAGTTTTCCGATGGAGTCGGCTATTCCTGGATTGACAGCCTCAAGGAATATGCAGATCAAGAAATCAGCGATAAACAGCTGGCTAATGCCCGCCATCGGTTCCCTTTTAAGACTCCCATTACCAAGGAGGCCTATCTCTACCGTCAGATTTTTGAATCTCATTATCCATCCCAAACAGCCATTGATACGGTCCCCTATGATGCCTCTATTGCCTGTTCGACTTCCAAAGCATTGGAGTGGGATGCCGCTTTTAAAAATGCCGCCGACCCTTCCGGACGTGCTGTAAAAAATGTGCATAAAGACAGTTATTAGTAAATTAATTCATAAAAAATATTCTCGACAGCCCTGGTAAAACGGGGCTTTTGTATAAATTTGGTGGTCTGGTCCTGAATTGGGACTGATGAAATTGCCTTTTGAAATATTTTCCTTGCCGGATTTGCCTGTTTTTTTTTGAGATATCCTTCGTTTTGAAGGGAAGGCAAATTTCAATGCTTGGAAATTGTCAGTTTTCCTTGAATTGATTCCAGTTAATTCCCAGTTTCCGCATTTTGCTGCGCAGGGTTTGGGGATTTATTTTCAGTAATCGGGCCGCGCCGGACTGTCCTTCCACTTTACCCTTTGTTCGTTTCAGGGCCTGTTCGATATGAGTTTTTATTGCTTCATCAAGGGGGCGAAGAGTTTTGTCTATGGGCTGTATAGCCGATGTTTTTTCACCAAAGGTATTTTGCCATCCCAGGGCCCTGGAGATTTCCAGTGAATTGCCGTTGCCCAAAAGGACGGCACGATCAATAACAGCTTTCAACTCTCGAATATTGCCCGGCCATCTGTAATCCGTCAGAAGTTGAATATCTTGATCAGTAAGAAGGACTTCGCTGAGTCCGAAACGGGTCGCGGATTGCTTTATAAAGTGGGCAGCCAGAAGCTTCATATCCATTTTCCTTTCCCGAAGGGGTGGCAGAAAAATTGGGAAGGTGGAGATTCTGTACCATAAATCCTCACGGAAATTTCCTCTGGCAACCAGGGTTACCAGGTCCCGGTTGGTGGCCAGCACAATTCGCACATTGACCCTGATTGGATACTTGCCACCCACTCGTTCCATCCAGCCGTCCTGTAATATGCGTAAAAAACGGACCTGTGCTTCCAGTGGCAGATCGCCGATTTCATCTAAAAACAGCGTGCCGTCATTGGCTCTTTCAAACCAGCCAATTCTTGTCTCAACAGCACCGGTAAAGGCCCCTTTTTCATGACCAAAGAGTTGGGAATCAATTAATTCGGGAGGGATCGCTCCGCAATTGACCCGAATAAAAGGGCCTTTGGACCGGCCGGATTGATTGTGAATAGAGCGGGCAACCAATTCCTTGCCTGTACCGGTTTCACCAAAAATCAGTACCGGAAGGTCAGATTTGGCCACCATGTTGACCCGCTCTGTGACACTTTGCAAACCGGTATGGGTGCCAATGATTTCTTCAGAAACCTTTTCCCGCCCCAGTTTGGTCAGCAGTTTTCTTTTGTCTGCTTCAGTGGCTTCCTTAAGACGTATTATTTCATGATAGGATAGATTTTTTCTGACGGCCACAGACATGGGCTCTCGCAAAATACCAATTAGTTTGAAATAGAAATTTTTGGTGTTTGTGAATTCCTGCAGAATTATCAGAAAAAAATATAAATCTTTGGTGGCTGTTTTTAAGGGTACCACCAGGCAGGAGTGGTTGCTCCTTTTTGGGCATAAAATTTCGGCTGTTTTTAATTGAAGGGAATCCAGATCGATGGTCGATTGTTTATTATGAATTGTTTTCAGTTCATCATAACAATCTGCATTGCAAGCGGATATGTGAAAATTTTGATTATTGGCGCTGTTGGAGGCCAGGGTTTCCAGGGTTTTGTTTTCATGAAAAAGATGACGAATAAAAATTTCCTGAATTGGAAAATGAGGAGAGACAATGGAACCAATACCAATTAATATTTGAGTGAGATCATTGTTTTGGCTGACGATGGGCCAGACTTGTAAAAGGATATCATTAAAGCGTTTCATGATCTATTATATTTCATAGTTAACCATCAAATATAATAGATTATTCTGTTAAATAAAACAGTAATTTTATTTCTCAATTTTGGGGTCTTTATAATTTACTAAAAAACAGTATGTTGAATTTTTATATCCAATGGCACTTTGCTTGTCACATCCGTATTTGACAGACTTTAAACACTAAAATAAAAGGAAACTGAAAAAATGAAAAGAAATGGGATTATAGTGCTGTTGTTCATGTTAGTATTAAGACCACTTTTAAATGCCGATGATGCAATTCGAGAAAATTGGGGAAATCTCAGAATTACCAAAAGTTTATCTGAAAAAATGAAGGCGGATTTCAGGACAGAATTGAGGTATATTGATCCCTTTGACCAGTATTTTAATTATTTTGATTTGGGGCTTTCCTGGAAAATCAATACCTGGGCCTTCGTCAGTGCCGATTTTCGTCATATCACCAAGAGAAGTGGCACTAAATGGAGTAAAGAATATTGGCCCTATGCTGATTTAAAAATGACAAAAGCAGTACAAAAATTTAATCTCAGCAATCGCAGTCGTCTGGAAGTTCGTATTAAGGAAGATGAAAACATGATCCTGTACCGGAACAAGTTAGAAGTCAAATTACCAAAACTTACGAAAGTAAAACTTCAGCCCTTTGTTGCAGATGATGTTTTTTTGGATATTGACAATTCCGAATTATACCGAAACAGGGTTCATGCCGGAATTGCCTGTGTTTATTTTAAAAGTGTGAAGTATGCCTTGAGTTATATATTAGAAAGTACCTGGAAAAATGATATCAGAAATGATAAGGACATTTTTCTGCTGGAGTTACACTATGCTTTTTAAAACCGATGGAACCGAAATGAGGAGTTTTTCAATGAAGCCGATAATATTTTTTAGTTTTTTATTTATTGTTTTGATTATATATGGCTGTCATTCAAAAAAGACAGAGACAATCAAAGTATCCGGCGCCTGGGCTCTCTATCCGATGATGTGTGTCTGGGCTGATGAATACCAAAAGGACCATTGGGTTAAAATTGAAGTTTCAGGAGGGGGAGCAGGAAAAGGTATTTCTGATGTATTGAATGGCCAGGTGGATATTGCCATGGTTTCCAGACTTATCAAAAAAGAAGAGTTGGAACAGGGGGCCTTTTACTTATCTGTTACCAAAGATGCGGTAATTGCTACGATCAATGGAAAAAATCCGGTTTTAGCTGAAATTCAGGAACAGGGGGTTTCCCGTGAAGACCTGGAATCAATATTTTTGAAAAAAATTACCCGCTGGGGAGAATTGGTGGGCAAAGAACTGGAACATGATGAAATTGTTGTTTATGGTCGGGCGGATGCTTCCGGTGCTGCCCAGGTCTGGGCAGCTTTTTTAGGAGACCATACACAGGCTGAATTGCAGGAAAAAGCTGATGCTAATTTTAGTGGTGACCAGGCCCTCTGCAATGGTGTGAAAAGTGTCAGAAATGCTATTGGCTTTAACAATCTCAATTATGCTTATGACATTGAAAAGGGTGGTTTTGCAGAAAATATTCGTCCTGTGCCAATTGATTTGAATGCCAATGGCCGGCTTGATTCCATGGAAAACTTTTACAATCTTCGTCAGGATCTCGTTGCTAAAGTATCTGAAGGGGTTTACCCATCGCCACCGGCGCGACTGGAATTTCTTGTGTCAAAAGGTCCATTTAATAAGAAGTCAAAGGCATTTGTCAGCTGGATAATGCATGAAGGACAAAAATTTATCACCGAGAATGGTTATGTGCAATTACCTGTAACGGATATTCAAAGAGAGACGCAATATTTAATCAGCGGTCATCGGGATCCCTATGAAAAATAGAATTTATTCACGCTTATTAAAAGATCACATGGCTAGTCATATACTAAATTTATTCGCCTTTCTTATTGTTTTGTTTTTTTTCCTGATACTGGTTATGTTGATTACTAAATCAGTGCCAGTTATCAGAAAAAATTCGATTGCAGAATTAATTTTTTCATCAAAATGGGATACTGATGCCAAACAGTTTGGTTTTTTCCCGGCCATTATCGGAACCCTTGAGGTAACCTTACTATCGATGTTATTCGCCATTCCGGTTTCAATGCTGACTGCCATCTATATTTCAGAATACGCTTCCTCTTCAATCAAAACCAGTATATCTGCTTTTATTGATGTGCTTTCCGGAATTCCCAGTGTAGTCTTTGGACTCTGTGCCCTACTATATCTGGTTCCGGCTGTTTCTATGGTAATGAAGAAAATTTTTTCCATCCAAACCACCGGAATGTGTGTAATTACTGCCAGTCTAACACTCTCTGTGATGACGCTACCGGTCATAATTTCACTGATTGTGGAATCTTTACAACTGGTACCCAAAGAATTGCGTGAAGTTTCACTCAGTCTTGGCGCAACAAAATGGCAGTCTGTTAAAAAGATACTTTTTCGGGCTGCGGGACCGGGAATAATTTCTGCCATTCTTTTGGGTTTTGGCCGGGCTTTTGGTGAAACAATGGCCGTGGCTATGATAATCGGCAGTAAAAATAAAATACCGGTGTCGGTTTTTTCGGCCGGGGAAACTTTGCCGTCACTGATTGTCAATAGCTTTGGTGAAATGATGTCGGTTCCGTTGCAGCAGTCGGCCCTGATTTTTGTGGCCCTTATTTTATTCATTATCGTCATGGTAACCAATTCGGTAGCCAAGATGATCAATATTCGGCTGTCACAAAAATGGCGGTATTAGCATGAAATATTTAGAAGAAAAATTGGTGAAATTCCTGATGGTGTTTTCTGTTCTTCTGACTTTAACGCCCTTAATATTAATCATCGGAATAACGGTTGTGAAAGGCGGAGGCGCCCTGATCAATAATCCTGAAATCCTTATCAAAGTTCCGGGACCAAAATATCTGCTAGGAGGAGAAGGAGGTTTTTTTCATGCAATTATGGGAAGTTTTTATATGGTTTTACCGGCCACGATTATTGCATCCTTATTTGCCGTTGCGACTGCTATTTTTTTGCAATTGGACTATAGTAGCAGGATTTATGCCGGTTATATTCGTATTATTCTGGATATTCTTTGGGGTACACCATCGATCATTTACGGCGTATTTATTTTAGTAATTTTAATTTTTCTGCAGCAGAGGGGATGTTTGCTGGCGGGAATCTTTTCTCTGACATTGCTTGAATTTCCGATAATTACACGATATGCCGATGAGGCGATATCCTGTGTTCCAAAAGAAATTCGGGAAAACACCTATTCTATGGGAGCTACCCGTTGGGAAACCTCGGTAATAAAAATTCGCTATGCCTTGCCCGGCATTATTGCCGGTATTCTGATTGGTCTGGGTCGAGGACTGGGGGATGCGGCAGCGGTTATTTTCACCACAGGTACAGGAAACTCACTTCCCGGTGGGTTGCTTCAGTCAGCTACGGCGCTGCCCGTTATCATTTACCAACAGGCAAATTCTTTTTATGTTTCCGTCAGAGATCAGGCTTATGCTGCCTCTTTTCTGTTGATTGTTTTGTTCTTTATAATCAATGTGATTTCCCGTCATTTTTATGCAAAATTTTCCAAATATGTGAAAGGATGAGATGATGATCAACCCGGCTGAAATAAAAATCAGAAATTTAAGTATCGAGTACAAGAAAGCGAAGAAGGGTTTTGTAAAAGCAATAGAAAACATCAATCTGGACATACCCAGGAATAAAATTACCATGATTATCGGGCCGTCAGGGTGTGGCAAATCGACACTGCTAAAATCGATAAACCGGTTACATGATATCAATGAGGAAGTTTCAGTTCAAGGAAGCCTGGAAATCAACGGCGAAGATATTTATTACTCCGGGCGACCAGTTCCGGAATTACGGCGCAGGGTAGGGTTAATTCACCAAAAGCCGGTCCCTTTGCCTCTATCAATTTTTAAAAATATTGCCTATGGCCTGAAAATCCATAATAATATTCACAAAGATGAAGTTGAAAGAAGAGTCATCGAAGCTTTAAAAAAAGTCCATCTTTGGGATGAAGTTAAAGACCGGTTGGACTCTCCTGCTATTGCATTATCTCTGGGGCAGCAGCAGCGGTTATCCATCGCCCGGGCGATAGCCATAAAACCTGAGGTCCTGCTTTGTGATGAAATCACTTCGGCGCTGGACCCGATTTCATCAGGTAAAATTGAACAATTACTGGTGACCCTGTCCGAAGATTATACCATTGTGTGGGTGAGCCATATTCTTCGACAGGTCAGACGCATGGCGGATTATGTAGTGTTTTTGTATATGGGTAGAATGGTGGAGTGCGGGGAAAAGGAACAGTTTTTTGAGGACCCCCAAGATTCATTGACCCAAAATTATATAAGGGGGTTATTTACTTAAATTGATTTTTGTGTTATTCTTTAATAGTACCAATTTTAATACAAAATAATGAAACCATGAAAAAATGAAAATAAAACAAAAAATTCTGCTTTTGGAAACACTGGCATTGCTGATAATTATCCTTCTGTTATGGATGGATGAAATGCTGGACCTGCCCCATCTGCTTTGGAATGCAGACCCCACTTTATTCAATTGGAAAGAAGCCGTTATTGAAACAATAGTGATTGTTGTTATTATTGTACCTATCATTGTTTTCACGTGGCATAATTTAAAAAAAATCAAACGACTGGAAAGTATTCTGCCTATCTGCTCTGTTTGCAAAAAAATACGAAATGAAGAAGGTTATTGGCAGCAGGTGGAGGAATATATTCAAAAACATGCCGGGTATCAGTTCAGCCACAGTCTGTGTCATGATTGCGCGGAAAAGTTATATGGCGGGCAGGAATGGTATGAAAAGATGAAGATGGAAAATCAGAAAGCTCAGTAAAAAAAATATTGAAATACTTGCTTTTGTTATCAATAATCTTTAATGTATTACCGTTAGTGTAAAAATGAGGTAAAGACAACAAAAAACTGATACGTAACACTCAATTATAATTAAAATACCAAACTTTTTAATTTTTTATTTTCCAATGCTGTTTTCACAGCATTTTTTATTCTGTAAACAATTTTTAATTATCAATATATCTTAGGCTAGGGGTTTATTTATGAAGAAGCTGTTTATTTCAATAGTTATTGTGATTATGATGTATGTCTCCTTTTTGATGTGTGCCAAAAGTACCAGACAGGACCTGCAAAGGGTCGACACCAATTTGACGGAAGAAATTGGAATGAAGTAGACAATCAGTTCAATATTTAAATAATAATAATTTAATAAATGGATTGATTGTGATCCGGGACATTCAATCACACCTGCAATGAGTCCCCAATAAAAGTTTGTATAGCATTATTTTTTCCTTTTAAACAGATTGCAAAAAAAAAGTTAAATTTTGTGAAAGACATTGAAAACGTTAAAAATGTTTTGTATTATACATACGTTCGTGTATGTATGTAAATGTTTTGAGGAAATAATGAGAAGAACAGCAGAAGAATCTGAAAAAACCAGAGAAAGAATTTTAGATGTCAGTTTGAAAGTCTTTGGTCAAAAAGGCTATGGCCAAACCAAGTTGAGTGACATCGCAAAAGAAGCCGGAATTACACGCGGGGCCATCTATCATCATTTTACTAATAAATCAGAGTTATTCACGGCACTTCTGGAACGGTATAATACAAAAATTTTTCAGATCATCCAGCCTTATGTAACCTCACAAAAAGATACGGTCGAACGGATCAAAGGCGGTTTTAAAGATTACTTTATTCTACTTGAAAAAGATATTGGAATGCTGGAATTTCAAAAATTACAATTTTTAAAGCAGGAATTGCTTTCGTCCAGCCTTGAATTTGATACCTGCAAAAATAATGTTTATGAACACTTTGAACGGATCCAGGAGGTGATCCTGGAGGGGCAGAGAAAAGGAGAGATCAGGAAGAATATCGACCCACAGGAATTTACATTTTTTTTAATGGGCTTTTTGTTTGGAATTATCAATAACTGGTTATTTTTTGGAAAGCCCTTCGCTTTATCTGAAACAGGAACCAGGTATCTGGACCAGTTTATTGAATTTCATTTAAAAGCCGTTTCATGAGAAATGTGATAAAATTGCAATATTTCATTCAATAATTCGACTCTTAGCCGTTGAGATGCTTAATTGGAAATGTATAACTAACTAAAAGGATATTTTAAAATGAAAAAAATGATTGTACTGTCTTTGAACCTCTTGATCCTGATATTTGCCGGTTGCAGCAGGGAAAAGGCTGAAACGAAAAGTATGGAACAGATATACAGGGATGAAGGCGTTCCTGTGAAAATAGAAAAAATAACAACCACCATTTTTGAAAAAAGTCTTGCATACAATGGCATGCTGACCGGAATTGAGCAGTCATCAGCCCATGCCGCCTTTGGCGATGAGGTTGAAAAAGTCCATGTCAAGGTCGGTGATTATGTAAAAAAAGACCAGGTCCTGATCAGTTTTCCGACTGATGCGCCGACAGCCCAATACTCTCAGGCCAAAGCTGCCTTTGAAAGTATGGATAAAACCTATAAACGAATGAAAATGTTATTGGATAAAGGAGCTGTATCACAGCAGGATTATGAAAATATTGAAACCCAATACAAAGTCACGGAAGCCAATTGGGAAATGGTTCGAAAAATGGTAAAGGTCAAGGCACCCATCAGCGGTTATGTTACCAAAGTCAGTGTCAATGAAACCGATAATGTACGTTCGGAAACAGAACTGGCCGTAATTTCCAACACGGACAGATTAAAAACCCGTATTTTCGTGACCGAAAAGGATTTTCCTCTCCTCCAAAAGGGCCAGTCAGTACGGGCAAGGTGGAACGAAAAAGAAATATCCGGAAAAATCGTACAGGTGGATCTGGGGAAAGATATGATGCAACAGGGATTTGGTGTCAATATTGAGTTTGATAACCCGGGCAATCTCTTTCCTCCGGGAATCACAGTGGAATTACAAATCATCATTGAAAGCAATCCTGAGGCGATTGTGGTTGATAAAAAATATATCAGCGAATTGTCCGGAAAATACTATGTTTTTCTTGCCAGTGCAGATAAGGCATTCAGGCGTGAAGTGGTCTTGGGCGACAGAAGTTCATTAAAGTATGAGATACTGGAAGGTTTGGCGCCTGGTGATAACCTGATTATTGAAGGCCATAAAATCGTGAAGGATGCACAAAAAATAAAAGTGCTGAATAGGGGATAAATTATGTTTTTATCAAAAATATCAATCAATCGCCCCATCATGATGAGCATGTTTTTACTGGTTTTTGTGATTTTTGGAGGATTGGCCTATTTCGGATTATCCCTCAATCTGATGCCACAGGTTGATGCGCCCTATATCACAGTAACCACCATTTACCCCGGAGCTGGTCCTCGCGAAGTTGAGATGCAAATCAGCAAAACAATTGAAGATGCAATTGCATCGATCTCAAAACTGAAAAATGTCACCTCTTATTCGATGGAAAATGTATCTTTGATTGTCATGGAATTTGAACTCGGTAAAGACGTGGATGTGGCCAATAATGAAGTTAAAGACAAAATCAGCTCCATAATGAATAATTTTCCAACGGATGCTCAGGACCCGGTGGTAGAAAAACTGGATATTACGGCTGATCCGGTGATTGATTTTGTCATATCCGGAAAGATGGACCCGGTAGAATTGTACCAAATTGCCAATGATGTCATCAAGGAAAAATTCATGCAGGTGGATGGAGCAGGTAAAGTGACCATTACCGGTGGCCAAAACCGTGAAATTCAAGTCAAATTTGAAAACAAGGTAGTGACGGAAAATATTCTTTCTTTGCCGCAAATCAGCGGTCTTCTGGCAGCTGAGAACCTGGATATGCCGGCGGGCAATTTTCAGAATTCAGGTCAGGAAATTTCCGTAAGGCTCAAGGGTGAGGTGGAAAAACTGGAAGAGCTGGAAAATATTGATATTCCGACGCCTTTTGGTCTGAAAAAACTGAAACATCTGGCGGAAGTCTTTGACTCCGGTGAAGAAATCCGTGAAAAATCAATCTATTTTGACAATATAGACAAAACCAAAGATGAAAATATTGTTGTTATGAGCGTTATTCAGCGCTCAGGAGGAAATACCGTTGAGCTGGCTAAAGGTTTAAAAAAAGCTGCCAGAGAACTGGAAGCAGAATTACCAGCCTCAGTGGATATCAAAATAGTCCTTGACCGGTCAACTTTTATCGAAAGTACAGTGGAAGACACACTCAATAATATTATTTTGGGAATTATCTTTACCGGACTGGTCCTTCTCTTCTTTTTACATGATATCCGATCAACGATTATCGTAGCGATGGCCATGCCCTTTGCGATTATTTCGACATTCTTACTGATGCAGATCAGCGGTTTTACCATGAATATTCTGACACTGATGGGATTGTCGACAGCTGTGGGTATTCTTGTGACCAATTCCGTGGTCGTGCTGGAAAATATTTTCCGTCATAAGGAAATGGGGCATAGCCGAAAAAATGCAGCGGACATTGGTACTGCGGAAATTACTGTTGCAGTCCTGGCCTCTACCATGACCAATATCGTTGTCTTTCTGCCAATTGCAAATATGACCAGTCTGGTGGGACAATTTTTTAAGGAATTTGCCCTTACGGTGACCTATGCGACTATATTTTCCCTCATTGCTTCCTTTACCATTACACCAATGCTGGCCTCTCTTATACTACCTGAAAAAGATACAAAAAAACATCCAATTGGGAAAAAAATGGAAGCCATGTTTCATGCCTGGGAAAGAGCATATCAACGCATTGTTCGTGGAATTTTGGGTAGCCGGTTGCGGTCAGTAGGTGTCATTTTGGTATCTGTTTTACTCTTTATCGGTTCCATTCTTCTCCTGGCCCCGAAAGTGGGGTTTGAATTTATGCCGGCAATGGATGAAGGTGATATCGAAGTCAAAGTTGAGTTGCCCGAAGGATACAATATTGATGAAACCACCGGAAAAGTTCAAACCATTGTCCATCGAGTGATAGAAAATAAACTGGTAAAACATGCTCTCTCATCCATTGGTTACATCGATGAAATGGATAAAGGTACCAACCTTGCCAAAATTGCTGTAAAACTTGTGGATGCCAAAGAACGGAATAAGTCAAACAATGAAGTGGCCAATGAACTCATCAAAAGCCTTTCTGATATTCCCAATGCGACCATCCGTATCAGTGCCGTCTCATCGGGTGCCAGTTCAGGTTTGGACCCGATATTTTTCCGTCTGAAAGGGAATGATCTGGATAAATTACAGGTTTATGAAGGACAAATTTTTGCTGCTATCTCTTCCATACCGGGTTTGGTGAATCTCAACACCAGTTCCAGGGCGGGAAAACCGGAAATAACATTGACACCGGACCGCAGAGCCATTGCCGATGCGGGCCTGAATGTGCAAACTATTGCCTTTACTTTGCGCGCCGCAATGGAAGGTCTGGTGGCCACGCAGTACAAAATGGATGGCAATGAATATGATGTGAAAATCATGATGACTGACCAGTCTGTTGACACACCGGAAAAAATTGAAAATATTACCATTGTCTCACCCCGAGGTATTTTCAGGCTGGGGCAATTGGTAAAAATTGAATTTTCCAAAGGCTATTCCAAAATACTGCACAGCAATAAAGCCAAATCAGTTCAATTTACCGGTGCGGTTGCTCCCGGATATGTTCTGGGTGATATCAAAAATGAAATCGATGCAAGGCTTGAAGAATTGGATTTTGAACCGGGCTATAATGTGAATTGGTCCGGTGATGCTGAAATGCTGGAAGAAACCACACGGGATATGGCTCGGGCTTTCATCATTGCATTGGTGCTCACTTACATGTTACTGGCGGCAACGCTTGAAGATTTGACCCAGCCGCTGATTATTCTTGGAACAGTTCCCATGGCTTTGATTGGTGTCTTTGCCGGATTATACATTACTGGCAAGACCATGAATACCGTATCAATGATGGCCATTATAATGCTGCTCGGAATTGTGGTCAACAATGCGATTCTACTGTTGGATTATACCAACCAATTGGTAAAGAAAGGACTTTCTGTTCATGATGCCCTGATTGAAGCCTGCCCGACCAAACTAAAACCGATTTTAATGTCTACAATTGCTATTATTTTTGGTATGTTGCCCATGGCTTTGGGAATTGGAACTTCAGGAGCTGAAATTCGTCAGCCTATGGGTATTGTCAGCATTGGCGGTTTGATTGTTTCAACTTTGCTCAGTCTGTTGATCATTCCATCGCTCTATTATGCGACTTCCCGCAGTAAAGCAGTCCAGGAAATAACAGAATAAAATCGGAGTAATACCATGAAATTTTTTATAAAATTACTATTTCTACTTTCCTTTTCTTTCACCCTTGCCCAGGAAAAGCCGACAGTGGTTCTGGACCTCGATGGATTTTTGGAACGGGTAAAAGAGAACAGCACAGACCTAAAACTGGTGGCAAAGGAATTGGAAACTGCAGAAGCAAATAAAAAGGAAGCCTATTCAACCGCTTTGCCAAAAATTTTTAGTCAGGGCGGGTATACTCGAAATTTAACGGATTATTTTTCTTTCATGGATTTCGATATTCCGCCGATTCAACTGGGTGAAGATATGACGCCGTTGACTTTTCCAGAGAAATTCAAAGTTAATTATCATAACCAGTTTGAATTTAACACGAGTCTGCAACAAACCTTGTTCAGTGCTCAGGTTGGCAATGCCATTACAGCTTCAAAACAATATGCAAGAATGACTGAAAAATATTATGATGCCGGATTTTTACAAATCATGGTAGGTGCAAAAAAATTATTTTATCAGTCCCTGCTGTTGAAAAAAGTCTTCGAAGTGAACCAAAAATCTGAAGCCAATGCCAGGGAAAATTATAAAATGACACAAAACAGATTTGAAGCGGGCACCGTTTCAGAATTGGCACTTTATCAGGCTGAAGTGAACTGGCGGAACACCATTCCCAATGTCACCCAGGCCAGGAAGAATTTTGAACTGGCCCTGAACAATATCAAAGAAATGGCGGGAATTGATTTGAATGAAGTCATAGAACTTGCCGGTGAATTTGAAAACCCGCCGGCAATGCCGGATTTTCCGGATTTGGAAAATATCCTGGAATTAAGACCGGATTATAATGCTCTGAAATGGCAATCCAAACTTTTGAAAACCAATATCAATGCGCAAAAGTCCGGATTTTTTCCCTCGCTGGCCGGCAACATCACCTATGCTTATTCTTCCATGTCTGATGATTTTAAACTGGAACGTGAAAATAATCTGTGGATGATTGGATTGAATTTATCAATACCCATCTGGACCGGCGGATACACCGGTGCCCAAGTCCAAAAGGCACAGATCAATTACGACAAGTCGCAAATTGAGTTGGTCAAAAAGGAAGATGCCATTGCCAAGGAACTGGAAAATATCAAACTCAAATTAGCAGAAGCGGAAATGCGGATTGCATCGGCCGGGTCCACATTGAAAACTGCCGAAAAAGGTTACAGTATTGCCCGGACTTCCGCAGAAAACGGGCTGGCCACCCAGTTGGAATTGAAAGATGCTCGTCTTCTTTTCAACCAGGCAGAACTGGGATATTATGCTGCGGTTTGTGATTACCTGGTGGCTTATTTTGATTATGAATTGGCAATTGGAAAAATGATAGAATAACCTGCAATAAGTAATTTGGAAAAATGAAACCTTCGAGGGATAAACTTCGAAGGTTTTTTATTTTTTTGTAGGATCGAGGAATTGTATTTCGTTAAAGGCCAAATTTGAATGACTGATATCAAATCCTCTTTCCTTTCCTTATTGATTCAAAAACTCTAAAATCCTTCTGATCTCTTCCCCTTTTGGTTCTGGTAAATTATGCCCAACTCCATCATAAATGACATATTTAACATTTGAATTATTCTGTTTCAGAATATTATGAATTTTTGAGAAAGATTCATGAAGCAAAAATTCCAGTTCACCATGTGCGAGATAAAATTTTTGGTGGAAATTGGCAGGAGTTATTTTTTCAGGGCCAATTGTACAACAAAGTGGTACGATTCCGGTAAAATTATATGGAAATTTCATTCCAATTTTCCAGGCAAGTGAACCTCCCGATGAAAAACCCAGAATATAGATTTTAGAAATGTCAATATTCACTGTATGACGAACATAATCAATTGTATTCAACACTGATTGTTCAGCATTCTCATTCCATTTCCAGCCGAAATTTTCATCGGTCATTTTTCCACCTTGTGGAGTCAGAAGTATAAATCCCAACTCATCACTTACCGGCTTGAAAAGATTATGAAAAGCAACTGAGTTACTACCAGTTCCATGGAGGCAAACTATTAAAGGAAACTTCGATTTGGGAGTATAGTTATCAGGAACTGTAAAGATCAGGTTTGTCTTAATTGTGTTCCCGGTTTTATCGGTTTTACTGATTTGTTTAGGAACAGTCGATCCGGGAGTAATTTCCTCATAGGATGAAAAGGAAAATAAAACTAAGAGCGACAAAAAAATGATTAGTTATCTCATCATGTGCCTTTTTTTTGTTAAAACTATTCCCAATTTACTTATCACTCAATGAAAAGTTCATATTCAAAACATTTGAATGAATATTTCTTTTTGAATAATTCCAAAAATCCAATAACCTTTTCTACACTTCATGAAGATAGCAAAGACAACTTAACCAATTGTTTATTGTCAGAATTTGAGTTATTGAAAATTGAAAACCAGATAGAAAAGAGGTTATTATGTCATTTTTAGGAAATATTTTATGGATCATTTTTGGCGGCGGATTGTTTTTGTTTTTAGAATATGTCTTCGGTGGGATTTTATTGTGCCTGACAATCATTGGTATACCCTTTGGAATTCAATTGATTAAACTTTCCTATCTGGGCTTGGTGCCCTTTGGGAAGGAGATCAGAAGTACCCAATCATCGGCCGGCTGCCTGTCTACAATTTTTAATGTAATCTGGATTCTGACTGGCGGGATCGTGCTGACAATAACCCATCTCATCTTTGCATTTTTATGTACAATTACAATAATCGGGATTCCTTTTGCCATTCAGCATTTGAAACTGGCGGCCTTTTCTCTGGCCCCTTTCGGACGGGAAATTGATTAATTTAGCGCCTGCAAAAAAAAAGGCATCTTTAGTACAAGGAATGGTAATTTCCAGTCAGGGCTGGTTTATTCAAAACTCTATAAAAATCCGGGTTTTTAAGAAATTTTTCGCCCTTAAAATTTCATAGTCCTGGTGGATTTTCAATCGCAATAGTTATCTTTCGAAGCACTCTTGATTCGTATTTGAAATTATCGGTGACTTTTTTTTCTGACATTTTTAACCTTTTGTAATAATAAATTGATTTTTGGATATTTTTCCTTATATTTTCCCTGATAGGTTGGCATAAAATCATGTTAATTAATGAGGGATAATATGTTTAAAAGTGTACCACATATTCTTTTTGCAACGATTCAAAAAACACCGGAAAAGAAGGCCTTGGTTTTTAAGCGAAAAGGTCAGATCAAACACTATGATTATGAAGATTTCGGCAATCAGATTCGCTACCTGACCAGTTCTTTTAAAGAGTTGGGAATCATTCCCGGAGAGAAAATCGCCATCATTTCCAATAATCGGCCGGAATGGACGATTACGGATTTTTCAGTTATGTGTCACAAAAACATTGTCGTGCCGGTCCATCAGAACATTACGGCTGAACAGATGCTCTATATTATCAAGGATTCCGAATCCCGTGTTCTTTTTATTGAAAATGAAGAACATTATGAGAAAATTCAGCAGATCAAATCCGGATTATCCAAAATCAAAGCCATTGTCTCCTACGAAAAAATAGATGATGAATCAATTATTCTCTACGATGATTTACTGGAAAAGGGGCGACAGTATTATCATGCCAATCCAAAATATTTTTCTGATTCCTTTAACAATATTGACCCAAAAGAAATCTGCACTATCGTCTATACATCGGGAACCACAGGGGAACCCAAAGGTGTCATGCTTTACCACGAAGCTTTCGTCAAGGAAATCATCAGTTCTGAAGACCGTCTCGGATTGGATGATAATGAAGTCTTTTTATCCTTTTTACCTCTCAGCCATCTCTATGAGAGGGTTGCCGGTCACTGGACGCCCATGTATCGCACCAATACAATTTTTTATTCAGAAAGTATTACGACTGTGATTGATGACATACAATTGGCCCAACCCACTGTTATTGTCAGCGTCCCCCGGCTTTATGAAAAGATAACGGAAAAAATTCTGACCCAGGTGGACCACGGCTCTTTCATAAAGAGAAAATTGTTTCACTGGGCCCTCAATGTTGGCAAAGAATATAATGCAAGAAGATATGAAGGCACTTTAAACAGCAGTATTACCCAGCAGTATAAGTTGGCTGACAAAATTGTATTCAGCAAGATTAAGAAAAAATTGGGTGGAAGACTAAAATTCCCAATTGCCGGCGGTGCCCCGCTTTCCGTTAAGACTTTAAAGTTTTTTGAAGCTCTCGGACTCAACATTATTGAGGGCTACGGTATGACGGAAACTCATTTGATCATTTCCCTGACCCCGGCCGAAAAAATCAGATACGGTTCCTGTGGTAAACCACTGGATATTCTGAAAGTCAAAATCGCCGAAGATGGCGAGGTCCTTGTAAAAGGCCCAACGGCCATGGCCGGATATTATAAAAAACCTAAAGAAACTGCCGAAATGATTGATGCCGACGGCTGGCTCCACACCGGAGATATCGGTTATCTGGATGAAGATAATTTTCTATATCTAACCGATCGTAAGAAAAACATCATCGTCACAGCCGGTGGGAAAAATATTGCTGCAGCCCCCATCGAAAACCTGTTGAAAAAATCACGTTATGTCGATGAAGCCTGTATCATCGGGGACGGACAACGATTTATTAGTGCCCTCATTGTACCAAATTTTGAAAAACTCATTAAATGGGCCACGCAAAATAAAATTGAATTCTCCAATCCTAAAGAACTTGTGGAAAATCAAAAAATTAAAGATTTCATGTGGGCGGAAATCGAAGCCCAGCAGGAAAAACTGGCGAGTTTTGAAAAAGTCAAAAAAATTGCCCTCATAGATCATGAATTTACACTGGAAAAGGATGAATTAACGCCAAGTTTGAAATTGCGTAAAAAACAAATTATTGAAAATTATAAAGATATTATTAATAAGATTTATGAATCTAATGCAGTTGTTTAAATAATAAATTCGCCCCGGAGAGCATTGAGATATAATATTTAATAATTTTCTTTGTGCTATCGTTGTTTTTAAATTTAACATACCGATGCTATTCTGAACGGTATCATATTGAATACTATCTTTTTAATCACAGATAAAAGTGAAAAATCTTTTTAGTATCAGTTAACAACGCAACTGACAGTAAGAAAATTATCAGAACCAACACAGAAACCAGCGGATCATTTCCCTATAATGATTCTGTTTTGAAGTTATTGTCTTTGGGGACCAGGAATGTTTTTAGAGAAAATGGAATCGGCCGATTAGAGATTGGAAAAAAGCGTTATACTATTTTGCGATTAAATTTGATGAACCTTTGAAAAAAAATGAAAGACCATTTATACAGTATTTACTACACGCTCTATTCGATGAACCACAGAGACAAAGAGGGCACTGAGTCAAATCCCAATTTGAAAGGCCCTGTGCTCTCAGTGCCTCTGTGGTAAATATATTTTAAAAATCAATCACGGTTATATTTTGGTCCTTGTATTTCGGCATACTCATGCCGATGTTGGCATTGATATAGGTTGGATCACAAACCAGATATTTTGTTCCATTGTGTCCGATATAATCCCCTTTGGGGTGGCTGTTGGTTTTTACTGCTGTGGCCATGTGTCCTTCATATTTGACGCCGACTACTTTTAATCCCAGCAGTTCTTCTACCAGGTTTGAAAAAAGTACTGAGCGATCTTCACAATCCGAATACTGATAATAGATTGTTTCATCGGGAATGAGGGGCTTTTCACGGCCGAACTGGTCGTCGTCGGTTTTATAAAGGAAAGCGGTTTGGACAAAGCGAAGCAGAATATTCAGGGCCTCCTGTTCGGATTTTCCTTCCAGGATCGGTTTAAAGGCTTTTCCAATGGTCAGTTTTGTGGTTGGGGCCACGGGGGCGGCAAAATAAATAGAGTAATCGGTTTGCGGGTAAAAATTAAAATATTTGACCAGTTCTTCATTATAATCGCAGTTTAAAGCATACTTTTGGCCCTGGTATTTGAAACTCAATTCCTTTTGTGCATTATAGCCACCAATCTGAGGCAGGCTGGTTATTGCAAAATCGAAGTGTTTTTTTGCGGCAGGGTGGTTTTTGTCATAAGTGTATAGTTGGCTAAATTTACGTTTTTGGGAATCATCAAAATTGAAGATGAAATAACGTTGGTTATAAATTGTCAGAAAAGGTCGTGAAAACAGCATATTATTTGACGGCACCATCAGGGCGGCAAATCCGGGCCCGTAGCCCACTCTGACATCATAGCCGAGTTTGGTGATCAGGTACCAGGTAAAAAGAATACGACTTTCTTCATCATCGAGAATTTCAGAGGCAATACTTTTTATTAAAACCAGTTTTCCGTAATCATTGAGGGCCAGTTTTTGGGAATATTCTTCAATCTGTTCCAGCATCGGATTGGTGTTGATCCTGCTGATATTGTCCCAGTATTTGGGTATGGATTTATCGTTGACTGGTTTTTCAACGGATATTTTTGTTTCCTTATTGTATTTAAATTTCAATTCCTGCCCATAAAAAGTGATGGTTGTTCCTGCATACTCTTTTACGACTTCCGGAGGAATAACTACCTCGGGCGGAGTGATTTCCGGGGCGATTCGTGTGTCAATTAATTCGCTTTCCGGCAAATCGATGTCAACGGGCACAAATTCATCGATTTCAATTTTGGCTTCTGGGATTTTAGGGATTTCCTGGGGTTTGGGTGGCTCTTCCGGTTTTTTTCCTTCTTCCGCATTAAAGGGCTTCCATTCATTTTTCAGAAATTCAGCAAAAAGGGAGTCGTTTTTGGAAATGAATTTTCTGACGGCTTCTTCATTTTTTTGAATTTCCTGGTTTACTTGTTCCTGCATCTGCTTCATCATTTCTTCTACCGATTGTTGTGCGAAGATGACGGAGTAGATTCCGAAAACTACAATCATAAGTTTGACATTTTTCATATCGACCTCCTGGAAAAACTTTTATTCAGAATATATGAAAAGAATATGGTGAATTGTTTTGATTTATATCAATTTTATTTTACAAAAATTAATGTGAGAATTACAATAATCAATAATGAAGGAAGCATGTTCATCATCCTGATTTTTTTGATTTCCAGAATATTTAGTCCTAATCCAAGCAGCAGAATGCCTCCGGTTGCGGTCAATTCATTGATCATGGCATCAGTAAAATATTGTTCAAGAAATGTTGCCAGTAAAGCCAGCCCTCCCTGGAAAAAGAGTAGCGGAATAGCAGAAAACATGACACCAATGCCCATGCCTGATGCCAGGGCCACAGAGCTGAATCCATCGAGAACAGATTTTGCCAGCAATAGGTTGGGTTTTCCACCTAGCCCCTCTTCAAAGGCTCCCAGAATGGTCATGGAGCCCATACAGAACAGTAAAAAAGCAGTGATCATTCCTTCAGAGAATTTTTCATTTTTTGATTGAGTGGTATTTTGCAAGAGTGTGCTTAATCGCTGAAGTTTTTCATCGAGATTGACCAATGTGCCCAGGATTGTACCGATGACCAGGCTGAAAATCATCAGCAGGATTTGCTCTGCTTTGATAGCCATTGAGACACCGAGGGCAAGGGTGAATAGACCGATGACCTGAAAGACAGAATGGACGATTTTTTCAGGCAGATTTTTGTGAAAAAGAAGACCGATGGTGCTTCCCAGGACCACAGAGAGTACATTAATCAGAGTGCCAATCATTTTTTATTATACCTGTTTTTATAAGCTTCATAATCGGCAATTCGACGGGTATATTCCTGATTCATCAAATCAGAACTGATGATAAAATCAGCTGTTGCCCGGTTGCAGGCGACGGGAATATTCCAGACAGCGGCGATTCTTAAAAGTGCTTTAATATCCGGATCATGGGGTTGGGCCTCCAGAGGGTCCCAAAAAAAGATCAGAAAATCAATTTTGCCTTCAGATATCAGGGCACCTAATTGCAGGTCACCTCCCAACGGGCCACTTTGCATCTTGTTGACGGCTGTATCCAGGATCTCCTCCAGCAGTGTTCCGGTTGTGCCGGTGGCGAAAAGATGGTGCCGGGCTATCGTTCCTTTGTTAAAACCTGCCCAGTCCAGTAATTCATCTTTCATGTTATCATGGGCGACCAGGGCAATATTTTTAATTTTTCGAATTGTTTTATTCATATCAGTCCTTATGATTGCGTTTATCCACCCCCCAATTCAATTTTGTTTGCAGGGTCCGAAAGAAAGAATAGTCTTTGAATCGTATGACTTTCAAAGACTTATCGGAAATTTTTATATTAATTTTCTTGACCCTTGCAAGAGATATCTTGAATTGCCCGTCAATATCAAGATCAATTTTTTTGTGGTTTGATTCCAAATTAAATGTGACCAATTGGTTGTTGCCGATGATCAGAGGCCGGGCTGATAAAGAGTGGGGACATACCGGTGTCAGGGTCATGATATCCAGATGGGGCAAAACAATGGGCCCGCCGGCAGACATATTGTATGCTGTTGAGCCGGAAGGTGTGGATATGATCAGGCCGTCTCCCCGATAAGTATTGAGATAATCGTCGTCAACATAGGTATCAATGGTACACATTCCCATGGTTTCACTTCGATGGATGAGAAAGTCATTAATGGCATAATGTTTTTCTTCATGTTTCTGAAAGTGCACTTCGGCTTCCAGTATTTTCCGGGTTTCTGTCCTGTACTTTCCGGCAAAAAATTCTCTGAGTTTCTCCTGAAAATTTTCCACCAGGACTTCAGCCAGAAAACCCAGCCCGCCAAGGTGCAATCCCAAAATGGGTATGTCGGTGCCGACTAAATTTCTGGAGGCGCCTATGAAAGTGCCGTCACCTCCGATGCTAATAACCAGATCCGTTCCGTCATAATCTCTGGCATCTTGAATTTTGGGTAAATTGATATCAGAAAAAACGGTATTGTCTTTGGAATTGATATAGATTTGATGCCCTTTGGACCGCAGAAAATTTACCAGTTTAAACAGAACCAGTTCAACTTTTAATCGTTCAGGGTGTAAATGGAGAACAATTTTCATGGATCAGACTTCCGCCATATCGGTTTCAGACACCCGTCCTTTGGAATCCCGGGTGAGAAGACGTACTCTCTGTTCTAATTCAGCTAGCCGTTCCTGGCACAGTTTGGAGAGGGTGATACCTTCTTCAAATAATTTGAGAGCTTTTTCCAGGTCCAGATCGTTATTTTCCAGTAGATCGACTATCTCTTCCATACGGGCGATATTTTTTTCCAGCAATATTTTTTTAGTCATCCTTTTCTCCGTCTTGACTTGTCACTGATTCTACGATGGAACCCAGAGTCCCATCGGACAATTTAATGGATATTTTATCTTTGGCGTTAATATTTTTTATGGATTTGATGATTTTTTTATTTTCATCATAGACTATGGAAAAGCCTCTTTCCAGGATGCTTTCCGGGTTCAGGTTTTTTAAAGTTGACCAGGTGATATCAATCCGGTTTTTCATTTCTTTTAATTTATTGTGAACTAAATAATCGAGTCTGCGGGCCAAATCGTCAATGTGCTGGATTTGGTTGAGGATTGTATTAGCCGGGTTCAGGAGATTGATTTGCCGTTCCAAATATTTTATAGACATTTTTGTTTGATTAAATAAGGTCATAAAGGAATTGACAAATTTGTTTTCCAAACTCATAATATCGGCGGTTATTTTTTTTCGGTCAGGAATTGTTTCTTCAGCAGCAGCCGATGGGGTTGGGGCCCGGTAGTCGGCTGCAAAATCCGACAAAGTGAAATCAGTTTCATGGCCGATTCCGGTGACGACAGGAATTTTGGAATGGAATATAGCTCTTACAACCGGTTCCTCGTTAAAAGCCCAAAGGTCTTCAATGGAGCCACCACCGCGGGCAATAATGATCAGATCAACTGGATTTTCTGTTTCCTTATTAAAATATTCGAGGCCTGATATAATCGTCGCGGCTGCCTCGGCCCCTTGGACAACAGCAGGATAGATTAGCAATTGGACAGAAGGGTTTCTGCGGCCACTTACCTGGATCATGTCCCGAACTGCGGCGCTGGTGGGACTGGTGATGACGCCGATTTTAGATGGGTACCTGATCAGCGGTTTTTTATGGGATGGGTCAAACAATCCTTCAGCTTCCAGTTTTTGTTTCAATTCCTCAAAAGCCTGGTAAAGATTTCCAAGTCCGGAGGGGCGGATGGATAAAATTTTGATTTGATATTGTGAACGGAGTTTATATGTAACGACTTCGCCGAAAACAACCACGTGCATTCCGTTCTCAATTTTAAAATTGATTCCTTCAGCCTGATAGTTCCAAACCACGGCATTGATGAGGGCTTTATCATCTTTCAGGGATAGGTAGATGTGTCCGGTACCGCTGCGGTAATAGTTAGATACTTCACCTTCGACATAAACCGGGGGAAGATAATCTGCGATGACTTCGCTGATTCTGTCGGCTACCTGGCTCACGGTCAATAATTTTGTTTTGCTTTCCATAATTTTACCGAAGTTAGTGGATGAAGGATGTTGTTTTTTTAATGCTGACAATATCGAAAAGAGGACAATATTTTTGCCAATTGTTTACTAATAACAGAAAAAGGTGCATTCAATATTTTTCAATCAGAGAATACACCTTTAATATGATCAATCAAAAATTAAAAATTATTTCTTCTTATGACGATCTCTTCTTCTGCGTTTTTTACGCTTGTGAGTTTTGATTTTTTGTTTTTTTCTTTTTTTACCGCTAGGCATAAAAATCTCCTGTTAGGGTTTATTTAAAAAATTATTTTCTTTTTTGATTTTCCAGGTCTACCTGCTGGATAAAATGCTTTGAAGGTTTGAACACAGGTACAGCTCTTTCAGGAACAATGACTTCTTCGCCTGTATTGGGATTTCTGGCCACTTTTGATTTGCGGATTTTTACACTAAAATTTCCAAAGCCGCGAAGGTCTACACGATCACCTTTTAACAAGGCTTCTGAAATTGTGGCGATGACACCTTCAACGATAGTTTTTGTTTCAAGTTTTGTTAAACCGGTCTTTTCTGCTAATATATCTACGATTTCAGCTTTAACCATTTTTGTTCTCTCCTTTTATTTTAATAAATATTTCACAGCAGGTTCTGTATTCAAAAGAGCTTTTGTTTCGTTCAAGTCTTCAAATAATAAATCAAACATTGTCACTTTTTTCTTGTCCGGTGTCAGTAATTTCGGATTTTCCAGGTGGGCAAGCGCTGCGGCTAAGTTGATCGCGTCTTCCCGTGTTCCTAGAGTGTCAATGAGTCCGGCTTTAAAAGCCTGTAAACCCGTTAAGATACGCCCATCTGCGATTTTTTTCAAGTGATTTTTTTCAATTCCTCTTTCTGTCACGATTGCATCCAGAAATTGGTTGTAGAGATCGTCGATAAGCCGGGCCATTTCAAGGCTGTCGGATTTTGTAAATTTGCGAAATGGAGAGCCGGTATCTTTATATTCTCCCGTTTTCAGGGTCTTGTATTCCACTTTCAGCAGGTCCAGCAGTTCATCAACCACAGGAAAGGTGGCAATGACGCCGATGCTGGCGGTAATACTTCCCGGGTTGGCCATTATTTTACTGGCGCCGATAGCGGCGTAATAACCGCCGGAAGCTCCTACCGAGGCTATGGAAGCGACCACCGGCTTACCGGAATTCCGGAATTTTTTCACAGCTTCATAGATTTCCTGGGAAGCGGCTACTCCGCCGCCGGGAGAATTGATTCGCAACACCAGGGCTTTGACATCATTTCGTTCACGATATTTTTCCAGTTGTTCGGATATTTTATCGGCACTGAGAATGGTGCCTTTTAATTCCACCAGGGCGATTTTGTCGCGGTTGTTGAAGGCAGTATCGGTAGCGTATTCCTGTTTGTTGAGGCCTGCATAGAGAGCAATGATAAACAGAATTACGAAAATGATGATGACAAGGGAGAGAATTTTATCGCGTTTCAATCGGGCACCTGTTTACTGGTAAATGGTCACTTTTTGACCGGGGTAAATAAATTTTGTTCCATATATATTGTTCCAGTAACGGACTTTGCTGAGGCTGACTGCATATTTGTCAGCAATCTGGCTGAGAGTTTCGCCTCTTTGGACAACATGAACGATTTTCTGGCCCTTTTCTCCGGTTTCCGTTTTTGTGTTTTCGGGCTTGGCGGCCAGTCCGGGAATGTACAATTTCTGGCCGGGATAGATGAATCTTTTTCCGTACAGGTTGTTGACAGACCTTAGGTCGTTTAAGGATACACCGTAGCGGGTGGCGATGTCATAAAGGGTTTCTCCTTTTTTGACAAGATGGGTGCCGCTTGTGGATTTATTGTCAATATATTGGGCAGTATAGTAGGTGCTGCTCGGGATTTTCAGGGTCTGCCCGATTTTGAGCTGATTGATATTGCGAATATTGTTGGCAGAGACGATGGCTGATACTGAGGTCCCGTATTTTTTGGCGATATAATTAAGGTTTTGTCCGCTTCTGACCCGGTGATTGACAAATTCCTGGACCATTTGCTGGCCCGCAGGAATCTCCTTGATCCTGGCTGCCAGAGCTGGTCCTTTGGATTTTGGCACCCGCAGGATATATTCCTCTGCATCCGGCGGTGTCACCCAGCGTCGGAGTTCAGGGTTGTAATCTTTAAGTACCTGGGCCGTAGTGCCACACATTTTTGCCAGGGACTCCAATTCGTAGGAACCCTGAAGTAACACTTCATCGAATTCCCATTTTGTCTCATTGGGTTTTTCAAACCCGTATTTTTCCGGATCTCTAACGATATTTAAACCTGCCATAAAGGAAGGTATGTAGTTTCGGGTTTCTTTGGGCAGGGTTTTTAATTTCCAGAAGTCACGGGTCCCTTCGCGGCGAATGGCACGCAGCACATTTAGTTTACCGCAATTATAGGCGGCCATTGCCAGGTACCAGTCATCAAAATAATCATGCAAATCACTCAAATATTGGGCTGCGGCAATGGAAGCTTTGACAACGTCCCTGCGTTCATCAACCCACCAGGTCCTTTTGAGTCCATAATAGGCACCGGTTGAGGCAATAAACTGCCAGGGCCCGGCTGCATGGGCATGGGAGTAGGCTGAGGTTTTGAAACCGCTTTCAATTAATGCCAGGTAAAACAGTTCCTGGGGTAGATTTTCTTTTTCCAGGATCGGCCTCACGGTTTCTTCGTAATAATTGGCGTTGTTGAGCCATTCCTGAAAATTGTTTTTCTGTGTTTTGGCGTAATAATTGATAATTCGTTCAATTTTTGGAGAGGTTACCAGTGGCAGGCTCCCTTCTTTGTCTTCCAGAATGATCAATTTATCATCTCCGCCGAGGTCGATGGTATCAGCCAGGGAGGCGCTCAGTCCTTCTTTGACCTGGGTGGCCAGATAGGACCCGTCATCCCCATTGACCCAGGCAAATTCATTGTTAAAATCAGAATTGAGTCTTTCATAAAACCGACGAAAGTCTTCTCTCTGCAAAATGGTCATACTGTCCAGTTTGCTGATCTCAGCGATAATTTCGATAGTTCTGTCCAGACAATATTTTACCTCGGTTGTATCCTGGTTGTGGTTCCCGATCAGGGCTTCAACATAGAAATTTTTGGCTTCTGCAAAAAGTAATTCAAACAGTTCCAGTGAATTTTCCGAAGCCAATTCGTCCTGGCTATCAAGGGTATCTTTGACATTGGTTTGTTTCAATGTTTTCGCATCGATAGAAAGGACGAATAAAAATAGTAAAAGCAGTAGTCTGGCAATTGATGGTTTTTTGTTTTTCATGCTTCCTCAAATTTTCTTTACGAGTGATTAATGGCTAAACTTGTGCCAACTGTTTAATATACAATGAGATTCTAAATTGTGAAACTCATTTTATTAATTATGGCTGTACTGGATTTTCCAGGGACCAGTGAAATGATCCTGACTTCACCGCCATAGTCCCGAACAACCTTTGCTTCAGGCATATTTTCAAAATCAGCAGGATTGTAATCGCCTCCTTTGACGTGAATATCGGGCTTCAGACGGGAAATTATATCACTGGGAGTTGTCTCGTGAAAAATTGTCACTATATCAACGACCTCAAAACCAGCCAGGAGACGGGCACGGTCCTCCTGCTGATTGACCGGACGATTTTCCCCCTTGATTTTTTTTACCGATGAATCGGAATTAATACCGACACACAAAATATCGCCCAGGGATTTGGCTTTTTCCAGCAAAGACAAATGTCCGATGTGAAGAATATCAAAAACGCCATTGGTAAAAATGATTTTTTTACCCTCATGGCGGAGGGACTGGATTTTTTTCAGGCATGCTTCAGAATCCAAAATTTTGGATATACTCAATTTTTATTCTCCAACAGGCAGATATTACATAGTTCCAAATCGCAAAATAATCTATAATATTCAATACAACCTTGCAAAAGATAATTTGATTTTATTTCTCTTGGTGGTATAGACAAATGGCGGAGAAAATCTTTGATTTTTTCCGGGAATGCGCCTACCGGCACTTTTCTGTTGTTTTCGGAACACAGAGCTGCATGATGGTCATTTTTCAGAATGGAACTGAGAGCCTTGGCAAAGGGGAGCAGAATATTACTGATAAAATCATTTAGCCTTGAGTCCCCAAGGAGCAAAAGAGAAGCGTGGGATTTAAACAGGGGGTGGTTTTTCCACATGCCGGAGGGCATCTGAAATTTGTCTTTCAGAGTGGCGATGACATTTTCAAAATCGCGTCCTGAAAAGAGGGTGTTCAGACAGAATTGTCCCGGCTTTTGGGGATAGAGATTATGGATGATCTGGGCCAGTGCTACAAGTCTTTTGTGCGGTGCATTGACCGGTCGCACACCGGCGAATTGGAATTTTATCCCGGTAACAGAGCAAAGGTCAAATTGATGCGAGAGAACTTTCCATTTTTCCGATAAGGCATCGAAATAGTGATCATTGCCAAAATATTTTCTGTAATCATCAGATAGCATTCCGGAAATACCCAAAAAAATGGTTTCCAGGAATAGCAATCTTTCGAGGTCCGGTGTTTTTTCCAGAAGTTGGTAGAGTTTTTCCATATCCAGAACATCGGCGATTTTTCTCATGGCCTCACGGTTTTTGCTGTAACCCAGCATATCGAGCAAACCCATGAAAAAATATTGTTCCGGCTGGTATTGCATAAGATTAGAGCGGGTTAACAGGGTTTTTCGCTGAAAGCGCTTATCGGCATAATCTTCGATAATTCTTTTGAAGCCGTCAATATCAGCGGGCCCCCAATTTTTACAGGGACACAGTGTGTCCGGCTGAAATAATTCGGCTGGCTGTAGTAAGAGGATCTCGATTTGCCGGTTTTTATGATTGGTGATATGGCGGGATGTGGTTTTTTCCCTGATGACATGCAGGACAACGTTGTTGTAGTTTTCATCTTTGTCATGGCCGTGCAGATACCAGTCGTTGTTGCGGTTGTGAATCTCGATATCGCCGGAAACCAATTGGTCTTCAAGCATGATCAGGGCATTGAGAAAGTCGGGACCGGCGCTTTCATTGCGCAATCCGGGACTGATGATACTGAGCGGTTTTTCTGAGAGAGTTTTCAGGTGTTCCTGCTGAAATTTACCTTCCAGCCAAATCCTGTAGAGTTGTTTTTCCGGCTGTGTTAGTTTTTTTTGCGGTTCACAGACGATACCATGATAGCAGTTAAGCACAAATGGCCTCCTCTAAGGTTTTTTCGTGTTTGTTTTTCATATCGATCATTTTTTCACGAATGAAATTCATACAATGATCGATGTCGTCGAAATCGCTGATTTTTACTGCCGGATGGATCAGGGCTTTGACAGTGCCGGGGATGATAGTCATGGCGCCTTTGGGATTGCAAAAGCGATTGCCGATCATGGTAATGGCAATGACAGGCAGGTTGTACTGCTCGGCAATTTTGAACCCGCCCTTTTTGAATTTGCCGATTTTTCCGTCGACACTTCTGGTGCCTTCCGGTGCAATAATAATATTGTATCCCCGCTGGAAAATTTCTGCGGATTTTTTGTTGATGGTCTGAATGGCCTGTTTGGGTTTGGAGCGGTTGATGGGAATATGTTTTCCCTGCCACAAAGCCCAGCCGAAAAAGGGAATTTGAAGCAATTCCCGTTTGAAAATAAACCGCAGGCTGATGGGCAGCGCTGCGATGGCCACAGGAATATCCAGGGCGCTTTCATGGTTCATGACAATCAGGGCCGGATTGGCGTCTTTCAGATTTTCCAGACCTTCCACATCCACTTTGACGCCTGCCAGTCGCAGCACTACGCGGGCCCATTGTCTCTGTACTTTTCCGTGATGTTTGCCCGGCCTGTCAAAAACGCCCTGAATAAGGGCGACGATGGATAGGAGAAAAGTATATAACATCAGTAAGGCAGTTTTCACGTAGATCATTTTTATCTCACTTATTTTTCGATTTTGTCAAAACTGGTATAGCTGCGTAAAGCTTCCGGAATGACAACAGAGCCGTCAGGCTGCTGATAGGTTTCCAAAATTGCGATGACCAGGCGCGGTGTGGCCACTCCGGAGCCGTTTAATGTATGGACAAATTCCACTTTCTGGTCACTTTCACGGCGGAAACGGATATTGGCCCGGCGGGCTTGGAAATCTTCAAAGTTACTGACGCTGGACACTTCGAAATATTTATGGGTTCCCGGGGCCCAGACTTCGATGTCGTAGCATTTTGCAGCAGCAAAACTCAGGTCGCCGGAACAGAGATTTAATATTCTGTAATGCAAACCCAGAGTCTGTAAAATGTCTTCGGCGTCCTGCAACAATTTTTGATGGACAGTGTAGGATTCTTCCGGTTTGGTGAATTGTACCATTTCCACTTTGTTGAACTGATGAAGACGGGAGAGGCCCCGTGTATCCTTGCCATAGCTGCCGGCTTCGCGACGGAAACAACCGGAAAAGGCAGCGTATTTTTTGGGCAGATCGCTTTCTTTCATGATTTCATCCCGGTGAATATTGGTCACCGGCACTTCGGCGGTGGGGATCAGGAACAGGTCATCGGCATTGCAGAGATACATGTCTTCTTCCATTTTCGGTAATTGGCCGGTGCCAAAGGCGGTGTCGCGATTGACAAGGAAAGGCGGATAGACTTCGATATAATTATGTTTTTCAACATGAAAGTCCAACATGAAGTTGATAAGGGCGCGTTCCAGACGGGCCCCTTTTCCCATGTAGAGAGGAAAACCGGAACCGGAAATTTTAGCGCCCCGGGGCATATCGAGAATACCCAGATTTTCTGCGATGTCCAGGTGGTCTTTTAATTCAAAAGTGTAGAGTGGTTTTTTCCCCCAGGATGATACTTCGACATTGTCAGTGTCGGAAAATCCAACCGGAGCAGATTCATGAGGCAGATTGGGCAGGGTGACCAAAATACTGTTTAGCTGATCTTCCAGTTCTGCGATCTGGTTGTCCATGGCTTTAATTTTTTTGCCCAGTTCCTGCATTTCTTCGATTTTGTCTGAGGCGTCTGCTTTGTTTTTTTTGAGGTCGCCGATTTCTTTGGACACTTTGTTGCGAATTGCTTTTAAAAGGTCTGTTTCCGTGACGAGGCTCCGCCGTTTTTCATCATTGGCCAGAATTTCATCCAGTTTGGTTTCAGCCCTTTTGGCTTTCAGGCCTGTTCTGAAAAACTCCGGGTTCTCTCTTAATTTTTTTATATCGAGCATATCAACTCCAAATTCTATATTTTTGATTTTCAACTATTTTATGGATTTTTCAATGAAGGAATTTAATGATTGAGGGAGAAAAAATCATCTGTTTTGTCTTATTCTTTTTGGCCTGTTAAATACACGAAAAAAGAATTACAGATTTTCTTTTCCTACAGGTTAGCCGAAACTAATCTCCTGGTGAATATTTGAGTTATTGAAATGAGATAATAATTCATTTAGGCAGTCAGACTTTCTATTTGTATTTTTTCAAAACCATGTTCTTTTTTAGATTTTGAAATTTTCGGGCTAATAGCTAAAAATAGCTGGTAAAATTGATATTATACATTGGTATTCAATAGATTACTTGGAAATTTAATTTAGGTAATATA
>JAFGTP010000011.1 GCA_016934035.1 Fidelibacterota bacterium
GTATCGGTATGGGTCCAGATGCGTAGTTCGTCGCGGGTACCGGCGGCCTTGTTGTCCCAGCGAATGTCAAAGGCGCGTTCGTAGAGCGAATCCGGATCCCCTTTGAGACGGGTCACGATGGTGAAACTGGAATCAATATAATCGTCGGCAAAATAGTGACGGAAGGTCTGTTTTCCGTCGGGATGCAGATATTTAAAAATTTTATTGCCGCTGATTTCTGGATCGTCAATGATTTCCTTAATCATGCCGGCGCCGGGGGAGTTGTCCGCAATATTGGAAAGATCCAGGCTGCTGCCTTCGTCAGTGGTTTCATCAGGCAACACACTGCCGTCATAGACCAACCAAGCTGGCCCTTCTTCCACAATACCATCGATTTTGAAACCTTCCGGAAAAGCAGCCCCTTCACCGGGTGCATAGCCGCCGGAAGTATCCAGAACAAACCAGTCCAGGTATCCACCAATTGCGTCACCGGAACCATCGCCCAGTTTGATGTAGGCACTTGATGTAGAGGCTGTAGTGGTGCCGGAAATCACCGGTACAGGATTTTCATCAATATAAACCGTTGCCACATCTCCGCTGACGGCAATGCGGTAAGTATGCCAGTCGGCTGCCGAGCCACCCAGGGGCGCCATCAAATCCGCTTTTTCCAGTTCCAGTGTATCGGTATGGGTCCAGATGCGTAGTTCGTCGCGGGTACCGGCGGCCTTGTTGTCCCAGCGAATGTCAAAGGCGCGTTCATAGAGCGAATCCGAATCACCTTTGAGACGGGCCACTAGGGTAAAACTGGAATCGACATAAGTATCGGCAAAATAATGACGGAAGGTCTGTTTTCCGTCGGGATGCAGATATTTAAAAATTTTATTTCCGGTGATGTCAGGATCATCGATAATTTCCTGGACCATTCCGGCGCCGGGAGAATTGTCCGCAATATTGGAAATATCCAGGCTGTCATCGCCATTTCCGGTTGCAGCAGGCAATACACCCCCGTCGTATACCAGCCAGCTTTGTGCTTGCAACGGCAGACCAATCATCAGTAAAACGATGATTGCTATCATAAGGTTAAAAATTCTTTCTTTCATACAAACCTCCTCTTGTTTGAACATTATTTGTTCTTTATTTCAGCAAAACCATTTTTTTTTCACGGATGAAATTACCGGCGGTCATACGATAGAGATACATACCGCTGGCGAATTCTTCGGCATTCCAATGAACTTTGTGGTTGCCTGGTTTCTGGACCGAATCCATCAGTGTGGCTACTTTTTTGCCACTGAGGTCAAAGACTTGGATTTTAATACCAAATGGACCGGGTAATGTGTATTCTATTGTTGTAATTAGATTGAACGGGTTCGGGTAATTCTGCCCTAATTTGAAATTCGAAGGTGAGTCAGGTACGCCCTGACTTTCATCAATTTCGACCGCAACTTCAAAAGGCATCCAGTCATAGGCCAGATCAGGACTGGAGTTTCTGGAAAATATATTTTCCAGGGTGTATTGAATGGCTTCTTCGTCACTTAAAGGCCTACTGTCGGCATGTCGGTGCTGAGTCGCAGATCCGTTGCCAAAGCATTGATATTCGGCATAGAGTCCCGGTTTTACATTCCAGCTGAGCCAGCCGGCAGGATCCAGGGCTGCCGGTTCTTCACAAACCATAAAGACAGTTCGCGGAGCTGCCTGCCAGGGTCGGCCAAGATAAAATCTAGTAATTGTATTGCCATCAAAACCGATTTCATCATGGGTGATTTTGCAATTCCTGAAGACATAGCCGAATTTAGAATCTGCTTCTGTGCTGGCGGCAGTCAATGTGCCGTTGTTGCGGTTGATGTGGATTTCGCAACTGTCAAAGACGGCGATCTGGCGTCCGAAAATAAAATCCACAGAGCCTTCGATGAAACAATGTTTCAGGTACAATCTGCCGGTACCCCGTCCGCCCCAGGTATAAAAGGTGTCCTGATAGCCTTTCAGATGGCAATTATAATATTGCTGGCGGTCGCCGTTGGTACGCAGGGCTACTGCCTGTTGGTCGCTGAAAGAGCCGTCATTGAGCACTGTATTCTGAAAAGTGATATTCATGGCAGTAAAATCATCTGCATCGATTGCGACACTTTGGGATTTTGAAGTACCACCGGCTTTTCCGGCATAGTCATCATAAGTCAATATCGTGGTCAGTGGATCTTCACCTTTCAATTGGACATTGATTTTTTCCCGGGCCAACGTGATTTTTTCGTAAAAAACACCAGGTTTCACCACAATGATCCATTGACCGGTATAATGATCGGGCACGTCATCAAAAGCCGCCTGCACGGTGGTATAGTCTCCGGAGCCGTCCTGATTGACGATTTTGCAAACATCAGGGTCAGGCGTTTGTGTGGTAAAGGAACGTGTCATACCATAGCCTGTGCCTTTGTTGTTGGTGGCATAAGCACAGACATAATAACGGGTATTTTCCTGAAGATTGAATATTCCGCTTTTGAAAACACCGGTACCGATTCCGTCTTCACTATAGGTGTCCGCCAGTGTTGGGTTTTCACGGGTTGCCCAGCATACACCCCGGGCCGTGATTTCCGAGCCACCCCACTTGATTACATCACCGCCACATTCGGCAGTGTGGACCATTATATTTTCTACCGAATAGGTTATCACACAAGGCATATCCATGGAATCGAGAGTAGTGAAATTTACTTCATTGCCATAGCCCGTGCCGGCTGTATTGGTTGCAAAAGCGCGGACAAAATAATAGGTTCCATTGGTCAGACCTGTCATTTGACTGGTGTATGAACCGGAACCGGTACCATCGAAGGATTTGCAATCAGAGATGTTCGGTTCGCCGGTGGTGTTCCAGCAGACGCCTCTTTCAGTGACTTCAGCGCCACCGTCGGATGAAATGGTGCCGTCGCTGATTGCTGTTTGTGTGGATATTTGGGTGGGATATTGGGTTGTCAGTTGTGGCAGGTCAAAAACCACTTCACCTTCAATTTCACCGGTAATTTCTACATCTTTCAGACAAAGATATTTTCCGGTCCTGACATTGGGGTCATTGTGGACCCAGGGAAAAATTCTCAAATAAAGCCTTTCTCCGGCTTCCAGTGTCAATTGGGCTTTATGATTTATATTGAGTAATTCGGTTGTGAGCAAAGCGGCAGGAGAGAAGATGATTTGCACAGAATCCCCGAAGTCCTCATTTTTAGAATAGAAAATATTGGCATGCATAGTGCTGATGCTGGCAGCTGCGATTTTTAAGGATATGGAATCCAGGTGGAATTGGTAATCCTTCGCCGGAGTGACAGAAAATTGTATATAAACCGAATCAATCTGTTCAAGTTGCAGGGCTGGCCAGGCATTTCCGGCAATCCGCACCCGCTGGCTGCTTTCAGGCCCGGTGTATTGGTTGATTTCGGTATTGATCAGCAATTCATCTTCCGCTTCCAAAAAGCCTGATAAGACCGGTGCGAGTCCGGTGCCACCGTCGGCAGGATTGGTCAGTTCCCATACTGCAGATGCCGGGTATATTTCACCGAAGAGACAACTTGCCATGGGAAGAACTGTAAAAACAAGCAAACGCAATGCGTACAGAAATTGTAATGGCGAGGCGGATTTTTTACCTTTTGGCTTCAATTTTTCTCCCGGAACACAGCGCCCTCTGTTTTTTAAAAAACAATTTCTGTTCATGCTCATTTTGTTTTCCCCACATCTCTGACGACCGGGGCATTTTCCAGGAGCCATTTTACGAGGTTTTGCGCTGCCTGCCAGTTTTCGAAAGAGTCGGGAAGTCTGCGATTGTCAATATATTCATTATAAAGCCAGGGATCTCCAACGGCTACGACCATACCCCGACCGATTTTTGACAGGGCAATCACAGTTTCTGAATCTTTTTTCAGGATCGCCTGGGCTTTGCCTGATAATTCCAGGGTGGAGATTTCTTTCATATATATTTTGCTGATATTGTTGAAAATCGGATGATCGGGTAAATTGATAAATTTGGCCATATCATAATTTTTGGCTTCCACTCTGTTCAAACTGACTTCCTTGAAATGCAGACCAAAACGCTCTGCCAGCCAATTAAAATGCTCAAATTCTGCATTGCCGGAATCATTGCTCATCATTAGCAGCAAACCGCCTTCTTTGACCCAGTTTTCTATGATATCGGCATCCTGCAGGGTAATGGTGTTTGGCTTTTCTGTTTCTTTCGGAGTGTCCGGATCAACGATGATATAGAGGCTCAGTTTGGATAATGTTTCTGTTGTCGGCGCACTGTCCATGTGGCAGATGAAGGCGTCATTATTTTCAAATAAATTTCCCAACTCATAAAAACCGGAATTTTCCCGGTCTTCCCAAATATAGTGATAAGGTTGCCCCTTTTTATATTCGTGGTTGTAATAATAATCCAGGCCAACTACTTTGCCGCTGCCAATATTGGACAGTTCCGGTGCCTTTTTCAAATATTTAACAAGAGGGAGGTTGATGGCTTTCATGCCTTCGATGACCAGTCTGGCGATTTCAAGGGCCCCTTGGCGATTAAAATGGGTGTTATCGGATTTGCCTTCGGGATAGAATTTATACACACCGGCGGGTGCGCGAAGAAAGAGTAATTCGGATTTTTCCGGGCCCAAATACTGGAAGTAATTCAGACTGCTTTGGTGCAGATCAATGAGCGGTAAATCATATTGCATGGCCAGTTCACGAACAACAGCCGGATATTCGCCATGCTGGTCGATGAATTCGCTGGTTTCCGGTTCAAATTTTCTTCGGTTCACAGGCGTAATGAGCACCGGAACAGCTTCTTTTTCACGGGATTCGGTAATAAATCGAAGGAGATTGTGCCGGTAATCGGTATGCGGGGCAGCAAACCGGGTGGTATCGGTTTCTTTGGCATCATTATGACCCAATTGAATAAAAACAAAATCCCCTTCTTTGAGGTTGCTTTTTACCTTGTCCCAGAGTCCCTCTCGAAGGAAACTTTTGGTGCTGCGTCCGTTTTTTGCATAATTGATGATTTGAATATCCTGGCTAAAAAAGAGCGGCAGCACCTGTCCCCAGCCTCTTTCGGGGTTGTCATCAAGGGGTTTGTCAGCCATGGTAGAATCGCCGATCAGGTGGAGGGTTGGCTTTTTGGGCCCAGCAATCAGCCAAAGGGCTGATAGCATTAAAATTACAATCAGAAATAGGGTTTTTGTTTTCATATGTCACTCATGTTTATTAATACGGCAAAAATCAAAATCTGCATATCCGCTGCCCAGGGCATAGAGGCCGATTTTGGCGCCGACCCATCGTCCTTTTCTGGCCTGAAATCCAGGGCCGGCTGTTTTGTATTCTTTTCCGTCCAGACTGTAATAAAAGCGGCAGAAAGCTGATTTTCGGACTTCAATTTTTAAAAAGGCCCTTTGCAAAGGAATCTCTATTTGCAGCAGCCTATGTTCGGAGGTGCCATGATCTGCATCGAGGCATTCACTGTATTGGATGTAATTATAATTGCTATCAGAGGTCAGGGCAATGGTGCTGTAATCACTCCCCAAAATCACCAGACCGGCGCGGTCAGCCCGGGACTCGATTTTGACGATGACATCAAATTCTTCCAGCGGAAATTTTTGTCCGATTATGGCGGCGGATTCCCAGAGATTATTGGCCGGAAAAGGTTGTGCGTACAATCTTAAATTATCTGGATTTTCTGACAGAGAATACCAATTTTCGGAATGGTTACCTTCCCATTGCCATTGCAATCCTGGTTTCTGATCATTGAATTCATCGCTGGTAGGAAGATGGTATTGAGCGATGCCAGGACTAGATTTTGGTCGTTGGTAAGTGGTAACCGGCTCACCGATACCATTGCCGTCCCAATCCTGTCCCATCAACGGCCAGTCATTGAGCCATCGGATCGGGTTCAGGTGAACAACCCGGCCATAGGCATCTTTATCCTGAAAATGAATAAACCAGGATTCGCCGAATCGGGTCTCAATCCAAGCACCCTGATGAGGGCCATTGATATCTGTTGAGCCCTGCTCCAAAAGGATTTTGTCCTCATAAGGGCCGTAAATATTTTTTGAGCGCAGGACAGTTTGCCAGCCCTTTTTTACACCACCGGCAGGAGCAAAAATATAATAGTAACCCTGACGTTTGTACATTTTAGGGCCTTCAATGGTGGGCTGGTTTTCATGACCATCGAAAACCAGCACTCCTTCTCCGATCACTTGGGTACCGTCGTCATTCATGGGTTTGAGAGTGAGAAGGGAATTAAATCCTGCCCGGCTTTTGGCCCAGGCATGCAGGAGATAGGCTTTTCCATCTTCATCCCAAAACGGGCAAGGATCAATGAGGCCTTTGCCGGCTGTTACGAGAATTGGTTTTTCCCAGGGACCCGTTGGTTTTTTGGACTTGACCATGTAGATCCCGAAATCCGGGTCGCCATAGTAAATCCTGAATTCACCCTGGTGATAGCGGATTGCCGGCGCCCAGACTCCTTTGCCATGCAGCGGTTCGTTATAGGTGGAATCAGGCAGGTTTTCGAGGGCATATCCGAGGATTTCCCAGTTTACCAGATCTCTGGAATGCAGGACCGGTAGCCCGGGTGTATGCGCGAAACTGGAGGAAGTCATGTAATAATCATCATCGACAGCTACAACATCGGGATCGGAGTAATCGGCGTGGATAATGGGATTGGTGTAGGTTTTCATGGGTTTGGAACAATGTAAGAAAAACAGAAACAGCACCAACCCTGCTGTTCTGAGGCCATTGAGTAGCAGTATGAATTTTCCTATGAAACTCTTGACTGTAACAGGCCTGGCAGAAAAGTGAATCTTGCCTTTGTTTTGAATAATGATCATTCCTTCGCCTTATCCAATTCCAGCGCAGCCATGATAAAGGGGCCGATGGCCTTGCAGTCATTGGTCCTTTGCGGCTCGCTGATGTAATATTCAAAACTGCCATCCCGATTGGTCTTACCGCCCAGTCCGGCGCCGGAACAGGTATGAAAAATATTGACCAAACCCTGGTGGTCTATTTGGGTGAACTCCTGAACAAATCCGTCAAAGGATTCTTTCGCAAAATCTTTGTATTGACCGGGTAAAAAACCGAGATTAACGCCCTTTGCCAGTGCATATATGAACATGGCTGTGCCTGATGCTTCTTTGTAATTTCCTTCCTGTGCAGGTAAATTTATAATTTGATACCAGACTTTGGAGTCCTTGTCGCGGTGGTTCATAATGGCCGATGAGAGGCTTCCCAACTGTTCCAGAAGTATATAGCGTTTTTCCACATCGCGGGGTAAAAGTTCCAGCACATCCACCAGCGCCATCATATACCAGCCAATTCCTCTGCTCCAGAAATGGGGCGAACATCCGGTGGTTGAATCGGCCCAAATTTGCTGTCTTTTTTCGTCCCAGCCGTGATAAAGCAAATCGCTGTAATGATCGTGGGTTTTGTTGTAAATTAATTCAAACTGATGAATGATGTCCTGATAGTCAGGTGCTTCTGCGTAGCGCTTTTCGTAATCGGTGTAGAAGGGGGCTGCCATATATAGTCCGTCCAGCCACATTTGCCAGTCATAGATTTTTTTGTGCCAAAAACCGCCGGATTCAGTACGGGGCTGTTTTGTCAGATGTTGTCGGAGAAGGTCCGCAGTCTTTTTGTATTTTTTGTCAACGGTAGCGTCATACAGGCGTAGCAGAGCGCGTCCCGGGCCGATATCATCCAGTTTGTAGTCCGATTGTTTATAGGTGTAAACCGAGCCGTCATCCAGCAGATAGAGGTCGATATTTTGCTGCATAAAATCAAAATATTTCTCATCATTGGTTTTCTGCCACAGGCCAAAAAGCGCATTTTGCATCAATCCCTGTTCATAATGCCATTTGTGTTTTTTACGGTCCTGCTCATAGGTAATTTTGTAATCCGGTGAACGCTTCATAAAAGAATCAGCCGTCAGTTTTGCCCATTTCAGATAGTGGTTTTTACCTGAGACTTTCAGGTTGATACTCTGAAGCACCCAGGATATGAAAAACATAACAAGAGCCAGGAGCAAAAGGACTTTAAGTGTATCTTTTTTCATCATCAATCCTGTTTAAAATTTTAGCCCGATGGCGAAACGGTTGACGCCGTCAAAACTGTCAAAAGCGGAATAGGAGTAATCAAAATCGACCCCTTTGCCCCCGAAATTTCCATTGAGGCCGAAACCGGCGGACCAGGATGCGATGTCCTGATTGAATTGATATCCGCCACGGACAGCCAGGTGGCCCATGAAAAGGTATTCCAGACCCACATTCATTCGTTCGGAGTAATTATTGGGATGCGAAAAGTCCACGGCTAGCAGTAAATCGCCGGATTCCACAGCACCGGGAGAAACCAGTTCGAACAGGTCAACAGCCATTCCCATTGCAAAGGTCAACGGCAATTGCTCATAAATTCTTTCGCGTTTGATGTTGGATGAGAAATTGCGAATGGACATACCGAATTGGAAACTGCGTAACCCGGTATAATATTTGACACCAGCATCCATGACAAACTTGGCTGCGTTGTTATTTACTTTGCCGGATTCCAGCATATTTTGTCCCAGATTTTGTCCAGCCATACGAAGGTTGCCACCGATCATGAATTGTGTGCTGATGGCTTTTCCGTAGGATAAACCAAAGGAGTAAGCGCCAACATTGGACAATTCACCCAGGTCTTTGTAACCGGCGGGATAGATTTCCTCTTCACCGGGTGTCAGCAGGCTAGTGCCGTAAATGGTACCATAATCCACATTCAACGCATGGATACCTACGGAGCCCCAAGTGCCTAAACTCCAGGTGAAAGCACCAGCCATATAATGGATGTCTGCGATCCAGTTGGTGATGTAAAATTTAATGTCGAAAGTACCTTGGGATTCCACGATACCGGCCGGATTAAAGAACATCGATTCAGTTCCTGTACTGAGGGTTGACATGGCTTCACCCAGGGCGCTGGCACGGGGAGAAACGCTGACTAACTGAAAGTTCATCGTGCTCTGGCCGACCTTTTTGAGCCCGATCTGGGCCTTTGTTGCAGTGATCCAAAGAATTAAAATAAACAGTAATCGTTTGTATTGCATTGAAATCCTCCTTCGCTTCAGCGGACCACTAAAAATTTTTGAAAAGATGTGCGACCGTCAGGTGTTTCAAAAACGGCTATATACACGCCACTGGAAATGACCTGCTGATTGCGGGTGATCATGTCCCAACGCAGGTTGCCAGCTTTAATTGTGGGGGGACTGAAATGTTTAAGTGTCTGGACCCAATCACCATTTTCCGTAAAGATTTTTATTTTCACTTCACTGGGAAGATTGAGAAACATCAAACCGCGCCGGTCAGTCCAGCCAGTCTGGTCCAGCAAAGGATCATTGATGTTATAAGGATTGGGTACGATACGGATCTCACTGAGATCGTCCTGGGAAAAATAAGGCGGAAAAACCGGCGTCAGATTGGGATGAAGAACACGGTTGCTGTACATGATTTTTCCACGAGTGTCTGGATGGGCTGTGAGGTCGTTTTCGTCGATTTTTACCTTAGCCTGGATATAGTAGTAATATTGAGCACCAACGACGACAGTTTTATCGACGAATAGATGTTCTTCAGCCACATCATTTTCATCGGAATTATAGACAATATTATAAAAAACGGTGTCGGTGTTGGAAATGCGACGCATTATTCGGTAACCGCCGAAATTGTCCATTTCTTCAGCTGCGCGGTCCTGCCACTTCAGTTCCACACCGGTGCCCAGGCCGGTAATTTCGATATCAGTTGGCGGTGGCGGAGACAGAGGGATTTTATAGTCATGATCAAAATTCCATTTGGCCCGGGAGGCGCTCTTCATCAGGGAATCGATGCCGGTACTGACCCAGCGGTCCTTTCGCCGGTCCATTTCCGTAGCGCCGTCGGGAAAAACAAATTCTGCCGGCAAATATCCGGTTTCATCATTGGGCAGCGCCGGGGCTTCTTCCAGGGTCCCTTTAAACCATCCTTTGCCGATTTCCTGCGCTTTTTCAAGACTGAGGCCGGAATAGCCGTGAGCAAATACCAACCTGATTTTTTCATTGGACGCAAAGGTATAAGGCCCGAAACTGGCGGACATTTTGGAATTGTTGTTGTCTTTGGATATGGCGGCCAGATGGGAGAAATCCTTGGAGCCGGTTTCATCACTGTTGATACCGTGAAAGGTACCCGGCCAGGTTTCGCCGCTCATGGGAAGATATTTGGAATATTCTCCACGTAGGGCCCAGAAATTTTTATTACCGAATTCATCGCTGGCATCATTATAGGGTATCAGGTTGCTTTTTCCCAGGTATGTGACTTTGGGTTGCAGAAAATCGTCTTCGTCACGGGCAGCTTGGGTATGGGGTGATTTGGAAGCATGGAGGATCGAATACCAGACAAATTTTGGAAATACGAGGCGACCACTCTGGCTCAGGGCCGGCTTTCCCATATCATCACCAGCTATTGTCGGGTCATCGGCACTGTATTCGTAAAATACACGTAAACTGTCTCCAACTCTCCCGCCATAATAATGCTGCCAGGTGTAGGCGGTATGGATTTCCTCTTCACCCCGCAAACGGGGGTTCATACCGGTGGAATGGTAAGTATTTTCTCCGTTGGATGCGACATTGATATAAAAATTTTTCAGGCTATCGTTGCTGACATTGGTAAATTCCACATCAATTATGACATAATCATCGTTTAGGGAATTGCTCCAGGCCATGACTTTGCGATCCAGATGCACCCCTAAAATATTTTTCGAAGTCACTTTGACAATTTGGTCGTAGCTTTGATCACTCGGCATTGTGGAGGTCACCTGTCCGAAGTTGTCGATGGTGAGAGAATCCAGGTCCACCAGCATTTTGGGATAACCGAATCGCACATAATTGCTCAGGGGTTCAACAACTTTACCCTGTGGCATAAAATCATTGGTCGGACCATAAACTGCAACGGCGTGGACCGAATCCGCTATATTCGGGTCTTTCCAGTCTGTTGCAGCCAGTGTAAAACCGGCAGCACCCCACAGGTCTGTCTGCTGACCCCGTACGCCCAGAATATCATAATCATTGGGAAAAAAGGGATAGCGATATTCAAAATTTCCCTTATCACCATTGGCTTTAACGCCGACCCAGACGCGGCCCATCATCACCCTGGCCGTTTCCAGTTCCGGCTGGGTCTGGGACCAGAGCCCTGAAACGAGCATCATCATCACCAGAATTAAAAATATTTGTTTCAACGACCGAAAATGAAAATCCTTCATGAAAACTCCATTTATTATCCGTTAAAAGCTAAATTTTATTCCAAACCAGATATCCCTGGGCTGGCCGTAGAGCCAGAAATCATAGTTGGGATCATCAATGTAGGGTTTGCTTTTTGATTTGAGGTCTCCGATTTTATCTTTGCCGGGAATATAATAACCTGCTTCTTCATTGCGGAAAACATCATAAGCCGGACGATCCCATGTTTTCAGGTGGAGGGTTTTAATATAATTCAGAAAATCCTGCCAATCCTCCAGGTCATCGCCGGAATCCCGCTGAAAACAATAGCCGTATTCCATGAGACTGACTTTAAAATTGAAAAGATTGCTGATATCAAGGAAAAGTGAAGCGGTGACGGGGCCGATTTTAAAATTTTTACTGGCTTTTATATCCACCATGTAATAATCAGGCCATTGCATATTGTTGTTGATATTGGGAATGTTGGCGGGATTGGCTGTAAAATATTTTCCGGCCCGCCATTCGCCGAACAGGGTCAGGCTGAGGTTTGCAAGGGGATAGAGCCCGGCTATTTCCCAACCCCATTTTGCCGGTGTACGCAGGGTCAGGTTGCCATTGATGCGTGGCTGGGGCAGCGCGCGGCTTTCCTGGCCTTCGTACAAACCTTCGGTATAATCATCCAATTCCACATCGGTGATTTCTTCACGTCCGGTAAGGCCGGATTTCTTGAGCATATAATTGAAATTAATCCAGCCGGTCAGCCAGCTATTGTCATTTTTTGAAAAATTGACTTCCAGCCCCTGAATATCTTCATATTCGTTATTGACCCACATATCATAATCCAGGCGATTGTTGATATAAGTCACTTCACCATGCTGTCCGGTAACATCTTTGGAATAGCCTGAAATTTTCAGCAAAAGGCTTTTCCAGACATTGTAGGTCACTCCCAGTTCGTAGGAAATAGTCCGAGGCGGCTCAAGATTTGGATTAGACATGTCATAAAGCCCGTTTTTGTCATAGCGATAGCGGTATAGATACATGGCATAATAGGGGGGATTGGATCGAAAATGTCCATAATTAAAGTAAAATTTTGATTTTTCCGTGATAGGAAAAGAGATGCCGAGGCGGGGACTGATAGCAAGGTGGTTTTTTACCGGCTTCAGAAAACCGCTGTCGATGGAATCATCATAGGCTTTCCAGAGGTTCCAGATGTAAGATTTACCGGCTTCTAGGTATTCAAAAAGCACAGAGTCATCTGGCACGCTTTGAGGAAGAAACATTTCCGTATTGAAAGGATCGCCAACCGGCCATTGGCCGCCGCCGCCGTCATAATAATCCATCCGCAGTCCAATATTAGCGACGATTGATTCCAGAGTAATCTGGTCCTGAATAAACAATCCCGTCTGGCTGGGTTTGCGATGATAATTATATTCATACACATTGTAATAGTTTTCATTCCACTTATTCCAAAGATTGTGGTTGATATCAATGAGATTGTATTCAAAGCCGGCTTTCAGAAAATGGGCCAGGCCCATCTGGGAACTAATATCGAATTTGGCCCGGTATTGTCGTGTATTGACATCGGTGTAAAGATCACCTTCCTTGCGGCGGAAGCGGCGATTGGTGACAAAGGGCAGCGCATCATAGCTGGGGTAATTGTAGTCAATGGTGTCCCCCTCCACAATATAGACCGGATGATTATTGCCATATTGTAATTTTCCGTAAGGCATTTCCGTTACAGGAAAGGGGCCGAACAGGGTGATCACTGTCGAATCCCGGTCGTTGCCTACTTCAGAAAAATCTTGTATATCCATAGCACTGAGACTCAACTCCCAAAAGGTGTTCTGATTCAGGACATGGTTCAGTGTTATCCCATGCATGTGTGTTTTTTGTTCAATTTTCGGAAAGAAGGGAGGGTCATAAAAATAATCGGGGTTTTGGGTACGGGTAAAGAATTTCAGATTATTTTGCGGCATGAACCCGCCTTCACGGCTGGCGTCAGGAAAGTCACCCCAGGGTGGTCGAATGGGACTGACGCCTTTTTGAAATTTGTATAAACCGTTGTATGTGAGAGTCAGACTGCTGATAGGCTGGGTCTTGATGGTCAGCAATGTTGTGGAAAGGAAATCACTATTTCTAGATACTGGTTGTATATAATGGCGTTCTTTGGAATTGTTTGAGATGTAAAAGGTGGCATTTCCGAGTTTTTTATTCAGAAAAGGGACGGGACCACCGAAACCGCCGTCAAAATTCCAGTCAGAATATTCTTCTTTCATATGATGGTTTTTGAAGGCTTTTTTCTGCTCATCGGTTAATTCATAGTAACCAATGGCTGTTTTCATGGAATCCGACAGGCTGGCTAGTCCTTCATAATCAGGTATAGTCATGTGCATCCAGTTAGCCAGGTAAAAATAATCAGTGGCTGTAGCGGTTACTACTGGATTGCTGAGGTTAAAATTATTGGCGGCCTTGATCCACATCTCCATGGATTTCTCCGGGTCGATATAATCGGAAAGGGCGGCGCAATTTTTATCATAAAAAGACTCACCAAAACGTCTGAGATGAGGCTGATCCATAGAGTAACCGGCCGTGCCGTGGTATCCCTTTTTTGTACCGGATTTGGTCGTGACATTGATGAGGCCGGACCGAAAATTTCCAAATTCAGCGTTATAGCCGCCAGACAGTAATGACACCTGCTCAATTGCGCTCATCGGCAGTGAAGTTTCCGCGTTGCCATTGGCGGCATTCATGTAGGATAGCCCGTTAACCATCATCCCGGTCTGATCAGCAGAGCCGCCCCGAATAGTGAGGAACCCATTTTCTTCGGAAACACCGGGCAATTTGGTCAGGAAAGCATTGATTTCACGAATACCCGATGCATCCTGGATCTGGGCATCACTGACCACCATCTGGGTGCTTGAAACCTCCTTATGAAGAATGTGGCGTTTGGCTGTTACCTCGACAACCTGGCCTTCAAGCACAGTGGTCTTCAGGTCGAATTCGACTTTGGTCAGCCGGTCGGCGAAAACCATGACATCCGTTAAAACCAGGACTTCATAACCAATCATGGTGGTGCGGACTTTATAGGTTCCTACCGGAACATTGATAATGATAAACTGGCCGTCTTCATTGGTAGCCGCACCGATTTCCAGTTCAGGGACCACAACATTGGCGCCATAAAGCGGAGCTCCTGTGTCCGCATCCCGGACGATGCCGGAAATGCGGCTTCGGTTTTGTGCATTCAGTGTTGAGCCAAAAACAATGAGCAAGAAAACCAGTGGCCCGATTATTTTAAAAACCGATGGTTTATAGTGCATACCCACTCCTCACAATTTTCATCAAGACCCTTGGCTTGATGGATCATGTTCATTTCTTATTGTCAAATTTTTTGTATCAGTTTTCATTTTTCCGGTTTGTTATCTCTGACAGATTCGCAATTATTGGTTTTGCCCGAAGTCTGATGGAGAAAAAATTTGTTTTCTTTCGCTGCTGTCTATGACAAAAGCGCCCCGGATTATGTTTTTTATTCTGAAAACCTCCCAAAATGATTGATTGTTTTTCATAAACTTATTTTATCAGTTGCATCTTGATGGTTTTGTATTGATTCTGAAAGTTAAAGCTGGCAAAGTAAAGGCCGCTGCCAACTGGTAATCCGGCATCATTTAATCCGTTCCAGGTCAGACTATAATATCCCGGTTGATGATGAGCTCTGTAAAGATTGCGAATCTGCCTTCCCTGGATATCATAAATTTTCACTGTAATCTTTCCGTACTGATGGGTTGAAAATCTCAACTGGGTCGTCGGGTTAAAGGGATTGGGATAGTTAGGCAAGAGAGCAAAGTCTTGCGGGACATTGATTTCTTCGGCAAAAATTTCTACCGCGGGACCGGTAATACTATTAAGGTAGACTTCCAGCATGGTGTATCCGTCATGATTTAAAAGATTGCGGTCGGAATCATCATTGGGGTCGAGGCCTTGGCTAGTTTCCCAGGTGTTGGGCATTCCGTCATGGTCATCATCGACAGGCGGATCGAGGCTGACCAGTTGTGGCCAACCACCGACATCGGTCTGGGAATCAATGATACCCCGCACAACGCTGGTGTCGAGATTTTGCTTTTGTTCATATCCATTGCCGTCATACGTGGCATATCCACCGCGCACTTCTGCAACAATTCTGATGTCAATGGGATCCCGTACCGGCAAAGTCGCACCGGCATTCAATAATACAGCTTCATAGGCTTCTTCAGCACTCTGTTCAATAATGGGGGTGAAGGGAAAAAGGGTGTCGGATTTGACATAGGCAGCATACCCATAGGTACCCTGTACGCCACCAGCCCAATTATCGGTGGTGATTGCCGGATAGCCCTCAACGGTATTGCCAGCGACATACCAGCGTCCCTTGGTATCACTGGTTTCAACAATTCGGTTGCGTACGCTGCTTTTGGTGGCCGGGCCAGCTTTGTAATAATTATTTACGATATTGATTTTTCCGGCTTCTCCGCCGTAAGCACTGTTGAAACCCCAATTGTAAATAACATTATTTCGAAAATCAAGATTTTCGCAGGCTGGAGTTTCGCCGCCGGCAAATCTTGGATTGCGGCTGGAATGATGGGCTAGCAGGTTATGGTGAAATGTTGTGTTTTTTCCGCCCCAAATGCCGCCATAGCCATGTGTGCCCTTCGGATGATTGGAATCATAAAGACTTTCGGAAATAATACACCATTGAACTGTTGAACTGTCCATGCCATAAATCGACATGGATTCATCCACACTCCAACCGGCAGAGCAATGATCAATCATAATACGGCGACGGTAGCGGCCCCAGATTGCGTCGGTGTCAACACCGGTTTCATCGCCCAGACGAAATCTTAAATACCTCAGTATGATATCATTTGCATCAATTTTTACCTCGTAATCGCTGATGCAGATGCCATCACCGGGCGCTGTCTGACCGGCAATGGTTAGAAAGGAATTTTGAATTTTGAGGGGCGATTTCAATTTAATTGTACCGCTGACTCGAAAGACGATGGTCCTGGGGCCATAGGCTTCCACGGCTTTTCGCAGACTGCCTTCACCACTGTCATTGAGATTTGTCACTTCATAGACAACGCCACCGCGGCCACCAAGGGTATTTTTCCCTCCCCCTTCCGCTGTGGGAAAAGCCGGTGTTGCTGCTAAAACTGTTGCAGGCAGTAGAAGGAAACACAAAATTGCCAGTAAACCGATTTTCAATAAAAAACGCATGAATCTCTTTCTGTTTTAAGACAGGCCTGAAAACGGATGAAAATCATGGAGAACCAGGCCGGCTCTCCATGAAAAAAGCGGAGTTATTTGATTAGCATCATTTTACGGGTTTGAGTTTGATTACCGGAGGTCAGTGTGTAAAAATATACACCTGAGTTCAATCCACTGCCGTCAAAATTGATTTGATGAGTTCCCGTTCCCAGCTTTTCACTGACCAGCCGTTGGACTTCCACGCCAAGCACATTATAGATTATCAGACTGGTTTGAGCATTGCTGGATAGCTGAAAAGAAATTATTGTGGTCGGATTAAATGGGTTTGGATAGTTTTGTTTCAGTTTAAATTCATGGGGCACCGGGTTGTCATCGATAGAAACGGAATTCACTGTCCAGCGAGGATCACCAATGGGGCCGCCGTCAGTTCCCAAATTAAAGGTAGGCGAATTCCAGGGAAGTGTGAAATCACCATTATCCGGGTCAGCAAATTCAGGGTCCATGCGCAATGTATCGGCTACGGTATGGGAACGGAAATTAACAGCGCCAATGTCCCAGTAACATAATCCGGAGATAAAAGCGCCTGCATCGCCGGGAGTATCTTTGATATTGATAAAGGTCCGGGTCTTAGAGATTTGGTTGACAAATATGGAATTGGTCACCGTCCAGGGGTTGAGCAATGGTCCTTTTTCTCCCTGGATGATTTCGCGCTGATCATCCCCGACACCGATTTTGTACCAGGTGGTGTGGTCTATGAGGACCGTCGGTGTATTGTCCGGGAAACCGCTTTCAACGGGACCGCAGATTCTGATGCCATAACTGTTGATGTTATACAAGGTTGAGTTAGTCAATTGAATATAATTGGTCCCGGCATATTTCATATAAATCGAAGTAGCCGTGTGATGAATAATGCAGTTATCCACAATGGTAGAATCTACAATGACATTATATTTCATTTCACTGTTGCCGGCCCCAATCACGTCGTCAACCAGGTTTTTAATAATACAGTTCTGAACGTTGATTTTGTTGACGGTTATCGGCTGGGGTGCTTCTCCCATATCAAAGGTGATCAGGTAGTTGGTGGTGTCATAATTCCAGGCGCCGTCAAATTCTATTCCCTTCAGGGTCAGCGAACCGGCATTGCCGACCTTAAAAAAGACAATGGATTCGTCCTCTTCATGCTCCGTTTGCATGATGACTTTTGGCTTTTCGGAAGCCCCTTCTTCGGCTTCAATGGTGATGGATTTGCCGGTGATGGTGCCAAATTCCGTGTAAGCGGATTCTGTGTACGTTCCGCCTGCGGCCAGTTGCAGAATATCGCCGTCATAGGCATCCATGACAGCCTGGTAAAGGGTATTTTCTCCGGGCGGTACAAAAATTTGACCCGTCAATGGTTTCAGCGCTATAAATGAAAGGGTAATCAACATGATTGATTGTAACATTTTTTTCATCGCCTGTCTCCTCTGTTTCATTATTTATTTTTCCTGTGCGTAAATTCTCTTTAAACTAATATTGGCCGCAGTGATAGTCAATCCGCATTCGTTCATAAATGGTATAATATTGTCCGCCGGAATAAAAAAAACGGATAATTTTGAAAAAGAGAAAACTTTAATGGGGGGCAACTTTAAACTTTTGTTTCTGAGCAATCAAGCAAAGCCGTGGGAGCAGGCGGAATTAATCCGGTTTTTAGGGTTATTTTCAAAATCCGATTGTCACAATTTTTTGATTGGCAACTCAAGAAAATGGAAATTAAATTTTTGAATCCCATTGAAATATTGTAATTTGAGCATTAATTAAAAGAAAGAAATCCCTTGGCACAAAAACCCAAAAAACTTGAAATAAAAGTTCAAAATTTTCTAAGGAAAAACAAAGGAACTTATTACAAACAGAAAAAGATACAGAAGGCCCTGAATATATCAACAGCAGATTATCCGGCCCTGAAACTGTTACTGAAAAAAATGGCTTTCGATGGAAAGATCATGAAAGGGCAGAAGAACAGCTACGGCTTTCCAGACTCCAGCCGGGATATCATTGGAACCATCTCTTTTTCCACTCGGGGATTTGCCTTTGTTACTACCCGGGATGATGAGGAAATATTTATCAGGGCCCATGATACTGATGTGGCCCTCCAGCATGACAAAGTCCAGATTAAGCTGTCCCATAAAACCGGGGGCAAACGCCGGGAGGGAAAAGTTATCAAAGTACTGGAACGGGCCAATGAATCTATTTTTGGAATTTTGAAAAAAGAGGGCCGCACCTGGGAAGTGGTTCCGGAATCCCCCTGCCCGCCAACCAATATCGTTTTGCTGGAAACTCATCCTGAATATGAAGAGGACAAACTCGTTGAAATCACCGATGTTGAATACCATTCAGTCAAAAGTTACCCCATCGGAAAATTTAAGCAAATCATCGGATCACCGGACAATCCGGCTGATGATTTTGTCATTATTCAGAAAATGTTTAATCTGGGTGCTGAATTTTCCGATGAGGTGCTGGCAGAAACTGATAAACTGGAATTTCCTGATCTCAGTGTAATTCTCAGGGAGAGAATGGATCTGAGGCACAAAGACATTTTTACCATTGATCCACTCACAGCCAAGGACTTTGATGATGCAGTTTCCCTGGAACGAATCGATGACACTACCATGGAACTGGGAGTCCATATTGCGGATGTTTCCTATTTTGTCAGAGAAGGGTCAGCCCTGGACAAAATAGCACTGGACCGCTCCATGAGTTGCTATCTTGGTGACCGGGTCATTCCCATGTTACCGGAAAAATTATCCAATGACCTCTGCTCCTTAAAACCCGATGAACCGCGACTGACCTTTTCAGTCCTGATGCGAATAACCAATGACGGGCAGGTCCTGGATTACCATATCTGTGAATCTGTGATTCAGTCCAAAAGGCGTTTTACCTATAAAGAAGCCCAGGAAATTATTGAAAAAGGTGAAGGCCTGTTTTCTGAAGAACTGGCGGCCATGAACCAACTTCACAAGACACTGTTCAGGAACCGTTCGGAAAAAGGGTCGGTTGATTTTGATCTGCCGGAGCCAGTTTTCAAATTTGATGAAAATGGCCTGCCAATTGATATCTCTCCGTCGGAGCGTAAAGATTCCAACCGGTTGATCGAAGATTTTATGTTGCTGGCCAATAAAGTGGTGGCGACTCATATTGCAACCTACGCCTCAAATGAAACTCTGCCCTTTGTCTACCGTGTTCACGAGCCTCCGTCGGAAGAAAAAATCAATGCCCTTTTTGATACCCTGAAAAGCCTTAAGATTAATTTTCCGCAGCCGGCAGGAAATTTTACTCCTCTGGATTTGCAGAATATACTAAACCACATCAAAGATACACCCTATGCCCTGTTTATCGAACAAATATCGCTGAGAAGTATGACCAAGGCCATGTACACCCCGCAAACCCACGGCCATTTCGGGCTGGCTTTTCAATATTACACTCATTTTACCTCACCGATCCGTCGGTATCCGGATCTCATGGTCCACCGGTTACTGAAAAAGTATGCCCATAAACCCGCAGATCAGGATTTGGAGTTTTATCGAAAATACCTGCCCAAGACCTGTGATTACTGTACACAAATGGAAATTAAATATCTGGAAGCGGAACGGGAATTTGTCAAAATCAAACAAATTCGGTTTCTGTCCAACAAAATCGGCGAAGAATATGAAGGTGTCATCACCGGTGTACTGGAATTCGGCTTTTTTGTAGAAATTACCCAATTTCTGGTCGAGGGCCTGGTTCATGTCCGCACCCTTGATGATGATTATTATATATTCAACCAGGAACAGCATACCTTGACAGGTCGGGATTATGGAAAAAGTTATCGCCTCGGCGATCCTTTAAGGATCCAAGTGAAGGAGGTTTCCATAAAAGAACGCAGGATTGATTTTCTTTTAACCAAATGATTGAGTATATTTTCTGGCGTTTTTATGGTAAAAGAGGAAACAATGACTGAATCTTTTGAGATCATAAACTGCCCGGTTTGCGGCAGTGAAAAACAGGATTTATACCTGAAAACCTTTGACCGGTTTGATAGGGATAGAAAAGATAAATTTGAGATAGTGCAATGCAGCAATTGCCAATTCATTTTCCTGAATCCCAGGCCCACATTGGAAAGTCTGGACCGGCATTATGCCGTAGAAGGCTATGACCCTTTTATTTCTGCTGATGAAAAGCAGAGCCTGCGGGACAAGTTTTACCTGGCTCTACGGAAATTCAATCTGTCGGTCAAACACAGAAAAATCAAGAAGTTCAAATCTACGCCCGGTAAAATTCTTGACATCGGCTGCGCAACGGGTGAATTTCTTGCCTATTACAAACAATACTATTGGCAATGTACCGGTGTTGAAGTTGATGCCGGTGCCCGGGATTTGGCCAGGGAAAAAAATATTAAAGTTTTTTCTTCGGTACACGAAATACCGGACCAGGAAAAATTTGACGTCATCACTCTTTGGCATGTTCTGGAACATGTCCATGACCTTAATAAGTCCATTGAGAAAATAAAAAAAATGATGAACAAAGATGGTGTTCTGGTCATTGCCGTGCCCAATATTTTGTCCTGTGATTCCCAAAAATATGGAAAAAACTGGGTAGCACTGGATACGCCGCGGCACCTTTACCATTACACGGTTGAAACTATTCAAAGATTATTCAGTAAATATCATATGAATTTGGTGAGAAAAGATACGCTTATGCTTGATATTTTATATAATAATCTTTTGAGTAAGCAGCTGGCAAAAACAAGTTTTTTCCCTTTTATCAGAATATTGTTTTTGTCGTTGTTTAAAACCTATATCCTTTCCAGTAAATATTCATCCACCCTGGTTTATTACTTCAAAAAGGAGGAAAACCATGAATAAAAAGCTGATATTGATACTTTCTTTCTTACTGCTTTTGGCGGCATCCTGTAGCAAAACCAAAGACCGGTCCCAAGGCCCGCTGGATGTTGTTTATGTGCTTTCTGACGAAGATACATGGAAAGAACTGAAACCAGCCATTGATACCTGTTTTTCTGAATATGGTATTATGACACCGGAGTTTCAGCCCTTCTTTCATGTCAGTTGGTATGATATCTATAAATTGTCGGTTTTTGCCAATTACCGGAACCTCGTTGTTCTGGCAGATTTAAACCATAATAGCTATGCCACAAAACTAGCCAGAAAAATTTTGCCTGAGGAAAGTCTGGAACTTGCAGAAAGGGACAGTATCCATGTTTTTGCCATTAACGATCAATTTGCCCAGGACCAGGTTTTCATGATGATGGCAGGCTCAGATATGAAAAAATTGTCTCAGTCTATTATAGATAGCAGGGAAAAGATTTTTGCAAAATTCAGCAAAGTTTACAAAGAGAGAGCAAAAGAATTGTTCTACGACAACCGTGAACAAAAAGGGTTGTCCAGGGTGTTTTGGGACAAATACAAATGGATTGTCCGAATACCGAAAAAATTCATCATACTGGAAGAAGCACCGGACAGCAATTTTGTCTGGCTGGGTGCATCGCTTCCCTATCGTTGGTTTTCTGTCACCTGGGAGGAGGGCCTGAATACCCGGCTGATGACACCCAACGGCATGGTGGAAAAACGCCAAATGATCGGAGATTATTATGATGGCATAAAAGCAGATACCACTTACCTGACCCATTATTATACAAAACTAAACCAGTGGGATGCATTAAAAATGACGGGGTTATGGTTTTCAGAAAAAGAGGCCAAGGGTGGACCCTTCCTTTCTTTCGCCTTTTATGACGATCATTCGGATCGGACTTTTTTGCTGGATTGTCTGATTTTTGAGCCTTCCCCCGATAAAGTCACCGATTATTACCGAGAAATGGAAATTATGTGCAATACCTTCCACACTCAATACAGCACTGATATTTTTAAGTAACTGATAATTAACAGAAGGATTTAAAATTTGGTAATTAACCTGTTGAATTTTAAATTTACTGATTATGATTTTGGAGGAACAAATGAAAAAAATCACTATTATTGTAGGAAGTGAATCGGATTTGGATATTGTTAACGCTGCTAAAGTATATTTGGATTTTTTTAATCTTTCCTACGAACTAAAAGTGTTAAGTGCACACAGACAACATGATGAATTACAGGCTTATATCCGTGAAATCGAAAAAGAGGGTATTGTCCAAACCATCATTGCCTGCGCTGGCATGGCTGCCCATCTGCCTGGAGTAATAGCTGCAATGACTCAGATTCCGGTTATTGGCGTGCCTTTGGACGCTTCTCCGCTTGGCGGTGTTGATGCCCTGTACTCCATTGTTCAAATGCCGAAAGGAATTCCGGTTGCCACCATGGCTATCGGCAAAGCCGGCGTAATCAACGCTGTAGTCTTTTCTGCCAAAATCCTGGCGCTCAATGATTCCGATATGAAAACAAAACTGGTGGCCTTTCAACAAAAAGGAAGCAAACTCTAAGCTATGAATATATTAATTACTGGCAGCACCGGTATGCTGGGAAGCGCATTGGCTACTCATTTGTCGTCAAATTATAAAGTTTTTGGAATCGATATTCATCCTGAAAATATTAAAAATGCTCCCCAGGTTTACCAGCAATGCGATATTACCGATGTAAAATCACTTCAAAAAATAATTACCGATGTCAAGCCATCCATCATTATCAATTGCGCAGCGAACACCAGTGTTGACGGCTGCGAAAAAGATGTTGAAAAAGCAAGAGCCATCAATGTTGGCGGGGTTCAAAACCTGGTCCAAATTCTGGCGGGTTCCAATATGCATCTCATCCAGATATCAACCGATTATATATTTGATGGAACCGCAGGCCCCTATTCGGAAAATGATAAAACAAACCCCATTAACAATTACGGTAAAATGAAACTGGAGTCAGAACTGGAATTGGTCCAGTCCAATGTGAACTGGACAATCCTGCGTACCAATGTTTTATTCAGTGATAATCTGACTGAACCGGCTAGCTTTGTGGCCTGGGTTTATCAAAATCTGAAAAAAAATGAAAAAATCAATGTGGTCAATGATCAGTTCGGCAATCCGACCTATGTTTATGATTTTACTCGCGCCATTGAAAGAGTCATTGAGCGAGATGCCCATGGCATATTTCATTATGGGGGAAAAGACTATGTCAACCGATTTGAATTTGCCCTGCAAATTGCCGATACTTTTGGTCTGGATAACCGGTTAATTAATAAAATAACAACAAGGTTTTTGAAACAACTGGCCCCCAGGCCTTATAAGGCAGGACTTAAAACCAATAAAATAGAAACGGAACTGGAAATCTCTACAAGCAACCTGAAGGATGTTTTAGAGTCTATAAAAAGATCAGGAGAAACGGATGAATAAAGCCGTGGTAATAATCCCCACTTACAATGAAAAAGATAATATTCGCAATGTAATCAGCCGGCTGGAAGAATATTTTGTCGACCTCTTGATTATTGATGACAATAGTCCCGATGGTACAGCCTCTATTGTCAAAGAAATCATGAGAGAAAACAGTCATATTCATATTCTCGAAAGAGAAGGAAAACTGGGTCTTGGCAGTGCCTATGTGGCCGGGTTCAAATGGGCCTTGGAGCGGGACTATGAGTATATCTTGGAAATGGATGCCGATCTGTCCCACAATCCAGAGGATGTTCCCCGATTAATCGAAAGGTGTAATCAAAACGATGCCGATATGACCATCGGTTCACGATATTGCAAAGGGGTCAATGTGGTCAATTGGCCGCTCAAAAGGCTGCTTCTTAGCTATGGCGCCAGTAAATACACACGATTCATCACGGGACTGAAAGTTGCTGACCCCACAGCGGGATTTAAATGTTTCAGTCGAAAAGTGCTGGAAAATATCAATCTGGATGGTATCAAATCAACCGGGTATTCCTTTCAGATCGAAATGAATTTTCGGGCCTGGAAAAAAGGCTACCGAATCAGTGAAGTTCCCATCATTTTTACAGAGAGAACCGAGGGAAAATCCAAAATGTCCAAAGCAATCATTTTTGAAGCTATTTTTATGGTATGGAAACTGAAAATTCTTAGTATTTTTGGACGCCTGAAATAATGCAAATTTCTATTGTAATCATCAGTTATAATGTAAAAGAATTTTTACTGCAATGTCTTTTGTCTCTAAAAAAATCCTGCCAGGGAATTGAGCATGAGATCATAATCGTGGATAATAATTCCATCGATGGCAGTGACAAAATCATTCCGGCAAAATTCCCTGAAATCAAACTGATCAAAAATTATGAAAATAAAGGTTTTGCCAAAGCCTGCAACCAGGGATTAGAAATCTCATCGGGGCAATATATGCTCCTGCTCAATCCCGATACAATGCTTCAGGAAGATACCATTCCCAGAATGATTGAATTTTTTGAAAAAAATCCCAATGCGGGAGCTGCGGGCTGCAAAATACTCAATGCCGACGGTACATTGCAATTGTCCTGCCGCAGAAGTTTTCCGACTCCAGGCGTTGCCATACCCAAAATTATTGGTCTGAGCCGATTGTTTCCAAAATCAAAATTATTTTCCAAATATAATCTCACCTACGAAGATCCTGACAAACAAATTGAAGTGGATGCCCTGAGTGGCGCTTTTATGATGTTTCGCAAATCGGTCTATGACCAGATCGGTGGACTGGATGAAGATTACTTCATGTATGGTGAAGATCTCGACTATTGTTACCGTATCAAACAGGCCGGCTGGAAAATATATTATACACCTACCACAAAGCTCATCCATTACAAAGGCGAAAGCGCAAAACTGGCAACTTTTGATAATTTTGTTGTTTTTTACAAAGCAATGGATATCTTTGTCCAAAAACATTTTTCAAAAGGCTATTACATCCTGCTGGATGTCTTTCTCAGACTGGGAATATTTGCCCGGGGATTGTTGACCTTTGTGACAAAATTTTTACACAAACATCTGATCATGCTGATTGACGGGTTTGTTTTATCTCTAGGGATATTGATCGCCCACAATCTGCAGCCGGCGCCACTGCCTTCATATCAGACCTTGCTCTCCATGATGATATTTTATCTGCTTTTATGGCTGGGAACCGGATATTCCATTGGCCTCTATGACAAACGGGAACTGTCCCATAGCCATGCCGCCGTTGCATCGGTGTTAAGCTTTTTGATTTCCATGATGATAAATTATTTTTTTAATGATATGATTTATTCCCCCAGACTGATTATTTTTAGTTTTTTTGCAGGATTATTAATGCTGCCGGGCTGGCGGATTGCACTGGTATTGCTGCAAAGAAGGCAAATCATTTCATCCTCCTCATTTATCAGCAAGGCACTATTAAGTCGCCGCACCATTCTGATAGGTACCGGTGCTGAAGGGAACCGAATTGCAAAAAAATTACAGGCCCATATTGAACATGGCTTTGAAATTCTGGGTTTCGTAGATAAAAAATACCAGCAGGAATGGATTGCCGGTTTTCCTTTTCTCGGTACTATCAAACACCTGGCTGAATTGATTCGCATTCACCGTGCCACAGAAATCATCTTTACCACTGATCGTTTTTCCAACGATGAAATTCTATCGGTTTTAGATAAGATCAGCAATACCAACACCAATATAAAAATCGTCCCCAAAAACCTGGATTTCATACTGGGCAAATCCAGTGTGGAAAAAATTGAAGATATTCCATTGGTTGAAGTTGAATATAAAATTTACAATTTCGGTAACAGGTTTTTCAAAAGGCTGCTCGATATTATTTTAAGTCTCATCAGTACAGTGTTGTTTTTTCCTTTCGTATTTGTGTATGCCTCGGCCAGAGGCTGTAAACTCAGGACAAAAGAATATATCGGGCCCAATAACAAAACCGTTGTTGGATTGAATTTTTTTAAAGAAAACAACAATTTATCCAAAAATTTGGTCCGTGCTCCGCTTATCCTTTCGGTCTTGAAAGGTGATATGAGCATGGTGGGCAGTGAACTGATATCTGCTGAAATCCAGGGACGAATTTTGCATTACAAACCCGGAATTACCGGACTTTTTCAGGTCCAGGGAAACCATAAACCTGATGAAATCGACAAAAAAAATTACGAGCATTATTACATGCTGAACTATTCCCTTTTCCTGGATATAGACATATTATTAAAAGCAATTTTGAGGATATAAACATGGCTGAAAGAATACTTGACTTTGAAAAGCCGATCGCCAAACTGGAACATAAAATTGAAGAGATGAAGGAATTATCCCATTCCAGCGATATTGACCTGACCAAAGAAATTGAAAAACTCCAGAATAAACTCAATTCCCAAATTGAAAAAATTCATAGCAACCTCACCACCTGGCAGCGTGTGCAATTGGCACGGCATCCCAGAAGGCCTTATTTTTTGGATTATATCAAAGAGATTACCAGTGATTTTATCGAATTACATGGCGACCGGCATTTTGCTGACGATAAAGCAATAATTGCCGGATTAGCAACAATCGGGGGTGAAAAAGTTGTCCTCATCGGCCAGCAAAAGGGTCGTAATACCAAGGAAAACCTTTTTCGAAATTTTGGTATGCCGAATCCGGAAGGCTACCGGAAAGCTCTGCGGATCATGAAACTGGCAGAGAAATTTAATAAACCGGTCATCACTTTTATTGATACCCCCGGCGCCTATCCCGGGCTTGGTGCTGAAGAAAGAGGACAGGCGGAAGCCATTGCAAGAAATCTCTTTGAGATGGCCAGATTGCGGGTACCCATGATCAATGTTGTGATTGGAGAAGGTGCTTCCGGCGGTGCCCTGGGAATCGGAGTTGGTGATATTATTCTTGTGCTGGAAAATACATGGTATTCAGTCATTTCACCGGAAGGCTGCGCTTCGATTTTATATCGAGATTCCTCCAAAGCACCGCAAGCCGCAGAGGCCATGAGAGTCACGGCCCAGAGTGTCAGGGATTTGAATATTGCCGATGAAGTCCTGCCTGAACCCAATGGCGGCGCCCATCGGTCACCTGCAGAAACTGCTCAAATTGTAAAATCTGCCATCGTGAAATATCTAAAGAAATTAAAAAAATTGCCAAAAGATGAATTGCTAAGACAAAGGCTGGAAAAATATTCGAAAATGGGTGCCTGGGAAGATATTGCCAAATGATCAAAGATTATCACTATCTGACACGGGTGCGATATGCCGATATCGACCAAATGGGAATTGTCTATTATTCCCGTTATTTTGAATTTTTCGAAGCTGCCCGCACAGATATGCTGAGAGATATGGGCTTACCTTATTCAAAATTTGAAGAAACAGGTTATTTTCTGCCTGTGATAGAATCTCACTGTGAATATAGTCAGGGGGCGCAGTTTGACCGATTGATCGATGTAAAATGTATCATCGAAGAAATACCAAAAGTTAAAATTAAAATCGGTTATGTAATTACTGATTATGAAAATGGCACTCTACTTGTAACAGGTTATACGGTTCATGCTTTTTTAAATAGTGAAAAAAAACCTTGTAGAGCACCATTGGAATTTTTGAAAATTTTAAAATAAGCGGGCATAATTTTATATATGAAAAAAGGACTATTAGTGACCTTTGAAGGTCTTGACGGATCAGGCAAAACCACTCAGATTCAAAAATTTATTGATAATCTTGAATCTGCAGATATGGATTATGAATTATTCCGTGAACCCGGTGGAACGGAGATTGGAGAAAAGATAAGGAACCTGCTTCTGGACAGCAAAAATTACCACATGACTATTGTCACGGAATTGCTTTTGTACTCAGCCAGCCGGAATCAGCTCTGTATAGAAAAAATACAGCCTGCTTTAAAAAACGACAAAGTGGTTATCTGTGATCGATTTTATGATTCCACCACTGCTTATCAGGGATTTGCGCGCGGCATTGACCTGGATTTTATCAAATCCTTAAATGCTCTTGCTGCAGACAACCTGGTTCCTGATTTGACCTTCTTACTGGATATTGATATTGATGAAAGACAGAAACGTCTCAATCATAAAATTTTGGACAGACTGGAACAAGAGCACCTTGATTTTCATAAAAAAGTGCGACAAGGATTTTTGACACTGGCGCAAAATAATCCCGAAAGATTTATTGTAATTGACGGAACTCAGCCCCAATCAGTCATTTCTGTAAAAATTTGGAACTGGTTCCTGAAATTTGCAAAGGAGCAAAGTAAATGAAAATGATGAAAAATTGGCAAGTTAAGATAATATTGATTGTTTTTCTCACAGTGACTTTATTGTTTGCACTGTCCAAAAAAGACTATTATAAAAAATTATCCGATTCGCTGATTCTTTATGAAAAAGTATACCAGACCCTGGTTTCAGACTATGTAAACCAGATAGATGTTGAGGAATTTACGGAAAAATCCATCAATAGTGCCCTGAAAAAACTGGATCCCTACACTGTTTTTCTGACGGAAGATGAAAAGGAACCCATTGAAAGATTATCGACCGGTAATTATGGTGGAGTTGGTATTCGTATCACATTGAGAAATGATACTTTGACAGCAATCGCACCAATGGAAGGCGGACCAGCAAAAAGGGCTGGAATATTGCCCGGGGATCAAATTATCAAAGTCGATACTATCTTCACATCCTCTTTAACTCTGGATGAAGCATCAAAAAAATTACGAGGAGATCCCGGTATTAAAGTCATTCTTACAATACTTCGTCCCGGTTTAAAGGATGAATTTGAAGTCCATATCATTCGTGAAAAAATTGATGTTCCTGTTATTAGCTATTCCGGAATGATTGACAGTAAGACCGGATATATAAAACTAGCGGGATTTTCCCGGGGAGCCACAGAGGAAGTAAAAAAAATTCTTAAGGAATTTGAAAAAAATGAAAATTTTTCAAATTTTATTTTGGATCTGCGGGGCAATCCCGGAGGACTTTTGCAAGAAGCCATCGGAATCGCTGAACTCTTTACTGAAAAAGGTGATACCCTGTTGTTTACCAAAGGGAGAATGCGGGGATCAAATTCTGTTTTCATTTCACAACAAAAACCACTTATCGATGAAAAGGTCAATATAGCAGCCCTGATTGACCGGGGTAGCGCTTCTGCCAGTGAAATTGTCGCCGGAATTCTGCAGGATACTGATCGTGGTATAATCGTGGGTACAAAGAGTTACGGTAAAGGACTTGTTCAGCGGGTAAAACCAATCGACAAGGACCATTCGCTTAAAATAACGAATGCGAAGTATTATATTCCCAGCGGACGATGTATTCAGAAACCTGATTTTATTCAGGATACATCCCTGGTGGATTTAACTTTTGTTGAGGATTCCCTATATTTTTCAAAAAACGGACGCGAACTCAAAGGCGGTGGTGGTGTCCGACCGGATGTTGAAATCGAGGAGCCAAAATTATCGGTATATGTCCAGAAATTATGGGCCTCCAGCCAGTTTTATAATTTTGCCATCCGATATAAAGCCGATAACGGAATTCCTGATTATCCTGGCCTCTCAGAAGAAATTATTGAGGAATTTAGACAATTCCTGATTTCAAAAAATTTCAATTTTGAATTCAAAGAGGAAAAAGAGATTAAAAAAATTCAGAAAGCCCTGCTTGAAGATGAAAAAATGAAAGATCTCGCCCCGGACCTGGACGATATTCTGAAAAAATACCATGATTTGAAATACAAACAGTTTGATGAAAATATTCCGGAAATCAGACAAGGACTTATTTCTGAGTTCTCGACTTTGGATGGTGGACTGGAAAAAAGAATAGAAATCAGCCTCAATGACGATATCGTCCTTCAAAAAGCCATTGCGACTTTTCAGGACCAAAACGAATATTTAAATACTTTAGGATATAAATATTAATTTTATTTTTAAATAAATTCTAAGCCCTGAAAATTATTTTCCAGGGCTTTTTTTTTATTTAAATAAATTCTCTTGACAGATAAGATATTTAAATGTAAACTTTCGACAGGTACAAATTATTTATATACTGAGGAGTTATTTATGAAAAAATTGTTACTTTTTGTAATTATGTTCTTAATTACAGTTAGTCCTTCCTTAGCAATCACCTATAATACGCCAACTGTTGACGGTGCTATTGCTGTATCACCCAGTGATTGGGATGCTGATGAAGAGTTTGAAATTATTCATGAACCCTATCCTGGAGCGTCCGTCAATGATTATATTTACTGGTATTTCACCTTTGACGCTTCAAGTTTATTTTTTGGGTTCAGAACTGCGGGTGCAATATCTCCTGCAGTGGGAACCTTGCCAAACGATAAATGGGGTGTAATGATTTTTATTGATACTGATCCTACATCGCCTATTGGTTCAAAGTTAGGCTCCACGACATATCTGCATATGGGCTTACCTTATGCGATAGCGTTTCATGCTGATTATTGTTTTTTTATCGGAGGACCAGGCTCCGGATCACCTGTACCTCTGTGGTCAACCTATACTGGAAGTGAACCAGGCGGTTCCTGGAGTTCACCAACTCCTGTGGCTTTACCGGCATCAGCCCCGATTTTTATCGATCAGTTGGAATGGATCATTCCGAGATCATTAGTTGGTAATCCGGCGGCAATTAAAATTTCTGCAGTAATATTTGATGATGCGAGTACGATGCCTCCGGTAGCACGTGCGTCCTGGCCTGAATTATCCTATTCTTCAATCGGGCTATATTTAAATACATTTCATGCTTTCCTGGATTGGCGTGGTTATGTTTTACAACCTGGGGTTGACATCGATCGATCATTTGGTAGAAATCCTTCCGACCAATCACTTCCAATCGAACTTGCCAGTTTTAAAGCTGTCAGTTCAGACAATACTGTGCTGTTGGAATGGATCACAGAATCTGAAGTCAACAACCTTGGCTTTGATCTTTACAGAAGTGAATCTGCAGAGGGAAATTTTACTAAAATTAATGAAAAAATGATTGATGGTGCTGTTAATTCTTCAACACCGACAAGATATTCTTATGTTGATCAGAACGTTGTTTCCGGAAATACTTATTATTATAAACTAGTTGATATTTCCGGCGATTTGCAAACTGAGGAACACGGCCCTTATTCTGTATTTGTAGATGAAACTTCTATTCGGATAGCTGAACAGTTTGAATTGATGCCAGCCTATCCAAATCCCTTTAACCCGTCCACAAAAATACAGTTTAGTGTTCCTGAACTCAGCAAAATTACCATCAATATTTTTGATATCAATGGGAAATTGGTAAAAACATTGACCGATCAGTCCTATGAAAATGGAAATTACATCCTGGAATGGAATGGTACAGATAGCAATAATAACTTTGTCAGTGCAGGTGTTTACTTTACTGTAATGAAATCCAATACGGGTTTTACAAAAACCAATAAAATGCTGTTTGTAAAATAATCTACTGATATTTGTTTTTAAATAAAAAGGGCCAATGCTTAATTGGCCCTTTTTATTTAAATTTCGATTATTTTACAATTCTTATTATGATATTTGAATTCGAAATTGATAAGCTGAATTTGGCAATTGTCTTCAAAAAAAAAGAGTGATCAGATTATTCATTTGCCTAAAAAATGGGTAAAAAAAACCCAAACATAAATTTGGGTTTTTAGTGGAGCTAAGGGGGATCGAACCCCTGACCTCTTGAATGCCATTCAAGCACTCTCCCAGCTGAGCTATAGCCCCTTGTGTTCTTAAAAAGCGGGTTAAATTAATAATTGAATATAAAATATACAACATTAATTTTTATAAAAATATCGATTTTCAGAATTGAGGTCGATGAAGTAAAGAAAATGAAAAAATTAGAAATTCTTAACATAATGAGGGATTTTACAGATTGCTATTTTATCAACTATTTATCCAGTGATTTTATGATTTCTTTATAATGATTCATGCGCTTTTCGATGGTTTTATCGAGTTTAGTATCCAATTCAATTTCAATCACATCCAGGGTCAGTGGATTTGTTATTTGTTCAATTTCATTTTCCATTTCTTTTTGCTTCTGACGGATTTCATTTACAGACTTGATGACTCTGGGCTGGTCTTTGTAATGCTCCTCAATGGTTTTCTCTCCGGCAATACTTTGATACCGTTCAAGTCTTTTTTCATGAATCATGTTGGAATATTGCAGATAGGATACATTTCCAAAGGGTTTTGCCGGATCATTTATATGACCGGTGATTTTGTAAACATTTTTTCCTTCATGCTCGGTCATCAGCAATATTTTTCCTTTTTCATTATTTAAATATCTTGTATAGCGGTACTGGTTTGCTGAAATGATCAGGTCTGTTTCTATATCACTCGCCATGAACCCATATTCATCCATGGCATTTAGAGCAATGACTGCAATGATGTAATCGCATTGGTCCTCAATCTCTTTATATATTGCTTTATAGGCTTCGATTGGATCAAGGACTTTTAAATTTTCCAGCAGTACAGGGGGATTGGAGGCCAATCCAATAAATCCAAGGGAAATATTTCCTGTCTTGATGATTTTGTAGGGCTTAAAAATATGCTTTGAATTCTCTCCCTGGTAGAAGATATTGGCGGAGATAAAATCAAAATTGGCTTCTGCTTCCAGTTTTTGTAATTTTTTTATTCCCAGACGCAAATCATTATCGCCAATATTGATAAAATCGTATTGCAAATGATTGTAAACTTCTACAAACAGATGCGCCAGGGTATCTTTATGTTGAAAGTAGCCATTCAATTCAGGAGAATTGATAAAAATATCCCCTGCATCTAAAATGATGGTATTTTCTGCTTCCAGGAATTTCTGTTCCTGGAAAATTGTCGTTCTCCTGGCAAGACCGCCAAGACGTTTGACTTTTCATCCACAGGGGTCAATCTCGCCATGAACCGAGCCGGTACAGACCAGAGTAAAGGAATCCATACCAAAATTCAGGGACGGGAGGACCACCATAATGATGACAAAGAAATATTTATTTATCAATGATTTTAACATGGCTCAATATTACTAAATTCTCTGTATTCTTCCAAATTTTTACAGCCGGTAATAAAAACAGAAATTTTTAAAGTATTGTAAAATACTTTTAACATCTCATCAACGGCTTTACTTCCGCCGGTATTCCAACAATTCAGGATTTTTCCGGCACTTCCTGAAAGTTTTGCACCCAGAGCAATGGCCTTTGCAAAATCAAGGGCCCGATTAATGCCGCCTGTTGCGATCAGATTGATATGATCAATTTTTACTGCCTTTTCCAGAATTTCCGCAGTAGGAATACCAAATTCTTCAAATTCTTCGGCTGTTTTTTGATTTACACTGGATGAAATTCGGTGTTTTTCAATTTTTACCCAGGATGTTCCACCGGAGCCTGCAAGATCAAACCAGTTTATGCCTCTGGCTGAAAGTTCCAGAATATTTTTTATTGGAAGGCCAAAGCCAACTTCTTTAATGATAATTGGCCTGGTTAATGTTTCAGAAATTTTTAATATTTTGTCTTTAATACCCGCAAATTTTTTATCCCCCTCAGGTTGTAATACCTCTTGAAGAGGGTTGAGGTGAATAGCCAGCGCATCAATTTTTGTACTTTCAACTATATCCTCGATTTGGGTTATTGTATAATCAAGCAGTTGTTGCCCACCGATATTACCGATTATGGGAATGACTTGGTTATTAGCTTTTATTTGGGCAAAGGATTTTATCAGGTGATGATTTTCAAAACAAGCCCGCATGCTCCCCAAAGCAAAAGCAATGTTATGCCTGGAAGCAACTTCTGATAATTGCTGATTCAGAACTGTCCCTTTTTCAAAACCCCCTGTAATGGCTGAAACCATGAAAGGCATTGACAACTGGTATCCGAGGAAATCCTGGGATACATCAACTTCTTCAAAATTTTGTTCCGGTAACGAATCATGGATTAGTCGATATTTTTCAAAACCGGAAGAATTTTGAAAATTTACATCTTCTTTTTCAAAAATATCCAGATGTTCGGTTTTTCGATTTTTTATGGCTTCAAATTTCATGTTCAGAATCTATTTATTTTTCCTATAATTCCAAACAAATGAAATCGCAAAATTATCATTCTTATATTATTGTAAATTTTTAATGATTCCTGCATATTTCAAATGAAATCAAACAAGGAAAATATTATGGCTAAAAATATTTTTATCGCAGCGACTGGCAAGGATGCTGGTAAATCAACACTCTCTTTTGCTTTGCTGGAAAAAATGACAAAAATGAATCTCAAAGTCGGTTTTATGAAGCCGGTTGGGCAACGATGGCTGGATTCAAAATGGGGCAAGGTAGAAGAAGATGTCATTCTCATGAAAGAAATTTTTCGTTTCAATGAAATGCCATCGGATATGAATCCCATTGTGATTAAACAGGGGTTCACAGAAGAGTATCTATCCAAAATGATAAAACCTGATCTTGCTTCCCACATTCTGGAGGGATACAACAAAGTGTCAAGAAATAAAGATTATGTCATTATTGAAGGAACAGGCCATGCCGGCGTTGGCTCTGTTATCGATCAATCCAATGCTGATGTGGCAAAATTACTGCATTCTAAAGTAATTCTTGTTGGCAAAGGCGGCATCGGTTCAGCCATCGATATACTGGAACTTAACAGGAAATTTTTTGAGAACCAGGGCGTTGAAGTTATTGGAATAATTCTTAATAAAGTTCATTCCGACAAAATGGATAAAGTTAAACTCAATGTTCGCAAGTATTGTAAAGCCAAAAATCTAAAGTTTCTGGGATGCATTCCCTATTCTCCGATTTTAAGCAATCCGACGCTTGGACAGGTCATCGACGAGCTAAAACCGGAAGTGATTTTTGAAAGTGACGCCCGTAAAGTTGTTATTGATGATTTTATTGTCGGGGCCTCAAATGTCGAAGAGTTTCTTGAAATCATGCAGGAAAAATCAGGTAATATTCTGATGGTTTTTCCCTCTTCAAGACTTGATATTATTCTTGCTGTTTCCAAATTATTACAAATAACGAAAAAGGAGGTACACATTCTCGGAGTATTATTTTCCGGAAAAACAAAACCCTCCCGGCTGGCTATCGATATATTAAAAGGTGAAGGTATTTCCGTGTTGTGGAAAAACGGGGACACCTATTCGGTGATCAGTAAAATGTCCTCCATATCGATTAAAACCGGTCCGGAAGAAGACAAAAAAATCGATGAAATCAAAAAGATTGTGATTGCCAATATACAATACAGCAATATTCTCAACTCCCTTCATGATGTAAATTTGGATAATCAGTTTTTGAAAAAAGCTCGAAGCATGTTTATGAAGATTTTTCAAATTTTTCAGGGTAGATATCAAAAAGTCCGGATCAGAAAATTAAAGCAGAAAAATTAATCTGGATAGCACGGTTTTGTATTGGCTTATAAAAGGGTTCTAAATATAAATATTAACAGCCCTTTTATAAAAATCCTCACTCTTGTCATAGGCTGATTCCATTTTTTTTCTGTTTTGTTCATTTAATTCTGTCTGCTGTTTGACAATTTCACGATCTGATTCGGCTGCAACCTGACGATCTTTGGCGGATGGCTTGGCAGGCGCCAGAGCGGCTCTTTTGATTTGTTTTAATTTTTCTATAGTCGCTTTTGGGTCATCGGGAATTTCTGAAGTGTCCAACTGAACCTGTCCGCCAATCGCATATTGACGTCCGTCAGGGCCGGTTTGGTAAGAAAAGGACATTGACCGGGCATAAGGCCCTGCAACGGCTTTATGTTGCTGTTCATGGGTCCTTACTTCCCTGTCCCGGGCCTTTAATTTCTGAATCATTTTTTTTTCATCTTCACTAAATACAAAGGCTTTTTGACCAAACCGGTCTTTCTGAGTTATTTTTTCTTTCTGATCTTTTGAAACAGATGAAGTATGATCAATTCTTTGGTCAGGTATAGATTTCAAAATCGATTGGTTAGTAGTAATTTTTAACATTTTATTTAGAATAATCCTTTTTCTTAATTTTTTAACTATTCAAATCAATATCAAGAAAAAAATCAAATAAAAAATTTAAAAGCAAAAAATAAGTTTCGATGAGTATATACAAAATTGTATAACAATAATCAAAGGGTGCATTAATAAAGAACTGAAAAATACGGATACAACTAATAAGAGTTGAACAATTGAAAGGAGTCAATTATGAATGCTCAAGAAATAGAAAGCAATGGAATTAGAATCAGTGGATACACTCATTTTGAATATAAAACAAAACATGCAAGTCATGCTGTAAAAAAAGAAGTCCATCAAAAAGATGTATTTGAATTTCATGAGGATTTAAATGTAGGGAAATATGATGCTGCCGGCAAAATGGAACATCAATCCACAAATCGGTCTCACATCATTTTAGCTATTCAAAAACAAATAGATGAGCAAGTTAAGGAGCTAACGCTATATTATAAATCAATTTTTGAAAAAAGCGAAGAAACTCAAAAAGCCAAGGAATCCCTGAAAAATTATTTTGATGAAAATCCCGAAGCCCTTCATGATATCGAAAATGGCAAGGTCCCGGAATATTGGAACAAGGAAAACACAGCAAAACGGATTTTTGATATTGCTCTGAAAGGCTTCAAAGAAAATGATGACAAAGAAGAATTTTTTAATAAAACGAAAAGCATGATCGAACAGGCTTATTCCGAAGTCGAGGAGATGTTTGGCGGATTGCCTGATCTGGTTTTGGAAACAAGGGATGCGGTTCTCAAAGGTCTGGTTGATTTTAAAAATGGTAAAGATATCTCAGAGATAACTTTTTCCTAAAATAGATTATCCAATCTTATTAAAAAAGCATGGACATGGAGGTTCATGCTTTTTTTTTTGCGATTTTTCGTCAAGCCTGAATTCTTTAAAACCTGTTTTCCAGATGCAGATGAATCTTGGCCGTGGTAAAAGTATCATCCTCGCCGAAGGCATAATCCAAACCAATAGTACCCATTCTGGATTCCAGCCGCATTCCGATTCCAAAACTTCTAGGCCAATATATATTATTGTCAGATGTTTTATAATATCCTTGGTCAAAAAATACAAAGATTCGGCTGTAATATCCTGTAATCCAGCGGACTTCGATTCCGGCAAGGCCAATTTCGCTGCCGGAAAAAAAGTCTTCGGCATAACCCCTCAGACTGGTGGCACCGCCAAACCATAGCTGATCACTGTAGTCTAGTTTGCTGTCTTTGATGAATTTAGCAGCGTAATGGCTGTTGATATTGAAGATTAGTTTTTGGGGCAACTGAAAATTGATTTCCGCTGATATTTCTGTCTGGGTCATGATTTTTTGCCGGTGATTTTTTTTACGGGTACCGAGATAATTATTTGCAGAAAAGAAAATACCCCGGGTAGGGTTGGTGCGCAGGTCTCTTGTATCAAAACTGGTCTGCAATCCAGCCTTTAGAACTTTATTCTTTGACAGGCTGAGCAATTCCCGTCCGGCTGGTGTCGGAAGGGTGGATTCATAGTCAGCCAGGATTTCCAGGGTGCCAAGCCGTGATATATCATTGCCCAGGCCAATATGAAAGGAACGCAAAACCAGCAAAGTGTCCCGCAAGGTTTGGTCAAAACCAAAATTAGTGAAAAAGTGTGAACCGGCAAGATGGGGTTCGAAATAGTTCAGTTTTAATTCTTGTGAGTTACTATTTACACGGGCCCAGTAAATTTTAAAGCCCCGTCCCATTCCGGCAATATTTTTTAAATCGATATTCAATTGGCCAGTGAAATAGCCTTCCAGATTAGCTGTTCTGGGCACATAGCCAATGACACCATTAAAGCCATTGGCCTGTTGTTCCTGCAGGGATACCAGTAAACCAAACCGGCCTTTAGAGGTCCTGATAATTTGTGTTTCATTGGTAAAATTAAGGAATGAATATTTTTTCAGACTTTGCTTTATCAGATTATGGGTATGGGAAGTATATTTTTGACCTGCAAGAAATTTCAGGTCCCTGACCAGGAGTTCAGGTTTGGTTTTGTCAAGATTTTGAAAGATCAGTGTGTCTATGATCACTCTTTCACCCACGTGCAAAGAGAAAACCGGGTTAATATAGAGAGAATCTGAAATCACAAGGGGATGGATTTGGGTCATTGTCAAATTGGGAAAAAGAAATCCTTCCGCCGCCGGAAGTGTCATAAGTTGTTTTGTAAATTGATTATAATTTGTTGTATCAAATAGAATTGAAAAATAGGATTTGGTGAGACCGGTAAAAAGGGGTGAATGGATGGCGGAATCGGAATTGATTGTGATTTGGCCAAAGAAGGGTGAGGTTGTGATTGAATTTGAGAATGAAAGCGTAGTTGAATGGTGTGTGGAATCAGCACTCAGTAATTTTCCCGAAGGACAGATTAATAAAATTATCATGAAAAACTGTATCCTGATTGCTGTTAACCCGCTGCCAAACCACTGTATTTTCAAAATATTGCCCTCACTTCTATGGTGCCGCGATGATAAAGACCGAGGTAGGGTTCGCTCCAACTCTCTACATTGCAGCGTAAACTGATGAATTTTCCAATGCGGTATTCAGCAGAGGATCCGATACCAAAGGTATTACCTACCTGTTTTCCCTGGCACATTTCATAGGGAATAACCGTGTTTTTGGGGAATGCTTCAACATTGTTGTATTCAGAGAATATTTTGATCTGTCCTTTTTTCATGATCTTCAGTTCATATTCGCCTCTCAGACCGGTTAAAAAAGCTTCAACATTTTTGCTTTCGTCACGCTGTGTATCTTTGCTTAAGATGAGGATCAGGGCAAAGGTCTGTTGCCGATCAAAGATGTAGGTGAATTTGTTTTGGCTGGTGATGGCCAGAATATCGCGATTTCGTAAGGAAGTGATCTCGGAACTCCGCTCAGTCTGCTTGACACGAATTTCTGATTGGGTTTTGAGGTCCCGGTAAAGAGGCCCACGATACTCTGCTGAATATTCGTCAATCCTGCTGTTTTCTGCTCCTCGTACGTCCTGCTGGCTTTTACGAACAGAGCTGCGGTAACGCAACCGGAAATTTGTCCGTTTTTCGGGAATACGAAAATTCAAATCGTTGTCTATCAGCCGGTAAAAGAAGGCTTGTGTTGTATCAGCATTTGAGGCCTTCCAAGTCCATTTTCTGAGGACAGTGTTGCCATCTTTGATTTCCTGCTGAAGACGAACCTGTGTGGTCAGGGATAATTGCTTGAGGATTGGGTTTTTCATGTGACTGCCGCTGAATTTCAGACGCAGACCGTTTTCAATATTAGTCACCGGAATTTTGATTGATGAGGGTACAATGCGAAGAAGATAACTTCCCTGGGGATGTGGCACGTATTCCGCATAGGTCGAATCATAGCGGTATTGTCCTTCTCCTTCACCAACAAAATAATAGAGTTCTTCCTTTTTTATACTCTGTTCTTTTTCAACCTTCATGTTGGTGTCCCATCTGATGGGATATTTAACAGGAGATTGACGAAACTCCAGACTCATAATAGAAAAATTCACATTGGGAATATTTTGGGCATAGTTTTTTTTACGATGAGCAAAAGTCACTTTAGAAGAGACTGTGTTCCAGTTGCTGATCTGGCCGGAAAGTTTTAGGTTCCGGGACTTTGAATTGTCAATCCAGCCGCTGCTGTCTTTTGCTTCATCAGTCCGGAATTCCTGTTGTAGGGTCCATTGCAATAATTTGTTCTCATTGGACCGCAATCCATAGGATTGCTCCAGAAACTGGAAATCCGTAAAAAGGGAAGCAGAATTATTTTTCTTTTCATGGTAAAGAGTTACAAAGGGGACCATTCCTGGTATATCCACCTCCAGAAAGGCCTTGCGGCGTATCCATTCACGATTGGTCATGGAAATAATTTTTTCCTCATAGAATTCACTGTTGGTCAGACGACTTAACCTGATTCTGGACAAGGCTTTGTAACGATTGGAGGAAAAATTTCCTTTCTCAAAAGCGGCACCGGAAATATCAACCGTTATCTTGTTATCCAGGTTATAGGACAAAGTTGTCTCATAGGCCTGAAAACCCTGTACAGAATCGGCATCCAGGTCCCATTTTCTGGAGTATTCAATCTCATGGTTGCGATCTACAGGGTTAAATTTTTTATTTTCGTGGTTGTAATTTGCATTGAGTTGCAGTTTTCCGAAATTTGACTCAACTAACTGCCAGTTTACGTCAATATTGCAGGCTTTGCCCCGATTATCATCATCATCGACGGAAGAGAAGGTGTTCAAATCAAAATCTGATTGGGCAAATTCTGTCGAGATTTGGAGATTTTTTGTAGGATTCAATTGGGTTGCTATATGGTACAATTGATGGTCTGTGGGCAGTTTTATAGGCTTGGCAGGTACATATAGCGCCTGGTTCCGGATGGTTTCGCTAATGTTCGGGTTGTTCTTGTCCACAAATTCAAAATAGAATCGGTCGGAAAGATAAATTTTTCGGTACTGGCCTTTATTGCCAATATGATAGAAAATAGCTGAGTGTGTGCCAGCCCCCTCTCCCTGGTACACCAAAATGGAATCTTCAATAATGTAGACGCCATTTGAGTCTTCGGTCACGGTAGAAGTATATCCTTTATCAATATTATCTCCGATGGATTTGAGTAATTGTTTGTCGGTTTTTGTAAAATCAATTTCAAGAGGATTATTTTTATCATCCGATTCTTTGATAAATTCTGCGGACAACGCTACTTTTTCATTCAAAAGGCGAACAGATGATTCTGTGTACCAGATATTTTTCTGGTAGATGAGATTGGAGTATTGAAAATCGATTGTAATCCGACTGTCTGAAGTGATAAGTTGTTTTGCAGTGAAAGAAATTTCACCGGTTGAATAATCCATGATATAATCATTGTTTTCACCCCGGGTCATGGCCATGCCGTCGATCCAGACTTTTTCGGTGCCCGCCAGCACAATAATGGCAGTTTCACTCTCTTTACCTGTTAACTGGTAGGGTCCCTGGTTGCCTTCTGTTCCATTGAATTTATTGGTGGTAAACTGTCCTTTGGAAACTGCTCCTCCCAGCGTAATATCCGAATTGCCCCGATGACTGTGCCCGTAAATTCCCTGTAATTTTCGATTGTAGGCGCCGTACTTGCCTTTGCCCATTTCCAGTAGATAATCACCAAAAATGATATCTTCGCTATTCATCTCCAATTGAATGAATACTTTATCAATTTCATTGAGGGTTTGTGTATTGCCTTCCGGCTGAATAGGAATATTTTGGTCTGACAGGGCCCCTTTGATGGCAATATTTTCTGAAAGATTGCCTTTAAGTTCAAGATTTAATCCCGATTGCAGTGAAACGCCTCCCTCGGACGCCAGGGTAACGCCACGATAGAGAGTACCGGATTTGAGAAAATCCAGGTTTTGCTGAGGTGCTTTAAGGTCTGCCTCTTCAATAACAGTGGGATTGATGGCTGATGGGTTGTGATCCGGGTTGTATACCTCCGGATAGGGATTCAGAATGCGGTTTTCCGACAGATCAATTTTGAGATACTGATAGGATACAGCCAGCTGGACGGTGTCGGAAATCACGATGCCTGATATTATACCGTTCAGCGCATCGATATTCAGGGAATCTAAAAAGCAGTTGCCTGAGATTATGTCTATTTTGATGGTTGCCGGAATAATAAATTTTTTAGAAAGTTGAATTTTGACAATTGAAGGTTTGACGTTGATAGTATCTTTCTGACTGATTATTTCACCGAAACAAAGATTCATCAGCACCAGGGAAATCAGCAGATATTTAACACTTCTATTAATGATACCGGACACCTTTATTTAAAACCATAAATCAGGATTTGGCCTGATTGGGTCAGCAGATAGAGATGTTCATCGCGCAGGTAAAAATCTGTGACAAACCATTCAAGGGAGTGCTTTTCGCAGTTTCCATTAATGAGTTCAAACAATTCAAATTCCTGGGAAATCAGAAAAATATGGTCATGGAAAAGAAGGACTTTTAACGGAATGAAGTGTTCAATTTTTAAATGATAGATTTTTACGGCAGTACCGTAGCGATCGAAGGATAATATTTTACCTGATTTTTCCAAAACCAGTAATTCTTCACTTTTTGTTAAAAATATATCCACCGGATTGATCAATTCATAATTTTTACTGACAGCCATGCCAACGGAATAAAAACGATTTTCATCAGGGTCAAGTTTCATGATTTCCGGAATATTTTCCTGTAAAATGAAAAGAATGCCATCCCGGGTCATTTCAAGGGATTTTGGATATTGCAATCGGAATTCTTTATTTTCATCGGGGAAGATAGAAAGGAAGTTGATATTTTGATCATAACGGACCACCCGGTTGTTGTTTTTATCAGCAACGATGATATTGAGTCCGGCATCGAGGCAGAGATCGGTTGGTGTATTGAGATTGTAATGGTCCCAGCCAAGGCCTCCGGTCCTTTTTATTATTTTCCCATCCATATCCAGACGGTAAAGTTCATGATTGATGGATTCCAGCAGATAGATATTATCCAGATTCGATACGGCAACTGAGGTAAAATTCAAGGATGGATGATCATATTGCGGATTTATTGATCCGACAGGCTTCAATCCGGCAAACAACTGGGTTGCCAGAAGATATAATAGAAATACAGACCACTTTTTCATGATATTTCCTTATGATAACTGGAATAAATTTATAATCTGTCAGGGTATTTTGCATTATAAATATGGCAGGTATTTTATCGGAGAGAAGACCTCCTCTGACTGTCGATGGGGGTGGGGAAATGTGAATATAGAAGCAGGAAAACCGAAGATACTATTCCCGCTGTTCTATTTTTGATCTGTTTTTCAAAACACCATAAGCTACGGGAAACAGTTCTTTCAGACAATTGGGGCAGACGCTTTCAGTAAATTCGATATTGTAATATTTTTTCATGTATTCTTCCACGCTTGTCCAGTTGCTGTTGTCTTCCCGAATACTGTTGCATTTGGAACAAACCGGGACCTTCATATTTCGCAAAATATTGGATTGGGCGACAATGGTCTGCAGTTCTTCCAAAAGTCGTTTGTTGTGGGTTTCTATTTTATTTTTGTAAAGACCTAATTCAATGGCTGTAATTAATTCCGTATAGTTAATGGGTTTTAAAAGCAGTGAGACGGGTTGTGTCAGTTTGACCTTTTCCAGAATTTCTTCATTGACATGGGCAGTAATGTAGATTACGGGGATATCATGATAGAGCCGAATTCTTTCGGCGGTTTCGATACCGTCAAATTTCGATTCCAACTGGATATCAATCAGCGCAATATCCGGCTGAATAAATTTCAGCATGGATAAAGCTTCAGGGCCACTTGAATAGACTTCCGGAACGATGTAGCCTTCCATCTCCAGTTTGGCCTGCAAATCCCTGGCAATAATTAATTCATCCTCAATGATGACAATTGTTTTTTCCCTCATGTTACACCCTCATTAACAGAATAGTGGAAATTTTATCCTATATTCTGTACCGCCTTCGCTTTTAATTTCAATTTTTCCCTTTAATTGTTTGACTAAAGTAAAGATTAACTCCATTCCAAAAGAATGATAGGTTTTATAATCTTTTACAATGAAGCCTGCGCCATTGTCACGTAGGTGCAAAGTAGCATAATCTTTCGATTTTTTCAAGACAATCGTAATTTTTCCGTTTTGATGATGGTGAAAAGCATGCTTAAAGGAATTTGTCAGAATTTCATCAATGATCAGACCGATATAAATAGCATCTTTGACAGGGATTTCTTTCCATTCGTCTTCAATCTCAAGGAAAACATTTTTTGTATAATTTTTATAAAGGTTTGAAATATAGCTGAATAACTGTTTGATATACCGTGTCACTGTAATGGTATTCAAAGCGTGATTTTCATAAAGATTTTGGTGGATCAGGGCTATGGCGTAGATTTTATTCTGACTTTCTTTGATGAGTGAATAGACAGATTCCTGATCAAAGGGCTTGTGCCGGTCGTATTCAAGGTTCATGATCGAATTAACCAGTTGCAGGTTGTTTTTTATTCGATGGTTCATTTCCCTGAACTGAATTTCTGTGTCTGATAATTTTTCTAATAATTGCTTTTGTTCCTCAAAATCTGTTGTGACTTCCTGGCAAAATAAGGAGTAATGGGTCCTGTTGTGATGGATAATGGGTTTGATGCTGATATGAATAAATTTGGATTGATCATTAATGATAAGTTTTGTGGTTATCTCGTTGGAATTTGGATTAGTTGTATCAAGATGGTGAAGTTCATCGGGAATTTTGGTACGGTCTTCGACTAATTCCGTATACAGGTCTAAAATGTGTTTTCCTTGCATTCTCCGCTGACTGGTTTCCAGTAATTTTTCCGTTTCCCGGTTGGTTTTGATGATGACGCCGCGGGAATCCAGCAGTATAAAGGCCTGTTCCATTTGTTCGATAACCGATTCGTATACTTTGGATAATTTGGAATGACCGGGATGTTTTGAAAATGTATAAAAAGCATTGGGCATCGGCGACTTGGCCTTGATGATATCATGGATTGATACATTTTCTTTTCTGTTAAATTTAAGCATAAAAAGCCTGTAAATATTATACAATATCCATTTTTTGGGGTTACCTGATAAGCCCTGAAATTTGTATTGCGGGTTAAAATAAAATATCAGGTTTAATATTCAAAGGAAATTTTCATAATTTTTTTTTGGTAAACCTAATTATTTGTTTTTTCTTAATTAAATTTTATATTTTGTTGTTTATTAAAGTTTGAAATCAAAATTTTATTCGAAAAAAATAATAATAAAAAGTCTCTTTAAAAAAAGTGAATTTTGACGAAAGGAACTTTTCTAAGTGTGTTATATAAAAATAATTATCCAATATCTAGTGGCTATGCCAAAATTCATTAAAATTCATAAAAATTCGAAAATTAAAAATTAATTGTAAATCCGCCATTTTTTGATAAATTTTCCATGACCAATTTAATTTTAAGGAAATATATGATGACGAAAAGTAAACTGTTTCTCTATCGTTTCACAACAAAAAATGACATTTTAAAGACTCAGAAAAATATTAAACTGCTTTTTGTGAAAGCAGGTTTCGCAAGTCTGGTCGGTAAACATGAACTGACAGCGGTCAAGACCCATTTTGGCGAACGGGGGGTGAGTTCCTTTGTGGCTCCCGAATACATAGAGCCCATTATTCGCAAAATCAAAGCCTGTGGGGCTAAACCTTTTTTATCCGATACAAATGTATTGTACAAAAGTGAACGCGATAATGCGGTTGACCATTTGAATCTTGCTTATGAACACGGATTCACTCCGGAAAATACTGGCGCTCCTGTAATCATTGCTGATGGCATTAATGGTATCAATGAGCAGGAAATAGAGATCAATGCACCGTTGAACAGAAAAGTCTGCATTGCCAGGGAATATTTGTCAGCCAATTCAATCATTGTCGTCACTCATGCCACCGGCCACCTGGCGACCGGTGTTGGCGCTACCATCAAAAACCTGGGCATGGGTATGTCCAGTCGCAAAGGAAAACTGGTCCAGCATTCGGTATCTCATCCTTATATTTCTGAAACAAAATGTATTAAATGTGGCACCTGCCTGAAATGGTGTCCGGCTGACGCTATCATCCTGCAGGAAAGAAGTGCCTTCATAATAGATGAAAAGTGTATTGGCTGTGGCGAATGTCTGGCGGTTTGCCGTCCTGATGCAGTGAAGTTCAAATGGAATTCCGGTTCAACACTGCTGCAACAACAAATTGTTGAGCATGCACTGGGAATTGTAAAAGAGAAAAAAGGCAAAATGGGATATTTCACTTTCATGATCAACATGACCAAAGATTGTGATTGCATTGCTCAGCCGGCGAAATTCATCTTAGAGGATATCGGTGTCATTGCAGGAACGGACCCGGTTGCCATAGATCAGGCCGTCTGGGACTTGACCCGGCATGAAGGCAAAAATATCAGCCAGCATGCTTATCCAAATATCGATGGAGAAGAGCAGTTGCGCTATGGTGAAAAAGTGGGTTTGGGCTCAAGAAATTACGAAATAGAAGAAATATAAAGATTGGCTACAGTGACAGAGAGTTCACAGAGATTTATAAAAATTGCCTCTGTGTTCTTCGAGCCTCTGTGGCAAAGGATTTTATATTGCGATCAATTAAAGACAGATTAAATACCTTATATCGTCAATCTGAAACTGAGGCTGAGAAACCGACAGAATTGGAAAAGTCTGCAATTCGGCGCAACCTTGAACGGATGTTTGACCAGAAAGATAAAATATTTGCCAAGACTGAAATCGAAAAAAAAGAGATGCAGCCGCTGGAGGGCCTTGTTCCAGGGCAGTGGATCAATACCACTTTCGGGGATATTTTTCGAGCGGAATTTACTTATAATCTGGATGAACTTTACGGCAACCTGGATATGCGGCAAATTTTCGAAATCTCTGCTTCGTCTATTGCTGAAAATTTCAAACTGGAAGACATGCACAAGATGGAGTCAATCCTCTTCATCGATACTGAAACAACCGGATTAGCCGGCGGATCGGGAACTGTGGCCTTCATGATCGGACTTGGCTGGGTGGAAGACAATAGTTTTGTGGTGCATCAGTATTTTATATCACAATTGAACCACGAAGAAGGAATGCTGGAATACATTGCCAGATTTGCAGAAAATTTCACCTGCCTGGCCTCTTTCAATGGAAAATCCTATGATGTACCGTTGCTCAACAGTCGCTATATCATGAACAGGTTGGTTCCGGTTTTTGAAGATTTCGACCATATTGATTTACTTCATCCTTCCAGAGCATTATGGAAATATTCATTGCGGGATTGCAAACTCAAAACTCTCGAAGCGGAATTAATGGGGCTCTATCGCGATGGCGATATTCCTGGTGAGTTGATTCCACAGGTTTATTTTGAATATCTGGAGTCTGGTTTGGTTGATAGAATCGAGCAGGTATTTTTTCACAATCGGTTCGATATCGTGACAATGCTGGGGGTTTTACTGTTGATCATGCAATCGGTCCAGACTGTTGTCCCCGATCGGGACCCGCTCAAGGACTACGCCAAAGGACGGATTTTCCAGAAAAAAAAGGACATCGAACGTTCAATTCAGCATTTTAAAAACGTGCTCCATTCCAATATCACTATTTCTCGCAGAATTGTTACCCTGCTGGAACTGGCAGCTCTTTACAAAAAGGAAAAAATGTTCGATAAAGCAGTAGAACTCTGGCGTCAAACCATTGAAATTGATTACTCCTATTCCGCTTTGGTAGAATTGGCGATCTATTACGAGCACTTTGAAAAAAATGGTGATAAAGCACTGGAAATGGCGCAAAAAGCACAGGCGGGACTGGGCGGTTACAAATACAAAGAACAAGCAGAAATTGAAAAGCGAATAAATCGATTGAAACGCAAAGTTGCGAAGACTAAATAGCCACAGATTAATGTAAATAAGCACAGATGATAATTTTTGAACACTCCGTATACTCTGTGTCTCTGTTGCAAAAGGAACTTAAATGAACAAGATTGAAAGCATTCTCGACCAAAATAAAAAACTCAGCAAGAACATCGAATTTGTCTATGACATTCAGGGAAGTGATGGCGAGTATTCCGATATACCGGAAACCATTTCACCCAAACTCAAAGAAGCCCTGCAAAATCGTGGCATCTCCAAACTTTACTCTCATCAGGCGGAAGCGTGGCGACTTTCCCAGGAAAAGAAACATTTTGCAGTAGTGACACCGACGGCATCAGGAAAAACCCTGACCTACAATATTCCGGTTTTGGTAGAGATCATGAAGGACAAAAGTTCCAAAGCCATGTACATTTTCCCAACCAAAGCGTTGAGCCAGGACCAGATGAATGAATTGCATGAGTTGGTGGAATTGCTGGAAGAAGATATTAAAGTTTTTACCTTTGATGGTGATACGCCGGCGGACGCCCGCAAAGCCATTCGCAAGCAGGGCAACATCATCGTTACCAATCCGGACATGTTGCACCAGGGAATCATGCCGCATCACACCAAGTGGATGCAATTTTTCCAAAATCTCAAATATGTGGTGATCGATGAAATGCACATATACCGTGGCGTATTTGGTTCGCATTTGACTAATGTTTTGCGAAGGTTGAAGCGTATTTGCAAATTCTATCGCTCTGATCCGCAATTCATCTTTTGTTCTGCCACAATTGCCAATCCTCAGAGACATGCAGAAAAATTGTTGGAGGACAAAGTATATCTCATCGACAAATCCGGTGCGCCGGTTAGTCCGAAGAAAATCATATTTTATAATCCACCGGTGATCAATTATGATCTGGGAATTCGCGCCAGTTACATTGGAGAAGCCAAAAAAGTTACGCATCATTTGATCAAAAATGGCATTCAGACTATCGTGTTTGCTTTATCGAGATTAAATGTGGAAGTGCTGACCAAATACCTGAAAGATTATTTTGAGAATGATCGTGAATCTATGGCTGAGCTTGAAAAAATCGCCGGCTACCGGGGCGGATATTTGCCAAAACGTCGTCGTGAAATCGAAAAAGGGGTCCGTGAAGGGACCATCAAAGGTATCATTTCAACAAATGCTTTGGAACTGGGTATTGATATCGGTTCTCTGGATGCCGCAGTGCTGGCAGGTTATCCGGGAACAATCGCAAGCACGTGGCAGCAGATTGGGCGAGCAGGTAGAAGAGGGAAGACCGCCATTGGGATTTTTATCGCCAGTTCCAGCCCCATCGACCAGTTTCTGATCAAGAACCCACAATATTTTTTGGGTGGTTCACCGGAACACGCGCGCATTAATCCTGACAATCTCATGATTCTGATTGATCATATCAAATGTTCATCCTTTGAATTGCCTTTTGAAGAAGGGGAGAAGTTCGGCAATGTGGAATGGGAAGATCTGGAAGAAATGCTGAAATTTCTCACTGAGGGTGGAATATTGCATAAGAGTGGCAATCGCTATTTCTGGTCGGAAGATGTTTATCCGGCTGGGGCGGTGAATTTGCGTCAGATTCCCAAAGGAAATTTCGTTGTGGTGAACACCGATAAAGATAATAAGATCATTGCGGAAGTGGATTACTCAGCTGCAGCGATGACCATCTATCCTGAAGCGATTTATATGGAATCCGGCCAACAATATATCGTTGATGAATTGGATTGGGAAGGCCGCAAAGCCTATGTCCGCAAAACTGATTCAGATTATTTCACCGATTCTATCGATTATACCAATGCCAAGGTCCTTTCAGAAGATGAAAAACGGAAATCCCGTCATGAAGATGTGTTCATGGGTGAAGTCCAGGTTGTGACACGGGTTGTGGGCTACAAAAAGATCAAATTTTACACCAATGAAAATACAGGCTACGGTAAAATCAATCTTCCTGATCTCGAAATGGTGACATCGGCATATTGGTTTACTATCCCGCAGCATATCATTGAGACATTACCCTACAGCAAAGCCGATTGTGTAGATGGAATAATGGGCATCAGCAAAGCAATGCATTATGTGGCAGCGATGATCCTTATGAGTGATTCTTATGATATTCACAATTCAGTTGGTGATAAAAGTTTTGAGTGGTTCGCCATGAATAAAATCACTGAGCGTGGCATCTACACACCGGAATTGCCAGGAAAACCGTCTGTGAAAATCAATCCTGAAGATCTGACTAATTTTCAGCCAACCATTTTTATCTATGATAATTATCCCGGTGGAATCGGATTTTCACCGTTATTGTTTGATTCTCATGAGCAATTGGTAGAAAACACAAAAAAATTAATTGAAACCTGTCCCTGTGAAAATGGCTGTCCGTCCTGCGTTGGTCCGGCATCAGAAGTTGGTATGAACTCTAAACAAATCGCGCTGGACATTCTCAAAATGCTGGTATCAAAAGCCATTACTAAAGAGGAAAAGAAACATCTGGATGGCAGTAAGTATTATTTGAATTAAAGGATCAACCTTACGAAGATTTTCATTATTATTAGTGTGAAAGGCTTACAAATTTTTGCATTCCATTTATCTAGAATCTTCGGAAGGTTTTATTGAAGTGATTTAACTGGAGATAACATGTTAATAATAAATGAAATTGATAGTGAACATGATAATATTGAACAAGACCAATTGGAAAATGAAGAAGATCTCAAGGCTTTTGAAGAACGAGAAAATGGACCTACTGTACCTTTTGATAAAGTACTTGAGGAACTGAAAATTAAAGGCAAATTAAAATAAATAGTGATAGACTAAATATTGAGAGGAAAATGACAAAAAACATCCAGTCAGAAGCAGAATTTAAAAAAGAACAGATGATCAAAAAAGGCCGGAAATTAGGGCTGAAATTTTCAATCGATGATGGAACTATGGATGGTGGATACGAGGTTGTTACTTGTAATAAACGGTTGCTTGATGTTGATAAAAATGGTCGATTGGTTTTCAGACAGGAAGAAACGCCAAAACTAATCTGGACATTGATAATGACGTTTTTAGGAGCATTGGTTCCCGGTGCCATGTTTCTGGAAGATAATATCAAAATGAAAATAATGGCTGTCGGTATTTTTTTGGCGTTTCAAACTGGTGCGATTTTGACTGTGAATGTAGGAAGGCCTGAAATAAGAATTTTCGATAAACCTAATAAAAAATATTGGATTCGCAAACCCAATCATATTTTCACTATACTTTTCAGAAAGTCCAGAGTTGATGTCGCTGATCTGAGTAAAGTCACTGGTATAAAACTATCATCCTTTACTGCCAAAAGATGGGACATGGAATGGTTCGGTTCTGATGAAAACAGGTTCAGGCGTCAATCCCTGATGAGATATGAAAATTACAGACTGACTTTGGTAATGTCACACAGCGAACCGATTACAATCTATGATTGGTATGAAATGGACCATGCAATGGAAACTGGTGAAAAAATCGCTGAATATTTGGGAGTAGAATTTGATGTGGAGTAAATTGACTGCATCAATATTTTTATGAATATAGTTAATTCATTCTATAAAATAAATGTGATAAATATCATAAAAGTTTAACTGATTTTCATTAATTTATTCCGGCACAGAATTTAAAAAAGGAAGCAATGAAAATGAGAAGAACCGGCAAACTACTATTCATACTTTTAATGTTAACAGGCACCATCTTCGCCTCAGATTCCCTCACAGTCTATGGCCGAATCATCGACACATCCGATGTCGGAATTGCCGATGCAAAGATCATTACAGAAGATGGTGTAGTTACTTTTTCTGATAAAGATGGAAACTACATGATCAATATTTCTAAAGATTATGTGCCAATCGATCATCAGGATGTTGTTGTGAATACCATTTCTGATTATTCTGTGAAAATCTACAATCTTCTTGGTCAAAAAGTGTTTGATGAAAAATATCGACAGTCTGATTTTACGCAATTTGCCTGGAATGGCGTGAATGAAAAGGGCGAGTTGGTTTCATCGGGGATTTACTTCAGTATTCTGGAATCGGACAATCAAACCATTGCCAGAAACAAGATCACGATTGTTGGTCAGGAAGTATTGAATAAAAGGCCTTTTGTGTATGCCTCAATCCAGAAAATAAATATTCCAAACCTTTCAAAAGTATCGGACTATAATTATGATACATAACTCTCACTGGAAGGAGAAAACTTTACAGATATTTCAGTTTATCGATTGAGAATTGAATATAATGGCAATAACGACAATGCCGCTGAAGCCGAAGATATTGTACTGAATACCTATGAGATAGATTATATATATGATATTGACCAAAACTGATACAAAGCAGTAAAAATCGGTGATCGGTGGTGGATGGCAGAGAACCTGAAAGTCACCCACTACCGCAATGGTGATCCAATCTCAAATGTCACAGATAATAGTGAATGGGAAAATCTATCTCCAAGTGTCTATTGCTATTATGACAATAGTGATAGTCTGAGACAGATCTATGGTGCATTATACAATTGGTATACTTGTGTTGATGAAAGAAATATCGCTCCTGAAGGTTGGTATGTGCCTACTGATGAAGAGTGGGAAGAACTGGCACAATATATCAGTGATCAGAATGGAGGATATAGCAAGAGTAGAGATGACTGGGATGATGTAGGAACCCACCTGAAATCAACCTCAGGCTGGAACTCAGGCGGAAACGGTACCGATGACTATGGCTTTTCCGGTTTGCCGGCGGGTTATCGTGATACAAATGGTTCTTACTACTCTATGGGTGACCGCGCCCACTTCTGGTCGGCTACAGAGTACTCTAGTCGAGACGCATGGCGCCGCGCCCTGGACTGCTATTACGCTAACTTCTACCGGGGCTTCAACCGTAAGGGACGCGGTTTTTCAGTGCGCTGCGTGAGGGATTAGTCTATTTGACTATTTTGGGGTCTAGGGCGGAGCCCCAGTGAATTTTTTTGACATGTAGGACTTGTTTAATGATTTCGCCGGTAGTGGAAATCATTGTCTTTAAGTTTTTATCAAATAATCCTACCAGTTTATTTGATAAACAATTTGAAAAATTGTCCTGCAACCGGGATTTTTCCTGGAAAAGGTGATAAAACCCTTTCCGATGATTTTCTTACCAGGTTATGTGATGAACAAGAGGGATTTGCATTTACTGATATAGGAATCTTCGGAAGGTTCCATTTTACAAATTCAAACATAACTGCTCAAATTCCTTAGTTACTGAAGAATTATTGAGATTAGATACAGAAAGCCCAAGCAGACGAATGGGCTTGTCCGGGAACCTGCGAATTTCAAGCAAGCGTTTGGCTAAGGTAAAAAGTTCTTCCTGGGTATCAATGTAGTTTGATTGTGTTGTTGAATGGGTATTTACAGTGAAGTCATGATATTTGACTTTGAGTGTAAGGGTTTTCCCAAAGACATTGGCCCGCAGCATTCTGCTCCAGACATCTTCGGAAATCGATTCAATGTGATTGAGTAAAATATCATCATTGACGATATCATTGTAAAAAGTAGCTTCAGCTCCAATGGATTTACGGATCCTGGAGGGTTCCACCGGCCGATTATCCTGACCTCTGACAACATTGTAGTAATAAATTCCGGTTTTCCCGAAATGTCTGATCAGTTCTTCAAGGGATATTCGTCTGAGGTCAGCTCCAATATAAATCCCCAGATTATTCATTTTCTGGGCGGTGACTTTGCCGACGCCGAAGAATTTGTGAATGGGCAATTCACACAAAAACGTGTCTACTTCTTCGGGTTTGATCAAATACATGCCATTGGGTTTATTGATATCCGACGCAATTTTTGCCAGAAATTTATTGATTGAAATACCGGCCGATGCAGTAAGATTTGTCTGGTCCATTATTTTATCACGAATTTCCTGGGCAATATGGGTGGCGGACTTCAGGTTTTTTTTGTTGATGGTGACATCGAGGAAGGCTTCGTCAAGAGACAGCGGTTCGATCAGGTCTGTGTATTCGCTGAAAATCCGGTGGATCTGGACGGAGATTTGTTTATAGATGTGAAATCGGGGTTTCAGAAAAATGAGGTCCGGGCATTTGCGAATAGCTAAGACCGAAGGCATGGCTGACCGAACACCATATTCCCGCGCTTCATAGCTGGCGGCAGCAATGACGCCGCGCTTGCTGGGACTGCCGACGGCTACGGGCTTCCCCCTGTATTGCGGATGGTCACGCTGTTCTACAGAAGCATAGAAGGCGTCCATGTCAATGTGAATGATTTTGCGACAGGGTTCTTTGATCTCTTTCATGATGTGATAATATACAAAAGCCCCGGTGGTTTTGGAAATCTCAGATATTCGGATATAAAAAAAAGCCCCGATAAAAATACCGGGGCTTCGTCTAAGTTCATCTATGATAAAATAGAATATTTTAGAAAACGTTTGCTCTGTTATCAAAGATATCAGCAGCATCAGTCAATGCCTGCATCCAGGCTGTGTAGTATGTTCCTTTTTTGGTAGTCAGCAATTCATCTTTCAGTTTGGCTTTTTCGTGATCATAGTCAGCCTGGTCAAATTCGGATTTGTCCAGCAATTTGACGATTACATATTTTCCGGTCATGTAAATGGGTTTTGAAACCTGGCCCTTTTCCATGGCGATAATGGCGCCGGTCAGTTCATTGCTGGAGCCCAGGTTTGCCAGGGGCTTATCCAGGGTTGTAGCGGGAATTTCAGAAAAAACATATTTGGGATCAGTTTCTTTGATTTCAGTAAAAGATTTTCCGGCTTTGATTTCAGCCAGTACTTCATCAGCAATGGCTTTTAATTTTGCTTCTCGCTTTTCCTTGGAGATGACCGAACTGATGCTGTTTTTGACCTCTTCCAGGCTTTGATAATGTTTGGGATTGACTTTTTCCAGTTTGAAAAGCACGAAGGCATTTTCAGTGGAAAGTAGTTGGGAAAGGGAGCCTATCGGTTTATCGGAAAAAGCAAATCGGGTGACTGAGGGCAGGTAGCCTAAACCGGTGACATATTTAGAGTTTTTGTCCAGTTTGGAAATGGTTTTGATTTCAACTTTGAAGGTGTCGGCAGCGGCTTCAAAACCCATTTCGTTGGCGTCATAGGCAAAGAGGTTAGCCTGTGAGTTGATGGCATTTTGAGTTTCGGGCCCGATTTTGATTTTCAGCAAAATGTGTCTGGCGTGGACTTCGCGGTTTCCGTCAGTTTCTCTGAAATCTTCGACTTTGATGATATGATAACCAAACTGAGTCAGGACCGGACCAACCAGGTCGCCTTTTTTTGCATTAAAGCAGGCATCGGAAAAAGGCTTGACCATTCTACCTTCACCGAACCATCCCAGGTCGCCTCCAGTTTCAGCGCCGCTTGGATCTTCTGTAAATTCAGCTGCCAGATCTTCAAAATTTTCGCCGGTGGTAATCCTGTCGATCAGGTCTTTGGCGAAAAATTCGACAGATTGGGAATCACTTTTTGAAGGGACAATGGGGAAGGACACATATTTCAGGTCGCGGGTTTCTTCCTGCAGATAATCTTCTTTATTTTTGTTGTAACGTTCTTCAATTTCTTTGTCGGTGACTTCAATTTCTTCCCGGGTGACTTTGGCAATGGGAATACTGAGGGCTTCCAGGGTATAGTTGATTTTTTTCTTCAGGTATTCATCTTTGATTTCCGCCTCAGTGACTGTGGCCAGGGACTGAATATAGGCGGCTACCTTGGCCATGGGCAGCTGAACTCTGAGTTGATATTCAAAAGGAAGCCATTCATCACCCTGGGGATTGGATAATACCTGATAATATTTCTGGTAATCAAATTTTCCATCGGTTATAAAGGCTGGATGCTGACGAAGGATCGATGGCGGATTGGTCACCAGGGATTGATATACTTCTTCGTCGCTGGCCTGGAAACCGTATTCATCAACCTGCTGGTCCATCAGAATTTCATTGACGATGGAATTCCAGACTCGGTCTGAAAGCATATCCATGGTCCTGGAGTCGATTTCTCTGCCCTGGTCCCGGTATTGCTGGGTTTGATAGTTCAGCGCATCTGAAAAGGTTCTTATATCAATTTCTCTGTCATCTATTTTGCCTGCTAAATTCAGGTTTTTTTGATCTTTTGAAAAAAGACTTAAGATATCAGCACCGCCAACCAGACCACCAATAGTCATACTCAAAAGAAATAAAATCAATACCCCCCATAGGATAACATGTGTCTGTTCTCTAAGATTTTGCATTACGCCCATAATTCTGTCAAGCCTCCTTTATATAAAAAAAATTAAATTATACGTCATTTAGGACTGGTAAATATAAACATTAATTCCAAGTGAGTCAAATTTTTATTTAATTAATTATTCGAGGGGAAAAGTTGAATCGAAAGGGATTATTTGATCAAAAATTCTTCCCGGTTGGAGCCATATTTTTTATAGGTTGCGATGGCGTGGCGATGATTATATTCTTCAATAGTGTGTCCGCTTTCTTCGAGGTCGGGAATTTTTCCTTTGTCATTGTAATAGAAAATGACAATGGAATTCCGGGTTGTGTTATGCAGGGCGTGGGTTTTGATTTCATCAAAATTTTTCGAATTTGTATAAACGCAGAGAACTTTTGAATTGGGTGATGGTGACATTTCTCTGACAATTTCAAACACGGCCTTTTTTTCCCTGGGCATTAGGGTGAGCAGGATTGCCCCGACGATGGTGATCAGCAGGACAGTTGTGCAACCGATATTGGCGAATTTGTTTCCATGTTTACTCATCTTTCAGTAGTTCCTGGAATTCCTCTTCTTTCAGTATTTTTACATGGTATTCTTTGGCCTTGGTAAGTTTTGATCCTGGGTTTTCTCCGCAGACCAGATAATCGGTGTTCCGGGATACGGCTGAGGAGACTTTGCCACCCTTTTGTTCAATGAGATTCTTCGCATCAGTTCGTGACAGGCCTGACAGGGTGCCGGTTATTACAAAGGTTTGGCCTTTTAATCTTTCGTCGTCCTGCTGCCGGCATTTTTCAAATTCAATTCCATATTCCAATAATCTTTGGACGGTTTCCTGGTTGTGTTCTTCACTGAAAAAATTAAATATGGACTGGGCGACAACCGGTCCGATCTGGTCGATGGCGTTGAGTTTTTCAAGGTCGGCGTGTATTAGCTTTTCCAGAGAACCAAATTCCTTTTCCAGTAATTTTCCGAGGAACTGGCCGACATTTGCAATTCCCAGAGCATGAAGAAAACGGGCCAGGGTTGTTTTTTTGCTGCCGGCAATGGCTGAAATCAGGTTTTCGGCGGATTTATCGCCCTGTCGGTCGAGGTTGGCGATTTTTTCTTTGGTAAGCGTATAAATATCCGCCACATTGGTGATGATGTTTTTGTCTACAAGAATTTCAGTGAGTTTGTCGCCGAAACCGTCAATATCCATGGCGTTTTTGCTGACGAAATGCCGGATGCAGCCTTTGAGGCGGGCAGGGCAGTTGATATTGGTGCATTTATGTTTTGCTTCATCTTCACTCCTCCTGACGTGTGAACCGCAAACCGGGCATTGTTCCGGAATTTTGTAGGGCCGTTCGGACCCGTCTCTGCGTTCAGGAATGGATTTGACGATTTGAGGAATGACATCGCCAGCCCGCTGGACCACAACCCAGTCCCCTTCGCGAATATCCTTCTTGTCAATTTCGTCCTGGTTGTGCAGGGTTGCATGGGTGACGGTGACGCCGCCGATGCTGACGGGTTTCAGGACTGCCACTGGTGTGATGGCTCCGGTCCTGCCGACACTGGCATTGATTTTTTCAATTTGGGCAATTTCCTGGCGGGCCTTGAATTTTCCGGCAATTGCCCAGCGCGGGCTGCGGGATTTGATGCCCAGAAGATTTTGTTGCAAAAAGGAATTGACTTTGAACACCACACCGTCAATGTCATAATCCAGGTTTTCACGATTTTCTTCCAATTCCTGTTTGTAGGCCAGCATCTCATCCAGGTTGTGACAAATTTTGATCAAAGGATTGATACGAAACCCCCATTTGGGAAGGGCTTGCAGAAAGTCCCAGTGGCTGGCAAAAGTAATTCCTTCATATCGTCCCGGTGAGTAGCAGAATATGTTGAGCGGTCGCCGGGCAGTAATTTTCGGGTCCAGCTGGCGCAGGGAGCCGGCAGCTGCATTTCGTGGATTGGCAAAGGGCTGATTGCCGTCTTCCAGCTGTTGCCGGTTTAATCTCTCAAATCCTTTTTTGTTCATATAAACTTCACCGCGTACTTCGAGCAAGGACGGGAAATCAATTTGTGAATGATCCAGTTTGAGGGGAATGGATTGAATGGTTTTCAGGTTTTGGGTGATATCTTCCCCGGTGGCTCCGTCACCGCGGGTCGAGCCCTGGATCAACAGACCCTTTTCATAGACAAGTTCAACTGCCAGCCCGTCAATTTTGGGCTCTGCTACTATTTCAAGCGGTCTGCTTTCGGTTAAATTTTTAATTAATCTGGATAAAAAATCTTTGATTTCCTCATCATTCATTGCATTATCAAGACTGAGGAGGGGAATGGCGTGGTTCACAAGATTGAATTTTTCCACCGGTGTAGCCCCCACGCGCTGGGTCGGAGAATCGGGGGTTTTGTATTGGGGATATTGCGCTTCCAATTCCTGCAATTCTCGCAATAAATTATCGTACTGGGCGTCGCTGATAGTCGGATTATCATACAGGTAATAATTCTGGTTTGCTTTCCGGATTTGGGCCCTGAGGGCTTCTATTTTATCGATAATCATCGGTTCCCTTTAAAAAAAATAACCACAGAGATAATTACTCTGTGGTTAAATTAATCCTGTCAAATTTTTTTTGCTACAAAAATTATTTTTCTGGTTCCTTTTTCGCTTTGAGTTCCAGATAAGATTTGGTAAAAGGTTCCAACAGGTCGATGGGAATCGGGAATAGCATGGTGGAGTTATTTTCTACAGCCACTTCCCGAAGGGTCTGAAGATACCGCAATTGCAAGGCAATGGGTGTGTCCTGAATGACACGGGCTGCATCAGCCAGTCGCTGGGATGCCTGGAATTCCCCTTCGGCATTGATGATTTTTGCTCTTCTTTCACGCTCGGCTTCTGCCTGACGGGCCATGGCTCGCTGCATGTCGGTCGGCAGGTCTACGTGCTTGATCTCCACCTGAGAGACTTTGATGCCCCAGGGGTCCGTATGTTTGTCCAATATTTTCTGTAATTGTTCATTTACCTGTTCAGTATTGGCCAGCAATTCATCCAGTTCCGATTCTCCTAAAATGGATCGCAGAGTGGTCTGGGACAATTGGGAAGTGGCTGAGAAGAAATCCTCTACTTCAACAATGGCTTTTGACGGATCGATCACCCGAAAATAAACAACGGCATTGACCTTAATAGAGACATTGTCTTTGGTTATGATGTCCTGGGGTGGAACATCATGGACGATGGTCCGTAGTGGGACTTTGACCATTTTATCCACAAAAGGAATGATCAGAAACAGGCCCGGGCCTTTGGCGCCTACCAGCCGGCCCAATCGAAAAATGACGCCTCTTTCGTATTCTTTGAGGATTTTAACAGAGTTGACAATCAGATAAAACAAAATTAATGCGATGGTAATCGCTGAAATTGGTAATTGCATAGAGCCTCCCTTTATTTTTTTGTTACTTTTAATTGCATGTTTTCTATGTTGTTAACAACAACGGGTGTGTTTTTTTCTATCGGTTCATCGGATACCGCATTCCAGATTTCACCATGGACACGGACCTGACCGCTATTTTCTGTTATGTCCGAAATCGCTTCTCCGATAAGTCCAATCATTCCCTCTCTGCCGGTTGTTGCTTTGGTTTTCAGGGTTTTGATGGCCATGGTAAAAGCAAAAATAAAAAATACAGCCGTAAAAATGACAAAAGGAAGGATCACACTCCAGGAAATGGCAAAAATATCTCTGGGTGCCTGCGTAAAATCTATGAGCATCATTGAACCTAATAGCATGAGAATAATTCCTCCTATGGTTAGTAGCCCGAAACTGACGATATGGGCTTCCAGAATAAACATAATAATGGCTAAAAAAATCATGATAACGCCGGTATAATTGATCGGTAATATCTGAAAGGAGAAAAAGGCCAGGATCAGGCAGATGACACCGATTACTCCCGGAAATACTGCACCAGGATTTCTGATCTCAAAGATCAATCCCCAAAATCCCAACATGAGCAGTATGTAGGCTATATTGGGGTCGCTGATAATATCCAGGATTTTTCGATGAAAACCGAATTCAATTTCAACAATTTTGGCAGACTGGGTTTTCAGGGCCCGGTTTTTTATGGGATAGCCATCTAACTGAATTAGCAAATCATCAAGGTCATCAGCGATGATCTCAACAACTTTTTGTGAAAGGGCTTTGTTCTCACTGATGGAGGCGCTTTCTCTGACGGATTTTTCTGCCCATTTCGAATTTCTGCTGGATTGTTCGGCCAGACTTTGAATAAATGCCACGGCATCGTTGGTGATTTTTTCAGTCAGGACTTCGGATCCGGTGCTATCTTTGTTAAAGTTGAAACTGCCTCCAACATCGACTGGATGAGCAGCACCGATATTGGTACCGGGCGCCATGGCAGCGACATCGGAAGCGTAGGTGATGAAAACGCCGGCTGACCCCGCCCTGGCTCCTTTTGGGGCGACATAGACAATGATTGGTACTTGCGCATTCATCATTTCTTTGATGATTTTTCTCATGGAGGTCATCAGACCGCCAGGTGTATCCAACTGGATAATGATGCATTCCACCTCATTGGAGTCTGCTTCGGAAATATTGGTAATCAGATAGTCGGCGGATACAGGATTTATGACTCCGTCAATCGTCAAAACCTGAATTTCTTTTCCTGCTGAATTTCCAGTCATCAGCAGAATAATAAGCAAATAGTATTTTAATGAATTCATGTTACACCATAATAATCTGATAAATGATATTAAGACATTGAAACTATTATGTCAAATAAAAAAAAAGGCTGACATTTTGCCAGCCTTGAAGTCTGATTTTTTGATTTTTAAAAAAAAAAAGAAGTTGTAATAATCAAATTCTGACTGTTGTATTTTCGGTAAATCGGATATTCAAAATATTCCTTGTTAATGGTGCTTTTGCCCAGTTCAAATTGATAGGTCAGGCCCATATGAAAATTGTTAAGCAGCTGAGTTTCGAAACCAATTCCGGTCAGATGGACTTTTTCATCTCCTTCTGGCAAATCATAATAGGGAAGGGTGATGATACGATGACCCAGGTTAAACCTGTAGTTATCAAAAAAGTTTGTGGAACATCCAAAACCCCAATCAAAGGTTGTTTTCAGATTGTTGCGTATTTCGCTATTGATCCTTTTATCCGTTGAGAGGCCATCATCATCGGTTAAGTTGGATTGAAATTTCATATTGTGCCAATCCTGCATTTTGACATCGAACAGGAGCATAATGTTTCCCAAACGGTATTCAATACCGGTTGAAACGGCACTGGGTGATTTAATTTGGTAAGTGATTCGGTCGGAATAATTTTCTATTTCTGATGTACCATCATCATAGGTCCATTTTTCAGAACCATCGTAATCCTCATCGACATGCAGGATAAAGGGTGTGGATATATTGGCGCCAAATTTAAAGAATTCTGTCTTATAGAGCAATCCGACATTGAGGTTTATACCGGAATAATCCGGATTGACAGCAACATTTTTATGGATCGCGCTATAAAGAAAATTATCACTGATATCCCTATCCGTAAAATTGTACTCCTGGTTTTGATTCCCCCGGTAATAATTGAGAGAAGTGCCTATGTACAGGTTCTTTTGCCATTCAAAAGCCAAACCGGCACGGGTGACATTCATAGTCCCCGATTTTTCAAAACTGTTATCTACCGTAAAGGGTGCATCATCATATATAAAATCGCCAATCGCTTCTGCATGATCAAAATAATTTGCGACGGTAGAGTGGGACAGGCCAAAAACAAAACTGCCCCGATAAACAGGCACGGGTATGACCAGGTTGATTCCGTCCAGGTTTGTTTTTTTCAAATCAGAATGGTTAAAGGTACTATTAATGAGATTATCGGAATAATTGAATTTGGAGTCTTGTGTCAAATTATTATTTCTGAAAGAAATACTGATTGAAAGCCTTTTGGTTTCCCCTAAAATGGCCGGATTGGAAGCCAAGGCACTGACACTATTTGATGAGGCCGTAGTGTTATTGGCGAGAGCAGCATTGGCGCTACCAAAATTTTGAAAATACCATAAGGGATTAATGCAGTCCTCAAAGTTTTGGGCTGAAACCAGGGAGAATGAAAGGACCAAAAGAAAAAACAGTTTTTTCAACATCGGCAAAACTCCTTTCTATTTTTTGGTTTTGCTTTTTGAACTGCTATTGGAACGACTGGAACTGCCTGCGGATGTAGCCTTTGATGAACTGGACGATCTGCTTGAACTAACTGAACTTCGTGTGGGTGTGGATTTGGTGGATGAGGAAGAACTTCTGTTTGAAGAAGAGGAACTACGAATAGACCTGGAGGATGACGAACCGGAGTTGGCGCTGGATTTAATTGAGGTATTGTTATTAATTCTCGTTCTCGATGGTTTCGAGTAACTCTGGTTTGGGCTTGTGGATTTGACGGAGTTGGTTGACTGTTTTTTGTCTGATGAAGATATTGTCTCATTTCTGTCGGAAGTTTTGTTTTTTATTCTGGAAGAGTTGACAGGTGTTGTGTTATTGGGTTGAGATGCTGAATTGCCGGTGCTGGTATTGTTTGATATACCGGAAGTTCTGTTGACGTTTTCTGTTGTTGAAGTTGTTGTTGAATGGCCTGATGTAACGGATGTTGAGGAACTCAATGGCATTCCGGAAACTGTCGCTGTATTGAGTTTGAATGAATCCTGATCTGGATATTTCTGCCGGACGAGATTTTTATTTTGAGATTGATTTCTGTTGCTGGTGGTTGTTCCGTTTACGATTCCTATTGGTATTTCATCATTGGTGGTGGTGATTGTTCCACCTGCCCTTGATATCTGCATGGGAGAGTAAGTGGGGGTTGTAGAAACTTCCCTTGGAGAAAGTTTTCGATCTTTTTCTTTTTTAATTTTTCCAATTTGTCTGGAATCGTCACTGAAATGATGGGATGAACCACCATAGTAGCCGCCTCCGCCACGATGCCACCAGGCATAATTATAATAACCTCCCGGATAATAATGGCCATAATACCAGTGAGAGTTCCAATAGCCCGGGTGCCGATATGTATAATAGTAATCGTCATAATAATAAGGATAATATCCATAATAATAATCCCAGGAAGACCAACCATAGGGTCTGTAACGATAACTCCAGGGAGAGGTGAAATAATTAAAGGAAAAATAGGGAGAATCGTAGTAATAAGGATCATAGCCGTAATAATTGTAGTTGTTGATCATTGTGCCGAATTCATAGTCACTATAGCCATCATCATAATTATCTGACGTATATGCACCTTCTTCTTCCACGGTGATGTTTTCACGGATCACATCGGGAGAGGATATTTGAGTATAGCAAGAGGTCATTGCCAGTGCAAATATCAGAATTAAAATTGTTTTTATATACTTCATATGGCCTCCGTTGTTATTATTTATCATAAATGTAAGGATGTTTGTTTTTTATTACAAGTCTTTCATTTCTGAGTTGATATTTTGTGATCTGGTTAACATTGTCCGGTAAAAGTTTACCCATTTTAAAGGACTTTCATTTTTAAACTTAATTTGAACCTGAGTATTTTCGGTAATGAAATGAAGGGTTTTGCCTCCTTCGGCATAAAGTTGTTTGATATCAGAAAAGAGGTATTCATATTGTTTCTTTCCATTATATATAAATTTACTCTTTTCGATGACTAAGGTTCCCTGATCCATCTTTTTTATATGGGGAAAATTGCCAAGATAAAGTTCAGTTTCATGACTTTTATACCTTTCCTGTTCAATGGAAAAATTTTGAAGGCGATGATACCAATATCCGAAGGATTCTTTTAAATTATTAATTTCCAAATGATTATCTTTGGTGATTTGACCAGTCGCCCGACAGCTGCAACATTTAATTTTATCATCTTCATATTCACGCATGGCATCAATATCTCCGCATATTGGACAGCGCCAAAACAGATTTGTTAAACCGGAATTAATTCTTTTATCGGATAAAATTTTGTTTTTAAAGGTTTGCTCATCTGAATGGATGGTATTCTTTAAATTCTGTTCAAATTTTTGAGGGGATAATTTTTTTATATTTTGTATTGGCGGATGAAATCGTACCTGAACTCGGGCTCTTCTGATATTATCGGCCCATCTTGGCCACAAGGCATAAATGCCGGCAATGGATACAGGTATAATGGGGACGGGAACTTTTTGTAACAAGCGGATGACACCATCAGGAAATTCCGAAGGTTCCCCAGTCCAGCTTCTTTGACCTTCAGCAAAATAACCGACAGCGTAGCCTTCATGCATTAATTTAAAAAATTTTCTAATTCCAGAAGGATCTTTTGTAAATCGTTTAATGGGAATTGACCCCATTTGGTGAAAGAAAAAGCGGTTTAGTTTCTTTTTAAAAACATCTGCCGTTGTTAAAAATCTGATATTTCGGAAAATACCGCCACCAAGAAAAAAAGGATCAGCATAGGAAAGATGGTTTGCGATAAAAAGGACACCACCTTTTTCCGGGATATTTTCAATGCCCAAATACGTGACCGGATATTTTAGCCGGAATAAAAGACGAATAATTGCCTGGGCAATCAACCTTGACAGATGTGGGGACCTGATTTTCGGTCTTTTTAATGTTAGAAAAAATGGCACTTCCGAGCTGTAGTCGATGTATTTATTTTTAAATTCAGTTAAACATTTCTTTTCGTAAAAAAAGTAGAGATAAAATAGGGCAATCATAAAAAATAAAGGTGTGAAAAAAAATAATCCTGTAAATGAAGGAAATAGGATTAACAATGAAAGGAGCATCATAAAATAGGTGTAAAAGACTGGATGCCTTGATTGCAAAAACATGCCTTCCCAGATTATCCTTTTGGGAAGTGAAAAGGGAAACGGTATTTTTTCTGCGCAAAGATAAAATAATATAAAATTTTTCAGTGTCAGGTATAAAAAAAAGAAAAAGAAACCTGAAAATAGTACGATTAGAAAACCGGGTGGGGCAAATTTAACTGCCAGCCAATTATCAAAAAATTTAGATAGAAAAAGAACCGCTGCCGGAAAAATAAAAAAAATGGTCGTTGTTTTTAGGGTTTTGTGATCTGTTTTTTTCATAGATTTTTTCTGAGTCTTTCTCAGAAAGAATCTAAAATTCGACCAATTCCAAAACAATGAAAATTTTATTTACTTTTTTATTTTAGTTTTTTGCATCTAATTTTCCAGCAATCGGGAACTGATCAGATGAAAAAAATATTGATTATTGATAACTTTGATTCCTTTACCTACAACTTATTTCAGCAAATTCAAAAATTTTATTGCGGTAGGGTTGAAGTATATCGGAATAATGTGTTGTCATTGGAACAGATTGATAAAGAAAAGTATGCTGCTTTAGTGATATCACCGGGCCCCGGAAGACCCGAAAATGCCGGAATATCAATTGCAGCCATTGGATTTTATGGTGAAAAACTTCCTGTTTTAGGTATCTGTCTGGGTATGCAGTGTATCAACGAAGTTTTTGGTGGTTATACGAGAAAGTGTTTATTTCCGGTCCATGGTAAAGCCACGCCAATTCTCAATAATGGAACAGGCTTGTTTGAAAATGTTCCTAAAAAATTTAAAGTAGCGCGATATCATTCCCTGGAAACAGGGGGCATTCCTGATGTATTGAAAATCAATAGTCAGACCGGGGAGGGGGTTGTGATGTCCATCATGCATCATGATAAACCAGTTTTCGGGTTGCAATTTCATCCGGAATCTTTTATGACTGAATACGGTGACCAGTTAATAATAAATTTTCTAAAATATGTTAAATAAGTTTATAAAAATTAAAAATTATGAAATTCATAAACTAAATTATGAAAATCCCATCGAGGTTTTTGAAAATCACGCTCATCAATATGGCAGTGTGGTTTTGACAGGGAAAGGCGATGAATCCAATTCCCGGTTTTCAATGATTGGATTTTTACCGAATTTTGAAATGGTTTATGACGGCTATGACGTTTTGGTGAATGGTGATCCGGTGGCAGGTACGGTATGGAATATTTGGCATCGGTTACTTCATGAATCTGCTTTTCATGAATTGGAATATCCGGCCAGTTTATGCGGCTTTGTTGGTTTTGCAAGTTATGAGTTGGGAAAAGGTCTTGAGTTCTTGCCAAAAACCACGATTGATTCATATACAATGCCGGTTATTCAGTTATTGACTTATGAAAATTATATTATATTTGACCATTCGAATAGAGAGGTATGGCATATCAATTTCAACTATGAATCTACCTATAAAAAAATAATTCAAAAGGTTGTTGATCAATCGTTTGAAATTTTTAATATTCAACCGGAAGCCAACAGAGAAGAATATAAAAATAAAGTTACCAGAATAAAAAATTATATCCTTGAAGGAGATGTTTATGAGGTCAATCTGACACAACAGATCAAGGCTGATTTTAATGGCGATGGATTTTCTCTTTTTAAGAGGCTTTACAGCAAAAATGACGCACCATATTCCTGTTATTTTAATTTAGACAGATTACAGATTGTTTCGAATTCGCCGGAATTGTTTCTCAAAGCAATAGGCAAAAGTGTTGAAACACGGCCGATTAAAGGTACAATTTCCCGAAGTGATGATCCGGTCCTGGATAATATTAACAAAGGGACTCTGTTAAATTCAGAAAAAGATCAGGCTGAATTATTTATGATTATTGATTTATTAAGAAATGATCTGGGTAAAGTATCCAACATCGGCAGCGTGAAAGTGATAAACTCCAAAAAACTAGAATGTTTCAAAAACGTTTTTCATCTGGTTGGTATAGTGGAATCGGAACTAAGCCGGGATCATGATTACATTGATCTGATAAGGGCAACATTCCCCGGTGGATCAATTACTGGGTGCCCGAAAATCAGATCGATGGAAATTATTGATGAACTAGAAACCTACACACGGAATCTCTATACGGGATCAATTTTTATTATGAACAGAGAGTTTTTGAATTCGAGCATTGTTATACGGACTGCAGTAATAAAGGACCAGGAAATTTTTATAAATTCCGGTGGTGCGATAACAATCGATTCGGATCCGGAACAGGAATATCAGGAAATGACAGAGAAAATAAAAAATATTATGGAGTCACTTGGAAATGATTGTTTTTCATAAAAAATCTTATTTGGAAGACACAGAGGTAAAAATTGCAGTAAATTCACCCGGATTTCAGTATGGTATGGGTTTTTTCACGTCGCTTAAATTTATCGATGGACAAGCCCAATTTTTAAATTACCATCTGGAGCGAATATATCATTCCTGTCGAGTTTTCAATATTCCCTTTAATCCCATTGATATAAACAAGATCATCGAAAACCTCATGAAAAAAAATAATTTGCTGGAATCCCGTATAAAACTAATCATTTACGTCGATGAAGACTTAATGGGGCAATATCTGATTATACCTCAGAACCTGATAATAAATAAATATGAAAAGAATTTGGATTCAGTGGCAGTAGATCGGGGAGATTTAATCCTGAATCACCACAAATCGCTAAATTATTTTGATAATATTCGAATGAAAAATACAATCAGAGAAAATTTTGATGACTTAATATTGTTCAGTAAAAAAGGACAGGTTCTGGAAGCAACGACTTCAAATATATTTTTCTTAGACAAGGATACGCTATATACACCTCCTTTAAATCTACCGATATTAAACGGAATAATAAGAAGGGTAATTTTAGAATCGCAGGATATCCGGTGTGTGGAAAAGGAAATTTCCATGAATGAAATCATAGATTTTGCGGCTTGTTTTTTGACCAATTCAATAAAAGGAATTATACCTGTAAAATCAATTGTGTATAAGTCCAAAAGAATGATTTTTAATTGTGAAAATATTAATAAATTACCGTCTAAATTATTAATGCTTTAGGTGAAGATTATGAATTTTATCAATTATCATTTAGGTGAATTGGCTGCTTTGGCAACAGCGATTTGTTGGGCCGGGAATGCCATGTTTTTTGAAAATGCCGGGAAAAAAGTAGGTTCGTTTGCGGTAAATTATTTCAGATTGTTCATCGGGCTGTTTTTTTTGAGTATTTTTACCACCCTTACCCGGGGTCATGTATTTCCGATTGATGCTGATGCACACACTTGGTTTTGGTTGTTTGTTTCAGGAATTGTCGGTGTTGTAATTGGCGATATGTTTCTCTTTGAAGCTTTTGTGGTGATTGGCGCAAGAATTTCAATGCTGATTATGTCCCTGGTTCCTCCTACTACAGCATTAATGGGCTGGCTGATACTCGGTGAAAAAATGAACTATTTGGAAATTTCAGGAATGACAGTAACCGTAATCGGAATTTCCATCGTCATCCTTGAACGGGACTCATCAAGTAAACAAATGAAGCTCAGTCATCCTGTGAAGGGGGTATTATTTGCGTTAGGTGGCATGTTGGGCCAGGCTGCAGGATTAATCCTCAGCAAGTATGGGGTTAGGGAATACAATGCCTTTGCTGCAACTCAAATCCGTTTGATTGCAGGTATTTTTGGCTTTACCATCATTTTTATTTTTAGAAACAACTGGAAAAAATTAGGCTGGGCATTGAAGGATTTTCATGCTATAACCCATATTGCAGCCGGTTCTTTTCTGGGGCCTTTTATCGGTATTTCATTATCGTTGATTGCAGTTCAGCGGGCCAAAGTTGGAATTGCTTCCACATTAATTGCACTTTCACCGCTGATAATTACGGTTTTTTCAATAATTTTCAGACATGAAAAAATTTTTCTGAAAGAAGTTTTTGGAATTATTATTGCGCTCTCAGGCGTCGTAATTTTCTTTTTGTAAATTAGGTCTTTTAGGTTCTATCGGTGTTATATTAAAATTGATTTGAACTTAAACTGATTTTATTTTAATTAGTAAAGAATTCTGATAAAGTTTTTATTTAGATATTTGAAGGATGCATTACAATAAAATCCTAAATTCAAAATGTTATATTTAAGCTTGATTATTATGTTTTTTTTTGTAATTTTTAGTAAGAGAAAACCGAATTGAAAAAAGAGGAGAAAAAAATGCGCAGATTTCGTTTTTTGTTAACTATAGCCACCATCACATTTATTTTTGTTGCTTGTGCCAAACAAGCCGTGGTTGAAGAGCCCGTTGTCACTGAAAAACCTCAGGTTGAAAAACAGGCCCAGCCTGTTGTTGAACAAAAGGTTGAAAAGATTGAGGATGCATTAACAGCTGTTGCCGAAGAGGACACAATTGAGATTTTTTACATGGTAAAACCGAATGACTGGTTGTCAAAAATCGCCCAGAATGAATATGGGGACAAATCCAAATGGAAATTAATATATAAATGGAACAAGAAAAAAATCGGCAATAATCCCAATTTGATTTTTCCTTATCATGAATTCTTACTTAAAAAAGAAAAAGAAAACGCCAATCCGCTCAAATATGAATTTTATGAATACACTGTTAAGAAAAATGAAACTCTTTGGTCAATTGCTGGTCAAGAATATCAAAATAACTATGCCTGGATTGTCATTCTGAGAGATAATGCAACAGTTCTGGGCTCAGAATTGGATAATATTGTTCCCGGAACAGTTTTGAAATTGCGGACTAAATTGTATAATTAAGGATAGAATACAATGTATTTAAAGCGGGAGAAATCTCCCGCTTTTTTATTTTCCGGATATTGAAAATACCAGCATTATTGAATACTTTTTAGACATATTTTAAAAGTCAGGGTAATGAGTTGAAGTTAGCAAAATGGTGGCAAGCGCTTGAAAACCAAAAAATTCAGTGTAACTTATGTCCCAAAAATTGTATCATGAACAAGGACCAGTCTGGATTTTGCAAGGTTCGGAAAAACATCGATGGTAAACTTTATTCAATGGTTTACGGTAAACCTGTCGCTCTTAATATCGATCCCATTGAAAAAAAACCTTTGTATCATTTTTATCCGGGTACCAAAATTTTTTCGATTGGTACTTTGGGTTGTAATTTTGCCTGTAAATTTTGTCAGAATTATGATATCTCCCAAAAGGATTTTGTAAGTATTAATCTGAGAGACGTAAGTCCTCAGGAAGTGATAGAATCAGCCATTGCAAACAGGTGCCAGTCCATCGCATTTACCTATAATGAGCCAACGGTTTTTGGTGAATATGTATTTGATATTGCGAAAATTGCCCAACAAAGGGGCATGAAAACAGTAATGGTTACCAATGGGTTTATCAATAGGAAACCATTGGATGAAATTTATCATTATATTGATGCTGTAAATGTGGATATAAAGTCCTTTTCAGAAGAATTCTATCGTAATATTTGTAGTGGGGAACTCGGGCCTGTTTTAAAGTCAATTAAGCGATTAAATGAATTGGGTGTATTCATTGAGATTACCAATCTCATCATACCCGGCATTAACGATAATCCTGTAAGTATTTATGAATTGTTGCATTGGATCGAAATGGAAATGGGATATGATATTCCCTTACATTTTTCTGCTTTCCATCCTGACTATAAAATGAGGGATGTTGCACCAACGAAAAAAGAGGCCCTGGATGCCATTTACAAGATCGCCAGGGAAATGGGTTTTAAATACATTTATGAAGGTAATGTCATGGCAGGAACTCATGACAATACCTATTGTCCGCGTTGCGGAAAATTGCTCATAGAAAGAAATTATTTTTCAATTTTAAATAATTCATTAAAAACAGACCGATGTGATATTTGCGGTGAGAAAATAAATATTGTTCTTTGATAGTTTATAAATATCAAAAATTAAAAGAAGGTATGAATTTCCAGTTTTTTTAAATAAAAGTATTGAAAATTAATTATGAATTTGTAAATTCTATATCGTTATTTGTTATACCAAAATTAATAATAAGGAGGGGATGCTGACATTACTGTCACATCCGGTAAAGTTTTAAATAAAAATGATGGGAGCTATTAAATGAAAGATGTAATTAAAACCATTGCAATCGTAATTTTAGCTGGAATATCAATATATTTCGCTTACAAATTCGGCACAGTCAACGAACGTATGACAGTGTTAAATAGCCAGGACTCTCTTCAGGCTATTGAAGTCAATCGATTTGATCATGCTGTTAAAGATTTAGAGTTACAATTTATTGGTCGGGGAAAACACATTCAGGAATTTCAAAAGGATCTGGAAAAACTTGAATCAAAACTCAATGAGACCAAAAATGAACTGGAAAGAAAAATTGATGATGTGAATTTTGCTTTGGAAGAATATAAGGCAACTACCGGCACTGAATTGAATAGCATCAAAATCAATCTAAATGAAACCTCCGACAGATTATCCACTGTCAAAAGAGAAACCAACAATGAAATCATGGATTTAAAATCCATTATGCAGAGACTCAACAGATCACTTAAAACTCTTGAAGATGATTTAAAAGCCCTTGATGAAAAGAAAATGGATAAACCCGTTGAAGGTGAAAAGAAAAGATAAATTTATTCTATAAATTTTTGACAAAAAAATCATCCGTTTTCCCGGATGATTTTTTTTTACATTTTGAAATTTTTTAGAATTCTGTAAAATAGGGTAATGAATTTCAGATGGAAAAAGCGTGAGGTTGGATATGAAACGATATCTTATTATTACTTTTTTGTTTTTATTTACCTGCAGCACCAATAAGTCCATAATCCGGGACAAAGATGTTAATGATTTTATTATCGAGGAAACTCAATCTGTTTCAGAATATATACCAGCAGATTCGGTATCTGTGAAAGAAAACAAAACCGATTGTGATGCCATATCCGAAATGCAAAAATTCGATTTTACTCTTTTTCCTGCCGATACTTTTACCCTGTGCGAAGACGGTGCTTTAACGATGAAAATAACAGGTCAGGGCCCTGCGGAAATTTCTCTTTCATGGCAAGACAATTCAGGCAATTGGAAAACCGTTAAAAACGGCTCTAAAATTGACGATACCTATGATATTTTTTATGATTCGGATTTTGTCAAAAGTAATATAGGCGTCGGGCAAAAGCAGATAAAAGCTGAGATTTTATTTGATTCTGCAAAAGAGCCAATTATATTAGAAAAAACAATCTATATACAACGCAGTGGCTCCACACCGGAAGCCTCATTTTCAGAAAATGTAAATCAAGGCTGTGAAATTAACCTTAAACTGACTTCCGCACTGATTTTTGATGATATTTACTTTGACTCAGGGCAATGGCGCATTCCGAGTTATAAATTTAATTCCAATTATTCGATTACAATTGCGAAGATTGTGAAAGTGTTAAAAACTGATCCCAATATTGTCATTCTATTAACCGGCTATTCCGATTATTCCGGCTCCGAAAGTTTCAATCTTCAAATTTCCTATAAAAGATGTGAGACGGTAAAAAATTTGATATTAGATTTTTTTCAGGAATATGAAAAAAGCAGGTACTCCAATCGAATTTTTATCGAAAGCAAAGGGGAACAGGATTTTGTGATTCGATCGGATAATGAGGCCAAAAACCGTCTGAATCGCAGAGTGTCGATTTCCTTGTCTTATGATATGCCTGAGAGGGTTTTGACTTTGAAACAATATTCCTCACAGGTGATGATGCTCAAGGATGTCGATAATCAATACAAACAGGGATTGAAGTATTTTTATGCCAAAGAATACCACCAGGCAGGGATGATATTTAATCAAATCGCTGAAAAATATTCAAAACACAAACTGGCTGACAATGCAAAGTGGTGGCAGGGTGAAATTGAATTCGCTCAAAAAAACTACGCTCAGGCCATCGAGCAGTTCAAACAAGTGTTCGGCCTTGGAGATGGCAATAAAGAAGCCTATGCACAATACCGCATTGGCTGTTGCTACAAAGAGATGAATCTGCCGGAAAAAGCCCTGACTGAACTGAAAATTCTTTCAAAACTATACCCTGATAGTATGGAAGAACGGGATAAAGCGGAGAGGATGATTCGGTTAATTGAGAAGAAATAATCCTGATGATGAATAGTTTTATTCATTGGATTTTATAATGACATTTTTATCAATTTTGTCAAATTATTTTGTTGTAAATTCCCTATATTACCCGTTATATTACCTTCTGTGAAAATTGCCAGTGAAACATATAAAACAAATATAAATAAACCGGTTCGAAAAATAAAAAGCCTTGCATCATTTGCAAGGCTTTATTTATTTAGTGCCGAAGGGGGGAATCGAACCCCCATGAGCAAAAGCCCGACGGATTTTGAGTCCGTTGCGTCTACCAGTTTCACCACTTCGGCTGAAAATGAACGGGGTAAAATTAAATATTTAACAATAAAAATCAAATGAAAATTTTTCTTTTTGAAAAGGGGTGATTATGAGTGAAATGAATTTTAAGACAATTGCTGAATTATTTAAAAATTCTGTTGATAGATTTGGAAACAAAGAGGTCTACAGTTATAAAAGTGATAAGAATTGGGTAACCATCACCTTTCTGGAAGCATGGAACTATGTTAAAAATATCAGCAACGGCTTCTATGCCTTGGGATTTAAAGCGGGGACCCATGTCGGTATTATTGCTGATAATAGTGTGTGGTGGGCTCTTTTTGACTACAGTACAATCTTCAGCCGAGGCGTTCTGGCAACGATTTATCCAACCCTGACACCTAAACAGATAAAATGGATATCCATGCATGCTGAAGCCCGCTATCTTGTTTGCGGAACAAAAAAACTTGCTGAAAAGGTCCTGGCAATTATTGATCATCTGAACAATGTGGACTATGTTATTATGCTTGATAACTCAGAAATTGAACATGAAAAATTCATAACTCTTGATTTTTTACTTCAAAAAGGTAAAGAATTTGAAAAAGCCAATCCCCATGTGTTTGAAGAAGAAGCAAATAAAATAAAATCCTCCGATGTCGCTACCTTAATTTACACTTCCGGAACAACCGGTGAACCGAAAGGCGTAATGCTCACCCATGAAAATATTTGCAGCAATGTAATAAGTTCGGTGCAGGTCCTGGAATTGTCTGAAGATGATCGGTTTTTGTCCTTTTTGCCTTTGAGCCATAGTTTTGAAAGAACTGCGGGCCACTTTTTACCAACATCCCAGGGCTCAAAAATTTTTTATGCCGAAAACCTTCTCAAAGTCGCTGATAATATCAAAGAAGTAAAACCGACCTTAATGGTTTCAGTCCCCCGGCTGTATGAAAAAATATATGGAAAAATCCTGAATAAAATTTCCGCTGATTCGTTCATCAAACAAAAAATCTTTTGGTGGGCTGTTAATGTTGGTAAAAAATGTATTCGAAAAGAGGGCGCCGGAAAAAAAATCGGACCGATACTCAGTATACAACGAAAAAATGCCAATAAACTGGTGTATTCAAAAATTAAAGAACAAGTGGGGGGGCAACTGAGATATTTCGTTTCCGGTGGAGCGCCCCTTCCTAAAGAAATCGGTGAATTTTTTAATGCCATCGGTGTCACAATTCTGGAAGGATATGGTCTTACAGAAACTTCTCCGGTAATCTCCGTTAACCGGCTCAATCGAAATAAAGTCGGTACTGTAGGGCCTGCAATTCCCGGCGTTCAGGTCGACATTGCTCATGATGGAGAAATTATTATCCAAGGGCCCAATATCATGAAAGGCTATTATAAAGAAGAAGCGGCAACTGCCGAACTTTTTGACCGGGAAGGCTGGTTTCATACTGGTGATATCGGTGAGATTGATGAAGACGGTTACATCAGAATTACTGACAGAAAGCGCAACATTATTGTAACAGCCGGTGGAAAAAATGTGGCCCCGGCTCCTATGGAAAATATTCTGGTGGCCTCTAAATGGATCGAACAGGCTGTTATTCTTGGAGATAAACAAAAATATATTTCCGCCTTAATCGTTCCTGCTTTTTCAACTCTTGAAGAATGGGCAAAAAATCAGGGAATTAAGTGGAATTCTACTAAAGAATTAATTAAACTTCCGGCTGTAAAAAAGATTTATGATCAGGTAGTATTAGAATCGATGGATGGTTTCGCACAATTTGAAAAAGTCAGAAAATATATCCTGCTGCCAGAAGAATTTAGTATTGAAAAAGGGGAACTAACGCCTTCATTGAAAATAAAACGAAATGTGGTCATGAAAGATTATGAAAACGTGATAAATGAACTTTATGGAGTAAAATAAAGAAATGGAGACATCCTACAAAAAAGCCGGTGTTGATATTGAAGCCGGTAACAAAGCCGTTGACAGTATTAAAGATCTTGTTAAGGGTACCTTTGCGAAGAATGTTTTAACTGGAATTGGTGGCTTTGGCGGCTGCTACCAGTTTGATTTTTTTGATTATGAAGAACCGGTTTTGGTATCCAGTGCTGACGGCGTTGGTACTAAACTTATTGTCGCCAACCTGATGAACCGGCATGATACCGTGGGCCAGTGTCTGGTAAATCATTGTACCAATGATATCCTTTGCACAGGGGCCACACCATTGTATTTTCTTGATTATGTCGGGACCGGTAAACTGGAACAAAATATTTTCCATGAAATCATATCCGGGCTCACAAAGGCTTGTAAAGAAAATAACTGCTCACTGATTGGTGGGGAAACGGCCGAAATGCCCGGTATTTATCAAACAAAAGATTATGACCTTGTGGGCACCATTACCGGAATTGTGGACAAAAAACACATTCTTGCTGACCGGGTTAAAAAGCATGATGTATTGATCGGATTAAAATCTTCCGGTCTGCATACCAATGGCTATTCTCTGGCTCGGACAGTCCTTTTTGAAAAACACCAAGTCACTGATTATGTAGAAGAAATCGGAATGACCATAGGTGAAGCCCTTCTGGCAATTCACCGTTCCTATTTACACCCGGTGAAACCGCTGCTGAAAAAATCTGGTCTTCACGCCATCAGCCATGTCACTGGCGGGGGAATTATTGGCAATACAAAACGGGTGGTGCCGGAAAATCTTCAACTGAATGTTAACTGGAATGCCTGGGAGTGGTTGCCAATTTTTAAATATATTCAAAAACTGGGACATATATCCCATCAGGAAATGGGCCAGGTTTTTAATCTCGGCATTGGTTTAATTCTCGTGGCAGCCCCGGAATCAGTGGATGAATTTATCGAATCGCTAAAATTAGCAGGTGAAGAATCGACCATTATCGGTGAAGTTATATAAATGATAGCACGATTTGGCAAAAAAGAAAAAATTGCAGTTTTAGGCGCCGGCAGTTGGGGGACTACGGTTGCGATTCATCTTCATAAAATCGGACATAAAGTTAAATTGTGGGAATACTACAAAGAAAATGTTGATCTGATGAAAAAAACTTGTAAGACACCACTGCTGCCCGGAATTCCAATCTCACCTGAAATATTGATTTCCAACGATATCCATGAAGTTATTGCAGAAGCATCTGTTATTTGTATTGTGGTACCGTCCCATACTGTGCGAGGTTTACTCAGACGTCTTAAGGGCAAGATTAATGACCAGGTTATATTTGTGAATTTGACCAAGGGAATTGAAGAAAATACTCTGATGAGGATGAGTGAAGTTATACATGATGTCCTTGAGATATCCAAAAACAGGATCGTTGCTCTTTACGGGCCTTCCCATGCTGAGGAAGTTTCCCGAGAAATGCCAACAACAATTGTAGCCGCTTCGTCTGACTTGGAAACAGCGTCCCATGTACAAAAAATTTTTATGAATAAATATTTGCGGGTCTATACCAATAACGATATTATTGGCGTTGAGGTGGGCGGTTCCATAAAAAATGTCATTGCCATCGCTTCGGGAATTTGTGACGGGCTTGGACTAGGTGATAATACCAAAGCTGCCTTGATTACCAGAGGTTTAATGGAAATTACCCGTATGGGAATGATTTTAGGCGCCCGTGAAGAAACCTTTGCCGGATTGTCCGGTGTGGGGGATTTGATTGTAACCTGCAGCAGCAAGCATTCCCGTAACCGGTATGTTGGTGAAGAAATCGGAAAGGGACGTAAACTTCAGGAAGTTCTGGACGGAATGTCCATGATTGCAGAAGGTGTTCATACTGCCAACACCGTTCACCAGTTGGTGGAAAAATATCATGCTGTCATGCCCATATCCGAGGAAATATATACGGTCCTTTTTAAAGGGAAAGATCCTAAAAAAGCACTGATTGACCTGATGACCAGAAACCCTGTTACAGAAAGGCATTCTTTACCTGAAAGTTAGATAATGAAATTTCATAAATTCAGTATTTTACTTTTTCTGATCCTAAGTGGTTTCAGTCAAGAACTTCATAAAGAGCCGGTTGCGATACCGGCTCCTTTTGAATTACAGATGAATATTGATCTTGAAAGAGTGGTCCAGCCTTTGGCCAAAGTGGCCGTTACCGGAGATACGACTTTTTTTATTCGAAAAAACCTTCGCGATAATCAAGTTACCCTGGAAAGTGTGGAATTTTATTTACTCTTTGAAAATGACACCATCAGAATATATGCAGAATGCACGGAATATGATTCGGGACGGGTCAATGACAATGATATTGAAAATATCTCCAATGCCTTATTATCGGAAACTCCAGCAAATTCAATGGACCCTTCCTGTGGAATGCTGGCGAACCTGAACACAATTTTTGGTGATTTTCCCGATGTGGACAATAATAGCAAACTATTTGTCCTGCTGATTGATGCCCGTGATGATTATGATCCTGCAACCTCGGATTCTTATGTAGCCGGTTATTTTGATCCCATTGATCAGAGCCAGAGCAAAGGAAATTACAGTGACATCATCTATATTGACACCAATCCGGCCCAGATGACGGATAATCACACCTTGGGTGTGGTCGCGCATGAACTTCAACATCTGATTCATTATCACTATGATCCGGACGAAAGCACCTGGCTTAATGAAGGTTTTTCAGAACTGGCGCCGCAATTGCTGGGTTATGAATCCCATTCCTTTTCCAGGTTTTTGAGTGCAACCAACAAAAAACTGACGGATTTTGACGGCTCACTACTGGACTATTCCAAAGTATCTTTGTGGACCTACTACATTTATAAACGTTTTGGCCTTGGCGCAATTCGCCAGGTCCTGAGAGACCCCTCCAACAGCATGATTTCCTACGAATCCAGTCTGCAGACTCTGGGATATAATATCACTTTTCGCAGATTACTTCGGGATTGGTTCCTGGCCAACCTGCTCAACGACCCAACCATCGAAGAGGGTATCTACAGTTATTCTGGGGCTTATATTCCCTTGATTGAATCTGAATTTTACCATTCCAATTTTACAAATGGTGAAATTATTCACGGAACGGTGCAACCTCAGGCGGCCCAGTATATTCAGTTTGATGGCGGGCGTAATATCTATCTCTCCCTTGACTTCCAAATCCATTCCCTGGCTGAATTGACAGTGATCAAGCATAAGAATCCGTCTGAAATAGAAATCATCAATATCAATAACGGGAAATTTGATTTTGAAGATCTTTCCTTTGGTGAAGATTATAAAAGACTCAGCCTTGTATTGGATTGGACAGCTTCGGTCAGCAATACCCAGTTCCTGGAATTTTCCTATTCAGCCGTCGGTATCGGTGGTTTTGAAGAGATTGAGTATAAAAACGATAGTGATACCCTGGATTATTATATTGCTCTGAACTCCAATTATCTGGCGGCAGAAAAGTTTTATTCTGAAGAGGCTTCTGAAATCACATCGATAAAATTTAATTGTGGGACATCCAATCCTGTTGACATAAAAATCTATACAGACCTTGCCCGTAATCCTTTTCTGAGTTTTGATGATATTCCTTCCAATAGCCAGGGCTGGACGATTTACAATCTGCAGAATCCTATTCCGATTTCGGAACAGGGAACCTATTTTATTGCCCTCACCTCTGCCAACAGCAGTGGAATCACTGTGGGGTATTCTGACAACGGTACCGGCAAAAATTGGGCTTTTCTTAACACCGGCAGCGGCTATGCTGATCTGGATAATTTTTCTGTTGATGAAAATCATGTATTGACAGGCAACTGGAAAATTCGCTCAGTGAACCGTTGTGAAATTTTCCAAGCCCCGGAGTTGGTTCTTGAACCGGACACCCTGTTTTTTTTCAGCGATGATACAGCAGAAAAAACATTTTCAATCAGCAATCTGGGAACGGAAGTAATGCATTGGAGCGTAAAAAAATACTCTCATCTGCTGACTCTTTCCGATACTGTTGGCCTGCTGAGCAGCGGCACCAAAAATATTTCTGTAACTCCTGATTTTGAGTCTCTTTATGCCGGTTTATATGAAAGTGACATTATCATTGAAACGGACAACAACAGGGATTCCGTGCATATAGTTCAGATAAAAAAGAATGTCTTCACAGCCCAAACGGCTTTTTTGCTCCCAACAGATATTTTTGATCAAAATTTGATAAAAATGAAGGTCTTCAACATCGGACTCGGGATCGGAGAGTTTAATATCAAAGAATATCCTTCTTATCTGGCGGTCAATCCTGAAAACGGATTCATTTTACCGGAAGATACCCTTGTTGTAGACCTGATGATTGACAGCAGCCTGGTGGCTGCAAAAAGTTTTGGGTTTGTCTTTGAAAACGGTGTCGGTGAAATTTATCGCAGCCTGAAATATAATCGAACAATGGAAATTATTGAGAGTGAAAATTTGAAAATTTATGCTCCGGCCCCCAATCCTTTTATACCCCAGGTTCATGGAAAAACCAACATTTTGGTGAATATAAAAAATAACCAGAAAGCAGTCGTAAAGATTTTTAATCTTAAAGGTGAAAAAGTTTACTTCACGACCATAGAAAATTCCGGTAAAGGTTTGCACCTTGTTATCTGGAATGGTTTGACTGAAGCGGGAAGTCCAGCCCACAGTGGTCTGTATTTTGTTCAAGTTGAACAGGGGGGGGCGCGAGCTGTTACCAAAATGGTGGTCATCAGGTAAATACTTCATTTTTCTCACCTATATTCTAGTTCCCCAATATTACAAATTATTCCTTTTTATTATTATTCAGCTCAATTTTACAATATTTTAATAAAATAAATTTTTTCAGAAAGACAACTTTTAACCTGTTGTCATGTCCTATATTGGCTGGTTATTAATTGAAGTGGTACGTTATGAAAAAGTGGGGAAATTTAATTTTTATTGGTGTTGCTATTCTGAATTTCGCTTTCAGTAAAGAACAACCATTACATCTCATACCCCTGGATTTTAATCGGGCGATCCATTGTATTTATCAAGATTCAAACTATTATCTCTGGTTTGGTACAGATGATGGACTCTATCGGTATAACGGAAAAGATTATGTCGCCTACAAAATTGATCCTTATCAAAAGAATAGTATATCCGATGATAATATCACTGCCCTTTATGAAAATGGAAGTCGGGACCTGTTGATTGGGACAAAATTTGGCGGAATCAATAAATTTAATAGCAGTACGGAAAATTTTTTATCTTTTCAAAATGACCTCATGTCCAGGGTTTCCATTCATGCAATATGTAATTTTCAGAATGAAATATTATTTGGGATTGATTCTGGATTATTCAGGCTGAAAAGTGAGAATAGTGAATTGTCATACCAGGCTGTCCTTACCGGTTACACAATTACTGACATTTTATCTGTAGATGATCATTGTTTGATGGTTGCAACGGAAAATAACGGTTTTTTTCATTATGATAATTTTGAAAAGGAGGGTAGTGAAAAGGACCATTTTCTCAGTAATGTGGGAGTCAATTTTTTATTAAAGGTAAATAAAAATATTATATTGATATCAACCAGGCAGGGGCTGTATTATTACAATTTGTCCGCAAAATCTCTTAAATCCATCGAGCACAAGGGAATAGTAAATTTATCCAGTGTTGATAAAAATGCCATTACAATGGACCACCTCGGCAATATCTGGATAGGATTGGGGTATGAATTGCATCTGATTAGCACTTCTGACGACTTTAATTCCATTGATATTCAGTCCTTTGAACTGGATGTAGATAACCAGTTTTCAAAGGGAATTAATGCCTTGTATTTTGATCATAGCGGTGTCCTGTGGATCAACCTGAAAGGGAAAGGTTTATATAAATATTTCCCGTTACAAAAATTTTTGCATTTCAATATTGAAGAAGGATTGATGAGCAATATGATCTTTTCCGTCATTGAAAACAATTCCCATTCAATCCTGCTGGGCACCCATCATGGTTTATTTGTTTATGACCTGGAAGACCACCTTGTCGAAAGGATACCTGGAACGGAAGAACTGAATTTTCAGGTCATCACCGCTTTGTATAAAGATAGTTATCAAAACCTCTGGTGTGGCACGAATAATGGCCTCTACAAGTTTGGATCTTCCGGCGATCTTGTCCATTATAAACATTCCTCAAAGGAACTGAGCAGTATCAGTTCTGATTTTGTCTCCTCCATTGTTGGTGATCCGCTCAATGTTGGCGACCTTTGGATCGGTACTTCCGACGGACTCAACCGCTATCGAAAAGAATATGACAATTTCATTCATTATTTTCATGACCAAAAGGATGAACATTCTATTGCCGGAAATAATATTTCCCATTTGTATTTTTCCCAAAAAAAGGACCTCTGGATCGGAACAGAGAATGAGGGACTGTCTAGATTAAATTGGGCAGAAATGAACAAATTTGACCCAAAATTTGTCAATTATGGCGATGATATTACTCAAAAAGAAAGTATCAGCGATACCAAGATCACCTATATTTCCGAAAGCAATGACAGAATATGGATTGGAACTGAGAACGGCGGTTTGAATTCAATCGATACCCTAAACAACTTCAATCATTATCTTGAAACAAAGGGGCTTTTGGATAACCATATTTTGTCGATTTTATCCACTCAGGATGATTTCCTCTGGATTGCAACACGGGACGGAATATCCAAATTCGATACTCGAAACCGTGTGTTTAAAAATTATTATTTCAAAGATGGTATAAAGAAGGGTGAATTTATTAATAAATCAGCCTGCATCACAAAAAATGGTAAAATTATTTTAGGTTCCAAAGCCGGCTTTACTTTTTTTCATCCGTCTCAGATTGTCAGCAATATCAATCCGGCAGTTCCGCAGGTTGCCGGTGTTTATCTTTTTAACCAAAAAATAAAAAATGAAGATTTTAAAGGCCAGGGTGAAATTATCAAATTAAAATATAACCAAAATGTTATCTCTTTTGAAATTTGTGCGCTTCACTATGTTTCTCCTCTTGAAAATATTATCGACTATTATCTCGAAGGTGTTGATGAGAGTTGGGGCAGATGTCGGAATTTTGAATACCTGACATATTCAAATTTAAAACCCGGTCAATATACTTTTCACATAAAAGTGGCTAATAATGACAATATCTGGAATGAAAATGAAAAGAGCCTGAAAATTACGATAACTGCTCCGTTCTGGAGGACTTTTTGGTTTCAGTTTATTGTAATCTCTCTAATTGCAGGCCTGGCCTTTCTGTTCATCAAGCAACGTTTGAATGAGATTGAAAAGAAAAAATTTCATCTGGAAAAACAAATTGGGGATAAAATCAAAATCAATGAAGAACTTAATAAAGCCCTGGCAGAAGTAGAACAGTTGAAAATTAAACTTGAAAATGAAAACACTTATCTGAAAAAAGAAATTGAGGTCAGCGGCAATTCAAATTATAAAGAAATCGTGACCAATAGTAAAAAGATGAATCATATTCTCGCCCAGGTGGATATCGCATCCGGTGCAGACCCGACTATTTTGATATTAGGCGAGTCAGGAACAGGAAAAGATCTCCTCGCTCATGCCATTCACAAAAGCAGTAATCGAAGCAAAGAGCCTTTTATCAAAGTTGATTGTGCCGCATTGCCCCCCAACCTTATTGAATCAGAACTTTTCGGCCACGAAAAAGGTGCATTTACTTCAGCAAATATGCGTAAAATCGGGCGTTTTGAATTAGCCAACGGCGGGACAATTTTTCTGGATGAGATTGGAGAACTTCCGATCAAGGTGCAACAGAAATTATTGCGGGTCCTTCAAAGCGGAGAATTTGAACGACTCGGAAATTCTGTGACACTGAGAACCAATACACGCATCATTGCCGCAACAAACCGCAATCTTGAAGATGAAGTGAAAAAGGGACAATTTAGAGAGGACCTCTATTACAGGCTCAATGTCTTTCCGATCAATATTCCGCCTTTGCGGGAAAGGATGGAAGATGTGCCCCTGCTCGTTCAGCATTTTATTGATAAATATGCTGGGAAATTCAATAAAACCATTACCAAAATTCCGCAGAAAACCATCACTGCGCTGATGTCCTATTCCTGGCCCGGCAATATTCGTGAATTGGAAAATATCGTACAGCGGGCTATCATTATTAGCCGAGACGACATACTGGAACTGGGTGATTGGTTTAAATCCAATCAACCCAATCGTGAAAACGATGATGAAAATATATTTATTTCTCTGGAAGAGATCCAAAAGCGCCATATTGAAAGAATATTGGAATTTACCAATGGAAAAGTCAGCGGGGAAAACGGGGCTGCGGAAATTTTAAAAATTAACCCGAAAACTCTATTTAGCAGGATGAAAAAATTAAATATAAATAACTAACTATTTAAAAATCAGGATTGGGTATGGTATCTGCAAAAAAAATTATCCGCATAATGGATAAATACAAGCTGGAGAAATTGTTGCTGTCACCACAGCATCACAATATTGAAAATGGGTCCTATGACTGGTTACTGGGCCTTTTCCCTGATATGGATCCACTGAAGATGAAATTAAAAATTGATTCCATATTTAAAAGTCAGAAAGTCAATTCAAATTTTGATATGAAAAACCAGGAGTTCATCAATGCTTGTTGTCTTGAAAATAACAGGCTTAAATTAATCTATACAATTGATATTGGTAATGATGATATTATAAGAAAATTACAATCAGAATTTGGAAAATCGCCATTTTCTGCCTTGAAAATAAATAATTTGTTTTCTTCTCTGGACCGGAATAATCAAAATCTTTTCAGGGTAATTAATTTCTGTCGCATCAATGAAATGCCGCTACTGCTCTATGCCTATAAAAAAGCTGACTGTGAAATTATCCGCAATCTTGCGGCTGAAAACCAATCCAACACCTTTATGATAGCCAGCATGAGCGGATTGGAATTTTTTGAACTTTATCGGGATTTGCCCGTGAACCTATTCTGTGAAATAAATAATTTAAACCTTGTTTCTGATTACAGGTTACTAAAAGCCCTGAATATATTTGGTCCCGGTCATTTGGTCTTTAGTTTTGAGGCCATCAATGAAGATAATCTCAGACACTCTATCATCAGAATCTGCAATCTGGCTGTTCCGGAAACTGTAAAAAGAAGAATTCTGGCGTTGAATATTGAGACCTTGTTGAATTAATATTTCTGAAATATCAGAAATATCTATAATATCCTAAAACAGTAACAATAATTTCCTGTAAATACTTTAAGAAATTAGTAATTTTTTTTAATTCCTTAAAAAAAATACGTCGGAAAATGAATTTCTCTTAGGGTTTTGAGGTCAAACAGAAATTTTTGGCATTTGAATTGTTAATAACTCTATCACGTACCATACTAATCCACAGAAAAAGGAAGATGCACCCCGCACTTCCTTTTTCTTTTTACTGTGAATAAAAATCCAAAAACTAACCTAAATAAAAAATATTTTGAAAAAAACTGGATTAAATCGGACTACCCTGAGGGCTTTGAGTGTTGATTGTTCGGCTTTTTGGATTGTAAATGAACATTTTCGTTGTGATTAGTTGCGGATAGCGAAAAGGCCCTAATACCAGGAATATTCAATAGAAATGCATCAGTAGATAAAATAATTTCAGACTACGTAACCGAATTTTCTTCATTTTGTATTACCATAACTTTTAAGCCCTCGATTATCTTTATACTCAAATCCGGGCTTTAACCCGATAACGGTTTATGGGTTAAAGCCCATTAAAAATGAAATTCCATGTTACGAGTTATTCCTCGTGGCAATTCATACACACTTTTTCCAATATGTAATCCGGGATAATACATAGTTAAATAAAGCACCTTGTTCCAATCTTTTTTTGAAAAGGCAAACGATTAAATCCGAAATTTCAGAAAAAACCTAAATATCAGATAGTTCACTGCCTTATTTAATTGTTTTAATTTGATTGAATATATTAGTAATTAACTGATTAATAGTAAATTATCATTTTATTTTGGGACCTTGTTTTAGAATATTGATCTTTTGGTACTCAAATTGGATGAGTAGAAATCGGATGATAAGGGATTAATGTAAGGGGACCCACCAATCACACCGTTTTACATTAATCACAAGTAAATAAAACATAAAGGAGGAAGGTATGGCGAAATACTTGATTTCGTTATTTCTTGTCCTGGTTCTATTCTGTCCATTAATTGCCCAGGATAGAATTTCAGGAACAGTGATCGATGATGTCACAGATGAACCGCTTGTGGCAGCAAATGTATTGATAAAGGGAACATCTGTGGGCACAGCCACGGATGAAGAAGGTCGGTTCTTTTTAAATTACAGCAACAATGAGGGGTTTACGTTGCAGGTATTCTATATGGGATACAAAATGAAAGAAGTTGTCTTTGAGCCGGGATCTGGTCTGGCTAACATTTTAGTTAGAATGCAGGAAGATGTGTTTAAAGGACAGGAAGTTGTGGTCACAGGCATTGCTTCTCAAATATCACGGGAGATAGCACCAGTCTCTGTAGGTTCGGTTGATGCAACAAAACTGACGGATTTAAACGCCTACTCGGATATTGCCCAATTGCTCAACGGGAAAATTTCCGGTACTAAAATCACATCTTCCAGTGGAAATGTGGGCGGGGGATATCGCTTTGATATTCGTTCCGGTGGCGGTCTCAACGGAGATGGTCAGCCCGTTATCTATGTAGACGGCATTCGTATTGACAATTCAGAGATTGAAACCCGTTACAGCAAAGGGGGACAGGAAATCAGCATGATGGCTTCTCTTAATCCTTCAGAAATTGCAAATATTGAAATTCTGAAAGGTCCGGCTGCTGCAGCGACCTATGGAACGGACGGTTCTAATGGAGTTGTCCTCATTACAACCAAAAAGGGACAACTGGTCCAGGGCGGAAAAGGATATTCTATCAACTATAATTATAAATTTGGTACCAATTCCCAATCCTATCAATACACCAAAGATGATGTTGTTTCCTACAAGGCCGCCAATTCTGTTTTCAAAGATGGTGATTTTGTGGGTCATGACCTCAGTATTTCCGGTGGTAATAAAGCAACAAAATACTTTTTTACCATGGGTATCCAGGATGAAGAAGGGATTATGGTTAACAATTTTCATAATCGTAAAAATATGCGTCTGAATGTTGACGCTGTGGCCAGTGAACAATTAAACCTGTCCGCAACCATTGCCATGAACCAGTCAGAACTGGCCCGTCCGGAAAATGATGATAATATTTATGGATGGGGTGGAAATACACTTTTAAGGCCCACACCCTGGGGTTGGCTGGACAGCATTGAAATTGCGGCGGCTGAAGAAAATATTGACATTAAAAAAATGTCCGGTAGTTTCAAGGCAACTTACAGGCCCTTCAAAAATTTTTCAATCAATGGATCCATTGGAGCGGAACATTCAAATATGAACCATTATTCCTATTACCCGCCATGGGGAGATTATCTCTATACCAATGGTTCTAAACAACTGACAGACCGATTCAATACACAGTTTACCTACACTTGGTATGCCGGATATAAATACAATATTCTGGAAGGCTTTACCGGAAACACCAAAGTTGGCGGCCAGTTATTCGATCAGGAACTGAGAAGAAATTATTTGGCCATTGATTCATTGTCATCAGATAAACTGAAAGATATTGGTTCTGCAAACGGTGAAGATTTTCTGGACGATTATGGTGAAAACTATGCGACCTTTCGAACTGCAGGGTTATTTTTGGATAATGCATTTAATTTTCAGGATAAATTGTTTATAGGGGCCAGTATCCGGCAGGATTTTGCCAGTTCTTTATCGCCCAAAGCACCGAATATCATTTACCCCCAGGCTAATGTTGCAATCAGACTGGACCGGTTTGGATTGACACCCGGCCTGATTGATATGGCAAAAATCAGATTAGCCTACGGTGAAACAGGGCAGTTGCCGGGATCAACCCAGTCAACTCCATTGATATGGGCAGCTGAACAGTCGGGATATGGTGGTGGGCTAACGGTATCGGAAATTGGAAACAACAAACTGGAACCGGAAAGAATCAAGGAATTGGAAATCGGACTGGATTTGGGGCTTTTCAACCGCTACAAAATCGAAGCTTCTTATGCCAAAATGAACGCTGAAAATTCAATCGTGGGTAGAAATCTGGCGCCTTCAACCGGACTGGTGGTCACAGCTTTTCCTGATAATATCGGAAAAATTGAAGGACACTCCTTTGAGCTTGGCCTGGATGCAGTACTGGTCAATGAAAAAAATGTTCGTCTTGAGATCAACCAGAGAAATTCATGGCAGAAAGATGAGATTACGATAATGCCGGAACCATCCTATACCAATGACATCCAGGTTCTGATGGAAGGTAAATCCAGATGGACGTTCTTTGATGAGAAAGTAGATTCCATCATGTATGATGAAAATGGAAAGTTTCTGGACTACCGTATATCCACAGATAAGAAAGACCTGGGAGATGCCATACCCGATTATTTTGGTTCTTTGTCGATGAACCTTACCTTGTTCCGACATGTGAATATCTATGGATTATTGGATTGGCAGACTGGTGTCAAAGTCTATAATTTTACCAAGGTCTATCAAACTTTTTTTGGCAACAATGTGGCCTATAATGAAGCCACTGCCCTGGTGGATTCTCTTAATGCCATTGATGGGTATGATTATCATTCCGGAAAATACAAAAAAGCGGTTAAAGATTATGTGAAATACGATGCGGTTTTTTATGGTTCAAGGGCCGCTTTTATTGAAAATGGCGATTACCTGAAAATCAGAGAATTGAGCATCAGTTATGACGCCTCCCATTTACTGAAAAAATATCTGCCCAATGCAGGGATTGAAAGACTGGCTTTTTCTTTTACAGCAAATAATCTCATTACATGGACGAAATATTCCGGTGCTGATCCCGAGGTCAATTCCACCGGCTCAACTGTAGATGGCGGTGAGACCTATGTTACCAGAAATGAAGATTTTTTGACAATGCAGCATCCTAAGAGGATTGCATTTTCAATACAATTGGGTTTATAGGAGGTTTATATGAAAAATATTAAAATAATTTTATTGCCGGTTTTACTCTTCTCAATAGTCATGGTGTCCTGTGAAGATTGGGTCCAGGATTTACCTCCCCGCGAGGATATTATTGAAGATGATGTTCTGGTAGATGAAGCCGATATCGATTTACTGGTTCTGGGTATCAAGACCAATTTTTCTTCAACTATTGAGCGGTCCTCGCTCTATTCGGAAATATTGGGAGATGCTGTAATTAATGGTCGCTATGTTTGTCAGGATGCCACTTATGATGTCTGGCGCGAACTTGAAGAAGGTGATATTCAATTAAACAATGCGGCGGTTGACGGGCTTTCCACAAATATTGGAGAAATGTGGCACTGTGCCACCAATCTCGTCGATCGTATCACCAATCGAATGGGAGAAATCAGTGAAGAAAAGAAAAATTATGGGCTTTTCAACGGCCATCTGTTTGAAGGCATTGCTTATGAGATTTATGCCAATTATTATGGTCTGAATGAAGAAGAAGGCGGTGGATGTATCAACTCCGGGCCTTTTACCAATTCAGGGCAGCTCTTTGATATGGCCCTGAATAAATATGAAGAGGCCCTCAATTTTACCAGTGATCCCTGGGAAATCCGGGTGGTGAATTCACTGATGGCCAGGTGTTATTTATATAAAGGTGATTATTCCGGTTCCAGGATATGTGGAGCACTGGGTTTGACAGAAGGTGACCAGCCCTTTGAGGCGCTTTATGTTCAGTCCTCGGATAATTATTGGTGGCAGCAAGCCAGCATTGGACTTCGTGTCCAGGTCATTGTGGATAACAGGTTTGCTCAGTATATCGATGAGGATCCCAACGAAGCCAACCGCATTCCGCTTTATGAATTGCCTGACGAATTAAATGTGTCAGAAGATACTGCGGCGGTTTATTGGACCCAGGGTAAGTATATTGAGGCAGATGCGCCTATCGCTTTTATCACCTGGCAGGAGACCTATCTGATCCTGGCTGAACTGGCTGCAATAAGAGGACAATCGGGCAATGCCCTTGATGCTGTCAATGCAGTTCGTGGCAGTCATGGAATTGATCCGGTGTCCGAAGTCAATCGTGATTTGATCATCACAGAGCGGGATAAAGAATTATTTACCACAGGTGCAAGGCTGATCGATCAGCGTCGTTTTGATCTATGGCATTTGCCCTCCGGTACATGGAAGTATCTCCCAATCACGGAAAGTGAACGAAATGCCAATGATAATTTGCCCAATGTCGGTGAATAACTAATGAAATTAACCATAAAGTCCTCTTTGAATTGCAAAGGGGACTTTTACTTTTCTTAACGATATCACAATGCAGAACAGAAAAAACATCCGAATCATACTATTGGCATTCATATTGTTATGCTAAAAGATGTACCATACTAATCCTAGGAAAAGGAAAGTCTCTCTCAAATAAACTTTCCTTTTTCTTTTTCCAGATAAAATTCCCGATATCAAATCAGTGCTATCCCCCGACAGAGTAAAAATGGCGACAGGAAAGGCTTTTTTTCAAACTGTTAAATCTGTCTTCAGAGTCTTATAAAAAAATGGTGTATGGAATGATGTTCGAATTTTTATTTAAAAATCTGATATTTACATTAATTATTTAATGTATTTGTTGAATTTTTTTTAATAAAAATAGTTTAATATCAGAAAAGTATGATTTAGTTGAGGGTTTGATCGGTTTTTTTGAAGTATTTAAGAAATTCTGAAAAAAAATTCGGAAATTTCGGAAATTTCGGAAAGTTCTGAAATATCCTATATTTAATCCTTTTTGCATTATTCTGAAATATCAGAAAACTAATTTTTAACATAAGTATTATCAATATTTTATCCAAATAAATATCGGTGTGATTGAAAAAAAATAATTCAAAATGGGCTCTTGGTACATCTGTTGAGAAATACCTATCAGGATTAGTGTAAGGGGGTGTCAAAAAACACATCTAAAACACAATCATACAAAGTGCTAACGAGGTTAAAAAAGGAGGAAAGTATGACAAGAAATGTCATTTTATGGTTATTGACCATCCTGTTACCATTTGTTCTATTCGCTGGAACAACTGGTAAAATTTCAGGAATAGTAACCGACAAGGAAACCGGTGAACCCTTACCCGGTGTTAATATAGTGGTTACCGGTGGCGGTCTGAATACCGGAGCGGCAACTAACATCACCGGTTATTATTCCATTATTAATGTTCCTGTAGGTGATTATGAAATGAAAGTATCCTACATGGGAAAAAAGACCATTGTAATTAAAAACCTACATGTATCCCTGGATTTGACGACAGAAATCAATCTTGAGATGGAAAACAGTACATTGGATATGGAAGAAGTTCTGGTTACTGCCGAACGCAAAATTATCAGAAAAGATGAAACCAATACCAATGTTATCAAAACTGCTGAAGATATTGAAAATCTTCCCGTAAGAGGTATGCAGGAAATTGCAGCCGCCACAGCAGGTGTTGTGAAAACAGCGAATTCCAACAACATGAATGTTCGTGGCGGACGTGCAGCAGAAACTGCAGTGTATATAGACGGCGTACTGGTTAATGATCCCTATAACAGTGCCGTCAGACTGTATTTGCCAAACGAAGCAATTGAAGAAATGAGTGTCCAGACCGGTGGTTTCAATGCCGAATACGGTGATGCCATGTCGGGTATTGTTGCTTTGACCACCAATGTTGGGACAAAAGAATACAAGGCCTCTATATCTTTTGATACGGACCAGTTTCTGAGTGCTGAGGAAAAATTTCTGGGGACCTATTCCTATGGCCATAATGAGTATGTTGCCACCTTGAGTGGTCCTATTATTCCTGGAAAAAATCATACATTCTTTTTCAGTGGAACCCGTCAATACCAGGCTGACTGGACGCCTTCTTATGGCTGGTCAGAAAATCCCTATCGTCTGGAGGAAATGGATTATCATCAGACTTTTATGTATGACAATGAATTTGACAGCATTCGTATTGCTTATAATGATGAAATGGAAAAAATGGATACAACCCTGATAACCTATACCGAAAGAGATACACTTGATCTCGGTAACCATCAATACAAGTTTAATGCAAGAATACCTGGCAATTTCAACAGTGTCTGGTCATGGAACGGAAAATTTAAATTACAATTGACCGAAGGGATTTCACTGAAAACCGGTTTTGCCAGAACTGACAGGGAATTTGCTGCAGATCCTTATTATGATGATGCGATGCACCGGCAATATTTCTTCAATCAGGACCATGGTCCTGTTCAGTCCAATCAGACAACATCTCTCAATACCACGCTGACTCATACTGTTTCCAATAATACTTTTTATGATTTAAGATTCAAATATTTTGATACAGAGCGGAAATGGTACGATAAGGAATTTGGTGATGATCTGGAAAAATATGGTAGTGTTGAAGACCAGCCCTTTCCGGATCAAAATATATTCTACGTCGGTAGTGAAGAACTCCGGTCGCTTTATGAAGAGCGGTATGACCGTGGAACTTCAACATTTAAAGGTACTAGGTTCAACGGTTCTCTGGAACCGGACTTTTTTGCGCCCGGTGTTCCTTATGACGATTATTTTAAAAACAGAACAACCTATTGGGGAATCGATTTTGATCTGACCCACCAATTGGGAAAACATCATACCTTTAAAACCGGGTTTGAATATAAATATCACACCATGCGTGAATTTCGTATGGTAAGTCCCTACAATTACGTCGGAGATTATGATACTGATATTGAAAGATATCAGGGTGCGGACCTGCGATTCTACGGTTATGATGTTGAGGGTAAAGAAGTGGATGACGGGCCAAATTTTCTGGATGATGTCGAAAGAGATGAATCCGGACAGCCCACATCTGGTTATGACAAACAGGAACCCTATCATCCGATTATTATGAGTGGTTATTTGCAGGATAAAATAGAGTATGAAAATATTATCATCAATATGGGACTGAGATATGACCGGATTGATCCCAATGCCTGGATGTTCAAACAAATTGATAAACAGGTTGATGCAGATGGCAATTACATCAATGGCACCGGTATGTTTGGTGGCAATGAACAATTTGATGCTGTAGATACAAAACCCTCAGAAGTATATGACTATCTCAGTCCTCGTCTGGGCGTGTCTTTTCCGATTACCGAAAGTACTGTTTTCCATACACAATATGGTATTTTCTATCAGGCACCTCAGCTCATGGACCTTTATCTGAGTCCTTTTTATCTGGATACCTATGTATCAGGTGGTGGTTATTTTACTGTGATTGACAATCCAAATTTACGGCCACCCAAAACCACTTCCTATGAATTGGGTTTCAAACAAATGCTTGGCAATCGCGCTTCGCTGCAGCTGACGACCTTTTTCAAGGAAACTGAAGACCTGGTACTGATATTCCCACATTTGACCGATGCTACGGAAATCGCTTTTACCGATAATGGTGATTTTGGCACCATCAAAGGTTTTGATGTGATTTTTACTATGAGAAGATTCAATAATCTTTCACTGAATATGAATTATGAGTTCCAGGTAGCCAGAGGGACCGGATCCAGTACCAATTCCAATTTTGATATCGCCTGGCAGGATGGTTCCCGGGACGGAAACTTTCCAAAGTTTGCAATGCCCCTGGATTTTGAGCAGCGACATCGCGGCAGTATCATAATGGATTACCGATACGGGCAGGATGATGCACCAATCGGTTTTCTGAATAATGCCGGTATCAATATGATGTTTACTTTTAATTCAGGTAATCCCTATACTTTGGCGGTTGTTGCCAACACCAATCCTTTTGGCGGCCGGAATGACAATGATGGTATTTCAGAAAAACCCTTTTCAGCAGTCGGTGCGGAGCGGACTCCCTGGATGTATCAGACAGACCTGAAAGTAGATAAAAGAATGACTTTCGGAAAAATAAAACTGACGGCCTACTGTACAATATTGAATGTTTTTAATAAAGAAAATGTTAAAAATGTTTACATCACCACTGGATCGCCCAATGATACGGGTTACCTGGGTACCAATCCCGGTAAAGTATACTGGAATAGTTTAACTGAAGATCAGCAAAAACAATTCAAGATGAGAGAATGGGATTATAGCCATTATGCAGCACCAAGACAGATTCGTCTTGGATTGCGGCTGGAACTATAAATTGATTTCAATTTTTGAATTGGAGGAAAATATATGAGAAAAATTATAATATATACCTTGACAATGGTTTTTCTTCTGTCTGCATTTTTGATGGCTGAAGAAAATCAAAAGAAAACCAATGGCCCACTGGCGAAAACCGCCATGACCAGTGATATTTGGATGGACGCCAACAGGTTAAATGGTTTTATGAGAAATAATGGAATCTGGTTTTATGATATTCCAGCTCATACCTGGGGCCTGGAATGGCCGAAAGGCTCGGGTCTGAGCCCTATGTATGCCTGCGGACACTGGCTGGCTGCCCGTGTTGACGGCGAGGTCCGGGTAGGAGGAATTGTCCATGATGCCACCGAATATCAGCCGGGTGAAATTCTTTCCCCCGGAATTGCTGCAAATCCCAATGATCCTGCCTACAGGTGGTATGTTCTCAGGCCCTCAGGTGTGGGTGACTGGAACAGCTGGCCGGTAGAGCAGGGAGCGCCGGTTGATGCAGAAGGGAATCCGATGATGATCGGTGATTATTCCGCCTTTTGTGTCTGGAATGATCTTGCGCCTCATACCCGTTTTGGAACTGGAAAATTGAATGCTCAAATCCAGCAATTTGTCTGGGCCTTTAACCGGGCTGATGCACTGGGAGACATGATGTTTTCTAAATGGACTATTGTCAATAAAAGTGGCACCGATTGGAAAGACACATATTTTACGATTTGGACTGATCCTGATGTTGGAAATGCCACCGATGATTTTGTTGGTTGCGATACGGTTCTGGGAATCGGTTATTGCTACAATGCGACCAATGATGACCAAAATTATGGTGCTGCACCACCAGCAGTGGGCATTGATTTTTTCCAGGGACCCATTATTGATGAAGAGGGATCCCAGGTTATTTTGACCGATGGAACAGTCCTTGAAAATAAGAAAAAACTGAAAATGACATCCTTTGTCTATTTCAATAACAATGATAACCCGCAAAACGGAACACCCAATACGGGCCAGGATGCCTACAATTACATGAGGGCCATCTGGAAAGACGGTACATCGGTAACCGAAGGTGGCGTCGGTACTAATGCCAATAATCCGCCAGCCTCCTTTATGTTCAGCGGTGATCCGGTGACTGGCACAGGCTGGAATGACTCCAATGAAGATGACAGACGTTTCATGATGACTACCGGTCCCTTTAACATGACCTATTGGGAAGCCAATAATCCAAACCGCGATTTGAATATGAATGGTATCGCTGATTTCGGTGAACCCGGAGTCCAGGCTATCGTTGCTGGTTTTATTGTTGCCCGAGGAACCGATAATCTCAATTCAGTCGCCAAATTGAAACAGGTCGATGCTCTGGCGCAGCTGGCCTATGATGTAGATTTCAAACTGGCCAAAAACCCGATGTCTCCTGAAGTTGAAATCAGTGAATTGTCCAATGAAATTCTTTTGAACTGGACTGGCAATTCAGAATTCAATGAAGATGGAACATTGTATGAATCCGCTGATCCGATCGTAGCCAAAGCCTTTGGCGATACTGTAATTATGGATAATATGGAAAAAGTCATTGCTGATTCAACCTATAATTTCCAGGGTTATTCAGTTTACCAGTACGCTGATGCCGGTGGTGCCTCTCCGGTTCTCATTGACCACTGGGAAGTCGAAGATGCTTCAGAAGCTGCTCCCTATACCGGACCTAGAATGATTCGCATTACTCAGAATTCTCACGGTCAGGTAGGAAATGTCGGCGATTTACTGATTAACGGTAAGCAATATTATTTTGGTGTCGTCGCTCAAGGTTATTGCGAATTTGGTGCACCCATGATATTGGAAAGTGCTCCAACGATTGTCTCCGTCATTCCCCAGCAAAGGCTTGGACAGAGGACTTATTCTGTATTCGGTGATTCTATCACAGTGACCCATATGAGAATTGACACAACTCAACCAACCAGTCAGGGCAATGTTGCCGCTTTGGTTGTTGATCCGACCAAAGTGACCGGCCACGATTACAAAGTTGGTTTTTATAACGATTCACAAGATAATCCGGTCTGGTATTTATATGATGAAACTGTAGGTGATACCCTTTTGAACAAGCAGGAAAATCAGAGAAATGACGAAGCCTACAATGTCACTGATGGAATGGTTGTCAAAGTCTCCGGTGCAGCTCCCAGTATTATTAGCGTTTCTCAGGTAGACACGGACAATTGGGATGAAGTCATTGACGCAACCCTGATTGGCAGTCTCAATGCAAAAGCGGATTATTCCGTTGGAAAACCTGCTTTTCTGGTAGCTGCTGCAGGGGCAGACGAAGGGGATGACGCAACCCAATTTACACAATGGGACTGGAAAGGTAATACAACTCCCAATGATATCGTCATTGAATTTGTTGAACCTGAAGAAGGACAGCTTGTTCTCAATGGCTGGGCTGACGCTCCAAATTCTGCCGATGGCAACTGGTTTCTCAACGGATGGATTGAATCGGATACGGTGGGTGGTGAACAGACCATCCATGATACCCATGGCAGATTGCCTTTTAGAGTATGGATGATTACACCCTCTGGTGAAAGGACCCAGATCATTGCAGCTGTGCTGGAAGATAATGATAATTGGTATTGGGATCAGCAGCAGCCTGGAATTTTTGTTGATGGCGCTCTCAGTGGATGGGAAAGATTGTATTTATTAAATTATCCCTACAATGAAACGGAACTGACCAGTGACGGCGGTGATAATGTACTCAACAATTTATTCTGGGGATCGCTCTATCCTGCTGCCCACTCAATCGGCCGCTTAATTTTTTCCATGTACTATGATCTATGGTCACCGGGAACAGGCGGACTTTGGGGAAAACCACCGGCAGCCGGTACTGTTATTCGTTGGAATTCTGCAAAACCCAATAGTGAAAATGATTATTACACCTTTACAGCACCAAAGGCTGCAACAGATTCCACCAGTCATCAGAAAGATGATATAAAAAATATCCAAGTGGTTCCCAATCCATATTATGGTTATCATTCCGGTGAAATGAATATTTTCCAGCGATGGGTGCAATTTACCAATCTGCCCGAAGAATGCACTATCAGAATATTCGATCTTGCCGGCAACCAGATCAAGAAAATTCAAAAGAATGATCCAGCAACAACATTAGCGCAATGGGACCTTAGCAATGAATACGGCCTTCCGGTCGCCAGCGGTATTTATGTCTACCATGTAGATATTCCGAAGGTTGGCGAAAAAGTCGGCAAACTTGCGATCTTTGCTCCTAATGAACGGATGGATACTTACTAACGGTCAGGTTATCTGATAACGTAATTATGGAGGAAAAAGTTATGAATAAAAATATATTAAAAATCACAAGCCTATTAATTTTGATACTGTTCAGCCAGGTGGTTTTTGCCAGTGGAAGCCGTGTTGGTACTGCTGCAGCTCCGGAATTGTTGATTCCCATGGGAGCCCGAAATGTGTCCCTGGGCTGTTCGGATATTGCCAACGTTACCGGCACCGATGCCATTTACTGGAACCCGGCGGGACTCTCTTACATCAAACAGGCCGAAGCAACCTTCAGTTATTTGAAGTATTTTGCTGATATGAATGTCGCTTACATTGCTACCGGAATCAAGATGGGACAATTGGGTGCTGTCGGTATCAGTATTCAGTCACTGAATATCGGAAAAATTAAAGTGACAACCATTGAAGCGCCTGAAGGCACAGGACAGGAAATTACTCCTGACTACCTTACTGCCGGATTGACTTATTCCAAAAAATTGACCAATAAAGTCGCATTTGGAAGCAATGCTAAAATCATCAGTGAAAATATTGGAAATATGTCAGCCACAGCTTTTGCCATTGACCTGGGACTGCAATACCACACCGAATTTGGACTTGATTTCGGTATTACCATGAAAAATATCGGTACTGATATGAAATTTGACGGACCGGAAATTGAATTCAACTCTGATATTCCTTTTGCAAATCCCAATGCCACAACCCGCAAAACCAAACTGGACATGGCCTCCAACGAATTGCCCACCAGCATGAATATGGGACTGGCTTATACCCGAAAATTCAGTGATGCTGTAGCGGCTTCCTGCTATGGTCAATACAGTAAAAATACACTGGACATGGACAGAATGAATTTGGGTGGTGAAGTCAATCTGAACAACCTGTTGTTCCTGAGAGCAGGCTATATTTATAATATCTATCCTGAAGATTGGGAGTGGGACAAGGACGCCCAGTTCAATTTTAGTTACGGCCTCGGATTAAATTTGATGGTTTCCGGGACCAAAGTCTATTTTGATTATGCATTCAGACCGATGGAATTGTTTGATGCGAATCAATACTTCTCCATTAGCGTAGGTTTTTAATGGAGCCCCTTACATGACCTGGGAAAGGCTGCCGCAAGGCAGCCTTTTTCTATTTTATATCCATTAATGGAATTTTTTCAAGGGCCCGGTTGACAATATCCTGGCTGACACTTTCCGGCCTGATTTTATAAAGGTTTTTGCCGGTTTTTTTTAGTCCGAAGATTTTTCCTGATTGATTGAATAGTTGCAACAGCGCCAAACCTAACTGAAGCCGGATTTCATTGCCGCTTAGGCCTTCTTTCAGAACCAGGTCATGGTTGTTTATCTGAAATTTGGGATCTATTGCTTGGGACCTCAATTCTTTGATAAAGTTAATAATCCGGGTAATGCGGAAAAGTGTCATAAGGTCTTTGCGTTTGAAATTTTCAGTTTCATAGGGCATAAAGGATGAACGGTAGAGGCTGGTGTCTTTTGGAATAAGATTATTCTTTTGCAATTGATTAAAAATCGGTGTATTGGGCACCAGATAGAAAAAGGACGGGCCTATCAGAACTGGCAACTCTGCCAGGAAAAGGATGGAATTTAGCATTTGGTTAATTGTATGTTCTGGCAAGCCCAATATGATGTATGCGGTGATGAAAAATCCATGTTTTTCAGCGAGATGGACAAGTTCTGTAAATTTATGTGTGGAGAAGGGACGATGGAGATGGTTCTGTTCTTGTTCATTTTCACTCACCAGTGCCAGATTGAGAGATGAAAATCCGACTGACTTCATTTTGACCAGCAATTCTTCATTGAGGTTCGTTGCCGTAATGCCATTCATCGCCTGAAAGGAAAGGTCAAACTTTGAAAATTTGTCAATGATCTGATCCAGAAATTCATTGAGCCATTTTTTTTGTCCGCCAAAGTGGTCATCCTCAAAATCAAAAGAGCGAAAGCCCTGGTGGATTTTTTGTTCAATCTCAGCAATCACATTTGTCACACTGCGGGTTCTGTATTGATAACCCATAACCTGGTGAATGGAACAGAAGGAACATTTATAGGGACAACCGCGGCTGATCATGAGCATGGCGTGTTTTTTTCTGCCTAATTGGTATGATGGTGTGCCGGGCAGGGAATAGTCGGCAAATTTCAGGGCATCCAAAGCTTTGATCATTTTTTGCGGATTGATGACCATCTCTTCGTCTTTTTTCCAGATCAGATTGGGAATAGAGGAAAAGTCTGTGAGAGAGGCAGAAATTGCTTCAATCAGTTTGGGAAAGGTCTCTTCTCCTTCGCCATAAACTTCAAAGTCAGCCCCATTTTCCAGAAAATTTCCTGGCAAAGCAGCGCAGGCATGGCCGCCGATGACAATTTTACTATCTGGCCGGGAAATTTTTAGAAATCGAAGGATTTCCAAAACATTGTCAGAGTACGTTGTAAAATTGGCTGAAATGCCAAATACTTCAATATGCTGTGGAATGACATTTTCGAATTCTTCCGGCCTGCAACCAAAGCGGTAAAAATTTTTATATAAACCCAAAGGTGAACGGTCATCCTGCCGGTAATATTGTTTGAGAACGGAAAAGGCTTCGGGATATTTGATACCTCGGGATTTGCTGTATCTCATATCCAGAATTGATACTTCATGATCTTTGATTTGCGCGCCAATAGATAGAAGTCCCAGGGGAATATTGCGAATTTCGGTGGCATAGAAATCATCAATGGGTGGTTGGATCAGGCAAATTTTCATGTTGAAATGTAATCAAATCCTGAAACAGGAAAAACAAAATTTGCTGAATGCCCCGGATTGCGGTGTATTCAGCAAATTTCAAAAGGTTGAAGAATAAGGTTTTATTTTCCTTTAATGAATTTAGGAAATAAAAGTGGTGTTGCTTTCTTGTAGGCTTCATAGTCTTTTTGCCCGCCCCATTTTTTGTTACCCCGTTTTTCCAGAATGGGGATACCACTGATTTTGGTCAGCAAAAAAATCACAAAAACCGGGGAAACAAGCCCTGTCCACTGCAATCCGCGGAATACCGGAAGTGCGATCACCAGAATCCCAAGCCACAGCAGGATTTCGCCAAAATAATTGGGATGACGGGAAAGCGACCATAATCCGGACTGAATAAATTTGTCCTTGTTCTCAGGATTACTTTTAAAGCGACTTTTCTGATGGTCTGCAATGCTTTCAAACAGGAATCCGATGAGCCAGAGAATTCCTCCTGCAAGAGTGAATAAATCCGGTTCGACCACCCTTTCCGATGTCAATACAATCAAAGCAGCCAGCAGCGTCAGCGTGACCCACATGCCCTGTAATGTCCAGGCGTTTAAAAATCGAATGAAGGATGTTTTTAATTCATCAAAACGGCCGTCTTTTCCGGTTTTATGAACACGCAGAAAAAGAAAACTTCCCAATCGGAGGGCCCAGATTGTGATCATGGAAAGAATTAAAATTGACCGGGTATCAAAATTTTTACTGATCGTGAAAGCCAAATAAATAGTCACTAGGTAAGTTAAACTGCCCACCAGATCATAGGTTTTTTCCGTCTGAAAAAGATAGGCAGGTATGAAAGCAATCCACTGGATTAAAAAAATGGTTAAAACCGATACAAGAATCAGCGGATAACCAAAAATTTTTACACTTTCTACTCCAGCCAATCCGGCAAAACTAAAGGATATCAGCAATACGGTCGGCGGTATCAGATATAATTGATTATTAGATGATTTCATAATTTTTTCCTTATAAAATTTTTAACTCTTTGAGCCCTGCTGGTCCTGATTGGTTACAGCCGGTGAAAGGAACATTTTAAACAGGCCCGAAGATCAAGTATCTGGTGATTGATTCAAATCCTGGAATATTTGCTTTCCACAGTTGGAAAAACATGACAATATTGTCAGAATATGCATCAGAGTTATGATATTCTTCTGGTTATTTAACGTTTGATTACAGAATAGGTATATAACCCCAGGGCCAGCCAGATAAAGGAAAAACTGATCAGATGAGTCGTGGTAAAGGGTTCATTATAGATCAGGGTTCCGATCAGCAGCATGAAAGTTGGCGAAATGTATTGCAAAAAGCCGACACTTTTCAGAGGAATCATGGTGACGCCCTGGCCAAAGAGCAAGAGTGGGACAAGAGTGACAATACCGGAAAAAATGAGCAGTGAGACAGTTCTGAAATCGCTGTTCAGAAAGGCAATTTCAGTAAAACTTTGGACAGAGTTGAAAAAAATAACCAGGAAAAGTGGCAATACCAGGGCCGCTTCCAGCATCAGGGCCGGAATCGCTTTGAGATTGATTTTTTTTCGTATCAGACTGTAAAGAGCAAAGGTCACTGCCAGGGCCAAAGAGAGTAATGGCAACCGGCCATAATTCAGGGCCAGATACAGCACGCCCAAAAAGGCCAGAAACACGGATATTTTTTGTTCTCTGGGTAATTTTTCTCTGAGGACCAGAACACCCAGCAATACACTGACCAATGGATTGATATAATATCCGAGACTGGCGTCCAGTATGCGATTAATACTGATGGCATAAATAAACAGAAACCAGTTGGTGCCAATCATCAGTGCAGAAAGGAGAATATATTTCAGGTTTTTGTTATGCCGGAAGGTATCGCTCAGATAGACGCGGTAGCGGACAGCATTGATAAAAAGCAGTATAATGAGCGTCCAAAAAATCCGGTGTACCAATATTTCCAGTGGCGAGACCTGTTTCAGCAATTTCCAATAAATAGGCAAAATTCCCCAGCATAAATAAGAAAGAAAGGTATAGAAATAACCTTTAAACGGATGGTGCTTCATTGATAACCTGATCCCGGGATTCGATAAACCGGATAAGCGTGTTACTGATGAGATTGATTATATTAAAGTCGACCTGGTTGTCCCGGGGATTATGAACATTTTTAATGTAATAACCACCGGGGACCACAGTCCGGTTCATCATTGAGATGTTTACTGCTCCGGTTTCAGAAAAAGGATAATTATCGGAAATCGGATAGAAGGGCAGACGTAGCACTTTGCTTTTAATATTTTGGCTAAAAAAGGTATTGGAGAGTTGATGGGCCAGTTCGGCATTTTTGTGGTAGACAATGACGGGAACTTCCCCATGGGCGACGCAATCCACCGTGATAATTTTTTTATCGGTCAGGAAAAAGTTCTCCTTTTTCCATTTTTTACGCTGCATAAAGGAGCCTAGCAGCCCCAACTCTTCATTATCAAAAAAGATAAACTTAATTTTGGATTTAAGGTCAGGATTTCCGGATATTTTTTCTGCAATGTCAAGGAGTGTGGCCACTCCGGAAGTATTGTCGTTTTGATTGACTGGATTGGGAATCAGCAAACTTAAAAATGAGATATAGAAAGTCCATTGAAAGGCCCTCAGCAGCCAGTCGAGGTACTCATAGTTTTTCAGAAAAAAACTCCCTGCTGCCAGGATAGTGAATAACATCAGCAGGAGGAGAAACTGCCGGGTATGACCGATTAATCGAAAGAGATATTCGAAATAAAAGGGCAAAATGGTAGGAGTGTCATAATGAGCACCCAGCACAACCTCACAATCATCCTTTTCTGTTTCCAGGTTTACGCAATTAAAATAGTAGCGCCCATTTGTGGTTTTCATGGCGTATCCCAGAGACTCCATTTTATTGACGATGAAATCCAGAAAGAGGGTTTTGTCTTTTCGTTTTAAACGTTTAGGGAATCGGGCCAGTTCTTTATAAATATCCTGTATCATTCGTTTCACCTGAAATTTACAGGCAAAATAAAGGAAATTGTTTGAAAAACAAATACTTTTATTTCACTTAAAAAGTGATAACATTTTTTAAGTATTATTTTCTGGTCCTCTGATGATCAAAAACAGAAAACAGCGGTGCGGGAATGGTCAGCAATCTGATTTGTGAATCATTGGGCAGGTACAAACCGGGCTGCAAAACCGCCCCCTGGCGCCAGATGGATTTTCAGCAAATCACCGGCAGTGACTTCCTTTTTGGTTTGTTTAAAATCCTCAGCATTTTTATCCGCATTTATTCCATCCTGGTAAATGATTGCTTGATATTTACCTTTACCCAGAAAATCAAGTTTGATATCAAAATCCCGAGCGGTCCAGTCGGTCATTGAACCAAGATAAAACTCCCGGCCGCTTTGCCGGACTGTGACGATATAATCGCCGACTTTTGCCTGCAGTACTATGGTGTCATCCCACACAGTGGGAACAGCCGATAAGAATTCCATACATGCTGGCTCGGCGTAATAATGTGATGGATTGTCGGCCAGCATTTGCAGGGGACTTCCGTAGACAATATACATGGCCAGTTGTTGACAGCGGGTGCCCAGAGTCATTGGTTTGGACCAAGTGGGATGGAAATTGGATTTGATTGTGTTTCTCATACCACCGGGAGTGTAATCCATCGGTCCTGCTACATTGCGGGTAAAGGGCAGAATTAGTGCCCATTCCGGATTGGCCCAGTCACTCCATTTTGCCTGTTCCAGTCCGCGGACACCTTCGCGGGTGATGACATTGGGATAGGTACGCCGTAAACCAGCCGGTTTGTAGGAACCATGAAAATCCACTAACATTTTTCGCCTGGCGGCTTCCCGGGCTATTTTTTCATAATACTGGACCATCCATTGGTCATCCCGTTGCATAAAGTCCACTTTGATGCCTTTGATGCCCCATTTTTCGAACTGGTCCAGGGCTTCATCTAGCTTGTCATCCAGTGCCTTCCAGGTGGTCCACAGAATCAGGCCAACGCCGGTTTGCTTACTGTAGCGCGACAGTTCGTTCATATCTACATCTGGATTGACTTTCATCAGGTCTTTCAGGTCATACCAGCCTTCATCGAGGATAATGTACTCAAGACCATAGGTTGAGGCAAAATCCATGTAGTATTTGTAAGTAGCGGTATTGACGCCTGATTCGAAATCCACTCCCCTGATATTGAGTGCATTCCACCAGTCCCATGCAACTTTTCCGGGCCGGATCCAGTCCGTGTCTTTTAACCGGCATTCCCCGGCAAGTTGGTAAACCAGTTGTGATTCTGCGATTTCTTTGTCTTCACCGATGATCATCAGGCGCCAGGGGAATTTTCTTGTGCCCTCGGTTTTCGCCAGGAAGTTTTCGGTTTCAGTGATGATTACATCGCGGTCGCTGGTTTGTCGGGTGGTTTTGGGATATTTGGGAAAGATGGCTTTCAATCCGTTTTCTTTTCCTGTCAGATAAAAACCCGGATAGTCGAATAAGGCCGATTCTGAAATAAATATTTTAATATTATTGGATCCATCTATCAAAGTCGGTATGGAACAGAACTTTTGACCAATTTCTTCCAAAGACAGGTATTTGTATTCTCGTTCCTGGTGACTGTACATGCTTTCTTCTTCCGGGAACCAGAGATTGTAATTTGCCGGGAAATTGTATTCGATGGTTTCATTGACAATGGTCTGCTCCTCTTTCTGCTCAGTGACAAACCTGTAGGCAAAACCATGATTGTAGGCCCTGAATATCAGATTGAATTCATTAAAAAAAAGTGTCAATTCCCGGTAATGGTCCCGTATCTCTTTACTTTTTTCCCGAACAACAGGACGGAGGGTCATATCAATTTCATGGTTTTGTACCCGGCTTACGGTTGCGCCGGGTCCCAGTTGCCGGCTTGCAGTTTGCAGGGCAATTTGTGAAGGGTTTAAAATTTTTTGCTGGTTGTATGTTAATTCATAGGTAATGATTTTGTCTACGTTTACAATTGCTTCCAAAAAATTGTTCGGCGATGAAATTTTGTAAGAATTTCCCCATAAAAAACAAACGGTTGAAAGGAATATTAAGATCGATTTTTTCATGATTTCCCTCCTTTGAATAATCCCTCTAAACGAGATTAATATATTTGAAGGAATCTGAAATAAAAAGTAATTTTTCATGCCTCATAAACAAAAACAGCTGCAAAAAAGCTGTTTATAATTTGTTTAAACAAAACAAACTCCAAACTAACATTACATTGCTTAATATTTTGGCATGAGGATTTATTAACTAATTGGAGGTTTTATGAAAAGAAATTGGTTTTTGATTATTTTTTCTATTTTAATCGTTAACACTGTTTTATTGGCCACTCCGGGGACCATCAGCGGAAAAATTATTGATGATGATAATTTTTCCCTGGCCGGCGCCAATGTTTTTATACCCGTGCTGGGGTCAGGAACAGCAACCAATCATAACGGAGAATTTGTGCTGGTCAATGTTCCGGAAGGTGAATATGAATTGAAAGTTACCTATATGGGCTATGAACAGCAAGCCCTGAAGGTAAAAGTTGAGGGCGGAAAATCTTCTGTTCTGACGATTGAAATGAAGCCGGGTGTGATAGTCGGAAATGAAGTTCTGGTTTTAGGTGATCGTCTGAAAGGACAGGCAAAAGCACTTCAACAGCAAAAAACCAGTGGTAGAATCAGCAATGTGGTTTCTTCCGATCAAATTGGACGTTTTCCCGATGCCAATATCGGTGACGCTTTAAAACGCATTCCATCGATCCATGTGAATTATGATCAGGGTGAAGCCCGATTTGTCAATATCCGCGGTACAGAGGCCCGACTGAATTCTGTGATGATCAATGGTGACCGGGTGCCTTCAGCTGAAGGGGAAATCCGGACAGTCCAGGTGGATTTAATTCCTTCCGACATGATTCAAACCATTGAAGTCAGCAAAGCCATTACGGCTGATATGGATGCTGATGCAATCGGCGGTGCTATTAATCTGGTGACCCGCCAGGCCCCTAATGGCCGTCGAATTTCCGGCACCCTAGGCAGCGGATACAATTTTATATCTGCAAAGCCGCAAATGATCGGCTCCGGTGTATTGGGACAAAGATTTTTTAAAAATAAGCTGGGTGTTGTGCTGTCAGCTTCCTATTTTGATAACCCGATGGGCTCCCATGATGCTGAAGGGGAATGGGACTTTGATGATGACGGAAACGTTATGCTGAAAGAATGGCAGATTCGGACTTATTTTGTTCAGAGAATCAGAAAAAGTATCTCCGGCAATTTTGATTTTGCCATCAATGACAATCATAAACTGATGCTGAATACGATGTACAATCATCGCAATGACTGGGAAAACAGATACCGTGTGGTTTATGCTGACCTGGATGAAGGTGATGAAGCCAAAATTGAAAGGCAGGTGAAAGGCGGGATAGACAATGACGCCAATCATAGTGCCAGACTGGAAGACCAGCGTATCACCAGTCTCTCATTAAAAGGCGAACATCTCCTGGGAAATATCAAAATGGACTGGTCTGCCGGCTACGCAAAAGCATCTGAAGAAAGACCCAATGAAAGGTATATTCAATGGGTAGTAGAAGATGTGGAATTTACCCAGGATTTTTCAAAGATGCGGGAACCCAAGATCAATGCGGTTGATGCATCTGCTATCGCTTATGAAAATTTTGAATTGGATGAGTTAACTGAAGAATATCAGTATACGGACGAACAGGATCTGAATGCCAGATTGAATCTTGTAATTCCGGTCATCAAAGAAGGCCAATACAACAACAACCTCAAAGTCGGTTTTAAGTATAAACAAAAAGATAAAAAACGGGATAATGAATTCTATGAATACTCTCCACTTGAAGAGGGTGACCTGGAATATATGACGAATACAAAATTGAAAGATATCACTGAAGAAAATTTTCTGGCTGGCGATTATGAAGCCGGTGAATTTACCGATGCAGAATATCTTGGCGGATTAAAATTAAGTGATGCCTCAAGATTTGAAAAAGAAGATAAACCCGATGAATATGCAGCAGACAACTACGAAGCCACTGAAACAGTGACTGCCGGCTATCTGTTGCTGGACCAGAATATCGGTGAAAAACTTTCACTCAATGCCGGATTGCGGGTTGAAATGACCAATATTGATTATACCGGTAATGAATGGATTGAAGAAGATGAAGAAGGGAATGAAAATGTCATCAAATCCACCAATGGCACAGATGATTACATGGACATTTTACCCAGTTTACATATTCGCTATGAATTTGACAAAAATACCATTTTGAAGGCCGCCTGGACCAATACCATTGCCCGTCCGAATTATTACGACCTGGTTCCTTATCGGGCCATCGAGGGATATGATGAAGGTAATGTTTTTGAGGAAATGGCAGTAGGCAACCCGGCCCTGGAACCTACCCGTTCTATGAATTTCGATCTCATGGGTGAGAAATATTTCTCCACTATCGGTATTCTATCAGCAGGAGTGTTCTATAAAGCAATTACCGACTATATCTACGTCCAGGAACTGAACGACTTTGAAGAAGACGGCCGAATCTATGAGGATTACTTCAAACCCATGAATGGGGGGGATGCAACATTGTATGGTTTTGAATTCGCCTATCAGCAACAATTGGGGTTTATCACGCCGGCTTTAAAAAATGTTGGTGTTTATTTTAACTATACCTATACCTATTCTGAAGCCGATAATCCGGCAATTGACGATATCCTTGAAGATGCTGATGAAGATAAAATCGGCCTTCCGGGAACTGCTCCCCATGCCTTAAATACGGCTTTAACCTATCAGACTAAGAAGTTCGGCACCGGCTTGTCCTTTAATTTCACCGATGCTTATCTTGATGGCGATGAAATGGACCTGACACCCGGCCTGGAAAGATATTATGACAAGGTCACTTACCTGGACTTCAATGCTTCCTACCTGATCAATGATCATTTCAGGATTTTCCTGGAAGCCAATAATCTTCTGAACCAACCATTAAGGTATTATGCCGGTGATCCGGAAAGGACTTACCAGGGAGAATATTACAATCGTCGTTTAAGTTTTGGATTAAAATTTGACATGTAATCGCTGAAAACTTTATAAAAAAGAGACAGGGAAGTTTGCCTTTTGGGTGAATTTCCCTCTCTTTATATAAAACCAATGAGGAAAAAATGAAAAAAATAATTTTCATGATCATTTTGTTTATTATTATGATACAATTTTGCAAAAAAACTGAAATTGTCGGATTTACGATCACGGCATGGGAAGAAACCGATGAAATGGCAGCCGGTATCCACGATGATGCTGCTGATGATCCAGCCATCTGGATAAATGATGAGGACCGGTCCCAAAGTATTGTTTTCGGAACCAATAAAATTGATCAGGGGGGTGTCTATGCTTTTGATCTGAAAGGCAATAAACTGACCTATTATAAAATTGGAGCCATCAACAATATTGATGTTCGCTATGGACTGACCAATGGATTGGACACCATTGATTTTCTGGGAGGTTCCAACAGAAGTGATACAACCTTGACTTTTATGAAAATTGACTCCAGGGGCGTATTAACGCCAACAGGTAAAATTAAATCAAAAGTCGACGAAGTATACGGGTTTTGCCTGCATCATGACAAAAAGAGCAATGAATTCTATGCTTTTGTCGTCAGTAGTTCTGGGCAACTGGAGCAATGGGAATTGGGACTATCTGAAGATTTGATGATTACCGGTGAACTGGTCCGCCAAATCGAGGTTGGCTCAAAATGCGAGGGCTTGGTAGCCGATGATGAACTGAATATACTCTATGTTGGCGAAGAAGAAAATTGTATCTGGAAATACAGTACCGATGCGACAACGGGAGAAAGCCGGGAAAAACTGGTCATGTCGGGTGCGGAAAATTCAAAAATCGCCTATGATATTGAAGGACTGGGTCTATATTACATGCCCAATGGTGAGGGGTACCTGATTGCTTCCAGCCAGGGAAATTTTTCTTATGCCCTTTTTGATCGAAAAAAGGGTCATTACCTGACAAGTTTTTCTGTTGTGGACGGTACAATCGATGGCGTCCAGGAAACCGATGGCCTGGAAATACTCAACCTGTCATTAAATGAAGAATTTGATTCAGGTTTGCTGGTAGTCCAGGACGGATACAATTACAACAAGGATAAAAAATATTCACAGAATTTTAAATACATCCGATGGCAGGATATCGTAAATTCAAGTGACGTTGAATTAAAAATAAATAATGAATATGATATCCGTTAATTGATATTATTTTGTACTTCCCTCCTTCCTTACTCACAAAAGGATGCATTTTTATTGCATCCTTTTTTTATTTCCTGGAAAATTATAAATTTTCTTTAACAGAAGGAGTAATTATGAAAAAGATTTTAGGTATATTCATGATAACCATTTTTCTATCCCAATGTGGAACGATGAAACCAAATTTTGAAGTCAGATCCGGACAAAATCCGGCAGTTTTTAAAAAGACCCTGAAAAAAGAGATTATGGTCAATTACCTGATCCATTTGCCGGAAAATTATAAGAAAGACGGCCAGTCCTTTCCCATGCTGGTTTTTCTGCATGGTGCCGGAGAAAGAGGCAACGATATAGAAAAAGTAAAAGCCTGGGGCCCGCCGAAAATTGCAGAAAATGACAAATCCTTTCCCTATGTTCTGGTTTCGCCTCAGTGCCCGGAGGGAGACTGGTGGTCCAATCCCTCACAGTTGGAAAATCTTTATGTTCTTATCACTGCGGTAATGGAAAATTATAACGTGGACAAAAGCAAAGTATATCTGACTGGTTTGAGCATGGGCGGGTATGGCACCTGGGCACTGGCAATTCAGCATCCAGAACTTTTTGCTGCCATTGCACCGATATGCGGTGGAGGTCAGCCTCGCATGACACGCAATCTGGTCGATATACCGACCTGGGTTTTTCATGGCGCCAAAGATACGGTTGTACCCATAAACGAATCGGAAAATATGGTTAATGCCCTGAAAAAGTTTGGCGGTAATGTAAAATTTACCGTTTTCCCCGAAGCCACTCACAATTCGTGGACCCAGGCATATAATGAAACGGACCTGCTTACTTGGTTTTTAAAGTATCAGAAATAAAAATAAAAGCCTTCTTTGAAGGTTTTTATTTTTCAGGTCCTTTTCTCAACCAGTAAATCTGTTTTTATTCTGGTGTTAATTTTTTAACTTTACAGGCTGATGTAAATTAAAAATTGGAGCCTGAGCTGATGAAAAAATTAATCACCCTCTTCATGGTTTGCACTCAACTCTTTGCCATTGAAAATAGAGTGCGTCTGGTGACCTACAATCTGGAAAACTACGGAGGGGATGGATACAATAATAAGACCGAAACCAGCAGAAATCCACATTACCGCACCATCATTAATGCCATTGATCCCGATATACTGGTGGTCCAGGAAATTTATGGAGCCTTTGATGGCGATTCCCGGTTTTTGAATGATGTTCTGAATCATGAGAATAATATCTACGCTTCCGCTTTTATTGATCAGAAAAATGATGCCAATGGTAATGATGTCTGGCATGACATTGGTGTCTATTTTAAAAACCAGATGTTCCAGCCGCTTTCCATCAGGGAGGTGGAAATGTCCGAGGGCTATCTGCGTGATGCTCTTGAGGTTAAATTGAAATATAATGAAACCGGCGACACAATTATCGTTTATGGCCTGCATTTTAAAGCCGGCGAAAGCGAAGCAGCAGAAAGGCAGCAAGAAGCCCGAAAACTCAGGAATTATTTGAACACGTTGCCTGAAAATACAACTTTTGTTGTCTGCGGGGATTTTAATATTTATACATCTTCCGAAGAGGCCTGGAAAAGATTGACAGAAGAACAGCAGGACGATGACGGACGTGTCTTTGATCCGGTTGAGCAGGTGGGAAACTGGCATAATAATAGCTATTATAAAGCAATCCATACCCAAAGTACACGGTATGAAAGCGGTGGACTGGATGACCGCTTTGATTTTATTCTCATTTCCGGTGGAATCAAAGAACACCACAAGATTGAATATATCCCCGGGACCTACACCGCCTTTGGAAATGACGGGAACCACTTTAATGATTCAGTCAATTGGCAAACCAATAACAGTGTCAGTTCCGAAATTGCCGATGCTCTCTATGCAGCTGCTGATCATCTTCCGGTCTATGCGGATTTCGATTTTACAGGAACTGTCGGTGTGGTTGAAGAGATAACTCAACCGGATAATTTTGTCCTCGAACAAAATTATCCAAATCCTTTTAATCCCCGGACTACCATTGCTTTTCAGGTTCCTTTTCCATCTCATATCAAGCTGGCCGTTTACGATTTAATGGGCAATGAGATCACAACCATTCTGAACAGGGAAATGGGCCCCGGCAGATATCACCAGGTCTGGGATGGCACCGACAATAATCATCGAAGGGCTGCCAGTGGAATTTATTTTCTGCTTTTCCAGTCTTCTTCGGGAGCAAAAATAAGCCAAAAAATGGTTTTGGTTAAATAGATTGAAATAATAGATTTACTCTAGCGAAAAAGCAGGGATTATTAATGGCCAAGAGAATTATATATATCATTTTTTTTATTTTTGGAATGAGCTACGGATCGAATCTTCAATGGGGCTATCGCTTTGTTGATGAATATGAATTTTTTCGTGGAAGAATATTGGATATTCAGCAGGACTCAACCGGTTTTCTGTGGATTGTTAACCAAAACAGCGGACTTTATCGATTTGACGGTGAAAATCACCATAATTATGGTTATATCAAAAATGCACTGAATCTGTCAATTAGTCCTGATAATACCATACTGGTATTATGTAAACATGGAATTTATAAATATCAAGCGGAAAAGGATTTTTTCACAAAGATAATCAGCAGTGAACACCATTATAAATTTTTAAAATTTTCAGGTAAAAATACCATTATCTATGGACATCAAGACAGTTTAATTACTTGTGATACAGACGGCAAAAATAAAAATTTGCTCCATAAGGGGTTGATAATTAATGATATTGCCATGATAAACAGCACAAAATCTATTTTGGTATCTCAGAATGGCCTTTTTTTATTTGACCTGGATAGTAAGGATACGCTTCGATTAATCGATAATTTATATATTTATGAAGTTAAACCGGACGACATTAATCCGAACCTTTTCTGGTATTCTTTCAGGAATCATAAATTTCAATGTACTGATGGTCGGATAAAAAAAATCTATGGTCTGGCAAAATATGATTTAAAGAAATCGGAAAACACAATTGTATTCTATGATTCAACGAATAACCTGATTAAAGATCTATATGATATTAATGAAAACGCCATGTATTTGGGAAGTCAGCAAGGATTGTTTGTTTTTGATAAAAAAAATAATGCCCTGGAAAAGGTGACCATATTTGATAATTGGAACCCTAATGTTTTGGATATTCTAATCGATCGTTCGGGTGTTACCTGGATTGCCACAAATGACGGTCTAGTAAAACAATATCCGATCCAAAAAATAAGTCATTATGATATTGATAAATTTTCACCGGATAATAATTGGCTTAGGTGTGTCTGTGCCAATGACACCGGGAATATCTGGGTCCTCGGAAATCAGAATAAATTATTTTTCATAAATAACGAAAAACAAAAAATCAATACGGTCAGCTGGATCAACAAATATCCGGTTCATGAAAATAAGTTATTGGATATCATCCTGGATGATTCTCAGGGAAATCTGTATTTGGCCGATTATCGCAATGTATATGTCTGTAGATTTGATTGGAATTCCAGCCCTGACAGTGGTTTGAAACAGGTCCATCAGTTCTCTTATCCTAAGCCTTTTTTCATCAAAAAAGATGGGCTCAATAGAATCTGGATGAGTAATTTGCATTCATTACTGCGAATTGACAACAAGGCTGTTATTGATACGTTTTATTTTGATAATATTTCAGGTTTGGATTGGATTGATGACTCACTGGCCTATGCAAGTATTACATCTTTTGGCAAAACAAAGTTTATAAAAATTAATTTTAATAACAAATCCATTACCGATACCTTATTTTTAAAAGACAATGATGGGAATAGTTTTATAACAATTTTTAATAACCTGGTCTATGACAGCGATAATCAAAATATTTACGCCGGTTCAAAGAACAAAGGCTTGTATGTTTATGATATTGCGAACCAAACTGGAAGTTTTTTTGACCATAGCAATGGATTGTTTTCCAATTCGGTGGCCGGGTTGGTAAAAGATGGTCAAAACAGAATCTGGATCAACACGTCAAATGCATTGTTTTTCCATAATGGTGATAACCTGAAAATTTTGGATGAAAACTCCGGCCTGGAATGTTTTAAAAAAGACAAAAACCATACAAATATTTCCAGAGATCTATCCATAAAGACGTTACTGGATTATGCACAGGAAAAACTGGTTGTGGGCGGTATCAATGGTGTTTCTGTCTTAGATCCGAATATTTTTTTTAGTTATTCCCTGCGGAGTCCATTTGTTTTAACTAAAGTTAAAATTTATAACAATGAAGTCAATAAAAAAGAGGTGGTAAGAAATGAAAAAAGGTACTTTTTTTCTTACAATGATAATATTATCACCTTTGAATTTGCTGCTTTAAATTTCCAGAAATTATATTCAAACAAATATGCATTCTTATTGGAAAATTTCCATAAAAATTGGGTCTACTGTGAGGACAATACCATTACGCTCCACAATCTGGATCCCGGAGAATATACACTCAAAACCCGCTATGCCGATTATACCGGGCAATGGTTTGATGGGGATGATTACATAATCATTGTGACGCCGCCTTTCTGGCAAACTTTTACTTTTTATCTACTTTTAGGATTGGTATCTGTCTTCCTGGTTCTGGCTTTGATCAAGATCCAAACGATTCGAATCAAAAATCAAAACACAGTTTTGGAATACCGGGTGCTACAAAAAACTAAAGAATTACATGAAAAAACAGAAGAATTGAAAACCGTCAATCAGCAATTGGAAGACATTGTTGAAGTACGGACAAAAAAATTATCAATTGCCAATAAACAATTGATCGAAGAGATTGAAAAAAAAGAACGATTAAACTTGGAACTGCAAAATAGCCGGGACATCATTGAAGTCAATTTAAGACAGCAAATGCTACTGTCACAGATTACCATTGATTTTCTTTCTCTGGACAATTTTGAAGAAAAAATTGACAATGCATTGAAACTGTTGGGTGAGGAACTGGATTTGTCCAGTGTTTATTTACTGAATCATTTTCATGACAGTGACGAAAATATAAAGGTCAACCAGTGGGTTGCCGATCCATCTTTTAAAACCTTTTCACTGATCCAAATCGATGCTGAACTAAAGTCCCTGAAAAGTAATGAGGTCCTGAGGCTCGATGACCTGAATGGATTGGATACCGAAAGAACGCAATTATTGAATGCCTTTGGGATCAAAGCCATTTTATTCGTCCCTCTGATTGTCAATGAAAAATCCCATGGTTATTTAGGCTGTGATGTCAGAAGAGACGGGTATAAATGGAATGAATTTAACATCGGTTTTATACCCAATATCGCCCATGTGCTGGGAAACGCCTTGGACAGGAAAATCAATCAGGATGAATTGCTTGAAAGCGAAGAAACTTCCCGCGCTCTGCTCAATGCCGGAGACAGTTATGCTGTTTTGTTTGATAAAAATAAGCAGATAATCATGGCCAATAAAAATTTTCTGAACCTCATTGGGAAAAAATTAAATGAAATTGTCGGCTCGACAATTTATGATCACTTTCCCAAAGAATATGTCATGATTCGTGAACAGCGGTTTTATGAGTGCATGGAAAGAAAGGAATCGGTTCAGTTTGAAGACCAGATCGGTCATTCCGTTTTCAATAATATCATGAATCCCATCGCTGACCGAGACGGTGAAATTACCAGAGTCGCTTTCTTTTCCTACAACATCACCAAACTGCGGGAAGCTGAAAAAATTCTCGTGAGTCATCAGGAAGAGTTACAGCAGCAGGTAGAGGAGCGTACCAAAGAACTGAGATTTATCAACAGCGAGTTACTACGAGAAATCAAGCAGAGAGAAAAAGCGGAAAAAGAATTAAAAGAATCTGAGCGAATCAAGCGTGAGAATTTGAAAAAACTGGCCCTGCAACTGGCCCATGAAATCAAAAACCCTTTATCTTCCATAAAAAGTTCCGCACAACTGGTTCAGACCATTCAGACTCTGAAACCCGATGTCGAAAGTACTCTGAAACATATGGAAAAAATTAACAGAAATGTAGATACCTGCCATCGAATTATCAATGAACTCTATGAGTTTACCCACGATGCAGATTTTCGTCTGGCGGCAACGGATGTCAAATCGCTTTTTGGAGAGTTGCTGGAATATACAGAAATCATTGGTTCAGAAAAATCCCTGGAATGCAGCAGTGAAAACCAGGCCACGGACTATGAAATAAAAGTAGACAGATTTCGTATTTTACAGGCGTTGAAAAATATAGTCAGCAATTCTGTTGATGCCATGATGGAAAAGGGACAGTTAAATATAAAATTTAGTATTTTCAACAATGATTTGCTGATGACGATTTCGGACAATGGAGTTGGTATGGATGAAAACACCTTATCAAAAATATTTGAACCCTTTTTCACATCCAAAACCACTGGTTTTGGTCTTGGGCTCCCTATAGTCAAAAATATTATTGAGAGGCATCAGGGGCGAATTGAGGTTGCAAGCAAACCAGGTGTTGGAACGACGACAACTGTTTATTTACCGGGGGTGACAAAACAATGTTGAGCAATAATCATGAAAAGGTATTAATTGTTGATGATAATCATGATACCCGCAGTAATATCGAAGAATTGTTAAGATTATTTGATTTTGAAACCGATTCAGCTGCCAATGGCAGACAGGCCTTGGAAAAGGTCAGGACCTTCGATCCCAGTTGCCTGGTTTTGGACTTAAAACTACCGGAAATTGACGGCTGGGGAGTGATGGAATCCCTCAAAAGAGAAATTGAAAACGGTCTCATTATTATCGTTATCACAGCCTTCGGTGATGTCTCTAGCGCTGTAAAAGCTGTTAAAGCCGGCGCCTACGATTTTATTGAAAAACCCTTTAACAACGAAGTGCTGCTCCTTTCCATAAACCGGGCCATCTCCAATTCAAAAGTCAAAAAGGAACTCAAAAAACTTAAAAGATCCATTGGGCAGTGTGGCAGGAGCGATGAAATTTTCGGAAAAAGCCCCGCAATAACAAAAATGCTGAAGCAACTGGAACCGATGGCCAAAACCAATATCTCGATTATGATCCATGGTGAAACCGGATCGGGAAAAGAAGTGGTGGCCAATTATATCCATTCCATAAGCGAAAGACATGATAAACCCTTTGTCACCGTGGATTGCGGCGCCATACCGGAAAACCTGATTGAATCAGAACTTTTCGGGTATGAAAAGGGGGCTTTCACCGGTGCTGTCAAAAGTACCATGGGGAAGTTTCAGGCAGCCCATGGCGGTACACTTTTTTTAGATGAAATTGGCAATCTGCCCCTGCAGCAACAACGGACCATCTTGCGGGCTGTGGAACAGAAGACCATCACGCCGGTGGGTTCCAACGAGGCCATTAAAGTTGATACTCGACTTTTCTGTGCAACCAACGATGATCTGGCCCAAAAAGTGTTCGAGGGGACTTTCAGGGAAGATCTGTTTTATCGAATATCAGAATTTGTGATTTACATTCCGCCACTGCGGCAGCGTCTGGAAGACTTTCCGGTTATTGTTAATAGTTTTATTGAGCAATACGGTGAAGAACTTAATTCAAAAATCCAGGGTATTACACATGAAGCCATGAAGGCCCTGAGACAGTTTAACTGGCCGGGCAATGTCCGTCAATTGAGAAATACAATCAGAAGGGCAATGGTACTGGCTGATGATGAAATAAAAGTTGAGCACCTGCAATTTCCCAGGCAGATTACAAAAGGGATTGATTATGATAATATTATAAAAGAAATTCTCAACAGTGATCCACCTGTCAGAAATAAAATTCGGGAGGTCAATGAAATTATTGAAGCTAAAGTCCTTGAAGAATTAATGATTATAAATAATAATAATATATCAAAGGTATCCAATTTGTTCGGAACCGACCGAAAATCAATCTACGCCAAACTGGAACACCTTGGTTTAAATGAAAAATTAAAATAAAAATAGGTGATAAATTGTTCGTTGATTATACAAAAGTCTATGTAAAGGCCGGTAACGGTGGTGATGGCTCCATTTCTTTTCGCCGGGAAAAATTTGTTCCCAAAGGAGGCCCTGCCGGCGGTGACGGTGGCAATGGCGGTGATGTAATTATTATCGGGGATGCCAATCTGAACACCCTTCAGGATATAAAGTATCGCAAGAGTTATAAAGCTGAAAACGGTGAGCCTGGACAGGGGGCCAACAAAAAGGGACGTGAAGGTCAATCGGTGGAAATCAAAGTTCCTGTGGGCACAGTCATAAAAAATGAAGAAACAGGTGCCATAGTGGCTGATATCGTTGCAGATGGTGAAACCATTATCGTGGCAAAAGGCGGAAATGGAGGCTTTGGCAATGCCCGGTTTGCGACCCCCACCAATCAGACACCCAGGTTTGCAAAACCCGGACAACCCGGAGAAGAACTCCATCTGGTTATGGAATTAAAACTTTTTAGCGACGTTGGTCTGGTAGGCATGCCTAATGCCGGAAAATCGACTTTGATTTCGAAATTGAGTTCTGTAAAGCCTAAAATTGCAGACTATCCTTTTACCACTATTGTACCCAATCTTGGAATTGTCAAATTTGGGAATTACCGAAGCTTTGTCATGGCTGATATTCCCGGTCTGATCGAAGGGGCCCATCTGGGTAAAGGACTTGGCTTTCGCTTTCTGAGGCACCTGGAAAGGACCAAAATTTTGGTTTTTCTGATCGAAGCCATTGATGAGGAACCGCTGAAAACCTATCATATGTTGGAAAACGAACTCTACCAGCACCTGGAAGATTTTCGGAATCGTCCTAAAATCATTCTGATTACCAAAAAAGATCTGGTGCTGGAAATGCCGGACTTTGCGCTGGAAAATACCATTATTCACTCAATTTCAGCGGTTACCGGCGAAGGCTTGAGGGAATTAGTCGATATGCTCGTACAAATGCTGGCGGATAACGGTAACGGAACTCATCGATGGGACATGTAGAAACAGCCTTAAAACTGGTCTCCATCAAGGGCATGGGGTGTCGGAAAATTTTAAAATTATCGGCACAATTTTCGGACATTAATGAAATTTTTGAGACTATTCCAACGGAATTATATCATCAAAAACGGATTGATGCACAACAAAAAAAGGACCTGGAAACCGGTTACGACCCCAAAATAATCGACGATATTCTGGCGGTCTTGTCCAAAAGCCATTTTAAAATTCTGACCATTTTTGATGACGATTATCCGGAATTGCTGAAAAAAATATACGACCCGCCTATTGTACTTTATCTCAACGGGGATTTAGTACCCGAAGACTATGATGCCATATCGGTTGTCGGAACGCGCCAGCCCTCGGCCTACGGAAAAAATGTCACCGAAAAAATTGTCCGGGAACTCTGTGAGAATAATATTGCTATTATCAGCGGCATGGCGCGTGGTGTAGACACCGAAGCCCATCGAGCGGCACTGAAATACGGCGGCAGAACCATTGCTGTCCTGGGAAACGGTATTGATATTGTTTATCCGGCAGAAAACCGCAATCTGAGAAACCAGATCATACAACAAGGCTGTTGCTGCAGTGAATTTCCCTTTGGTACACCACCCAATGCACCCAATTTTCCAAGACGAAACAGAATTATTTCGGGTCTCAGTCTGGGAACTATTGTCGTCGAAGCCGGTAGAAAGAGTGGGGCTGTTTTGACAGCCTACAACGCTTTGGACCAAAACCGTGAAGTTTTTGCTGTACCCGGCAGGATTTTTGATAAAAAGAGTGAAGGAACCAACCATTTAATCCAAAAGGGAGCCAAGATGGTCACCGATATCGATTCAATCCTTGAAGAAATTGATGTGCGCCGCAGGTATTACAGGCGGGAAAAGCAGGTTGAATTACCTTTGGATATTTCACAGGTTGAAAGAAAAATACTGGATATTCTTAATGGCAGTGTGCATGTCGACGATATTGCAGAAAAAGGTGACATGAACATTTCTGAAGTCCTTTCCACACTCCTGACGCTCGAAATCAAAGGTCTTGTACGACAATTTCCGGGAAAAATGTTTGCTAAAATGGAGTATTGATGAAGCTAAATTCTAACCTATACTGGTTTATATTTTTTATAACCCCGATGCTGATGGGTGCCGATAAAGTCCGTGATTATGATCTTGGAGACTGGCTGACAATAAAGAACTGTAATTATGTCACCTCTCTTTGTGAGGGCCGGGATTATGTTTATTTTGGGACCAATGGTGGTGTTATACCCTTTCACCGGTTTGACCAGTACGAAGAGCCGGCCTACACTGTCAGTGATGGTTTGGCTGATGATTTTATTCTGTCTGTTTATTACGATAACAGCACTGGGTACATCTGGGCCGGACACAGAAAAGGTATCAGTTATTTGTCCCCTTCAGGCGATTGGTGGGAAAATCCAATCGTATTTAACCATCATCAATCCGACATTGTCAAACTTGGCGGTAATACTGATGATATTTTTGCAGAGATGAGTGATGGGTCAATAATGAGAATCAATTCTTTTTCAGGAAATCTGATAGAGTTAATAAACCAGCATCCTGCCGATGCGGCGTGGAGTATATCCGCGATTCCCGGGACCATGGAAACGGAGGGAATTTATACAACCGGTCCAGGCTATTGGGTCAAAAATGATGGTCTGGTTCAGGATAATGATTTGCGGGAATTTCCCTGGAACCTGAAATATATCGATTCTATGGGGAAATTATATGGTGGCGTGCTGGGCCTGGGCTATCTGGTTGGTGATGAAAGAATGCGTCGGTTTGATATCTACCCAACCGGGCCGCTGAAAAATTTTGTTAATACCTTCCTTCTCACTGATGAATTTCTCTGGCTGGGCAGTAATGATGATATAAAAAATACAGTTATTGACCGGTCAGGCCTCAGCCGATACAATTTTAATGACGGCAACTGGGATTATTTTGAGGATGAATTGATCTATGAGCTGGGTTCCGGCTCGGTATCCGAAATAGACTTTGGCAACAATCTGCTGGTGGCCGGCACCAATGAAGGACTTTCCGTCTATGAAGTGGCTGAAAACCGGTGGCGTCGCTTCAGTGTTCATGACCAACTCTTCAGTGATGGGATCAACACCGTTTGCATGGATGAAAATTTTATTTTGGTTGGTACGGATTACGGCCTCAATATTTTAGACCTGTCCAATTGGCGTATTGAAAAAATTAGATTGAGTAAAACTGAAAACCTGGTGAAAATATACAAAATCACTCATGATGATGAGCAATTCTGGGTGGGAACGGATAATGGTATTTACGCTTTGAAAATCAACGATCATTCTCTGAAACATTTTGATCAATTTGGGCATGAGACAGAAACAGACCAGGTGGTCGCTTCGGTTTGTTATTCTATCAATTCGAATGGTAGCCGGACGGTATTTTTCGGCAGCAATTTTTTGATGATGTTCAATCTTGAAACCGGGAAATGGACAGATTTGCCTCACTTTTATGGCGATGCCTTTATCTATGATTTCGATATCAAAGGAGATTGGCTCTGGATGGGAACAGACGAAGGGGCAAAACTTTTGAACATTACAACTCAGTTTTGGGAAGAATATCATATATCCGACGGATTGGCCGGAGAGGAAGTGATGAAAGTTATAATTGATGGTGATTGGGTGTGGTTTGGTACAGATCGGGGACTGACAAAATACAATTGGAGGAAATATGTCATTGAATAAATTGATTTTAATTATGCTGATGATACTGTTTTTATTGACGGCAGCTCTTTGGGGGGCCTTTGATCCAGGGGAGGAAGAAGAGCATGAAACCGGGCCTTTTTTCAGGTACAAAATTCTTTCATATCCAATGATATCCAGAGATTCCGTCAATGTGAAAATCACCCTAGATGTTCCTTATAATGAAATTCAGTTTATCAAAGAGGGAGATTTGTTTCGCGCTGAATATGAAGCAACGGTTTTGGTATTAAATGAAAAGGAAGAACATTGTTTTTCAAAAACCTGGAACGACACAATCACCCTTGATAATTATGAACAAACCAATTCAATGAAAAAATTTGTCAATACCGATATCTCTTTTAATCTGATACCCAATAAGATAAAAATTAAATTCGGTATAATTGATCTGAATTCGAAAAATAAAAAATACCTGACCAAAACCTATGACTTTCAGGATTATTACAAAGAATCCATGATTATCAGCGAATTAAAAATTGTTGAACAGGAAGAGGAAAAAAAGGACACATCGAATAGTGAGTATAATATTTTTGCCGATTCAACCCAAAATGACAAAAAACTCTTTTTGCTCACTTATCAATTGTTATCCGACGGTGGTGTCGGAAGGGTCAATTACCAGATTACCGATGAAGAAGGAACTGCAATTTTCAATCAGTCCTACGATAAATTTTTCTCAAAAGGCATTACTGATTTGAAATTTCTTTTTGACGCCCGCAATCTTCAGTACAAAGAATATAACGTCAGTGTAAAAATAAGGATTGATGAAAAAGAAGTGGAACGTTCCAAAAAGTTTCAGATCCGTTGGTCGGGAATGAACCTGTACATTCGAAATTTACCTGAGGCCATTGAGCAGTTGGTCTATATTACGGACAGCAAAACCATGAAAAAATTGCGCAAAGCCAAAGGAGAAGAGCAAAAAGACCTTTTTGTTGAATTTTGGAAAACCAAGGACCCGACACCGGGTACCGTGAAAAACGAATTGTTAAATGAATATTATAGTCGGGTAAGATTTGCAGAACTGACTTTCAAGGGATACCGGACCGGTTGGCGCTCAGATATGGGGATGGTCTATATTCTTTTCGGTGCTCCGGACAATATCGAACGCCATCCCTTTGAGGTAAACTCACGGCCCTATGAAATTTGGTACTACAATGATAAAGGGAAGGTTTTTTATTTTGTCGATGAAAGCGGTTTTGGAGAATATCGTCTGGCTAACCCCAGTCAGATTTATTACTGAATCTGATCTTACCTGATGGAAAGCAGTTTTATAGATTATCCTAGGAAACGCAGTCACACTGATTATTAACTTTTAATATTCATCCATTTCATGTATTTCCAATAAAGTCAGATAAGTTTTTGGATTATTATACCGATTCCAATAAATTTTTCGGTTATAACGATTATTGAAATTGTGAAAAGGGCAGGAAGTTCCATATTTTCAGAGAATCATCACTTGAATTGATTTTATATTAACTGTATTTTTATCAAAGTGTTTATTGAAGATTTTTTCAAAGAAAGGGAATCAACATGAAAAAGCCAATTAAATCTTTTACTGTATCGCCGGTATTACCGAAGCCGTTAAGGCCCTTGAAGGAAATTGCCTATAACCTCAGGTTTTCCTGGTCTGCTGAAATGCGGGACTTGTTTACAAGACTGGATATGGACCTCTGGGAATCCTGTGAGCACAATCCTGTCAAAATTTTGAGTAAATTGCCTCAACAGGTACTGGATGAAAAAGCAAAAGATGATAGTTATATATATCTGCTTAACAGAGTTTATGATGATTTCAAAAGATATATGGAAGCAAAAACATGGTACCAGGAATGCAAGGAATTTCATCCTGATCTCAAAGTTGCTTATTTTTCCATGGAGTATGGTATTAGTGAAGCTTTAGCAATCTATTCCGGGGGCCTGGGAATCCTTTCGGGGGATCATCTGAAATCAAGTTCTGAACTGGGTATCCCTTTGGTTGGGGTGGGATTGGCCTATCAGAATGGTTATTTCAAACAACATTTGAATATTAATGGCTGGCAGGAAGAAGAATATCCTGTCAATGATTTTTACAATCTGCCTATGGAAGTGGTCCTGGACAAAAAAGGGGATGAACTTCGCGTGAATGTTGACCTTCCGGGCAGAAAGTTATTTGTGAAAATCTGGAAAGCCCAGATCGGACGTACACCGCTTTTCCTGCTTGATACCAATATTGAAGAAAACAAAGTTGAAGACAGACCCTTGACGGCTGAGTTGTATGGTGGTGACACAGATTGGCGCATTCGACAGGAAATAGTCTTGGGAATGGGAGGCATCAAGGCTTTGAAAGCCATGGGTGAACCCATTACTGTCTGTCACATGAATGAGGGACACTCTGCCTTTTCCGGTTTGGAAAGAATCCGCTGCCTCATGCAGGATAATGATCTTAACTTTTACGAAGCCTTGGAGGCTGTCAAAAGTTCATCACTATTTACAACCCATACACCGGTCAAGGCCGGAATTGATAAATTTAACCCCGAATTGATGGTCAAATATTTCAATGATTTTTCTAAAGAGGTTGGAATATCGAACCAGGAACTTTTGGGACTGGGACGTATCAACAAATTCGATGATAAAGAACAGATTTCAATGGCCGTATTGGCTATTCGGCTCTCAACCCTGGTCAATGGTGTCAGCCAGTTACATGGCGAAGTCGCCAAAAAAATGTGGCATAATTTATGGCCCAACATTTTAACAAAAGAAGTACCGATCGGAGCGGTAACCAACGGAATTCACACGGCTTCCTGGATATCAATGGAAATGGCTGAGTTGTTCAACCGATATCTCGGGCCAAAATGGAGAGAAGAGCCGGCAGACAGAAGTGTTTGGAAAAAAGTAGATGATATTCCGGATGGTGAATTGTGGCGCATCCATGAAATGAGACGGGCCCGCCTTGTTGGCTTTGCCAGAAAAAAAATGGAAGCCTACCATCGTGAAATAGGCCATCCTACTCACGTTGTGCAAAAAGCAAAGAGTGTACTTAAATCCGATGCCCTGACCATCGGTTTTGCCCGACGGTTTGCCACTTATAAACGGGCCACACTAATATTCAGGGACCCGCAGCGGCTGGCGAAAATCCTGGACAACCCAACCAGGCCGGTCCAGATTATCATTGCAGGAAAAGCCCATCCGCAAGACAATGAAGGTAAAAAATATATCAGCCGAATTCTTGAACTGATGAAGGAGGAGCCTTTTAATCAGAATGTCGTTTTCCTAGAAAACTACAATATGACAATCGCAAGATATCTGGTACAGGGTTGTGATATCTGGCTCAATAATCCTCGCCGTGGCCTAGAAGCCTGTGGAACCAGTGGCATGAAAGCCTCAGCAAACGGTTGTATTAACTGTAGCACCCTCGATGGCTGGTGGGATGAAATCTATTCACCGGAAATTGGCTGGGGAATTGGCAACCGACAGGAGCATGAAGATGTCGAATATTGGGATGACCTGGAAGCCAATGAACTATATGCCATGCTGGAAGAGCAGATTGTGCCGATGTTTTATGATCGTGGTGATGAAAGAATGCCGAGAAAATGGATCAAAATGATGAAAGACAACATGATTACAATATGCCCGATCTTTAATACCAACAGAATGTTACAGGATTATATGGAGCAAATGTATCTGCCGGCCCAGATTAGAACAGAAAAAATGTTTGCCAATCAATTTTCCGGCGCCAGGGAACTGGCATCCTGGAAAAATCACATGCGGGCAGAATGGAATAATATTCGTTTCCTTAAGGTGGATACCAGTGGTGAACAAAATTTAAATGTATCCAGTGAATTCGAGATAAAAACAGAGATTTACCTTGGGAAAATCAAACCGGAAGATATCAATGTTCAGGTCTATTATGGAAAACTGAATGAAAAGGACTATATCGATGATGGTGAACTCTTATCATTGGAAATGGTTGAAAAACTGGATAATGAACGCTACCTTTTCAGTACCAAAATTGACACCTGGCAAAGTGGTAAAAATGGGTTTACTCTCAGAATATTGCCGGCACACGGAACCCTGGACAATCCCTTTGATGATGGTTTAATCTATTGGTTTGAGGAGTAATTTGAAGGAATTATTGACCAGCATAGCCAAAGAAAGAATCTATAGTTCAAGAAAAGTAGCAATTTTAACAGGAGCGGGAATTTCGGCTGAGTCCGGAATTCCCACTTTTCGTGATAAGGACGGGCTATGGACCAAAATTTCTCCTGAAGAAATGGCCAATTTTGATGCATTTTACAAAAACACCCAAATTGTATCGGAATGGTATCAAAAAAGACGGGAAATCATTGAACATACTCTGCCTAATGCCGGACATTTTGCCCTGAGAGAATTGGAACATTTATTTCCCTCTTTTCATATAATTACCCAGAACATTGACGGTTTACACCAAAAAGCCGGCAGTGAAAAGGTCATAGAACTCCATGGAAATATCATGAGAAATTACTGTATTGATTGTAAAAAATACTATGAACTGGATGAATTTGAGTCAATATACGAACACACTGAAAATCATATTCCAAAATGTAATTGTGGCGGATTGATTCGTCCTGATGTTGTCTGGTTTGGTGAACAATTGCCTCGGAAAGCACTAGAAAAGGCCTTTCAGACAGCGGAAGAAGCAGACCTTTTTTTTACCATCGGTACTTCGGCATATGTGCGGCCTGCTGCAGACCTGCCTATCATTGCCCTGCAAAACGGGGCTTATGTCATTGAAATCAATCCCTCCAAAACCGGATTGACTAATTTTACCCATTTACACCTGCAGGGGAAAAGTGGTGAAATTTTACCTAAATTATTAGAAGAAATTAGTTTAAATTTAAAGCAATAATTCGGGGAAATAATTTTGAGAAGAATTGAAAAAATCCTTTTGCTCTTAACAATCACAACGGTCATGTCCTGTGCCTATTACAATACTTTTTACAATGCTCGGCTATACTATGAAATGGGTATTAAAGATTACCGGGAAAGCCTGACCAAAACCAATGCCACCTATACCAAGAAAAATTTTGACATTGCCATTGAAAAATCCGAAAGAATATTAGCGAAATATCCGGATAGCAAATATATCGATGACGCCCAGTTTATCATCGCTGTAAGTAATTATTACAAAGAAAATTACCGAAAAGCGAAAAAAGAAATTGAAACTTTTTTCAACTTATACCCTGACAGCGAATTAAAAACGGAAATGGACATGTGGTATGGCCGTGTTTTTTGGAAAATGGGCAATCCGGAGATGGCAATTCACCATTGGAAACAGATGGCCCCGGAGGTCAAGGACAATGAACTTAAATCCGAAATGTTCTACTCCATCGGTGAAGTTTTTGAGGAGCTGAATAAAAGTGACTCTGCTATCTATTATTATGATAAAACCACAAAGGTCCGGGGCGGATCCGAAAAACACGGACTGGCTCAATATCATATCGCTGAACTTTATCTCAAACTGGGAGACATGGACAAAGCCATTGATAATATTGAAAAAGTGGGCCAGTTCAACATTTCCGATGAGTTGAAGCAAAAACGTCAGCTACTGCTGCTGAAAACCTATCGCCAGGCAGGGGAATATAAAAAAGCGGAAAAAACCATTTATAAAAAACTCAATGATGAAAAAAATAAGGATTTTTGGGACCAGCTGGAACTGGAACTGGCTTTGATTTTCAAAGATCAGGGAGACACCGCATCGGCTATGTCCCGGTTTAAATCCATCGTAGACAATAAAACCTATGCCAAAAGCATTGCGTCAGCTTCAGCCTATTACCACATAGGCATGATGTTTCTGATGGATTTTCATCGTTATGACGCCGCTGCAAAAAATTTTGGTCTGGTGAAAGGCGAAAATAAAAACTGCGAGTATGTTTTTGATGCTGAACAGAGAGTGCAGCAATTAAAACGATTTGAAAAGATAAACGCCTCTTTATTGATAACAAAACCGGTTGTAAGAGAGATTTTGACCAATTTAAACTCACCCCAAGAAATTGAAATTGACACAGTAGCCCTGGATACCACACTGAAAACCCAGGAGGAGATAAAACAGGAACTGGAAGCAGACCAGGCGGAAAAAGTAACAAAACCCGTCCAGATTGATACCCTGAAGACCTTTGAACAATACTATAACGCTCTCTACGAGATGGCTGAATTATATTACTTTGATTTTAATTTTCAGGACAGTGCAAAATACTACTTGCGGGAAATTGCTGCATCGCAATATTTCAATCCTTTTGTGGAACAATCGCTCTATGCGCTGTATTATATCAGTGATCTGGAAAAGGATATCAATCTCGCCAATTTTTACAAAGAAACCCTACAGGAGAAGAATCCCGACTCACCCTATTTATCCTTCCTTGAAACCGGAAAGGTTCAGCTGCCAGAAACCAATGAGACTGAAAAATTGACCTTTCAAAAAGCTGAGAGCTATATTCCGGACAAACCTGACAGCGCCATTATCCTTTTTAAGCAATTGGCTGAATATGAAAATCCGTATCAGGGGAAAAGTGTCGCCAATATTGCCTGGCTGATGGAAAATGAAAAATATGATCTGCAGAACAGCATCCGCTGGTACCAGGTGGTGGCTGATTCGTTTCCCAATGAAGAAGCTGCGGTACTGGCCAAAGAAAAATTGCAAATCCTCAATGCTCTGGCTACTTCGCTTCAAAAACCACCGGAAGAAAAACCGGCTAAAGATGAAGTTCTGCCGGCAACAGTGCCCTCAGACACTATTTCTGCTATCGGTACGCCTGCCGAGTTGCCGGATTCCACCAATCAGCAAAAAGCCATTGAAAACATTCCTGATAGTATTCAGATTGAAAAGGTCAAGGAAGCCGGGAATGATGCTGTACAAAATAAAGGGAACTCAGAAGAAAATGAAAAAACTATGCCAGTCAAAAATATTAAAAAATGAGCAGTTAGCTGATCAATATTGGAAACTCGTTTTCGATTGTCCGGAAATCGCTAATGAAGCGCTGCCGGGACAGTTTATCGAAGTCTATTTCGATCATTCGTTGAAAATTTTTCCTCGTCCTTTTAGCATAGCAAAAGTTGAGCATGATGCCCTGGAACTGATTTACAAAGTAATTGGGTCCCAGACAGAAATCATGGCCTCCTGGAAGCCCGGCGAAACTGTGCAAATATTGGGTCCCCTTGGCAATTTTTTCGTCATATCCGATGATACAAAAACGCATATTTTAGTTGGAGGTGGTGTTGGCCTTGCCCCTATGGTTTTTATGAGTGAAGTATTAAAGGAAAAGAATTTTTTGTTTTTCTGTGGCGGCCGTAATGGCAGAGAATATTTTCCGGAAGTTCATGATCCAGTCAGAAGAATAATATCAACCGATGACGGATCTGTTGGCTTTCACGGCAATGTTGTCCAATGCCTGGAAAAGGAGATAGCTGCGATTGAAACCCCCGTTGTTATCTATGCCTGTGGCCCGGAAAAAATGTGTGAGGCCCTCAAATATTTCGGTGAAAAGCACAATATTCCGGTACAAATTTCCATGGAGACCATTATGGCTTGCGGCATGGGATTATGCCAGGGTTGTGCCCTAAAAACCTATGATGAAAATGGGAATGATAAAATATCACTGGTCTGCAAAGATGGGCCGATTTTTAAAGGAGAAGAAATAAATTTTGGTTGATTTGAGCGTCGAACTTTCAGAAAAATTGCTGTTAAAGAACCCCCTCATGACAGCTTCGGGCACCTTTGGGTATGGTGATGAAGTCACTGATTTTGTCGACACCAACCTATACGGGGGCATCGTTTCAAAATCCCTCAGCCTCAATCCCAGAGTTGGCAACCCGCCGCCACGAATAGTCGAGACACCCGGTGGCATGATCAATTCCATTGGCCTGGCGAATATCGGTTTGGATCGCTTTCTGGAGGAAAAAGAAGAATATTTCCACAATTTTGAAGGTCAACTGATCGTCAACATCGCCGGTCAGGAAGATGACGAATTTTATACCATTCTCAAACGGCTGGACCGGGTAAACTGGGTCAGGGGATTTGAGATAAATGTTTCCTGCCCCAACGTCAAAAAAGGGGGAATCCAGTTTGGCACCGATCCGGATTTCATGTTCAAACTGATTGCCCCGATGCGGGACCTGACAGATAAATTTCTGATGATCAAATTATCCCCCAATGTGACTGATATTGCAAAAATGGCGGTCAAAGTACAGGAGGCAAAATGTGATGCTGTCTCCATGATCAATACGCTGTATGGAGCAGCTATTGATATCTATACGCGCAAACCAAAAATAAATACAGTCATTGGCGGATTGTCTGGCCCAGCAGTTAAACCCGTCGCTCTGGCCAATATCATCAAAGCCAGAAAAGCCATTGATATTCCAATTGTTGGCATCGGGGGAATTACAAATGGGGATGATGTTATTGAATTTTTACTGGCCGGTGCATCGGCAGTGCAATTGGGCACTGTCCATTTTTTCGATCCTTTAGCTGTGGTAAAAATTCACCAATTCCTGCAGCAATACCTGGAATCGCAAAACCTGAACACCATCAAGGAATTAATTGGAAAAGCCCTGATATGAACAAATTGCTGATAATCACGGCCCTTTTCATTTTTATTTTCAATTGTGCTTCATCGCCCAGGTATCACACTGGTGGTGCAGTCCGGTCTGAAAAAAAGACAACCCTGCCGGTTTCATCACCCTCCAGAAGGATTGCCCTTGATGAAGTTGACCAATCTAATGTTCCCCTGATGACTATTCAAAAAAGTAAATCCGCAGTTCTCACTTCATCCTATTATGGTGATGATTTTCATGGCAGGAAAACGGCCAGTGGTGAGATTTTCAATATGTACGAAAAGACTGCGGCTCATAAAGAACTTCCGTTGGGTACGATTTTAAATGTAACTTACTTGAAAACAGGAAAATCCGTGATTGTCAAAGTGAATGACCGGGGGCCCTATATTGAAGGCCGGGACCTTGACCTGTCCTATGGCGCTGCAAAAAAAATCGGCCTTGTTGCCGAGGGTGTCGGTAAAGTAAAAGTGACTGTTATACAGTGGGGTGAATAAGTAATCACAAAGAGGGGAAAATGAAGAAAAGTCTGCTGACACGAATTTTAATTGGAATAATTGGAATACCGGCCATTTTGTATGTGATTTATATTGGGGGATTTTCCTTTTTAGCTTTTATGGCAATTGTTTCAGCCATTAGCCAATATGAATTTTATAAAATGTTTCGTGCTCATAAAGGGCTTGAGAGTTACTATGTGCATGCCATTATTTTTGGATTTATATGGCTCTTAATTACCTATTTTGCACCGGAATATTTCTATCACGCCGTGCTGGTTCCTACCATGCTTTTCCTGATATTAAATCTGCGGGGCGATATTATTCGCTCCACGGAAAAATTCTCCATAACCGTAGCCGGATATCTTTACATTCCTGTTTTGATTTCCACACTGGTCATGATTCGTCAGTTATGGAATTATTCCATTATGAAAGATGGAGGTTCCTGGAAAATGGTCATGGTGCTTTTTGTTGCTGTCTGGATCAATGATACCTTTGCCTTTGCCTTCGGGTCCTTGTTCGGCCGACACAAGTTATCGCCCAAAATATCCCCGAATAAATCCAGAGAGGGAAGTATTGCAGGAATTATCGGTGCCACAATTACTGTTTTTATTTTTTATTTTTGCCATATGTTGCCGGAATTTTTTACACTTTACCACACGATGGTTTTGTCTCTCATCCTCGGAATATTTCCGCAATTGGGTGATCTGGCAGAATCCATGATGAAACGGGATTCAGGAGTCAAGGACTCCGGCACCCTTTTGTTGGGCCATGGCGGAGTATTAGACCGATTTGATGCTATTTTCATGACGGCGCCGGCTGTTTACCTGTTTTTAGATTTAAGCTTAAAACTGATCAAATAAGGAGAAATAATCATGTCCCCATCGGTAGAAGAATTTCTGCAGGACTTACAAGGGCAGCTCAACTATGACCATTCACCAATTGCCATTGTGCTTGCTGCCGGCCATGGAAAGCGAATCAAATCCAATATATCCAAAATGCTTCATGAAATATGGGGTGTTCCCACCTCGGTCCGTGTGATCAAAGCCGCAACTAAAGGCTTGAGATCGAACAATTATATTGCTGTGGTTGGCATAAAGGCCATGGAAGTGGCCGATGCCATTGGAGGTGCACCCAGCGGTTTGTTTGCTTATCAGGCAGAACAATTGGGAACAGGGCATGCAGCACGCGTGGCCCTGGATTTAATCGATTCTGCAAAAAATGTGGGCGATATTTATATTTTCCCGGGCGATATGGGACTGTTGACAGAAGCGGTGGTAACGGATTTTCAAAAAGCCTTTGATCGTTCCGGGTGCGGTATGATGATCCTAACCGGAATCTATGATGGTGACCCGATGGAAAATCATTATGGAAGAATTGTTCGCGTCCCGGCAACGGATATTGAGGGTAGGCCTTCTGATAATGATTACGATAAAGTGATTGAAATCAAGGAATATAAAGACCTTTTGGCTATTACCGGAGATTACCTTCTGGAATTCAATGGACGGAGATATCGCTATACTAAGGAAGAATTGCTGGCCATTAAAGAGTATAATTCCGGTGTCTATGCCTGCCAGTTCGATCCGATCAATAAACATATTCGTGATATTGGCACAGACAATGCCCAGGGCGAAATCTATATTACGGATTTAATCAAAAAATTCAACGATGAAGGCATTGCTGTGAATGCCCATCCCGCCCTGGTCAATGAAGCGGTTATGGGATTTAATACCAAAAGTGTGCTTTATGATATGAACAATATATACAGGGCCGCTATCTATGAAAAATTAAAGGACCTGATCACCTTTGAAGACAAAGATGATTTCTTTATTGCCGATGAGGTGGTGGAACAATTGCTGGAAATGGCTGAAGAACACACGGTTTTGGATATCTACATCGGCAAGGGTGTTTATATCGGCCCTGAGGTGAAACTGTCACGATTTGTGACCATTGAGCGAAATTGTATTTTGACCGCCAATATGACCTTAGGCGAAGAAGCCTTTGTCAATCAAAACAGTGTGATCGAATGAAATGGAGGAAATAATGAGAAAAGTTTTAATATTAAGCCTGTTCGCCATTTTCACCTTGACGATGTTTCATTGTGAACGAGAAATTGAAAATAAAATAGTCATTCAACTGAATCGTGAAAAGGCGCCTGTGACCGTAGAAAATTTTTTGACCTACTGTAATGAAGGCTTTTATGAAGGGACAATTTTTCATCGGGTGATTGATGGGTTCATGATTCAGGGGGGCGGCCATACAGCCGACATGACAGAAAAACCAACCCATGCTCCGATCAAAAATGAAGCGAATAACGGCCTCAGCAATAAAAGAGGCACTATCGCGATGGCAAGGACCAATGACCCTCACTCTGCCACAGCCCAGTTTTATATCAATGTTGTAGACAACGACCGTCTGGATTATAGTGAGTCCCAGGGAGTCCGTTGGGGATACTGTGTTTTTGGGGAAGTCATCGAGGGTATGGATGTGGTTGATCGAATCAAAATCACCCAAACAAAAGCCCTGCCTGGCGGTATGCGGGATGTTCCGGTTTATCCGATAACCATTCAAAAAGTGAAGGTCAAAGGTGATCGGGTTACCTTAGGAATCAGCTTCGGTGCATCGCAAGAGACTCCTCAATAAAGCCAATGAAAACTCCGCAAAATATTTGCCCGGTCTTTGTTACCGGGCTTTTTTTTATAAAAAATTTTCTGGTTCAGACAACCTTTTAGTCTTCGGGCTGGTCTATATTCCGGTTTTTAAAAAGAAGGAGAAAAAAAATGAAGAAAATGATATATTTGGCTTTTATCTTGTTTTTGCTGGCAGCCTCTGTATTTGCTAATACTCCGGCGGTAAAAATCAATCAGGAAGTACCCACGATTTTGATTGATACAGATAAAGAAAATTTTGATATTCGGGTCATGTACGCTTTTGTAAAACTTTACCAGATCAATGAAAAATTTGATCTGGGCCAGGTTGTTATCAAAATCAATGATGAAAATGCAGAGGAACTGAAAGTTCTGGTGAGAAAATGTGATTTGGAAAAATTGGCTAATCGTGAGATAGATTACAAGACCTTTATTCGAGATTATGCTAAATTCATATAAAATCGTACCATACTAATCCCCATCATCCGTAAAAGGCAATTTTATCCACTAAAATTGCCTTTTTACTTTTTATCCAATAAATTCCTAATCAAAAAAAGGACTGTCATGGGCATCGAAATTGAGCGAAAATTTCTGGTCACATCCCGTAATTTTGAAAATCTGGCCAGGGCCAAACGAATCCTTCAGGGGTATCTTTGCAATGATCCAGAAAAAACTGTTCGTGTCCGTATTCATGAAAAAAAAGCCTATTTAACGGTTAAAAGCAAGGTCGTGAATCTCTCCCGACTGGAATTTGAATATGAAATTTCTGTGAAAGATGCAGAAAAAATGATGACACTGTGTCCACATATCATCGAAAAAGAGCGGTATGAAATTTTTCATAAAAACCATCGCTGGGAAGTTGATAAATTTTTGGGAGAAAATGAAGGCCTGTTGCTGGCAGAAATCGAATTAGTAACCCCGGAAGAAAAATTTGAGAAACCGGACTGGATCGGTGAAGAAGTATCTCTGGATGAGCGGTATTTTAATTCATTTCTGGCTGAAAACCCTTACAAAAACTGGTCACTTTAAAGCCTTCTGAAATTTGCTAAATAAATTAATGTGAATTTACCCTTCAAATTCTCTGGCAAAATTTTCTATTTTATTCTCATCGATATGGGAGACGGTTTCCGTAAAACCGGAGATTTTTTTGATGATTGCTTTTTCCAGAAAATTCATCCGTTCAAAATTAAATTCACCGCCAAACAATGCTTTGGTTTTCAGTTTGTTCAGAAAAGTTACATCAAAATTTTTTGTAAAATATTGTTGACTTTCTGCTCCTTCCTCCATGCAAGTGATAAAGAGACCCACCTTTTTCCGGCCCAGCAAATTTTCATTTTTTTTGACGAATTTTTTCATTTTTCCCTGCACATGACCGGCATGAATGGAACACCCCAGAATTATATTTTCATAATTTTCAGGATTGAAAACATCCTTGCGAAGATTTTTCACATCAACAGGCGTATCCTTTAATTTGGTTTTAAGGATATCGGATGATTTTTCAGCAGCCCCATGCTGAGAAATATAAAGTATTAACGTGCTCATAAATTCTCCTTTTTTAAAAAGTTAGGGGATATTAAGCATTTTATGGAAAAAATAACAAAAGTTTTTTATATTGCTCACGATTTTATGATTCAAAATAAGAGAGGGAGAAATGTTAAAAATTTTGAAAAGTTTTGGCTTATTGTCGGCTTTTATCAATGTGACTTTTGCCTGTACTTCGATTTTAGTTTCCAAAGGTGCCTCGGCAGACGGATCTGTCATGATCACCTATGCCTGTGACGGTGAATTTCATCCGCAATTAAGTCGTGAGGCTGCGGCTGACTGGGGACCCACAGATTCCCTGGAATTACGGGCCTGGGGCGGCAAAGTACGTGGAAAAATTCCCCGGGTTCCTCACACCTACGCCAAAGTGGGCCTGATCAATGAACACCAGTTGGCTATTGGTGAAACTACTTTTAGCGGCAGGGAAGAACTGGAAAATCCCGATGGTCTTTTGCATTACTGGGAATTGATGAACATTGCCCTGAGACGGGCAAAAACTGCCCGGGAAGCCATAAAAGTCATCACAGACCTGGTTGAGGAATATGGATATCGCTCCACAGGAGAATCCTTTTCGATAGCGGACAAAAATGAAGTGTGGATTTTGGAGATGATTGGTCCCGGCCAGGGAGGCATAGGCGCACTTTGGGTAGCCATGAAAGTTCCCGAAGGCACTATCTGCGCCCATGCCAATAAAGCGGTTATTGGTGAGTTCCCGTTAAAGGACCCGAAAAATTGTCTCTATTCAAAAAATGTGATCGAATTTGCCATCAAAAAAGGATATTATGATCCAAAAACTGATGGGCCATTCAGGTTTAACGATGTCTATTGCCCGCCGACGCCCAGCAATCGCCGTTATGCTTCTGCCAGGGTCTGGTCAATTTTTCGACGAGCAGCGCCTTCGCTCGATCTTTCTTCGGATTACCACCGCAGCGTGGAGGGGGCAAAAGATTATCCGCTTTTCGTCAGGCCGGACAAGAAACTTACCCTTCAGGATGTCATCGCATTGATGCGAGATCATTATGAAGAGACTGAATTCGATATGCGTCAGGGAATTGATGCCGGTCCTTATGGTAATCCGAACCGTTGGCGACCCATTGAATGGGAAGTAGATGGTGAAAAATATGCTTGGGAGCGTCCGGTTTCAACTCAGCAAACCGGCTTTTCGATGGTCACCCAATCCCGGTCCTGGTTACCAGACCCGATCGGAGGTGTTCTGTGGTATGGCCTGGATGAAACCTACACTTCCTGCTATGCGCCCTTTTACTGCTGTATCAACGAATTACCGGAATCCTATACTACCGGAAACATTCATGAGTTTTCCTGGGAATCGGCCTGGTGGGCTTTCAATTTCGTCTCCAATTTTGCCACTATAAAATACAATTATATGGTAGAAGATATCAAAGCGGTCCAGCAGAAACTGGAATCGGATTTTATGGCCTTGCAACCGGTTGTAGACCACACTGCTGAGGCCCTCTACAAGTCCGAGCCGCAACTGATGGTGCAATATCTGACGGACTATTCTGTGATGCATGCTGAAAATGTGGTCAAAAAATGGGGCGATCTGGGCAGATACCTGATTGTAAAATACAATGACGGCTATGTGAAAGACGAGTCAGGCCATATCCATGAACAGGGATATTCACGGGATTGGTTGCACAAGGTCCTGCAAAGTTGTCCTCGGCAATATAAATTACTCAAGGGAAATGAGAACCCGGAATCAAAACTGATTGATTAATAAAAAATCCACCTGCTTGAAAGGTGGATTTTTTTTGGGAAGTGGTATGAAGTGTTTTTTTTGAATTGAAAAATCCTTCCCAGGATAAAATAACTGCGGCTTGGAGTGAATATAGTCCATATCCCGGGAAGGTTGATAATCATCGTGCTAAAAATTCAAAAAGCGAGAAATTAGTGTAGATGCCATAATAATTGTTCTTGACCAGGTTATTCGCCAGGGTGCCTTCCTGTCCGTATTCCAATGAAATATTCAGCAGATTAATTTTATTCAGGGGGATTCCGAAGCCGACATTGACGCCCCAGGAATCAATCGGCGTATTATCGATTACCAGGTAAGAATTTTTATAAAAACCACCCACACGGTAAAGTAAACGATCCAAAAGGCCGCTGTTTGGGTTTGAAGGATGACCGTATTCTAAGCCAAAAGAAAACCGATGACTGTTTCTAGTGGCCAGTTTGGGATTGTTGAATCTGATATGGGACCACTGATTGAATTCATAGTCCAACCCCAGCCGGAAGTGGTCTTTTTGAATGACGGCCCAACCCAGTCCCAATTTTTGGGGAATTTCAACATGATGGCCTGTCTGATCATTTTCTAATTCAATGACACTGTCATCATCTGTCAGAAGCAGATCATGGGATGTACTCAGAATTTTTCGGGCGCCGCAGGTCAATCCGAGGGTATATTGCCAACGGGTATTTTTATATATTGAATATTGCAACCCATAGTCGAAATAGACACCTTTGGCATTGATTTCATCAACCAGTTGGTAATCTGAAAAATCGGTGCTTTCAGAGGCCTTTTCTGTTTGTGTAACAGAGCCGAAGATATAGGACAAGTTAAATCCTGCATTCAGATGTTTATTGACGATAAAGGAATTTCCGAAAAACATCCTGTTAAGGCCGCCGGTCCCGTTAAAGGATTTTTCATAAGTGGAGGGACTGCCCTCCATCTGGCTTAGGGTATTGATATTGTATTCCACATTGCTGAAAGGAACCATACCCAAATTAAAGGCCCACCACCAGTCAAAATATGAGGACAATGAAATATAACTGAGATTCATATCAGCTATGTTTTGCTTGACTGAGCCGTTTCCGGAATGTTGATTGAGTCCGTAGAGACCGATTTCCAGGGCAAAGGAATTCTGGTTGGTACCCAGGTAGGCGGCTGGATTTTTAAAATTCAGGGTTGTACCGGAGTGAAAAGCGATTCCGGTACCCCCCAGGACCCGGTTGATTCCATAACTGTCATCAATGATCTGGCCAACACCAAACAAAGTATATACTGAGTTGGCAGATTGTGCAAAAAGTAAGCTGCAAAAAATTAAAATGAAGACTGGAATATTGCGGTGTTTCATGGTCTGCCTCAATAGCTCAAATAATAAATATTCAGAACACTTTGACGGGAATCGACAATCAGCCTGCTGAAATTCGAAGCCATACCTGCTGGCAGGATGATTAATTCTTTTTCAGGATCAATAAAAGAATCCTGTAAATCGGACTGAAAATAGGCTGAAAGGTCAAAAGTGTAACAGGTGGTATCGTTGTAAATGTCATCAATGGTGAGGTCTGAGAAGGCCACTTCGCCATTTTTTTCAAGTACAGAATTTGACGGACCGGATTCGTAAATCAGCAAACTGGAAGGCAGCTCGAAATGTTCATAGCTTCCGGGCAGAGGTTTCATGGATAACAAGACCTTTTTGATGATGCCACGCTCCAGTAAAAGTAGATTGTTCAGAGTTGGGAATTCAATTTTTATAGCAAGTCCGATTCCGCCCTGGGAAAAGATCAACTGCCCGGTACTGTCATCGGGTAAAGCCTTTGACTGGGTTGTCAAAGACACCAGATCTGTGGCTGAAAAGTCATGGGTAATGTGGTTAAATTGTTTTTCCGATTCATAAATACTGAACCAATAATCAATGGTTTGGTTCTCCAGGCCGGGCCGTTCTGTTTTAAGTACCATTTTGGCTGTACTGGCTTCAAAACTGATAATGACGCCCGAAGATGATTCGTCGGCAATGAAGACCAGCCCGGGAAAATAGTCAAGGAACTGATCAGTGTCAGCAAACAGCTCTTCATTGTTTTTCATTGAGGTAAATAATTCTTTTCCAAAAGTATCATCCAGTAAAATCATCAGGCTGTCTTTCATGTCACCAGGCCTGAAGGTCACTGAACCCAGGGATTTTGGAATGGCGGCAAAGGAATCGCTGCTTAGCAGTTCATCGTGATCATTGAGAGTAATATTTTCGGCTAATTGATGGACATGGAGGGTAAATTCCCGGTCCGTATCCCCAAAATTGTAGGAATCCCGAACCAGCACAATGAACAGTGAATCATAAACATCTTCGGTAATATCATCGGCCTCACAGGCAGTGGGCACCCCCAATTGAAGATAACTTTCCGTGGTTATCTTTCCAAAAGACTGATCGGAGAATGAACCGACCAGCATTCTGTCAGTGCCTGAGGTGGTTACGGAATCGATCAGCAGGGTAGACATTTTGACAGTGAAAGTATCGATGAGTGCCAGACGGGTTTGGGATTCCACAAAATCCTCTCCCAGCATAAAAGTTTCTGAGTCATCGGTGCAACTAAGGAACCCGATTGCCAGCAGAAAGGGTAACAGCAACATAATAATTTTCAGATTCATGAATCAGTATCCGGTAATTTTATCCAGTTCAATGACCTCAGCATCAGGCCCAAATCCCCAGAGATCATCAAAGTAGTAACTGCCATTTCTCCCTGTGGTAATGTACCCGGTATTGTGAAGTGCAAAAGCCACAGCACTGATCCGGGCCGAAGCTTCCAATGAGGTTTTCTCTTCCCAGAAGTCCTGGACAGGATCGTAGGCCCAGACTGTTGTTCCGGTCGTACCGGTCCCTCCGGTAGCAATATATCCGTACCCGTTGATAGCAAAAGCAACTTTGTTGGTACCGGTAATTGTGGAATAATCATTGTCGTAACTCTCATCGGAATAATTGGTGATTTTCCGTTTTTCCGACCAGTTGTGGGTAGCGGGGTCAAACTCCCAGAAATCGGTTTCATAGGTACCGTTGTCAATGCCGCCGCAGACATAGCCTTTTCCATTGACCACAAAGGCAACAGCGTCTGTACGCTTGCCACCGCCCAGACTGGTGATTTTTGTCCATATATCCGTGGCAGGATCATATTCCCAAAAATCTTTCAGGGCATTGTCGTCGTAACCGGTACCGACATACCCCTTATTGGCAATGGAGAAGGAAACAGCTCCATAGCGGGCAGAACCGGCAAAATTCGCAATCGGAGTCCATATATCCGTCGCCGGATCGTATTCATAAAAATCTGATAATTTTTCACTTCCGTCATAACCTGTTCCGACATAGCCCTTGGTGTCTGTGCCGAATCCCACCGCACCGGTACGGGCAACTCCCGGAAAATCGGCTTTTTGGGTCCACTGGTTTGCGGCCGGGTCATATTCCCAGAGGTCCCCGAGGCGGTCTTCGCCGTCATAACCGGTGACAACATAGGCTTTTCCGCCGATGGTGAAAGCCACGGCATCTGAACGGGGAACACCCTCAAAATCCGATAATTCATACCAATTTCCCAGCAATTCTTCAGAACTTTCATCGCTATCAGAACAATTCATTAGGGTGAAAAGGATCAAAGTTGGCAATAATATACGGGTAATAATCTTGTTAAAGTCAAATTTGGACACAGGCTTGGCTGGTGAATAATTCATTTTTTTCCTTTCGATAAAAACGGTTATTTAATTTCCAGTGATGAATTCGGCCGGGTTTTCAAAAAAACCAACACTTAGACATCACTTTGCGTTGTAGGTTAAATCAGATTTTTAAATTATTTTTATCGTCGCTGAAGCAGAAAAAAGAATGAATTTTTTGTATTATGTTTTTTAAACAATGGTTAAATTTTTCAGAATTTTTTATATGAATGATGGGAGAAAAATTGAAAAAAGTGATCACCTATGGTACCTTTGATCTGTTCCATTACGGCCATCTGCGCATATTAAAGCGCGCCAGGGAACTGGGCGATTATTTGATTGTCGCCGTTTCAACCGATGAATTCAACGCCGTCAAAGGTAAAAAATGCACCTATCCCTACGAGCATCGTGCCGCTATTGTCGAAGCCATCAAATATGTTGATGAAGTGATTCCGGAACATCGCTGGGAGCAGAAAATTGATGACATTCAAGCTCATGGAATCAATGTTTTTGTCATGGGCAGTGACTGGGAAGGGAAGTTTAATGAACTGGAAGAATACTGTGATGTGGTTTACCTCCCGAGGACCCAGGATATTTCCACAACACAGATCAAACATGAAATCCGGCACAGGTAGATTTTTTCTCAGCAGCCGGCCTGTAGAATTTTCTATACAATCCGGCTCTGGAGAAATTACCTGACCTCAAAAAAAAGATGCTCCCGGATTTTTTCGGAAGCATCTTTGGGTAAGTGCTATGAGGTCTGAGGAAGTTGTTTATTTATCTTTTAAATCCACGATAATCCATCGTTCAATTTTTGAATTGTCATTCATGCCCTGGTGATGAGGACCGCCGCCCATTCCGGGGCCACCCATGCCACTGGGACCTCCCATACCGCCTTGCGCAGGGTTCCGGCCTTCAAATCGGCCGCTGCCCATATCGTTCTGGTCACCCTTTCCGGGCTGTTCCAGGGATCCGGTTTCAAGGCCAATTCCAATCCTGCGAACCCTTTCGGTTGAGGACGTTTGTAAAATTGAGGACAGAGGGACTTTTAATTCAAAAACCATTCGGTCTCTGTGGGCTGCAAATTCAATATCAATATTCTGCTGATTGTTGTGAATGGGGTAGATGGTCATGACTTCTTCGCCGGTGTAAAATTCAAACTCAGGATTTACCGGCATGTTTCGTTGGACCTCTTCATGCTGCTCACCGCGTCGAAAATTTGGAAAATTCTGTCGGTCCCGATGGGGATATTTGATCCCGATTCGCTTTTTTGTATGGCCTTTTTCATCAAACCAGATAAAAAGCCCATCCATCATGATCTGTCGGGCGGAATTGCGGTCGTTGGTGACAATACAGAGATATATATTTTCTGCATTCTTCTGAACACCCAGTCCCAGGCTGGTTTTTTCCACCTGAAAAAGGCTACCGCTCCACTCCTTTGAATCTCCGTCTATAATGACTGCGTTTTCACTGCTGGTACTTTTTAAGTGCATGACGCCGGTACAGGACGCAAGATTGATCAGTAGAATTCCCCAAAAGGCCGATTGAATGATTATTTTCATATTTTTTCCTCTATGATTATTGAATTGCTATCTTTTGACCTAGAGGTTATGAATAAGTTAAATTCAAGGTTGGAGTTTTTTGAAAAATAAACTTATTGATAATAAAAGTGGAGAACAGTAAATTACCATGCTTTTTTACCCGCCCTGGTAGCTTAGTTGGTAGAGCAGCGGCCTCTTAAGCCGACGGTCATAGGTTCGAGTCCTATCCAGGGCACACATTTTTTATGTATAGTTCAGGTCTTATTGTGAGACCTTTTTTTATACCTAAAGCTTCCAAATAACAAGAAAATATTGATAAATATCGGAATTTATTATCCTTGAGAAGAGATTTGTTCAAACATAGATTTTAAAAACCTTGATTGTAATTTTTCATATAAATAGATTGAATACTACCATTATATACAGAGGAGGGAAATATGAGTCAACAAAACACTCTATATATTGCAGAGCCAATCTTTTCAGAATTATTACAAAAATTTGATTCTGAAACAACATTTCCCCCAATAAAAAAAATTGGCATTACAACCGGATCGCCCCAAAAGCGTGAAAGAGAACTGCTTGGAACTGTAAGTCCGGTAAAAATTTCTATCGTAAAAGCATGGACAAATATTGATGCAAAAAGAGTTGAATCAATGTTGCATACTATTTTAGATAATTCTAGACTTGATGGTGAATATTTTTGGGATGGAAACGAAACATTGCTTGATGCAGTCAGTGATTTCATAAAAGTATATCATCCAGAAGCAGAAGAACTGAAAATCAAAGATGATTCTGACGTAGTTGCTGCCACTGAATCAATTCAAAAGAAAAGTTCTCAAAGATTATATACTGAAGTAGTACCAAAATTAGAACAATTAGGGATTAAGTATAACATAACAAAAAATGGTAAAGGAATATGGTTTAATTTAAATGATTATAGGCTATCAATATCTAGTTTATCGGGTGGTAGATATACACTAACAATATTTTCAAAAACAAAATCAACTAATGAAGCACTGAAAAATTTTAGTGGATCACAGGAACTAGCATCCCATAGTAGCGAAGATAGTAATAGACGAGCAAGAATACCTATGAGTTCTCTAAATAATATTTTTAAATCCATAGATAATTATATCAAAAATAAGTGATCACCTAATATGAATGTTTTCACAAAGAATTTAGATCATTATATCGATCATTACGACATCAATAAACAAATATTTCTATTTGGAAAGAATATCTATGATCGTGGATGGATGAAAAAAGCAGAATTTTTAGCAATTTGTCTATGGAAATCACGTAGACCAAAAAATTTGTATATTTTAAACTCGGATGATGTTATTATTGATATTTCAAAAAAAGTACTTAAGGAAACAAATGAACAACGTAGAATTGAATTATTAATAACACTTAAGGGAGTAAGTATTCCAACTGCTTCAGCTATTCTAACTGTAATTGATCCTAAAAATTATGCTATAATCGATGTAAGGTGTGTAAATGCTCTAGCACATTTAGGTTATATTGATTGGCAAACCATTTCTGTAAAAAATTGGATAAAATATATAGTATTGATTAGAGATCTTGCTTCAAAATATGGCAAAACTTCAAGAGATATTGAAAAAGGTTTATTTGCTTTTAATAGGTTAATGTTAGATGAAGAATACAGAAATCTTTATTGAGTAATTTCGTCTTCTTTGAATTCTTGTTTTTTTTCTACTAAAGTACTTATTGATTTTTCTAATAATACCTTCGCTGTTGAAAATGTATCTTCTATTTTATTTAGGTAATCATCATCAATATTTATAGAAATATTACCCCCAGAATAATATGATAATATAACTCCATCTTTTATATCAAAAGATAACTCTCCATGTGCAAAAGCATTTCTAATCATCATAATGTCTTTTAATGATTTTTCAAGTTTAGGTTTTTCTATTGGGATCAATAAACTTTCTTTATTGATAATTTTTAAAACAAGATTCTTTTTAAAATTAAAACTACATGAATTGTGCTGCATTATTTCATGAATGAAAAAACTACGAGAAGTATTTTTACCTGATTTTGTTGAAAACAGGTATTTTGTTATAATTTCTTCGATTTTTTTTTCAATCCACAGGGTAGACCAAATAACTTTTGAACCATTTTCTCGTGCTATTTTTAATTCATTACTTTGTGTTGTACCGCCAAGTTGACCAATTGGAATTTTTGTAATTCCATTAGGTAAAGTTTCGACACCTTCTTTATTAAGATCATCGGCAGTAATTTTAACTGAAAATGTATCATTTATTGGTAATTTTATTTTCTTCATCACTCCCCACCATTCAACACATCCATAATTTCCCTGAAGGATTCCAGACCGGATTCAATATTCTCGATGATTTCATTGGCGAGGATATCAGGATCAGGCAGATTATCGAGGTCTGCCAGAGATTTATCCTTAAGCCAGAAAATATCCAGATTGGTTTTGTCTCGGGCGATTATTTCATCATAGGTGAATTTTCTCCAACGACCTTCCTCATTATCTGCATTCCAAGTTTCTTGTCGTTTATGGCGGTTTCCGGGCTTGTATTGGTCGATGAATTTCCGCAGGTCTTCCAACTTCATCGGGTCTTTCTTCAAGGTATGATGAATATTGGTGCGATAATCATAAATCCAAACATCCTTTGTCCAAGCCTCTTTGGAAGCAGGTTTATTAACGAAGAACAAAACATTGGCTTTGACACCTTGCGCGTAAAAAATTCCGGTAGGTAATCTGAGAATTGTATGGAGTTCGGTTTGTTGCATTAGTTGTTTGCGGACGGTTTCTCCGGCGCCACCTTCAAACAGAACATTATCCGGCATAACAACAGCAGCTTCACCATTGACTTTCAGCAGGGTTTTGATATGTTGCAGGAAGTTCAACTGCTTATTGGAAGTGGTTGCCCAGAAATCCTGACGGTTGTAATTCATATCCTGTTTTTCCTGTTTGCCTTCTTCATTGGTGATGGTAATACTGCTTTTTTTACCAAAGGGTGGATTTGCAAGGACGTAATCATATCTTTCGCCAGTATCGGAAATCAAAGCATCGGTTGAGGAAATAAAAGTCTCACCGTCAATTTCTCCGATATTATGCAAAAACATATTCATTAAGCATAAACGACGCGTATTTGCTACAATTTCATTACCGGAAAAGGTTTTGTTTTTCAGGAATTCCTTTTCGTCACGGTCAAGATTGCAGTTGCTGACAATATAGTCATAAGCAGCCAGGAAAAATCCACCGGTTCCGCAGGCAGGGTCAGCAATGGTTTTCTTGGGTTTGGGCTGAATACATTCTACCATAGCCCGAATCAATGCTCTGGGTGTAAAGTATTGTCCGGCGCCGCTTTTGGTATCTTCTGCGTTCTTTTCCAGCAGTCCTTCATAGATTTGACCTTTGACATCAGCACCCATCATGCTCCATTTTTCTCTGTCTATCATATTGATCACTTTGGAGAGGTTAGCAGGGTCTTGAATTTTGTTTTGAGATTTAGTGAATATCTGTCCAAGAATTCCTGATGTTTTACCTAATTCACGGAGTAATTTTGTGTAATGGCTTTCCAGGTCAGCACCACTTTTCAATGTCAGACTTTCCCAATTGTATTCATTGGGAATATTGGTTTCACGGCTGTAAGGTGGTTTGCTGTATTCATCTGCCATTTTGAGGAACAGGAGATAGGTGATCTGTTCCAGATAATCACCATAACTCACGCCATCGTCTCTCAGTACATTGGCGAAATTCCACACTTTTGATATGATTGCTGATTCAGTCATAGTTTATCCTTCAAAAAATTTATCCTCATGCCATCTGGCAGGATTGGTTATGATATAGTTTGATATGTTTTCGTATGCTCTGTCGTCTCTAATGATATGGTCATAGTAACGAGGTTGCCAGGAGAAGGCTGGATTTAGCTTTTTTGCCTGTATTGTTACTGATGATTTATAGCCTCTGATGATAGAAGAAAGGTTCTTGCTCTGCGGGCCAAATGCTGAGACGCCATGCATGGCGTCTTTACCTTTTCCATCTTGGATAGATTGGTCGGGTTGGGGATCCGTTGAGACGCCATACATGGCGTCTTTACTGTTATATTGGTTTTCTCCGATTATGATGATCCCATGGATATGATTGGGCATTACTGTGAAATCACCGAGTTCTATATTCATGTCTTGTCTAAGTTCTTTGGTTTTGTGCCATTCTTCGACGGCAACCTTCCCAATCTCTGTCAATCTCATCTCGTGATCGACTATCTCACCAAAGTAGTTTACTCTGTTTTTTGTGCAGATAGTGATGAAGTAGGCAGCGTTGGAGCCGTAGTCCCAGTATTTCAGGCGGGTTGAGTCTTTGCGATAGCGGCCCTTAAAAAGTTGATCAGTATCTGGTTGAGATATCCGCTGAGACGCCACGCATGGCGTCTTTACTTTTTCCCTTTGAGGTAGATTGGATGGTTGGGATATCCGTTGAGACGCCACGCTTGGCGTCTTTACCTTATCTTTTTGGATAGATTGGTTGGTTTTAGGATCTGTTGAGACGCGATGCATCGCGTCTTTACCCTTATCCTTATCGTTACTTTTTTTTTCCTTATCCACCATCACTACTTCTTCACCGAATCCTCTCCAGCAGTTTCTCTGCCGGTTCCCAGTCCGGTTCCTGGCGGCAGGCTTCCAGTTCTGATGCTGATAACAGGTTGCCTTCAAAGGCTTTTTTCAGGATGCTTTGGCGCAGGGCTTCGGCTTTGTTCAGGCTATCCTGTATGTTTTCTTCAACTTTTTCACAGACCAATAGTCGGCTTTCGATTTCTTGTACGATTTGGTGTTGTTCTTCAAAAGAGCAAAATGGTAATGGTATTCGTCCTAATTCAGTTTGGTTTATCTTTGGCAAAATTGTGCGTGAACCACTGTTTGAAGATTTATCCACAAAATATTTTGAAAGCATTAAGTGAAACAAAAATTTTATTTGCATTTTGGATTCAATAGGATACATATCTGCACTACAAAGACCTTCGAATTTTGCAATTATTAATTTGTTCAAATATGGACGTATTTTTGAATATATGATTTGACCATCATAAAAGTAGTGTTTTGGACTGAAGACTTTATCTTCTTCAATTGTATTATAATTCAGTAATTTACCTGTTTCTCTTTGAATATTATCGGGAGCGATATGCGGCATATTTTTATAAACTTCTGGTGATACTAAATTACTTTTTATTTCATTAACATCTGAAAGTTTAACCCACTTCCACCCATCCGGCAATTCCGGCAACTTCTCCAACTCCTCTTTAGTCAGTGGTGGCAATTCCTTTGGCTGTTTAGGCTTGGATGAAATCTTACCTTGTTTCCAGTCCTCCAGTTGTTGCTGGTAGTGGTTTTTCCGCTCGGTTTTGATTTGGGTGAGGAGGTCTTCGGCGGTGGGGAGGCTGGTTGAGAGTGGTTGAGATACCTGTTGAGACGTTTGTTGAGACGCTGGTTGAGACGCTGGTTGAGACGCCATGCATGGCGTCTTTACTTTTTCCCTCTGGATAGGTTGGTTGGTTTTGGGGTCAGTCGAGACGCGATGCTTCGCGGCTATATGGCTTTCCCGCCATTCTTGGGTGAGGTCACCTTCGAAGGCTTTTTTCAGCACTGCCTGACGATAGACTTTCAGTTGTTCCTGTGCGGTTTTGAGATTGGCGATTCCATTGTCCAACTCACTGAATAACTGCTCGATTTTGGCGACAATAGCGCGTTGTTCGGGGAGGGGAGAAAGTTTAAAGGTGATTTTTTCAATATCTCTTTTTGCAAGGCTAGGGATTGTTGTACTTTTATCAAGTTTTTTAAAATTGAATCCACAACAAAAATAGTAAAAATATTTTGAGTCAACAATTGAAAGGGGAGACATTCCAAAAGCAGTATCAATGTTCCAAAATTTTTCATTAACAAGTATTGGACTATTAATAGTACCTTTTCGTCCTATAATTGTAGTACCTGGCTCACACAAATATTCATTAGCATAATCAAATAGACCGCTACTTCCATAAATTGGATATTTGCCTTCATCGTTTCTTACTTTTTTTTGATCTTTTCCGCTAATAATATTGCTGATATTACCTAACCGAACATCAACCCAATCTTCCCTCATTAAACCGCCAATACTTCATTCAATTCATTAATAATATCATCCATTTCATCACCGAAGAGTTCGTACATTTTACCCCGTCCGCCTTCAGCATCAAAGGGTGTATAGTCCAAATCTTCCACTTTTAGATGAAAACTTTCCAGTACATGGTTTTTCAGCAGTCGCAGCCAACTCATCTGCTCCTCATTGAAGCGGTTGTGCTGTCCGGCATTCTGTCGGAATATCCATTGCCTGAAATTTTCATCAATGGTTTTGTCATAGGCTGTTAGAGTGCTGTCAATGCCACAGGCCCGACGCACCACAGAAACCAGCGCTGTCAATTCCTTGCCCGGTAATTTACTATCAATGCCATCAATAGTGCTATAGGCTTTATAAATATTATAAGGGGTGAAGTTCGGGTGCTCCATTTTGACCTTTTCAAACAGGTCTTTGATCATTTTGAAGGTGATTTCCCGTCTTCGATAAGGCTGGTCATAAAAAATCGACAAGGCAATGATTTCATCCTTGTTGGCTTCCAGATATTCACTGAAATCCATCACCAGTTTTTCGGCTTTTTCAGTGGTGGTGTCGTCCCATTCCGACGTAATGACTTCATCAATGTTTCGATGATCAATGATCTGGTCATGAACTCGTCGCACATTATCAATATAGTCATTGAGTTCACCGGTAAAAGTGGAAGAAGCGATATTCAGTAATTCCTGTTGGGCTTTTTCTTTGGCCACTTCAAGACTGGGCAGGTTTTCTGATGCTTTCAGTTGGATTGCCATTTCATCAATTTTATCAGGGTCAAAAGCATCCAGTAGTTCTTTGGTAATTTGCTTAAGGTTTTTACCATTACCCAGTTCTTTGACCTTCTGGGCTTCGGGTTCTGTGATCTGCTTGTCCAGACGGATGAGGCGGTTTGCCAATGAGAGGAAGGTATCTTCTTCCTGCACGCCCATTGTCACAGCCCCGAGTAAATCTTTCAATAAAACCGAGCGTTTTCTTTCCAAAGGACGACTGTCGGTTTTCCTGGATTTTGTCACACCTACGGCATCAACGATCACAAAGCCGGTTTTGGCTTTGGCTGTGGCTGAGACTTCCTGCAATTTGTCATTATCAATGGTGCGGGTTCCTCTGCCTTTCATCTGCTCAAAATAGTTTTTGCTTTTTACATCCCGCATAAAGAGCAATACTTCCAGTGGTTTTACATCGGTTCCGGTGGCAATCATATCAACAGTGACGGCAATTCTCGGATTAAAGGCATTGCGGAAGCGGCTCAATACTGATTTTGGGTCTTCTTCTGTTTTGTAGGTGACTTTTTTACAAAAATCATCGGATTCATTGAATTCTTCCCGCACAATTTTGATAATGTCATCAGCGTGGCTGTCGGTTTTGGCAAAAATCAGGGTTTTTGGTACTTCATAGTCACCACCTTTATTATATCGGTCTGGAAATATTTCTGTTTTCAAGGCTTTTTGGAATTCACGGATAATGGTGCGGATCTGGCTTTTGTTCACTACTGCCCGATCAAGATCATTGCGTTTATACTCAAGATCATCATCCATCTGTTCCCAGCGTTTTTTGCGGGTCAGTTTGTCCCGCTTATCCACAAACCAGCCTTTATGAACGGTTTCACCATCTTTGGATATTTTGGTCTCAATAGTATAAATGTCATGAGGCACATTGACACCATCGGCAACCGATTCTTCATAAGTGTATTCACTGACCACATTTTCATTGAAAAAGCCGAAAGTGCGTTTGTCCGGTGTGGCGGTCAATCCAATGAGGAAGGAATCAAAGTAATCCAAAACCTGTTTCCAGAGATTGTATATGGAGCGGTGGCATTCATCGATGACAATGAAATCAAACATTTCGATGGGAACCTGGGGATTGTAAACTACCGGCATCGGTGTTTTTTTCATGAGTTGCTGTTCCATCCATGAAGATTCATTGGGATTGTCCAATTCTGCAGAATCGTCCATTTCTTCGCCTTTGAGAATGGAATAGAGCCGTTGAATGGTAGATATACAGACATGACTGTCAGAAGCGATGTAGCCGGATTTCAGCAGTTGCACATTGTAGAGTTCGGTAAACTTGCGGTTATCGTCGATTGGCTCATACTTCATGAATTCCTGTTCTGCCTGTTCACCCAGATTTCGTGTATCCACCAAAAACAAGACCCGTTTGGCATTGGCGTGTTTTAATAAGCGATACAGAAAAGTGACCGCAGTAAAGGTTTTTCCTGCGCCTGTTGCCATCTGAATCAATGCTTTAGGTCTGTTGTCTTTGTAGGAATGTTCCAGATTGGTAATGGCTCGAATCTGTGCCAGTCTCAATCCTTCCGGGTCAAGATAGGGAATTTGTTGGAGTCGGGTTCGCAAAGAATCCTTTTTCAGCCATTCCGCCATTGTTTCCGGTCTGTGGAAATGAAAAATTTCCCGTCCTCTCGGTTTCGGGTCACGATAATCCCGAAAGCGTGTGATGGTTCCGGTAGATTCATAAACAAAGGGGAGAGGGTCATTATTCAGATATTTCAGTTTGCCCGTTGCATAGCGGACGGATTGCTCTTCAATCGTTGTTAAACGGTGTCCTTCATCCTCTTTTTTGGCTTCAATAATGCCAACAGGTTTCCGGTTTACAAAAAGTACATAATCTGCGGGGCCGGAATCGGTTTGATATTCACGAATTGCTATGCCATTGCCGACACTCCAATTGATACGGTCATTGTCCTGAACCTGCCAGCCGGCTTGCTCAAGCATTCTATCAATCTTATCTCTTGCGATCTGTTCCGGATTCTGATTTATCATTGCCATAATAGGGGAATTTAGGGTTTTGTTATTATGAATACAATTTTATTGATTTGTTTTTATATTTATCTTTTCTGTAAAAATTCTACAAATCGATCACTGAGTTTTTGATTTGCGGATTGTGATTGATTTGTAATTAAAATTTCAATTGCCTGGATTTTATATTTTGTGTAATTGTTTCCAATTTTCTTCTTTAATCCCTTCCATAATTTTCCTAGGTTATTGGGAAAATGAAAAAATTGGGAGATAGTCGCATGAAAGTAAGAAAGAGCAGCAATGATATTCGAAATTTACTCCTCATTCTGATCCTGGCAGCGGGCGGTTTGTTTGCGGAAGCCGTGTCGGATTCCATCAAAATTGTGGTCCTGGGTTCATCCACGGCTGAGGGGACGGGAGTGCGCAACATCAACAATGCCTGGGTCAACCGTTTCAGAACCTATCTGAAGGGACGCTGGCCCGATGCCCAGGTCATCAACCTGGCCAAAGGCGGTTATACCACCTACCACATTATGCCGGATGATTACATGGCGCCCAATGGCCGGCCCGGTAAAGACCAGGACCGCAATGTCACTGAAGCCATCGGGCACCATCCCACAGCCGTGATCATCAATCTGCCCAGTAATGATGCTGCCAGCGGTTTTTCCGTGGCTGAACAGTTGCGAAACTATGATACGGTTTGTGTGCATCTGGCAAAGGCCGGTATTCCGGTCTGGATTGCCACCACTCAGCCCCGGACACTCGGTCCGGAAGGGGTACAAATACAGCGGGACATGCGGGACTCTACCTTTGCCCGTTATGGTGATCATGCTATTGATTTCTGGTATGGACTGGCCACCGAGGAAGGCATTATCAAAACTGAATACAACAGCGACAATATTCACCTCAATGATGAAGGCCATCGGGTATTATTTGAACGGGTGCTCTACAGCGGCGCCGGATTGCCGGCCTTTGATGTGAATTTGATTTCACCGGATACAGGCGGCCCTTTTAGCACTTCCATCCCTATTCAGTGGTCTGCTGAAATTGCAATGGACCCGACCCGGGAAATATGGATTTTTACCAGCCGTGATCAGGGTAAAAACTGGCAGACTCTCTGGTCTGCAATGAGCAATGATACGGTTTTCACCTGGGACATTTCTGAATACCGGGATGGATTATTTAACCTTTTAAAGGTGGTCATGATTGGTGATTCCGGGTTCGGTATGGCCCTTACAAGCCGGCCTTTTGTCATTGACAATCCGGTCAATTCCCCGCCGGAAGTTGATCTGCTGGCGCCCCATATCAATGAATTTCTGAGCGGGGATGTCATCATTAAATGGGAGGCGGTGGATGTGGAGAGCGGCAACCTGACTATTGATTTGGAATATGGACCGGGGAATAATGGATTTTTGCCCATTGTACAGAATACAGCCAACAGCGGCAGTTATTCCTGGAATACCCGGTATCTGCCCAATTCGAATCAGTACAAAATCAAAATTCGCTGTTTTGATGGCGTCCATTGGGGTGAAGACTCCCTGACAGGGCTTGCAGTCCAAAACCCGGGTGAAATCCTGCAGACAATTACCCATATAGCCGGAAACGGTGGCGGGAGCGTCTCAGCCCGCATAGTGGATGGCAGCGCAATCACCGGCCATGAGTATCAGGTCAGTTTTGATGACAGCAGTTTTGCATGGTTGGTTTATAATGTCGATGATCTGACCAGTGGGGAACGGCTGGTGGCCCATGCCGCTGAAACTGACGGCTTCAGTGAGGGGCCTTTGTTTGACGGCCTGCGATTGCTGGTAAAGAATTATTCGGAAACTGTCACAGATGAAGAAAATTCAGGATGGGAATCCGGCGCTCCTACTTTGAATATTTCCTTCAGTGTACCGGAAATATTCACCGGTGTTGAAATCCTTCGGGGCTATCCGCAGCCTTCGGATTACCGGATTGTATTTTGTGACACTATTGTTGGGTATTCGTCAAAGGCCTATGGAGCAGTGTCAGTTCCTTTGAAGTTTTATGTTCATAATATCAGCGACGATCGGGCTGTGCCGGTTATTTTCTTTGATAATGACAAAGACCAGACGGCTTCAAAATTTGACCAGATTTATTTTGTGGAGCCGGATTTGTCGGGAAAGGAACGGATGACCTGGATGATGTATTTGGATGGCGATGATGACGCAATAGCGCCGGCGCCGGGGGATGTCTACCTGTTTCGCACCCTGAAACCCTTTACGGCTGCTGACCGCTTTTTGCTGACCACCGGCGACACCGGAATTGGTATCGAAAAAATTTTAAAAGCTGGGGAATATGCCCTGGACCAGAATTATCCCAACCCCTTTAATCCGACTACCAAAATCGCCTATTATCTGGAAAATCCGGGCTTTGCCGTACTGGATGTTTACAATCTGAGGGGACAAAAGGTCCTGGGCCTGGTTCATGAATTTCAAAAAAGTGGTAATCATACGGTCCTGCTGGATGCCTCGCAGCTGGCCAGCGGCGTCTATTTTTACAGGTTAAAAGTGGGATGGGTTTCGCTGACCCGAAAAATGGTCCTGCTGCGATAAATTGTTGCCAGGCTTTTGAACGGGTTGCTGTTCACTGCTCTCCGGGCCGGCAACGTGAAAAATTCTGTCAGAAATATCTTGCGACATCGAAAATCATTTCGTAACATTTTTCGTCGTTAAAATATGAGAGAAGCCATGTTGACTATCAAAGATATTGCGAAACTTGCCAAATGTTCGCCTTCCACTGTTTCCAAAGCGTTAAACAACAAATTTGACGTCAGTGAAAAGACCCGGGCGAAAATTTTGAAAATCGCTGAAAAACATAATTTTCACCTCCATAAAATTGAACAGGTCAATCACAAAACCGAGAATATCGGAATTGTTTTCTGTCGGGAAGAAAAACCCCTTTCGGGCAATCCTTTTTATTCCCGGGTCCTGGAAGGCATTGAGGCCGAACTGGCTATAAATAATTATAATTTAATATTAACTCTGCTGGCAGAGCCTTTCAACGGGCAGGTCCCGAAAATGATAAAAGAGCATAAAGTTGATGGCCTGATCATCGTCGGCGCCATGGAAGATGAATTTATTGACATCTTAAAAAATTATAAATTTCCCACTGTTTTTGTCGATCCTTCCGATTACAATCTGGGTTACCAGAAAGTCATTATTGACAATGAGCAGGGCGGATATCTGGCCACCCGCCACATCATTGAAAAGGGCCATAAAAAAATTGCCTTTGTGTCAGGGTCCCTGGAAAGGGCCAGTTTTTCCCTGCGCTTTGAGGGTTTTAAAAAAGCCATGGCTTTTTTTAATATACCGGTTAAAAGTAAGTATGTGAAAACCGGTGGTCTGGAAAATGGGTATGAGTTTGTGCTGGAATTACTCAGGATGGAAGACCGTCCCACCGCGATTTTTTTTGGCAATGACGCCAATGCGCTTTTGGGCTATAAAGCGGTCAATGACCTGGGTTTGAAGGTTCCGGAAGATATCAGTATCGTTGGCTTCGATGACATTGCCATGGCAAAATTTTCAGACCCGCCCTTGAGTACTGTGATGGTTTACAAGGAAGAAATCGGCTCCATTGCTGTGCGCAAACTGCTCAATCAGATCGTTCACGGTCAGGACGGCATACCTGTGACCACTATGATGCCGGTAAAATTTATCGAGCGGGAGTCTGTCTGGGATTTGAAAAAGTCAAAATAATAATCGATATCCTGTAAAAAAGCCTCTTCTGAATATTTTGGAAGAGGCTTTTTTATTGGATTAATTGGCCGGCACCAGTTTTACCATGATGACATCATGGACCGGAATATCCATGACAAAGGGCTTTTGGGTGGTCCCCATATCTTTGTGTTTCCAAAGGTCACGGATTTTATACTCTTTCTTATCAAAGAAGTAGTGATATCCAAACTGGTCGTCTTTTATGGGAAATTCCTGCCAGTCATAGTGAATTTTTTGGGTTGACAGGGAACGATTAAAAAAGCACAGGGCCAATTCGCCGGCTTTGAGAGGTTTCGCCCAGATTTCCCAATGATCTCGGGCAAAACACTTAAAACCCTGGATGCCCAGTGAATCCTGGTCAACAGCGATGACCTCTTTGTTGGTGAGAATTTCAAGAGTGGCCTGGTCCATATTGCGCAGATCATTGCCGGCAATCAAAGGAGCGGCCAGCATACACCAGAGAGAAAAGTGGGCCCTGTCTTCACTGATGGTCATTCCGTTCCCGACTTCCATCATATCCGGATCATTCCAATGGCCGGGACCTGCGCTGGATCGAATATTACCGCGCATCTCCAAAATTTGGAGTATTCCCCAGGAATTCCAGGTGCCGTGGCCGATGATACCGTCAAATATAGGAGCGATATCTCCGGTAGTGCGCCATAAATGGCCAATATCTTTGGCCCAGGTCCAGGGCTGACTGTCCCCCCATTCACAGATACTGAAGACAATAGGACGACCGGCGGCATAAAGAGCATCGCGCATGGTCAGATAGGCCCCACGGGCATTCAGCCCCTCGGTATTGCACCAGTCATATTTCAGGTAATCGACACCCCAGCGGGCGTATTGCATGGCGTCCTGAAATTCATAACCGCGACTGCCGGGCCGGCCGCCACAGGTCTTCCAGCCGGCATCGGAATAAATTCCAAATTTGAGGCCCCGGGAATGGATATAATCAGCCAGAGCTTTCATACCAGAGGGAAAACGAAGAGGATCCGGCTGAATAAAGCCGAGGCTGTCCCGTTCACCCTGCCAGCAATCGTCGATTACTATGTAATGATATCCGGCTTGTTTCATTCCGTTGCTAACCATGGCGTCGGCTGTTTCCATGATGAGTTTTTCATCCACATCGCAGGCAAACTTGTTCCAGCTGTTCCATCCCATGGGCGGTGTCAGGGCCAGTCCGTCAAATTTTTGTCCAAACAGACCGACCGTCACCAGCAGACAGATGATGAGTCTTTTCATATTGTCCTCAATTTTAATGATTCAGAAGCCCCGGCTGACCGGGGCTTCATGTATACTGTCAAGAAAGGAGAAGGTTATTCCAGTTCCAGAATAAACCGGGCCGGAACATCATCCTGGTTTTCCCAGTAGCCCCAGCGGTTGATCATGGCAAAATAATAGGGGAGGTAATTTTGGATTTCCTGGGGGTATTTGGTCCCTTCTTCCGGGCGCCACCAATTGGTGAATTCCAGGGTTTCTCCGGTAATCCATTCAGTGGCGAAAGTGGTGTAGCCGAGACTGTCATTCCAGCGCATACCAATCCAGGCGCTTTCTCTTAGGTCTGCGTTGAGTGTATTGGCAAAATCATTTTCTTCCTGGGACTGAAGGGTCAGCAGGTGGCCGCCGGTCTCTTCGCAAAGCAGTTTGGCGCTGCCCCATTTATACTTGTTGATGGAATGAAAATAATCATGTCCTTCAAATTCACCGATGTAGATATAGAGACTCATATCAGGCCAGAACAGCACGATGACGTCAATGGTTTTGGTCCCTCCATTAGCTATATCTTCAACCGTGATTTCAGCCCTCTGGCCTTTTTCCCCGACAGATTTGATATAAACCCGATCGTTGTTTTCGGTGGCTGTGATTTCCACGATGTTTTCGTCGGAAGTGGACCACCGGTACTCCGGTGTATCTTCAGGATCAAAGGTGCTGGCAGTTAATAATTTTTGTTGTCCAGGGCCTACCAGCAGGGAGTCGATTCCCAGAATTTCCGTATTGGTGCGGTTGATAAAAACCGGTGCTTCCCGCTTTTTCCCGGTGCCGTTGTTGTCATCACATTGGATAGCCAGCAACAGGATTATGATTGAAAATAGAATGGTTTTTAGGGTTTTCATGATTTTCCTCCGTCGATTAACAATAATCTAACCATTATTTAAAACATTACGCCAAAATCATAGGAAAAGGTATTGCCCAGAATTCCGTAGGAGCGGTAAGCAAAATCCAGTTTGATGGCCAGATGAGGGGCCATGGTGTTGATAAGGCCAAAACCAAAGGTTGGCCCGTAAACGGCATAATCCATTCGCTCTTTTTCGGAAAGGCCTTTGAACCCGGCCCTCAGAAAAAAATCACCGGCTACAGGAATCGTCATTTTGTATTCCGCACCGATATTGAGATACTCGTGATTGTTATTGGGATGAAGTGCATCGACAGCCAGGGTGATACGCTGATACTGTGTGATGTGCTTGTGGGCTGAGATCCCAATTCGGAAAATCAGGGGCAATTCCCAGGCTGTGAGATTATATTTTCCGGAAACATCTGAATAATTACCGCCCTCATCTTTTGAAATGTCAATCGGTTCCAGCAAATCCATGCCGTCAAATTTCAAACGTGTTCCGTAGTTGGAAATGCTCATACCGATTTTCATTCCGTCTTCACGATATTTGCCTGCAAAGAAGTTAGAATGGACGATAGCGCCCAAATCCAGGGCCATAGCGTTTCCAGAGGAATGCCAGATGTTGGAATTGATATATTTTGCAGAGGCGCCAAAGGCAAACCACTGCACCAGGCGTCGGGAAAAGGAGAGGGCAAAGGCATTGTCGCTGGCGCTGTATTTTTCTCCTGTTCCATCGGGCCTTTCGAGGGTAGTGACATCCATTTCGTCACCATAGGCCATATGGCTGAGGCCAATCGCGATGGTTCCGATTCCCGGCATTACCAGACCGACACCGGCGAATTGCATTCCAATGTCTGCGACATAGGGTTGGTTGATGAATTTGGCTTCACTTTTTTGCATGAAAGCCATGCCGGCCGGGTTCCAGTAGATAGACATCAGATCATGAGTATAAGCCACTTGTGCATCACCCATGGCATTGCCTGAGGCGCCCAGTCCGATTTCCAGAAAATTGGCTGTGGTGGTGCCGTAACGATAAGGCTCGATGGCAAAAGATGGGATTGTAACGATCAGGATCAGGATAAAAAGGGCTGACGAATATTTTAGGTTCACTGGTTTTTTCATTTGATTCACCTTTTCAAATCTTCTATTTAATTATTCCAAACTTGCCGATTTTTTCTTTACCGGTGAGTTTGTCCTCAACGTGATAAATATACATGCCGGCAGCCACTTCCAGGCCTTCGCTGGAGAGCAGGTTCCAATGAATACAACCGGTGCTATAATCCCCCATACCGTCAAAATCTACCAGTCCGTCTTCAGGAGCGTGGATGGTTTTTACCAACACGCCGCTGACAGTGAAAATTTTAATGGTACATTCAGTCGGAATATGAGTAAACATGATCCTGCGTTTCTGGTTCAATTGTGTATTGGAGACAGCTGGTTCCATCATATTAGTCGCCACATAAGGGTTCGGAACGACTTTGATCTCCTTCATGGTATCTTTTAGTTCCACTATGTCGACGGTGTCTTTTCCTGAAGCGCTGAAGGTGATATAATCGTCGCCGCCAAAGGGACGTTTGAAGGTCACTTTGTAAACATCATTGGGCTGGGGCAACTGGTTTTCATCAGTCACATTGTGAAAATTCATGTGAAAAAGAGTTCCGCACAGAGAAATATTGGTGCCTCGTGGTCCGATAATAAACTGGTCTTCTGCCAAATCCACTTTTTTATTCCCGTTGAGGTCCCAGCATAGGATTGCCATCCGTTCATATTTTCCGGTGACAGAATCAGCGGGGAAACTTCTGTTTTCCACGTAAAAGGGAAAGCGTGTGATTTGCGGGTTCAGACATTCCTGGAAGACATTGATGGATTCTCCTTCGGGAGTTTTGGGATGACCGCCGTAAACCGATACGATATTTCCTGGATTATCAGCATTTTCTGTAAAAATGATGTAGTAATCCCAGGGTGCCCGCAGAGCGTCTTTACTATAAAATTGAATACTGATGGGAGCATTTCCAGTGAGCCAGCCGCAACCTTCGGGGTTCATGGAGGCAGTCAGTGAACTCATTTTGATTTTCAATCGAATTCCATCAAAAATATCGGAATATTTTCCATTGTCACTGATGGGCAAATGATAAAATTCACGATCGGGATCAACATACATGGAAAGCATGGAATTATAATTATTCGGGATCAGGTTCCCACTGGCATTGGGGACCAGTTTATCTTCAAAAACCAGGTTTTGCTGTCCGTCAGTAATATCATAGACCGATACGCCGGAAGCTGTGAACAGGGTGCCGCGGTCTTCGTAAAATTTTATGGCATCTTTCATTTCCGGATAGATTATGCTGTTCAGGGTGGTTGTATGAAAGGTGACTTTGTAGGTGTGGCCTTCGTGAACATCCTTTTTGACCACTACTTCGGGAATGATTTCGCCGGTGCCCATGACCAGACCGGAGTAATCCACTGTGGTTTCACTGCTGCTGGAACTGCCGGCAGGGTTGGGACCGGGTGTGACGATGGCCACATTTTTTCCGACAAAGGTGACTGTTTCGGATTCATCCAGTTCAATGACTGTATTGTTTTCTGAGGGGCCAATGCCGTAGCGTTCATCACTGAGATTGGTAATGCTTCCCGATTGTATTCTTTCTGGTGAAATTCCATAATCGTAGGCGACCAGCGCGTAATAGTAGGTCCTGCCGTTTTGTACGGTGGAATCCACAAAGGAGTGGGATACCCCCGTATCATCCCCCAGGTAATATCCGGTGCCGTCTTTCAGGGCAAAATCAGTAAAACCATTGATTCCGTTGATGTTGTCGCACTGGTAAATGGGTTTTTTATAGGTTGGTGTCCCATAGCCGTCGGTGATTACTTCAGCGTCAGCAAAGTACTTGTCTGTAGCGCGAAAGAGTTTGTAACCTTCGAAATCGTTTTCACCCTGGAGAAAAGGTTCCCGGGTCAGTTGGTCCGCCCGGTTGTCCCAGGTCAGAATGACATGGCCGTCACCCGGCGTGGCAGTCAGTGTCGGCATCTCCGGCGGCTGGGCAAAACGGTAGTCTTTTTCATAGATTATCTGGACTGTTTTTTTCAACTGGAACAGGGCCGGCGCCGCATGATCGGAACTAACCAGTCCGGTCTGGTCTTCAAAGGAATGGAGCTCCGCCATGGATATTCTTTCTGTTCGTCCTTTGTAGAGCGGAAAAACACCGGAAGCGAATACTTCGGCCAGGTTATCGATATTAGAGGAGGATTGGGACATGGAATCGCCACTGGTCATTTCAAACATGGATTTATCGTTGCGAAACCAATTATCATAGGGCACGACATGTTCCGGGACTTTAAAGAGTCGAAAGGTTGTCAACCCCAGCATATCGGACTCGGAAATATCCACAGAACCGAAATTGGGCTCAGCACCCAGTCCCTCAACATAATCGGGTTTGTGGTTACACTCGGTGCCATTGGCGTCGGGACCGTCGTAATTCAAATCAGATGGGCCAACACCGTCGGTGCCGATATCGTCGCCGGCATATTCTTCGGCTTCATAAACCTCATTGCCATTGGCGTCAATACCATCCACCCAGTCCTGGTCCTCGTCGGCGTTCCAGTGTTCTTTCAGGTCAGTAACATCAAGGCCGTAATATTCTAAAAATTTTCCAAGGTCGGCAATGCCATCGGTAGGTCCGATTTTGGTTGTCGCCTGGTTGTCCCGGGCTTCATCAATCAGTCCATCCTGATCATTGTCACGGAAGTCATTGGATATACCTGGTGATTCGAGGTAGGCAAAGCCCTGAATGCCTGCTTTTAGTCCGCCTTCGCCGATGCCGTCTTTGTCCCAGGCGTAGGAGAGGTTCAGAGGTGCGGCCCGAAAATAAGCATCTTCTCCCAGACCATCACCGCCGATGTTGTTGTCCACCCAATAACCAAAGGTCATTTCCGGCAGATCATAATCAGATATATTGGCAATGGTGTATTCCCAAAAGACAGCATCACGGGCATGGGGATTATTCCACTGAAAACCCCGCATTTCCACACGGACACCCAAACCGCCCCAGGGAGCTCCCCGTTGTGTGGTAATATCGGATTTTTTATCGCCGATGAATATTCCGGGCCGGGGATAATATTTGACACTGTCATCGATGCCGAGATATTCCTGGTCCTGGGCGTCATTGGCGACGATAAAGGATTCCAGGTCAGCGTAAGTGACACCGCGCCCAAACCGTCCGTTCCATTCACCGGGCCATTTTAATTCATTGCCGGAGGCCGGCCAGCCAACCAGAGGCCAGGAGTTATCATCATTGCTCATTGCTGGAGTTTCACTGTTGATATTGGAATAGCCGTCAGCCGGATGAAGTCCCCATTCAATGGTGCCGGTGGGGTCCATATCCATCTCTTCCCGGTAATTTGTCTGGCAGAAATAGAGGTCAGTAATTTTATAGCCCTGGGCAACATAATTAGCAATCTGGCCGGAATTGGTGATGGGTATAGAGTCGCCGGCTATGCGAACATGGGCGCCCAGGATCAGGCCGATTCCGTCATTCATTTTGGTACCCTGGTTATTGTTGGGCCAACGGGAGGCATCGGGCAGGGGCCAGTCGCCGATTTCCGTATTGTTTTTAAATACGATCAAAACCCGGTTGCCGGTCATGCGTCCCAGTCGTTCCAGGTTTGGGTCTCCTGCTGTGTCGTCGGGACCGTTGTATACGCGTCCCTGGGCCCAGAGTGTTGCAGTCATGAAAAGGATCAATAAAATTCGGCAGATTGTATTTGAATTTTTCATATGATCTTATCCTTTATTAAAAGTTTAGTTCCATACCGATTTTGACCTGTCGCGGGTCTGAATAGGCGCCGGGGTAAAATATTCGCTCTTCATAGGTGACAAAATCAGCCTTGTGGCCCAGTCTGTCTTCATCGCGAATGATAGATTGATTGGCCCGTCCGGTGTTGCCGTTGACCCAACCTTCATTCAGGCGGTCAAAAAGGTTGTAGACCTGCAGATTCAGTCGGGCGTTGATTCCTCGCCAGGAAGCCAGGTTGTAATAGGCTTTTAAATCGGTGCTGAAGGTCTGCGGTTTGTAGCTGTTGTTCGGTAGCAGGTTTATTCTCGCCAGTTTATTGTCTGAAATGGGGCTCCAGGTATAAATACCGCCGCTGCCATAAAAAGCAGTCAGGGTAGTGCCGTATCTGGAGGTGTTGTAGCCAATAGTCAAATTAAGTGTATGTCTCTGGTCCCAGCTCATGGGTATCAAAGTAGGAACAGGGTCCTGGCTGTCGCCGGCCCGATTAAAGGTGAATTGGGGATTGTCAGCATTGCCCCGGGTATATTGCAGTGTATAGTTCAGATTGAGGTAAATATTGTCATAATGGGCGTTATATTTCAGTTCCAGTCCGCGGGCATTACCATAGTCCTTGTTGCCATAAAGACCGTACCAGACATTGTTGTAGGTCTGGACCATATTGACAGTCGAAAGATTGTAGATATCTTTGTAAAAAAGGGCGACTTCACAATCCATAAACTGGTTGATTTCCATCCAGTAGCCGACTTCGTAATTGACGGTTTTTTCAGGCATTACACGAGGATTTCCGACAATGGCTTCGTAGGAGGTCGTGCCGATGACATAGGAATTGTTCTGATACATGGTACTGAAAGGTGGAAACTGAGTGAAATGTCCGTAACTGAAGCGCAGTAAAGCTGAACTTCCCAACTGGTATCCCAGTCCGAGACGGGGAGCCAAACTTGTTTTGGGCTGTGCATCAGGATATTCCGACATTTTTTCGGGATTATCCGGAAAATCCAATTGGTTGCCGGGATTTCGGGGCTGGGTCGGGTAGCCGGTGGCCGGGTCGAAATATTCATAACGAAGCCCAATGTTCAGAGTCATTTCGTCAAATTCCATTTTATCCTGAATATAGGCTGAAAATTCCCGGGGCTGTTTATTATAAATATCAGAGTATACTGTTGAATCGGGAAGGACTTCCGGGCGATAAAAAATAGGGTAATCTTCCAGTGGCGTATTTCTGTAGACATTGAGAATTTGCCGGTTCTTGACACTGAAGTCATGCATTGTGAATAAGGCCCCCAGTTTTACACTGTGCTGCTGGTTGGCCTGCCAGGTCAGGTCAAATTTTGCATCTCGCTTGATGGTTGTGGACATATTATGGCCTTTTTCCTGTCCGCCGGTATAAAAGCCGGTGTAATCGGTGCCGGCCAAATAGGAATCATGTACATATTGCGCATCGAGAGGGTCTTTGTATAGGTAATACCCACCATAATTATAGATTTGTGATAATTTGATTTCATAAAAGGCTTTTCTGGAAAAAGGATGATTGAAATTGAGGGTAAACATTTCCGAGGAACGGTAGGAAACCGGTTTGCCGTCTGGATTGTAGAGAAAATTATGATCATAATTGTGCCATTCGTCATCATTTTTCAAATATAACAGAGAGGTCCGAGTAGGCCCCAGTTTCAAAGTCAATTTTGTCGAAAGGCTCAGATTTTCACTACGGTTCATATTGACAAAGGCGCTGTCGCCGGTATGTTCCGAATAGTAATTTTCAGGATAATTCGAAAAATCACTGGTGTTGTCAACTTCAAACCTGCGGATGCCCACCATGTGGTTCTGATTATTCTGATATCGGGCATTGATAAAAAAGTAGAGCAGGTTTTTGATTACCGGGCCATCCAGATAAAGCCGGTAGTCCTGATTACGAGCGATTTCTGCATTGTCCAGCCCGATCCAGATATCCTGATTGCTGGTGTAATAATTACCCAAAAATGTGGATACGGATCCGTGAAAATCATTGTTGCCGTCTTTAGTGACCAGATTGACAACTCCGGACATGGCTTTGCCGTATTCTGCATTAAAAGTACCGGTAATCACTTCCATATCCTGTACTGCATCAACATTCAGGTCTACTGCCTGACCGCGATTGAGAGCATTGTCGATTTGCATTCCATCGATCATGTAGGAAACTTCGCCGGAACGTCCGCCACGGAAATGACCATTGACCACACCGGCCTGCATGTTTACGATTTGCCCGACACTTTCAATGGGTAGCAATTCCATATCTTCACTGGAGACATTGCGAATGGAACCGGTCTGGTCTTTTTTGGTTGCGACGCGATTGGCGGATACAATAACAGCTTCTCCTTCGATCACCTCGGTTTTGAGTTCCGCACTGAATTGTGTGGTCCTGCCAACCGAAACTTCCAGGTTTTCGACGGTGAGTTTAGCATATCCAATCATTTGTACTGATACATTATAGCTCCCGGGAGGCACGTTCAGAATGTAAAATCTTCCGTTGGAATCTGATGCCGCACCGAGGAATAATCCTTCGACAATTATATTTGCACCCACAAGTGGTTCATTTGTTTTTTCATCGGTGACCACACCGGAAATCTTTCCGGTTGTCGCTGCAAACAGAAAATTTATGAAAAAACCAATAAATACCAGTGCCAATAAGCCCCTTTGTTTCATAACCTCTTCCTTACAAAATATTGTTGTTTTCTTAAAAAGATTTCAATTCCCCTGATTTACGAAACTATTTTCGGAAATTAATAAAGTTTGGCTTAAATGCAAATATTTTTTTAAGAAATTATTTGTATATCCGGGATAGATTTTTCGGAATATGACAGGGATTTCTCGATTTTTTTACTCGGGAAATGCAGACGGTAAAGAATTTTCAAAAATAGGTCGGGCCACGAAAAAAAGATTTCGAAATTTTTTCGGTCAGCAGGTGTTGATAAGGATTATTTTAACAGTACCATTTTTCGCTGGATGCTCCTGCCATGGCAAGTCAATCGGCAAAAATAGAGGCCGCTGGGTACTGTGCCGGTATAGTGATATTCAAAAGACCCGGCTTGTTTATAGTTGTCCACCAGATTTTCTACCAGGCGGCCCTGCAGATCAACAATATCGATTATGATTTTTGCATTGCATTTGAGAGTATATTTGATTATTGTGCTGTTATTAAAAGGATTGGGAAAATTTTGCTGCAGATCAAAATCAAGGGCCACCTGATTTTGATCTCTTTCAATGTTGAGAGAAGTGCGGTCGACTAACTGGTTATCCGGCCTTTGCTGACTGGAATAATAGGACCAGACAGAATTTAACGGGAAAATCAACTGGTTTTTATTATTGAACAGTTGCGCATTAAAAAAAAGTTCAGAAAAGTTCTCTTGAACAGCATGAATTTCAACTGCAAGGTTGTTTTCTCCATTGAACACATCGTTAAAACCATTATTGCCGTCGATTGTGATGACCTTTTGAAAATAGCCATCATCGGTCGATTCGGTTTCATAATTGATGGCTGTATCATCGGGCAAATTCAAACGGGCTATTTCCCTGCCATTCAGATAGACAACACTGCCGCCAATACCCTGAATCAAAAAGCCCAAACCGAGCAGAGATTCTTTATCTTCCAAGAGAAAATTTTTTCGAAAATAAACTGTTCTGGAAATTTCTGGCTCGGTGGCAGTGGTTTTGGTAGTGCCAAAACCAAATCCAGCAGGGCCTGTAGCCCATTGACTGTCATCATAATTCTGATGGTACCAATTGAGCAATACTTTGGTTGTGTCAATTGTAAACTTAAGCAGTAGAGATTGTTGCATTTCATTTCCATTGATATCAGCAGCTTTGATGAAGAGTTGGTATTCCTGGCCATGCTCCCCCGAAAAAATTGTTTTGTGTTCCCGTTTTCCCGTTTCATCAAACCTATATTCCATATCCTTCCAGGGTTTTTCTGAAAGGCTGTATTTTACTGTTGAATAGGAATCGGTTGAAAGCTGTATTTGGACTTCTTTTTCATAGGCAATAAAGGGAGTCTCCGGTATTTTTTCGAAAACCGGCGGAAGGGTATCCAGGTAGGCTGTAAATGCGTCGATTGTGTCAATGGCAGCAATGATTTCATCCGCAATTTTACGGTGAGTTTCGACATTCGGGTGGCCTTCATTGACATAGCCTCCGGGATACTGGGAGTATTGGGCATAGTAGAGATCGTTGTATCCGTCATCACGTTCGGTTGTCACAACTTGTTTCACACATTCCCGGATCCAATCCACATGAGGTGCGACAGCCAGGATTTTGATGCCTGGATAATCGTTGCGGATAGTACTGATAAACTCATGATAGGCATGGATATACTCGGCTGTTTCACTTTCAATGATTCCATTCTGCCAGCCGCCATAACCTGAATAATCATTCAGCCCCAAACCGATGATCACAAGATTGGGGACCCATTGCTCAAAATCCCATTTGGGTTCCGGAGTATAGGCCAGGGTTCTGTCGAAATAATCGGGCATGTTAAACGAATGGTTTCCCTGCCAGTCCAGAACAAGTCCGATTCCCGAAAGACTGGTCATGTGATACTGGGCTCCATAATTTCGAGCGACAATGGGACCGAATCCCAGATCGATATTGGTAAAAAATTCCACCTGTTCCGGTGCGTTGCTGCCCGGGGCTTCATTTCCTGAGGCTGAAGTAAAGGAATCGCCGATAAATTCGATTTTTAATTCCGGTTTTGGATCAGGCGGAAGAAGGGTTTCGCCATCGTCCAGTTCGAAACCCAAAAAAGTAAATTTCGTCCAGCTGGTTTCATTTCGCTTGGAAAATATTAGGGTGTGGGTGGTATCCGGAAGACCTTCAGCCAGAAGTTTTGTTACGTCACCGTATTCAGAATTGTGAAAAACCGAATGAAGATTTCCATCGAGAAAGACATTATAATAGCAGAAATTATCATTTAATTTTACACTGATGCGGGTGCCTGAAAATTTAATTTTGATATAAACACCCGGCCAGGAATGGGTAGGGGCTGTCGGATTTTCCCGGTTCCAGCGTCCGAAATACTGAATGTATGAATGGTCGGCGGAGACAAAAACACCGGCACTGAGAAAAGAAAAATTGAACAACAGAGAAAACAGGAGAGTAAGTATTTTTATTGTTGTCATTTTTGTATTCCTTGAATTTTTGAAAGGTTTCAATAAGTTCGTTTTTCGTTAAAAAATGATCCCGGAATAAACATAATTACTTTCGAAAATTATGAATAAAAAATTAATTGAAAAATATTCAGAACCCAAGAAATTTTTATGGAAAAATTTTTAAATATTTTTTTTGATTTGTTTTTAAATTATTGTTTTTATTTGATAAATACATTTGAATTTTAAAAAGTATAAAAAAAAATTTGACTTTCGAAAGCAGTTTCGTATATTAGTTTAAAGATTTCGTAAAAGCCTGAATTAAATCAGAATAAAAAGTGACTTTCTTGGAATTTTCGAAATTATCAGAGGATATGAAAATTACGATCAAAGGGTAAAAATGTACACAATCAAAGATATTGCAAAAATGGCCAAGGTTTCCCAGTCTACAGTATCAAAAGCACTCAATGATCGCCATGATGTCAGTCAGAAAACCAAAGAAAAAATTTTGGAAATTGCGGCCCAGCACCATTTTAAACCCTATAATACAAACCGGTTAAGTGAAAAAAATGTGACTGAAAATATCGGTGTCGTATTTTTTCGTGAAAAAAGGCCACTTTCGGGAAATCCGTTTTATTCCCGTATACTGGAAGGAATTGAGGGCGAACTTGTTTTGAACAACTACAATTTAATCCTTCATCTTCAGCAACCGCAAAAGGCCAATGTCCTGCCCAAAATGATTAAAGATAAAAAAATTGACGGGCTTATTTTAATAGGAATCATGAGCCCTGATTTTGTCAAAGCTTTGAAAACCATTGATCTTCCTGTCATGCATATCGATCCGGCAGCGGAATACACAGAATTTAACAAGGTTACAATTGACAATGAGCGTGGCGCTTTTCTGGCCACACAATACCTGATCAACTGTGGCCATACAGAAATAGCGTTTTTATCCGGCGTACTGGAACGTTCCAGCTTCGGGTGTCGGTATACAGGGTTTAGAAAGGCCATGCAACTGCATCAATTGCCTGTTCGGGATGAATTTATCATGGCCGAAGGAATAGAAGAGGGATACAATCAGGTTTGCCGGTTGCTGACCTTGAAAAAGCGACCCACGGCAATACTCTTTTCCAATGATGAAAATGCCTTGTATGGTTACAAAGCCCTTTATGATCATGGAAAAAAAATTCCAGATGATATCAGCGTTGTTGGGTTTGATGATATTTCAATGGCAAAATTTGCGTCTCCACCTTTGACAACAGTACGGGTTTACAAAGAGGAAATTGGCTCTGTGGCCGTCAGAAATCTTTTGCCCCTGATCCAAGAAAAATCAGTCACCCCACTTCATATTCTGGTCCCGACCCGTTTTATTGAAAGAGAATCCGTTAAGAAGATACAAAAATAAAATCTTGCGAATATTTTAGAATGATCGTACAGTAAAAACTCACGAAGGAGGAAAAAATGAAAAAGATGTTACGTTTCGTAATAGTTTTGGCTATTGCGCTATCCACCGCTTCCTATGCCCAAATGATTGCAGATTTCGAAGATGCAACTTTTGGAAATTATGGATTCACGGATGGAAATTGGGGTTCAGGAATTACCAGCATTGAACAAATTGCTGACCCGACCGGAAGAACAGCCGGCGTACTGGCAGTCAATCTCAATACCAGCGAAGCTGGCAATGATCCGGTTATGCTGGATAATTATGTATTTCCGGGCAACAAACCGGCAATGATTTCCTACGACATCTGGCTGCCGGCTGATTGTCCGGACCATTTGCTGCTGAAAGTATTCACTCAGGACGAGGCTGCCTGGACATGGAAAGATGTTTTGGTTTACACCGAAAATTTACCCAAAGAAACCTGGTACCCGGTCCATTTTGATTTACGGGTGGCAGAAATCACCGGCAGTGTTTACACCACAAAAATCAGCCGGTTCGGAATTGAATTTGATACTCGCGAAATCACCGGGAGTATCACTTTTTCAGGTCAGATTTTGATGGACAATGTAAAAATGATCGGTGCTGAACCCACTGTCTATGCTGATTTTGAAGATGCAGCAAAAGGCACTTATGGCTTTACCGATGGTAACTGGGGAACAGGCATCAGTTCCATTGAAACTGTGGATGGTGTGCTGAACATCAATTTTGATGCGACAACGGTATCCAACGATCCGGTGATGCTCAGTGACCTGACCGGTATTTCAGAGATTGATGTGATTTCCTATGATATCTTCTTACCCAGTGGCACACCTGATTCATTGTTGTTCAAATTATTTTCTCAGGATGATCCCAACTGGACATGGCAGGATGTATTGGTTTACGCTGTTGACGTACCCAAGGATACCTGGTATCCTCTGACCTATAGCCTGGCCCAGAAAAAAGCCCTGGGAGGAAATTTTTCAAACAAAGTCAATCGCATCGGTATTGAATTCGATGCAAGATTGCTGCCTGCTGATCAACAGTCTTTTACAGGCACATTCAAAATGGACAATGTACTTTTTATGAATGCTGAGACCGGCTCAAAATGGGTACTGGCTGACTGGGAATCAGCTCTTGCCGAAAATTATCTGGAAAAAGGTGGTTGGGGATCTGATGGCAACGGAATCCAGGTCATGGAAAGACGGGATGACCCCTCCGGAAGATCAGCGGGTGTCCTTTTTACATCTTGGGAAATTCAGGCGGGAGCCACGGAACCCAAAGATGCTCTGACAAAAACTCCTGTTGACCTGGGATGGTCAGCTGAAGAAGATGGCGCAACTGCAATAACCATTGATGTTTGGGTCCCTGAAAATTTCCAGACTGATCTGACCCTTGAAATGTGGATGCAGAGCCATGATTGGGGATGGTATTCCAGTCCAGCTACCATTGGCGCCGATGGCGTGGTTGTTCCTGGCCAATGGAGCACTCTGAGACTTGAACTTGCCCAAAATGTTGATGTATTAAAACTAAGAGAAGGAAATCCGCAGAAATACGGCGTGCAGATTCATGCACCCAACGGAGTCTCTGCTGAAATTCTTTGGGACAATCTCACGGTTGAAGGACTGGAAGCCCCTGATGCCGTATTGCATACACCAACAGTTATTTCTGTTCTTAATGATACCGTTTTTAGCCAGTCCGGTAAAGAGTTGCTGACGGCTGAATTAAGATGGGATGACAGTGATCAGCCCGGAATGGAAGTCTTTGAAGTTTATATGAGCGATAGTCCCATCACTGATTTGACAGCAAACGGAGTGATCAGACTTGGCGCCAATATCCCTCACGGAACGGGTGTCTGGCTCCACAGACCCTATACACCAACCGGTGAAGCAAAAACTTTCTATTACACAGTCGTGGCAAGAATGGGAGACCAACTGACTGAAATCACTTCCGAAGGTTCTGCCGGACCCATAACGTTTCCGCGCACTAATATCCCGGCTGTAGCCAAATATGACCCTGATTTTGCCAGCAAATTCACACTGGACGGACTGGATACTGAATTTACGGAGGAATATAAGCAGAATGCCATTACTCCGGAATCCGCAGGAAATACCGAGTCTGAAGGCTGGAACCTTGAATCCACGGATTTAATGTTCAACAATACCTTTGTCATGGATGATGATTATCTCTACATCTCAGCCGATGTAACAGACAACAGTGTACTCACAGAGCAGGGTGTCAGCCAGGCATGGCAGGGCGATGCGCTGGAATTCTTTGTAGGGGCCTATGATATAGCCCCGGAAACAGAATGGCACACCAAAGGGGATGTCGGTACTGCCGGCACAGGTGACCACCGATGGGCTTTTACCGCCTGGGGTACCATTGAACTGAATGGCTACCAGGCCGTAGAAAGTTATGCCGGTGTTGAATTTATTGTTTATCAGAAATGGGGTGGTGATGGGTATATCATCGAAGCCAAAATAAACCTTGATTCTCTGGCTGCTGATGGCAGTTTTGAGGTGGTGGAAGGGATGATGCTGCCCATGAAATTAGATTGCAATGACAGAGATCCTAATAATAATGATGATAGCCGAACCCTTTCAGTTAACTGGGGCGGTGCCGGAGTTTCTGAGAACTGGTTGCGTCCCAGCAGTTGGGGTTATTTGCTGGTGGGAGAACCTCAGGTAGCTATCGATCATGAGGAAACTGTGGCAGCAAAATTTGAACTTCAGGATAATTATCCCAACCCCTTTAACCCGACCACCCAGATACGATTCCAGGTTCCTGCCGTCGGCAATGTCAAACTGGCGATCTATGATATACTGGGTAATCAAATCAAAACTATCGTCAATGAAACACGCCATGCCGGTATTTATGATGTGCAATGGGATGGAACCAATGACATGGGCATTAGTGTTTCCAGTGGTGTTTATTTTTATCAGTTGACAACCAAGAACCATGTGGCAACCAAGAAGATGATGTTTATCAAATAAATTCCATTCTTTCTTTCGAGGGCGGTTTCGACCGCCCTTTTTTTGGAATTTCGATGGTACTGTTTTTTGAATAATTGAACAGCTGAAGGACCTGGTGTTACGAATGCTTCAGCTGTTCAATTATTTACCAAACCTCTTAAACATTGCAGGTAGGATTTACATTGAAAAATCATAGTTATAAAACATCATTGCTGGCTAAAATCCCTAAATCCGGTAAACCACTGAAACCATTGATGAAGTTGCCAAAATGCTGTGCTAAAATTGTTTGGTCGTTATCGATTTTGTGTCTTTGTGTTTCCCAAGGATTGAGTTTCGAACATTTCATCACCACAAAAGACGGAAAACTCTATGATGGAGATCATGAATTCCGATTTATCTCCTGGAATATACCCAATCTGAATTTTGTAGAAGACGAGATGGCTTTTGAAAAAAAACATGCCTTTCGGTTGCCCAATAAATACGAACTGACTGATGCTATGGAATCAGTGAAGCAACTAGGCGGTCAGGTGATTCGTACCTACACAATTCCTGTCCTTCGAAAATCAGACACACCCGATATTCCCCGGTATGTTCTCGGTCCGGGAAAATTTGATGAAACCTCCTTTAAATGTATGGACACGATGCTAGCTGTAGCCAATGAAGCCGGTATACGGTTGATTATTCCGCTGCTGAATAACTGGAAATGGATGGGCGGTGTACCTCAGTATGCCGAATTTCGAGGCAAGGACAGTAAAGATTTCTGGTCGGATCCCCAACTTATTGCAGATTTTAAAAAAACCATTGATTTTGTGCTGAATCGGAACAACACCGTCACTGGCATCAAATATAAAGACGACCAGGCAATACTTTGTTGGGAGACAGGGAATGAACTCTATTCTCCGCAGCAATGGACTACTGAAATATGCAAATATATTAAGTCCATCGATCAAAATCACCTGGTAATGGATGGTTTTCATGCCAATCGGCTGAAACAGGAATCAATCGATGATCCTTATGTGGATATTGTCACAACTCACCATTATGAATCCCATGCCGGGGAATTGCTGCATAATGTGCGGGAAAACATCAACCTTAACAATGGCAAAAAAGTCTATATTCTGGGAGAATTTGGTTTTCTCAGCACCAGTTCCCTGACAAAAATTCTGGATGAAATTATCGCAAAAGACATTGCCGGATCTTTGATCTGGAGCCTGAGATCCCATCGTCGTGAAGGTGGGTTTTACTGGCATTCTGAACCCCTGGGGATGGGCCTCTACAAGGCCTATCATTTTCTGGGTTTTCCGTCAGGAAATGAATATGACGAAATCAATATTATGCGAATGATGCGCCAAAAAGCCTTCCAAATCCGGGGCCTGGCGGAACCGGGCCCCAAAATACCTGAAAGCCCGACTCTTCTTCCAATTATTGATGTAGCCAAAATCAACTGGCAGGGATCCGTGGGAACTTCGGTTTATGACATTGAGCGGTCGCTGTCGCTCCAAGGACCCTGGCAAAAGATCGGCTATAACATATCCGATGCAAAATACCAGTATGCCGATTTATTCAGTGATGAAACCGCCATACCGGGTCAGGAATATTATTACCGTATCATTGCAAAAAATAGTGCCGGAGACTCTGCGCCTTCCAATATTTGCGGCCCTGTTAAATGCCAAAACTACTGCTTGATTGACCATATGGAAAATTTCGGGTCTTTTTATGATGCCCAGGGAAAATATGAGATCAGAACTGACAACGACAGGATATTCAAAGAAGATATGTCGCGTTTGGCCATGGAAAGAGATGGGGAACTGGTCTATTTTGTTGCTGAAAATATTCAGACGGCAAAAATCTATAGCTTTTCAGCCGACCAGAAGAAAGTGATGGAATTTTATCTTTCCCGAGACGGCCAAAATTATCAGGCTGTTGAAGCAAAAACACAAAACTATTCTTTCGGAAAAGGGGATTATAATTATCAGAATCCGATCCTCTATACCATAACGAACAAGACAGGTCATAATAAATATTTAAAAATTAGATTTTGTAAAGCAGCACAGATTTCAAAAATTGAGATAAAATATGGAAACGAAAATAATTGATTACCTTGAAAAAAGACTAGCCAAAGAACTTTACGACAATATCCTGCCTTTCTGGATAGACAATGCCGTTGACTATGATCATGGTGGTTTTATTGGAAGAATTTTTAATGACCTCAGGGTTGAAGAAAATGCTCCCAAAGGCTTGATTCTGAATGCCAGAATTCTCTGGACTTTTTCAAAAGCTTATAATATTTCAAAAATTGATGATTATCTTCAAATTGCCACCCGGGCTTATCGCTATTTAATTGAAAAATTCTATGATGAGAAATTTGGCGGTTTTGTCTGGTCTGTGGATTATAATGGTAATTTTTTCGACGAAAAGAAACGGGCCTATGGTCAGGGTTTTGCCATCTACGGCTTATCAGAATATTATCGGGCTTCCAGGGATGAATGGGCATTAAAAGTTGCTATTGATACCTTTCACCATCTCGAAAAATATGCTTTTGACCCGGAAAATACCGGTTATTTTGAGACTTACAACCGGGATTGGACACTGGCCGACGACCTGCGCCTCAGTGAAAGAGACATGGATGAAAAAAAATCCATGAATAATCATTTACACCTGCTGGAAGGATACGCCAATCTGTACCGGGTATGGAAAAACAAGTTGCTGGAAAAACAATTGCGTTCCCTGTTGCTGAATTTTCGGGACCATATCATCAACAGGGAAACCCTGCACTTTCGGCTTTTTTTTGACGAAAAATGGCATCCTAAATCAGCTAATGAATCCTATGGCCATGACATTGAAGGAAGCTGGCTTCTATTTGAATCTGCTGAAATTTTAGGCCATGATGACTTAATAGACGACATCAAACATTTAGCCGTAAAAATGGCTGAAGTTTCCCGAGACAATCATCTGAGTCCAGACGGGTCACTGTGTTTTGAAAGTTCACCGGGCACATTGAACAGGGAAAAACACTGGTGGGTCTCCGCCGAAGCGCTGGTTGGATATTTTAACGCCTATGAACTGACAGGTGAAAAAGCCTATCTTTACGCTGTGCAAAAAGTATGGGATTTTATCGACCATCATTTTGTTGACAAAGAACTGGGGGAATGGTATTATCTAATCAATGAATCGGGGCATGTGGACAACTCAGAGTACAAAGTATCGGAATGGAAAGGCCCCTATCACAATGGCCGGGCCTGTATTGAAATTTTAGCCAGAATCAGAAAAATAAAGCATGGAAAGTAATTCGGCAGGATTACGAATCATCAACTTACACTTGCAGGACAAGTGATATCTTTTTAAACTCAGGAACTTAAAATGAACAAAGAAAAATTTATCAAAAAACTTAGAAAAATGCTGCAGGAACAGGAAGAATTTCTGTCTATGCCCAATAAGAAATTACCATCGGAAAACAATATTTTTCATCGTTACAAAAACCCGGTTCTGACAGCGAAACATGTACCGCTTCACTGGCGTTTTGACTTCAGCCATGAGGGGAATCCTCATTTGCTGGAACGATTGGGCATCAATGCCGCCTTCAATTCCGGGGCCATTGAATTGCATGGAAAAATCTATCTGGCGGTTCGGGTAGAAGGCTATGACCGCAAGTCTTTTTTTGCGATTGCCGAAACTGAAACCGGCCTTGACAATTTCCGCTTTTGGGACTATCCCGTGCTGATGCCGGAAACCGAAGATCCCGATGTCAATGTATATGATATGCGCCTGACTCAACATGAGGATGGCTGGATTTATGGTGTTTTTTGCACTGAGCGCAAAGACCCTACGGCACTGCCCGGTGATTTGTCCTCAGCCGTAGCCCAGGCTGGTATTGCCCGTACCCACGACCTGAAAACCTGGGAACGGTTACCAGACCTGAAATCACAATCCCTGCAACAGCGCAATGTCGTCCTCCATGAAGAATTTGTCAATGGCCAATATGCCTTTTTTACCCGTCCGCAGGACAACTTCATCGAAGCCGGTCAGGGCGGTGGCATTGGCTGGGCGCTCTGTGAGGACATTACCAACCCGTTTATTGGCGCCGAAAAGATCATTGATACACGGGAATATCACACCATCAAAGAATCTAAAAACGGACAGGGACCGGCACCGATTAAAACTGAAGCAGGATGGTTGCATATAGCCCATGGTGTCAGGGGCTGCGCAGCTGGATTGCGATATGTAATTTATATGTTCATGACCAGCCTGGAAGACCCCTCCAGATTAATATATTCTCCGGGAGGATATTTTCTGGCTCCGATGGGAGAAGAACGCATTGGCGACGTGTCCAACGTGCTGTTTATAAACGGATGGGTAAAGCGGAAAAATGGTGAAGTGCTGATTTACTATGCCTCTTCAGATACCAGAATGCATGTGGCTACCTCAACGGTGGAAAAATTGGTGGATTATTGCAAAAACACACCTCCTGATCCGCTTCGTTCTGCTGCCTGTGTGGCCCAGAGAAATGAACTGATTGCCAAAAATCTGAAGCTATTGAAGGATTTACACTGATAAAAAACCATCCTTCCTTTTCAAAGATAAGGCAGGGTATTTAAAAACAGGTTAAAGATGAAAAAAATACTACTTTTCCTGACAATATTTTATTTTTCGGTTTGGGCGCAGTCAACTGCATATTTTGATGATTTTAATGATCGTATTATCTCCCATTGGACCGTTGGCTCCGGAGACCAGACAACCTATGAACTGACGGAACAGGATGGTGCGCTGAGCATAAATTATCATCGGGTTGCCGACACCAGTGAATGGCATAATGTTAATTTTATGCCTTCTGAAATGATTGATGTTTCGGTGACTCCGGAAATATTTTTGCGGATAAAGTCCAGTGTTGAAACAAAACTATCCGTCAAGCCTATTTATTCAAACGGCAAGAATGACTGGTTTGATTGGTCATTGTCCCCACAAGGGTCCTGGCAGGAAATGACCTTTTCGCTGGTGCCGGAAAATTTTAGCGGCGGACAACTGACAAAGATTTATTTCTACCTGGATGGCGGAACAACGACAGAAAAAACCGGTTTGGTCTCCATTGATGAATTTCGTATCGGTGCCGGTCAATTTGAACTGCAGGTTTTCAACCTGAAAGCTACCGCTCTCGGAGAAAACAAAATCCAACTGGACTGGGAATGTAATGATTCTTCAGTAGTGGAAAATTATAAAATTTACCGGCAGACTTATCCCGGTTTTAATTGCAATCAGAATGCGCTGACGGATTCTGTGGTTTTTTCCCATTATCTGGATAGCGGACTGGCGGTCAACTCCAGATATTACTATAAAGTGATTGGTACTGATAAATCCGGTCAGGAATCAAACCTCAGCAATGAAGTATCAGCATTGACCTTTATCGCAGGTTCAGGTCCCACTGTCTCTCGTTACGGCACAAATTCCAATACCGTCGGCCTTTATGAAAAATTTGAAATCATCGTGGAATTGAACCATGTTGCCTATACCAATCCCTATGATCCGGAAGAAATCGATTTGAAAGCCATATTTACTTCACCTACAGACAGTACATGGACTATCAACGGTTTTTATGACGATTATAATAACAACTCCCAATGGAAAATTCGTTTTTCACCCAATGAGCCTGGCACCTGGCGCTATCATTTAATTGCCACTGATAAGGCGGGAACAGGGCAGAGTGAGGTTTATGAATTTACTGCTGTCCACTCAAATTTTCATGGTTGGGTTCGTCCTTCCAAAATCAATCCGCATTATTTTGAATATGACGATGGCACAAGCTATTACGGTATCGGGGCCTATTATCCCTGGAATATGAATGAAAACGGCATGAATCGTATGGCAGCCAACGGAAGCAATTTTGTTGGAATCTGGAATATTATGTACGATGAAGGCAATATCATTGAGTCCATGGCCTCGGGCCTTGGGCGGTACGATCAGCCAAAATGTGCCAGAATCGACAGGATTATCGAAATGTCGGAAGCCAGAAATATGAAAGTTATGTTGGCCATTTGGCCTCATGACCTGCTATCACAAACCGTCTGGGCCCATCAATGGCACCAGAATCCTTACAATACTATTTGCAATGTTGAAGAATTTTTTGCCGATGAAGAAGCCTGGCAATACCAGGAAAAACAATATCGCTATATCATCGCCCGCTGGGGATACAGCCGCAGTTTGGGAGTTTGGGAAATCGTCAATGAAATCAATGGGACTGATGGCTGGCAACAGGGGCGGTCTGCTGAGGCAACCCAGTGGACTCGCAAGGTGTCGACTTTTTTGCGGAATAATGATCCTTTTCACCATCCCAATACAGCCAATCAGTCGGGTGGGCAGTGGTGGCCTGAAGGGTACGATGCAGTGGATATTCCCAATGCCCATATGTATGAATCCGGCTGGTCATCCCTCTATCCTTCCAATCCTCATCGCAGCAGTGTCAACCTCTATGCAACTATTACAAGGGATTTCTGGATGGGGTGGAACAAACCTGCAATGTTCGGTGAAGCGGGTTATACAGATATTTACGGCGGATTTTCTTCCGGCTCCGCCAATTATACAATTTCTTACCACAATACCATTTGGTCCAGTTGGGCCAATGGTATCGCTGTCACACCGGTCTGGTGGGATTATCCGATACTCAGCGACGATGATTTGATGCAGTTGCGGGCCTTTGCCAATTTCATCAGCAATCATATCGAATTTTTGGATTTTGCCCACATCGGCTATCAGCCCATTGAGGTTTCGGGAAACCTTTGTGATGTTTATGCAATGGGGACTGATACCTTGGCTTTCGGATGGATGCGGCAGATAAACGGTTCGTCGCCGTCAGGCCATGATTTCACTCTGAGCGGCCTTGATGATCAGGCTTATGCCATCAGTTATTATGATACCTGGACCGGTGAATTGATATCGACAGATATTCTCTTTTCCCGGGATGGGGTCGCCAACCAGATCCTGCCGGAAATGACCTATGACAAACCGGATATTGCTTTTATCATCTCACCTGAAACTTATGGTGAAACCCCATCACATATTGTTCTGACGACCAGTGAAGACCATCTCTTGAATGATGGAAAAAGTACCGCTGAACTGAGGGTTGTTTTAAAGGATGAAGCAGGAAGATTTTGTGGAAATGCAACCAATGAAATTTCTTTTTCAATAATCGGCGGGGGAACTTTCATCGGCTCCGGGAACGTCGTTAGTCAAGGCGGAGTAGCTACAGTTCAATACCAGGCGCCTTTAGAGACCGGGCCGGTCAACATTATCGCTTCTTCACCGGGACTGGCGACTGATACTGTATACATCACGATTTCTAATTTCATTAATTTCGATGACTTTGAAGGCTATGACAGTTCCGAAGACCTGGGAAATTACTGGAAAACCAAAGCAACCTCAATGGCCAGAGTCTATTTGGAAAAAATCAACATTTATGAAGGCAGCCAGGGTATGAAATTCAACTATAAAATCGGCCTGGGTGCGCCCCCTTATTCAGCGATCTACCGAGAAATTACAGCGGACTTGTCCCCCTTTGAATATTTCGGGTTTTGGGTCAAAGCTACGGGAAAGAGTAACCAACTGGCCCTGCGACTGACGGAAAAGGGGGGCACCAATTGGGATTATTATATTGACATTGAGGGGAATGAAGAGAAATACCATGAAATTGTTCTTAAGGATTTTATTCGGTATAATGGCGGCAGCGATACGCTCAGATTGGCGAATATTGGTGAAATTTCAATTAATATTTTAAAAGGGAACGGGGACTTTGGCGAGAGTATTCTTTTTTTTGATTCTTTTAAATTTTTAACGGAATCTTCAGTGGTGTCTGTGGAGTACCCTCAGAAACCAACGGAAAAATTCCGGTTACAACAGAATTATCCCAATCCCTTTAATCCTGAAACTACTATTGAATTTCAGTTAATAAAAAATTCCTATGTTACCCTTCAAATCTATGATCTACAAGGCTCACTTGTGGCAACATTGTTAGATGAAAATAAATTGGCTGGATTTTATCAACTGGCCTGGAATGCAACAGGCTATCCATCAGGAATTTATATATACAAACTTATATCCGGCAATGCCAGGGAATCCGGGAAGTGTGTTTTGCTGAAATAACATTCTCTTTGGAAACTTCAAACTTTTCAATAAGGATGTAAAAAAAACAAAACATTTTGAAAATCCTTCAGAAAATGAAAAACAAAAGTATTTGATAAATAAACTGATGAATGCTTCTCTAAATAATAAAATTTTTGGAAGAGTCATGAAATAATTATAAAAATTATGAAAAAATTAAAGATAAAAATACTCCTAATGTTACTAAGCATCATATCCATAAACTTTGCAGATACGCTGAAAGTATTGGAATATTTATACAGCATTTCAGGTGAAAATATTTTGGCCGGTCAACATAACCGGGAACCCAATTCAGATCCGGATAAGTGGACGGAATATATATTTGAAGCGACGGGTAAATATCCTGCTTTATGGAGTGCTGATTTTCTGTTTCAACAGGACAATATTGATAATCGCTGGACAATGATCTATGAAGCAAAAGAGCAATGGGACAATGGCGCAGTGGTTTCCATCATGTGGCATGCATGTCCGCCTGATCAACCTGAACCCTGTAACTGGAATACTGGGATAATAAATTCTCAACTCTCAGATGCTCAATGGACGGAACTTTTAACGGAAGGGGCACCCCTCAATACTATATTTAAATCCAGGATGGATGAAATCGCAACCTATCTTCAATATCTTGAAGATGAAGGTGTTGAAGTACTTTGGAAACCCTTTCATGAAATGAACCAAGGGGCTTTTTGGTGGGGTGGCAGGCCGGGACCGGAGGGTACCGCAAAACTCTATCGTTTTCTATATGAATATTTCACCAATGAAAAAGGTTTGTCAAATCTGGTATGGGTTTGGGATATGCAGGATTTAAGCCGCGATTTTGAAGATTATAACCCTGGTGATGCATACTGGGATATCTTTGCCTTTGATATTTATGATAATGGGTTTGATAAATCCTGGTATGATTATATACTTTCCATAGTCGGTGATAAACCTATAGCTATTGGTGAATGTGCTGAGTTGCCTACTGCTGGACTTTTGCAATCCCAACCCCGATGGGTATATTTTTTGAGTTGGGCAGAATTGGTACAAAGTCATAACACACTTTTGGAAATTCGAGAAATATATAGTGATCCCCACGTCATTACACGTGATGAAATGCCAGGATGGGGAGATTTTGGAGAAATACCTTTTAGGATTGAGATTGCGTCCAACGCAGACCAATTATTAAATAATGGCATTATGACAACTGAAATCAAAGCTATGCTCAAAGATGAAGATGGGAAATTTTGTGGGAACGCCACCAATGAAATCATTTTCTCTATTATTGGAAAAGGCACATTCACAACGAACAATATTGTAAATGCAACAGGCGGGAGAGCTTCAATAGTATACCAGTCTCCATTGGAACAAGGGTTTGAAAAAATAGTGGCATCATCACAGGGATTGATTTCTGATACCATCGATATAGAAATTACAGGTATTTTAAACTTTGATGACTTTGAGAATTATGATGCAACCTATGAACTGGAATTATACTGGCAGGAAAAAAGTACATCGATGGTGCGGCTTTACCTTGAGAAGTTACTGGCAAATGATGGTACTCAAAGTATGAAATTCAATTATAAAATTGGTGAAGGCGCACCGCCTTATGCAGCTATTTACAAAGAAAATAGTGCAGACCTATCGGGCTGTAAATATTTTGGATTCTGGTATCAACCCACCGGAAGAAGTAATCAACTGGCAATCCGCCTGACCGAAAGAAATGGTACACATTGGGATTTTTATTTTGATATCGAAGGAAATGAAGGTCTATATACTGAAATCGCCTTGGCTGATTTTATCAGGTACAGTGGCTTATCTGATTCAATCAACCTGTCTGAAATTGTGGAAGTTTCTCTCAATATATTGAAAGGAAACGGTGAATATGGTGAGGGAATCATTTATTTTGATAGTATAAAATTTTTAACTGAAAATTCCATTGTATCAATTGATGAAGCTCAAGGTCACAGTCCGGAAAAATTTTACATGGAACAGAATTATCCCAATCCCTTTAATCCCAAAACAACGATAGAATACCAATTAAAAATTAGCTCTGATGTCAGACTGAATATCTATGATATTCGGGGAGTTTTAGTTCAAAAATTGGTGAATGAATATAAAATTGCTGGCAAATATCAGGTTTTATGGGATGCTGAAGATTTTCCATCAGGACTTTATGTTTATCAGCTCGTTGCAGGAGAAACGATCCATATGAGGAAATGTTTACTACTGAAATAAAGAAATCTGAATTATCAAAAAAACATGAGGGTAATAATTTGATTAGTGGATATAATTTGAAGTGCATAAAATTACAATTTGGAATGATGCTTATATTGTTCATTTTGGCAAACTGCTCTGAAAAAAGCACAAAATCAGATCCAGAAGACCATAGCTTATCTGTTCTGAATTATTTATATACAATTTCCGGAGAATCGATACTGTCAGGTCAGCACAATCGTGAACCCAATGCTGAACCCTCGAAATGGACGGACTACATTTACACCACCACGGGAAAGTACCCGGCTTTATGGAGCGGCGATTTTTTGTTTCAGCAGGAAAATATTGATAATCGCTGGACCATGATCGCCGAAGCAAAAAGACAATGGGAACTGGGATCAGTTGTATCGATAATGTGGCATGTCTGCCCACCGGACCAGGATGAACCCTGTCAGTGGGACCCCGGCATTCTCAACGCTCTTTTGATAGATGATCAATGGGAAGAATTGTTTACTGAGGGTGCGCCCCTGAACCTTCGCTGGAAAAACAGAATGGATGATATCGCGGTTTACCTTCAGTATCTTGAAGACGAGGGTGTCGAAGTGCTCTGGAAACCTTTTCATGAAATGAACCAGGAAAAATTCTGGTGGGGCGGACGACCGGGGCCGGAAGGGACTGCCAAATTATATCGTTATCTGCACGATTATTTTACCAATGAAAAGGGATTGTCAAACCTGATCTGGGTTTGGAATATGCAGGATTTGTCCAGGGATTTTGAATCCTACAATCCCGGCAATGAATACTGGGACTTATTTACCTTTGATATTTATGGCAATGGCTTTGATATATCCTGGTATAATTACATTCTGACTATCGTCGGAAGCAAACCGTTGGCCATCGGCGAATGCGCCAAACTTCCGACCCATGAAGTCCTCGCCAATCAGCCTCGCTGGGTTTACTTCATGGCCTGGGCCGAACTGGTGAAAAGCCATAATACCGATGAACAAATCAAAACTATTTATAATAATCCGAGAGTCCTGACTCGTGATGAACTTCCGGGTTGGAAATGATTGAAAAATTTTTTTTAAGAGGGAAAAGTCATGAAGAAACTATTTTTTTTGTTTATTTTACTTGTTTCGATCATTCATATCCCATTAATGGCGAAAGAAAATCAAATAATGGAATTAAATAAAGGATGGACATTCAGGCAGGCTGATAAAACCCAGGAATATGAGGCAAAAGTTCCCGGAGATGTGCATTCCGATTTGCTTCGAAAGGGTTTGATCGGGGAGCCTTATTTCCGATTAAATGAACATAACCTGCAGTGGATAGACAAAGTGGACTGGGAATACCGGACGATTTTTGATGTCGATGAGGCCTTGCTTGCAAAAAAAAGAATCTATCTGGTTTTCGAAGGGCTGGATACCTATGCCGAAGTCACTTTGAATGGCAAGGTTGTATTGCAAGCGGATAATATGTTTCGAAACTGGCAGGTGGAAGTCCGGGACCATTTGAAAAAAAATAACAATGAATTGAAAGTCCTGTTTCATTCGGCGATCAAGCGGGGGCTGGAAAAATTGGCCTTTGAAAAAATTCAATACCCCGCACCACCCAATGACCTGTCCGAAATCGGAGGGATCGGAAATAAAAAAGTTAGTATATTCACTCGAAAAGCAGGCTACCATTATGGCTGGGACTGGGGGCCACGGTTGGTTACCAGCGGAATATGGAGACCGGCCAAACTGGTGGGCTGGAATGAGGTGACCATTGAAAATACTTTTTTCCGGCAGTTGAAGATTTCCAGCCAAAAAGCAGAATTGCTGGCCATTCTTGAAACGGAGTCAGAAAGAGAATTGGAAGTGCTCATCGTCATCAGAAACGGGAAAAAGATTTTGGCAGAAAGCCCTGTATCTCTGAAACCAGGGCAGAACCGGACCGAAATACCCTTTGAAATTCTTCAGCCAAAATTATGGTGGCCCAGGGGCCTGGGCGAACAAAACCTTTATGAATTGAAAGCCGAAATGATGGTTGAAAATCGGATTGTTGATGAGGTATCCCATCAAGTTGGGTTGCGTACCCTCGAAGTCGTTCAGGAACCGGACCAATATGGTGAAAGTTTTTATTTTCGGGTCAATGGAATACCGGTTTTTATGAAGGGTGCCAATTATATACCCAATGATGTCTTCCTCAACCAGGTGACGCCTGAAAAATATGAATTTATCCTGGAATCTGCGGCTGATGCCCATATGAATATGCTCCGGGTCTGGGGAGGTGGTATCTATGAAAACGACCTTTTTTACAAACTCTGTGATCAAAAAGGATTACTTGTCTGGCAGGATTTTATGTTTGCCTGCTCGATGTATCCCGGAGATGAACTCTTTCTTGCCAATGTCCGACAGGAAGCCGTTGATAATGTAAAACGTCTTCGCAACCACCCTTGCCTGGCGCTCTGGTGCGGCAACAATGAAAATAGAATGGGCTGGACATGGTGGGGCTGGGAGAAAAAAATAAGTGAAGAGCAGGGGCGGGAAGTGGCGGATAAGCTGTACCGCATTTATGAAAAAATGTATCATGAAATTTTACCGGAAACAGTTGATGAGCACGATCCGGACCGCTTTTACTGGTCATCTTCACCCTCTGCTGGGATGGGTGAATTGCCCAGCAATGACAAAGGTGATGTTCACTATTGGGGCGTGTGGTGGGGAAAAGAGCCTTTCTCCAATTATGAAACTGTAATACCCCGATTCATGTCGGAATTCGGATTTCAGTCCTTTCCTGAATTTTCCACTGTTAAAAGATATACTAAACCAGAGGATTATGATATTTACTCCGAAGTGATGAAATCCCATCAGCGGTCTTCCATCGGCAATGAAACCATCGAAGAATACATGCTGCGGGACTATCATAAACCGAGGGATTTTGCAACTTTTCTATATGTAAGTCAGGTGTTGCAGGCGGAAGGTGTCGGATTTGGTATTGAAGCTCATCGACGCAACCGTGGAAAATGCATGGGCACACTTTTCTGGCAACTGAATGATTGCTGGCCCGTTGCCTCATGGTCCTCCATTGATTATTATGGCAAATGGAAAGCGCTTCAGTATTATGCAAAAAAATTATATCAGCCGGTCCTTGTTTCACCCCACAGAGAAAATGGAAAAATTGATATTCATGTGATTTCTGATCTTCCCGATAACCGGCCGGCAAAACTAATATTGACAATGATGGATTTTAGCGGCGTGGTGAAATGGAACAAATCATCGGATATCGAAATCTCGGCTAATGAAGCCCACATTTATGATTCCATTGAGGAAGAATTCTTGCTAAAACTAGGTTTAAAAAATAAATGTCTGCTCAAAGCAGTTGTTGAATTTCCTGACGGTGACATTGCTTCACAAAATGTTTTCTATTTTGACAAACCCAAAAATCTGGAATTTGATGAAACCGAAGTGAATTATTCCGTCAATCGGGCAGAAAATGAATTTTTCATTTCTTTGATGTCGGAAAAGTTGGTGAAAAATCTATACATCATGGTTGAAGGATGTGAGGGATTTCTATCAGATAATTATTTTGATTTATTGCCAGGTGAGAAAATAACCCTGAGTTTTAAACCGAATCAGCCGATGGGTGACCAAAATCTGCATCTGAGTTTTATGGCAATTAATGATTTATAATTATCGGGTAAGAGACAAAAAACAGCAGGAAAGTGTCGGTGGCAATCCAGTGCACCTTTCTAAATGAAGATATTTAATGTTTTTAGGAAAATTAAATGGAGGGTATCCTTTTGAAAAGATTATTTTTTATTCATTTATTATTAACAATTTCTTTTTTTTCAGCATGTACTGCAGCCCTCCGTCCAGACCTCATTTATCCCCTTCAAAATTCTGTATTATCCACAAACATGCCGACTCTACACTGGAGCCAGGTACCGGGTGAAAAATCCGAAGTCTGGATTGACGGCATTAAAATGGCGGAAATTGACAACTCTCAAAATTCATTTATTCCATTTCCGCTTTCTTTTGGAGAACATCAATGGTTTGTCCTTACTTATTGTGATGGCAAGAAGATCGAAAGTGATAGATGGAAATTTTCAATCGAAGATAAATCAATATCCTTAATCCCGGATAAAGCCATGGTTTTGCGTAATAACTGGCAAGTGAAATCTTCGCTCATCGTCGGAAATAATGGTGGACAACTCGCAACTTCCACAACCCAAACAGATGACTGGCATAAAACATCGTTACCGGCTACAGTTTTATCAGCCCTTGTTCGAAACGGACTTTATCCAAATCCTTATGTCGGATTGAACAATATGTTGATTCCAGATATGAGTGATTCACTGAATATTGCCTGTGATTTGCTGAAATACAGCCACATTGCGGGACAAAATCCCTGGAAAAACCCTTACTGGTTCAGGACTGAATTTTCATTGGATAAAACCTTTGAAGGTAAACGGATATTATTGAATTTTAATGAAATAAATTACAAAGCCGAAGTCTGGCTCAATGGCAAACTGGTAGCCGACACGGCAACGGTCAAAGGAATGGAACGCCAATTTCATTTTGATATTTCTGATAAAGCCAGCCCGGAGTCTGAAAATGTGCTGGCTGTGGCTATATATCCGCCGGACCATCCGGGATTGCCATCACCGCCACCCATCGAGACCTTCGCTCATCCCGGCAGAAATCTCGGTGCTGACGCTTTGATTACCAGAGATTACACCAAATGGGACGTGCTGGGCTGGGACTGGCAACCAGCTGTTCGTGACCGTGATATGGGAATTACTGAGGAGGTATATATTTCCACAGAAAATCAGTTGGAGATTCAGGACATGTACATTGCTTCGGATTTGCCACTTCCCGATACCACATTGGCTGATATTAAAATCGCGGTAAAACTGGTCAATCATTCCACAAAAGCTGAAAAATTTCAACTCAAAACCACAATCGATGATGGTGATGAAAAAATTGTCATCCAACAAAAAATCGAACTGGCCGGGGAAACATCCAAAGTTATACATCTGGATAAAAAAACTTTTCCCCAATTACAAATCAAAAATCCGAAATTGTGGTGGCCAAGCGGTTACGGTAGGCAAAATCTATATAATGTTACAATGGAAGTGCAGCAGGGTTTTAAATCAATTGATACAGAAACTACTAGCTTTGGAATTCGTGAAGTCAGCACATATATCGGCAACAATGAGCGTGTTTATGCCATTAATGGCCGGGACATTTATCTTAAAGGTGCCAACTGGGTTATTGATATGATGCTGAATTGGAATGCGCAACGCTATGAGGAGGAAATCCTTTTTGCGAAAGCTGCCAATATGAATTTTTTGCGGGTCTGGGGGCCGACAGGTGTGCCACCGAAGGCATTTTTTGAGGCTGCGGATCAGTATGGTATTATGATTTGGCAGGATTTTTTGCATGACCATTGGGGCACGTTTAACAATAATGAAGATTATATGCCTGAAGAAAAACTCTATGAAAAAGCCACAATCAATGTCATAAAAAAAATCAGAAATCATCCCAGCCTTTTTACCTGGTGTGGCGGAAATGAAGGTGTCAATCCCAGAGAGAATTTGATAATGAAAAAACTGCTGCCGGAACACGACGGCCTTGATTCACGCTATTACCTGAAAACCTCAACAGGCGATGGCGTTCACGGTGGCGGGCCCTATCATACCATTCGTCCGAAAGAATATTTTCATCACCATAAAATCACCGGATTCAGCAGTGAAATCGGCCCCAGTGGTGTGCCGGTGGCAAGCAGTATGTACAAGTTTTTACCGGAATTGGGTAAAAACTGGAAAAAAGGCTATTTTCCCATAGAAAGAACTTGGACTTATCATGATGCCACTTGTCGTACCGGCAGTGATGACCGGAAATTTACACATTATGATGAAATTGTCAGAAAGGATTATGGCTTTCCTGACAGCAATGGTGTTGACGGAGTCAGGGATTATCTGGACAAATGCCAGTTGGTGAACTACGATGTCTATCGTGCTTCTATCGAAGCGGTGAATCAGGGATTATGGAAAGAGTCCAGTGGCTATGCTCTCTGGAAGTTCAATTCATCCTGGCCCAGTCTGACCTGGCAGATTTTTGACTGGTATCAGGCATCTCATGCCGGATTTTATGGCACTCAAAAAGCCGGTGAAAGGGTACATGTTCAACTGAATCGTGATGACAATACGGTATCAATTATCAATGGTGGGTGGCAAAATCTGAAGGGCGTCACTGTTGCCGCCATTTTGTACAACACGGCCTCATTGAGAATCTGGCAAAAAGAAGTTACAGCCTCTGTTCCGGATAACAGTGCTTTTCAAACAGAAATCACAGTGCCGGAAGGAAAAGACCTCAATTTTCTGAAACTCTCCTTACTGGATAGTGAGGGTAACATTTTATCGGATAATTTTTACTGGCTCCAACAGGACAATCATTTTCATGAATTGCAGCATTTACCTGAAGCGCGACTTAGTGGAGAATTGACCGAAAAATCAGGAAAAGAAGCCAAAATCTGTGCCGTAACACTGAAAAATGAGACTGATAAAATTGCTTTTTTTCTCCATCTATCCCTGAAAAACAGTGACACAGAAGATGAAATTTTGCCCTCTTTCTGGAGCGATAATTATTTCAGTCTTTTACCGGGAGAAGCAAAAACCGTAATCGTCCAAAGTGATACTGATATTGATGAAAATGTTTTTGTTGAGATAGAGGGTATCAATATCAAAACAATACAATTGAAATAAAGGGTGAAAATATGAAATATAAATGGTTGAAAACAGGTGCACTTCTCTTGTTCATGTTAGCAGGATTGACGGCACAATTGGTGAATCCTAATTCAACTGAAGAAACCCGGAAATTAAAAGCTTATCTGGATTCTGTCTATGGACATAAAATTATTTCAGGGCAGATGGACGACAGTTATTTAGATTATATTGTGCAAACTACCGGCGGGAAAATGCCGGCTATGATGGGCTATGATTTCAATGGGGTTTGCCCGTCACAAGGTGGCAATCATGATGCTGCAAAGGCGATTGACTGGGTGATCAATAAAGGGGGAGTTGCCCAGTTTCAGTGGCACTGGATTTCGCCGAATGCTGACGGAGATTTTTATTCGGATAACTTTAAACTGGATCAGGCCCTGGCGGACACCAACAGCAGTTCCTACAAAAATATGTTGCGGGACATTGACCTGGTGGCGGTTGAAATCCAAAAAATGCAGGTGGCCGGTGTGCCGATTCTCTGGCGGCCTCTGCATGAAGCTGAAGGTAAATGGTTCTGGTGGGGAATGTCCGGCGGAGAAGCCTGCAAAAAACTCTATCGGTTGATCTATGACCGGTTTGTCAATTATCACAATCTCAACAACCTGATCTGGGTTTGGACCAGCTATGGCAAGACTAAAGAAAACTGGTATCCCGGTGATGATGTGGTTGATATTATCGTCTGGGATTATCCCAATTACAGCAATAATAATGGTTCGTGGCAACAGTATCAGGAATTGTTTGGCGAAAAAGGTAAGTTATTGGGTATCGGAGAAGATGGACTGGTGACAGATCCTGACATTTTGGATGAGCAACCCTGGCTCTATTTTATGACCTGGGCATATATGGTGAAAGACCCCAGCCAAAACAATGGCAAAAATCCGAAGGATTGGCTGTCAAGGGTTTACAATGATCCACGAGTCATTACACTTGAAGATTTACAGCCGGGATTAAAAGTCTATGCCGGAATCAGTCAGACAATTTTTGATATGGATGGTGATGGTGTGGAAACGGTGACATTGGACGGTTCAGGCAGTTATTCCGATTCATCAGAAATTGTCAGCTATGTATGGACCGAAAATGGAAATGAAATCGCCATCGGAGAAAAAGCAGAAGTAGAATTCGGCCTTGGCGAACATGATATTACCCTGACAGTAACCACCGATGACGACGAAACTAAATCTGCAACCGTAAAAATTTCGATTCGAAAAGTGACACTCGCCTTTATGAAAGAGGTACGTGCCTCATCTGTCGAAGGCGGCTCCGGCAATGTGGCAGCCAACGCTGTTGACGGACGGCTGGACACACGCTGGGCAAGTTCCTACTCTGACATGCAATGGTATGCGATCGATCTGGGACAAAACTATAAAATTTCCAGAGTCGTCCTCCATTGGGAAGCAGCTTCTGCAAAAGATTATTCTATCCAGGTTTCAGACAATGCAATGAGTTGGACAGATATTGTCATTAAAAATAATATGGCTGAAGGTGCCAGGGTTGATTCTCTGTTAAACCTGAATGGCGAAGGCCGATTCATTCGTATGAATGGTGTCGGACGCACCTCGGAATATGGCTATTCTATTTATGAATTTGAAGTCTGGGGGGAACCGGTGACAACCAATCTGAAAGATGATTTTGAGACCGGTGCCATTTATTATGAATTATGGCAGAATTATCCCAATCCCTTCAATCCCACAACTTCTATCAAATACACAATCGCTGAAGTCAGCAATGTCAGAATAGATATTTTCAATCAATTGGGGCAACAGGTCAGCCGCCTGGTGGATGATGTTTGTCAGCCCGGCCATTATGCTGCGGAATTTAATGCGGAAAATTTGCCCAGCGGCCTCTATTTTTATCGCCTTGAAGCAAAGAATTTTAAGCAAATAAAAAAAATGCATTTGGTGAAGTAAGGAGTCGATTATGAAAAATCCTGGTTATAAAAAATTTTATATTTTGTTAATGATTTTATTGGTCAGTATCACCTTTGGTAAAAACAAAAACGCTGACTGGCCCATTATTACCCGAAAAGGTGACCAACTTTATGAAGGTGACAAGGTTTTCAGATTTATGGGATTGGCGGCTCCCAATATTCAGCAGAACGAATCCCAAATTCGCAAAGACAGGACCAACCGGTTTCCTGATGAATATGAAATTCGGGATATTCTGGAAGCATTGAACAGACTGGGTTCCCGTGCAACCCGGCCCTTTTCTTTGTCTGTTTATTCACCTGACGATGACAATATGCCGGTTTATATTCCTGCCCGCCGGACTTACAATGAAGATGCTTTCCAATGCCTGGATCGGATTATCGCCTTGGGACATGAATATGATGTCCGGCTGATTATTCCTTTTATCGCCTCACAATCCTTTGGTGGCATTCGCGGTGTCGATGAGTTTGCGGCTTTGGCGGGCAAAGCAGAAACCGGTGCTTTCTGGACTGACGAGGAAGTGAAGGCGGACTTCAGGCATTTTCTCGAATTTATATTAAATCGTAAAAATACGGTCAATGGCATTATGTATAAAAATGATCCCGCAATTCTCGCCTGGCAGTTTGGCAATGAATTCGGCAGTTTTGCCGGTGACCGTGGGTTGGATTATGCAATCTGGACACCGCATATTTTAAATTGGTGCAATGAAATGGCAGACTATATCAAAGAAATTGATCCCAATCATCTGATTATCGAAGCCGGTGGCCTACCCAAAGAAGAAATGCTGAAAAATCCTAATGTGGACATTATCAGTGAACATTATTATGAATACTGGAACCGATTGGGTGGTCGTCCCTGGCAATTAGCACCACTTGCCAGGGAAATGAGAGAAATGTGCAAGGGTAAAAAACCGCTTATCATTGATGAATTTGGTTTGGGAACTTATGATAATATCAAAGAATTGATGGTCACTATCCGTGAAGAAAACATAGTCGGCGGACTGATGTGGAGCATTCGCGGCCGTCGCAGGGATGGCGGATGGTACTACCACAATGAAGGCGGAACATCGGTCAATTCTTACCATTATCCGGGATTTACAGCCGGGTTTACTTATGAGGAATCACGCTTTCTGGAATTGGTCAAAGCAGAAGCCTGGAAAATTCGCGGCTTGAAAATTCCGGTGGAAAAAGTACCAACACCGGCACCGGTTCTGATGCAGCAGGGAGATGGATTTACCTGGCGGGGATCTGCGGGCGCTGCTTTTTACGTGATGGAACGGGCTGAAAGCAAAAAGGGTAAATGGCAGATCATTGCAACCGGTTTGCATGATTCCGTCCTGCAAAATGTGAAGGATTTCGAGCATACTGAGGCAGCGTCTGAGCCATTGGTGCTTTACAGTGATGCCACAAAAGAACCGGGAAAAAGGTATTATTATCGCCTTAAGGCCGTCAATATTGCCGGTGAAAGTGAATGTTCCGATATTCTGGAAATAGGAAAATGAATAAAATTAGATTTTTTATTAAAGTTTATCTGGTCCTGTTGGTAATTGCTTTTAATTTGCTTGCAGCTGATGTTTTAAATCGTGCGTTTATTGGCACTGTTTATAATATTTTTCATGAAGAATATGACAGTGACGAAGCCTTCTTTGATGCGGTTGATTTTGATATGAAAAATATTGCCGATGCAGGTATAAGCCATGTGATGGTCTTCCCCCTGGGAGAATGGAACACAAAGACCAAAAGTATTCATTGGACCCGTACGGATTATTTGATAAAAAAAATCGAGGAACTTGGGCTAAAATTTGTCCCTGTAATGCTGAAAGAGGAACAATGCAGCCATTATTTTCCTTTATGGAAATTCAGGGAAACCGCTGGATTGTGGGAACAGCATTGTCAGGATAATGGCAATGTCAATAACCGGCAGGATGTGGATTTTGCTGATCCCCAAATTTTCCCAATACTGGAAGAGTATTTCAAAGCTGTGATTGCTCGATATGGTAATTCCAGTGCTTTAAGTTTTTACAATATCTGGAATGAACCGCATTACCATTCTAATGCACCTCATGTTATCAAAAAATTTCAACAATGGGTTTATAAAAAATATGGTACACTTGAAGCCATTAACCGTAGTTGGGGTGAAAATTATACAGATTTAAGTGAATTAACACCCTTCCTAAATGATAATTGGAATTCGTCAATGCCACAAATTGACTGGAAGATTTTTCGCAATGAACTCAATGGTGAATTATTACGGCAATTGACGGTTATGTTGCGAAAGTACGACCGGAAACATCCGGTAAATTCCAATCCCGTGGGAACTGCATTTGCCGGTTTTGGTGACTTCGGCTATTATACTGTCGATAACTGGGCAATGACATCTCATGAAGATATCTGCGGTATTTCATATTATCCGGACGCATGGGAAAGAGAACATGGCTTGCAGGAACATCCGCAATGGTTGCACAGTCTGACTTTTGACATCAAGCGAAGTGCTTCCGGTGAAAAAAACTATATATTAACAGAATTATATACCAATCCAAAAAACGGAATAATGCTGAATGGCTATCTGGACAGCACTGATGTTTCACTATTGGGATGGAAAGCCCTGGCCCATGATTGCAAGGGAATCATTTATTGGAAATGGAAGCCCTTTTTGCGGGGTCGTCAGTCCTTTGGAAGGGGGCTTTGTACTGCTGATGGCACCCTTGCTTCCCGTGGTAAAGGTGCGGCGGAATTAGCGCGCGTGGTGGCCAATTACGGCGATCTGATCTACCAGGCGAAACCAGTGCCGGCCAAAACCGCAATCATGATAGACATGGTGGGACTGTTAAAATCCCTTGAAATGGGTGGTGAAACCAGAACCCGCCAATTTATGTATATGAGCATTGCCGGCATTTACAAAGCACTGAACGAAGCCAATATATCGGTAGATTTTCTACGGACAGACCAACCGCTTTCCGCAATGGATTTACAACAGTATAAGACGATATATTTACCTTTTCAGATTGCCATGCGTGAAAATGTGTCTGATATGCTGCAGCAATATGTGGAAAATGGTGGCTGGCTGGTGGCAGATTGTCGGACAGCAATTATGGATGAGGAAGACTCTGGATATTCTTCCACGCCGGGAGCAGGTTTACAGAATTTATTCGGTGTCGCTATTCAGGACTGGCAAGGAAAGAATGGTGAATACCAATTAATATCCAACAATAAGTTACTGCCCGATAATGTAGCAGGTGTTTATTTTCGGGAAAAATTGATAGTAAGCCCCAAAATATCTATTCATTACCATCTGAAAGAATCCAAAGAGCCTGCCATCGTTATGAATCATTTTGGAACAGGAAAAGCGATTTACAGTTCAGTTCCTCTGGGTGGTAGTTATTATCTGAATGAAACCAGTGGAATGAATGATGTGATTGTGCAATTTGCAAAAATGAGTGGTGTGTCACCGGATGCGGAATTTGCAGGAAAAGTGGATGCAAATGTTGAAATAAAACAACACGATTACGATCAGGGGCAATTGCTCTATGTAATCAATGCCGGTTCAGAACCGTTGAAAGGGATTATCCAGATTTCATCAGAAGGGCAACGGATTGCAGAAATTTTTAATATTACCCGGGAATGCAACGCAATTTTCAAACAGGGTGAAAACCGAATCACTTTTGCTGTGGAACTGGCCCAAAAGGAATGTGCAGTTTTTATCATCAAATACATGGAGGCAAAATGACATTTCTCGCATCTCAAGGCCGATATAAAAATATGACCTACAATAGAGTAGGCAAAAGTGGACTGAAACTGCCGGCCCTGTCACTTGGACTGTGGCACAATTTCGGAAGTGTTGATAATTTTGAAAATGCAAAATCCTTAATATTCAGAGCATTTGATGCCGGGATCACCCATTTTGACCTGGCCAATAATTATGGGCCCCAACCTGGTTCTGCCGAGGAAAATTTTGGACGAATAGTGCAACAACATCTCAACCATTATCGTGATGAAATAATCATATCTACCAAAGCCGGCTATCCGATGTGGAACGGGCCTTATGGCGATGGCGGCAGTCGTAAATATCTCATAGCCAGCCTGGACCAGAGTTTAAAACGCATGGGGTTAGATTATGTGGACATTTTTTATTCCCATCGCTTTGACCCGGATACACCGCTGGAGGAAACCATGATGGCATTGGATCAGGCTGTAAGAAGTGGCAAGGCTCTGTATGCCGGAATCTCAAATTACGGGCCCAAACAGACTCAAAAGGCAATTGAAATTCTGACGGATTTCGGTACGCCGCTGCTCATTCACCAGCACAAATATTCAATGTTTGTCAGGGAATTGGAAAATGGCACACAAGAGGTACTGGCCAAAAATGGAATTGGTTGTATTGCTTTTTCGCCTCTGGCACAGGGAATGTTGACGGATAAATATTTTGATGGTATTCCGGAAAATTCCAGAGCAGCTAAAGTTACCGGCTATTTGCAAACAGATAGCATCACAAAGGATTTGTTAGAAAAAGCAAAAAAACTGAGTGATTTAGCCGGTTACAGGAACCAATCTCTTGCACAAATGGCACTTGCCTGGGTGCTGAACAACCCGGTAGTGGATTCAGTGCTGATAGGAGCCAGCAATGTTCGACAAATTGAAGAAAATATCGAAATGCTAAAAAATGTCAACTTTTCTGATGATGAAAAGGCGACAATAAAACAAATTCTGGAATGAGGTTATGTATGAAAAAATATAGGATTATCATTTTAATGATTGCTGTGATGATGGTTGCATTTATGAATTGCCGGCAGCAGCAAACAAGCGAGACATCAAGTGACCCCCAAAGCATGAAATATATATTTAATATTGAAAATTTTAAACGGTATCAATTTCCCACCCATATTAATGACTTGATTATTGACAGGGAAAAATCACAATTCTCAGAAGTTTTCATGGTTGTTTTGGAACCGGAAAAAGCGCCACCGTTGCATAAGCACGACGATACTGAACAGATTTTTATTATGATGGAAGGAACAGGGACATTGACAATTGGTAAAGATGAGACAAAGTCCACCGTCAAGCCCGGTGATATTGTTCGGATTCCGGTTTGCACCTGGCATTCTATCAGAGCAGATCGGGGGGAAACTGTACGTTATCTCTGCATTGACTGTTTTGGAGAACGGCCGGCAGTGGAACCTACCTGGGATCACCATGTCCGGGTAATGTGCAAAACCAATGGCTGGAATTATGACGAGGTTGTGACCGAGAAATAAACCATAAAAAAGAGAAGATCATGAAGAAAATTAGAGTGATTATATTCACATTGTTAATGGTAATATTGGTAGAGGCAAAATTTCAAAAGACAGCACTATTGACCCAAAATCCGGAACAATATCGAAAAGTGGAAATGAATATCTACCTTGAAGCCGACTGGCAGAATCCTTATGATGCCGCCGATATTTCACTGGACATGATTGCGATTTCACCATCGGATAATGAACAAACCGTCCCCTGCTTTTTTGAGTCCGGGAAAAGTGGTGAAAAATCGATCTGGAAAGTTCGTTTCATGCCTGCTGAAGCGGGAAAATATTCTTATTATTTCCTTTTGAAACAGAAAGATAACAAAACGATTCAGACAAAAAAGAGGAAGTTTTCCGTCAGGCCATCAGATGCCAAAGGCATTCTCCATGTCAATAATCACTGGACATTGCGATATGATAATGGCGATTTGTTTCGCGGCATTGGCGAGAATATTTGTTGGGAATCCAGAGACAATGATGATTCCAGATATTTTCGGGAATTGCATGAAGACAAGCGGTTCAATTATGAATATATGGTGCGGAAACTGGCTGCCAATGGTGGCAATTTCTTTCGTACCTGGATGATTTACTGGAACCTGCCCGTTGATTGGAAAAACCTTCGGAACAATAGTCGTTACACGGATTCAGAAAGCTTGTATAACCCAAGTGCTATGAAGAAAATGGACCGTTTGGTGGAATTATGTGATTCTCTTGAGGTACATGTCATGGTAGCCCTGGAAAGTCACGTGGGATATATGGGTGAAGGCTGGGACATCAGTCCTTACAATCTGAAAAATGGTGGCACAGCGAAAACGCCGACTGAATTTTTTACTCTCGAAAGTGCGAAAAAACAATATAAAAATAAACTCCGGCTCATGGTAGCACGCTACGGTTATAGTCCTGCTATCGGCATGTGGGAATTTTTTAATGAAATTGATAATGTCATGTATCATGGAAAACAGGAAGAGCATATTCCCGATGAAATTATAACCAGATGGCATGATGAAATGAGCAGTTACCTGAAAGAAATTGATCCCTATGATCACATCGTCACCACCTCTGTTTCACATCGGGAAGTAGCCGGTTTGTGGAACTTGAAAAATATGGATATCAACCAGAAACATATCTACAAATATACAGGAGCAATTCCAGAAATTTTGCAGGAATCCAGCAAAAAATATAATAAACCCTTCATCATCGGTGAATTTGGATATGAATGGGACTGGAGCCAGAATTTCAATGATTTTGCTGATGAGATGGATAGTGATTTTAAACGGGGGCTCTGGTATGGATTGTTCAATCCAACCCCTGTATTGCCGATGTCCTGGTGGTGGGAATTTTTTGAGAATCGTGGCATGATGGCCTATTTTCAAAATGTTCGCAAAATCAGCGATGAAATGATAAAGTCCGGCAAGGGTGATTTTGAACAGATTGCGATTCAATCAAAGCACGATAATCAAAAGGTGTTTGGTGTGCAATGCGGGGGAAAAATTTACATCTATGTATATAACCGGAATGAATTCAAAGGGCCGGTGGGTTTGGATTTTGATGACAAAATTTCCTTTGCAGAAATTCAGTATTATAATTGTGAAACCGGAGAATATCACCAAATTTATGATGCAAAACTATCAAATAAATCATTAACATTTGATAAACTGAATATACCCGGAAAGTCTGATATTATTTTAATTTTATCTCTGGATAAATAAAGATTAAAAAGAAAAACTGTTCTTTTATATTGGTTTTAAATCTCCATTGCTGAGGCTGTCCCAAAAGCCCCCGATTGCTGTCATTCCGAACAAAGTGAGGAATCTCAAACGTATGAAACTAAGATACTTTGCTTCGCTCTGCATGACAACTTCGAAGTCGTTATTAGGCTTTTGGGACAGCCATAAACGATAGGAAAAATTAATAGTACGAAATTACTATCAAATTCATAGTGAAAAATTTTTAGATATTAAATAAAAATCGCGGAGAATAGAATGAAAAAATTTACCAAAATATTGTTATTAACAGGATTGATTATGCTTACAACCCAAAGTTTCGCACAGGATTCAAATTTTTACATTTACCTCTGCTTCGGCCAGTCCAATATGGAAGGTCAGGGAGAAATACAGGAGCAAGATAGAAAAGTAGATGTGCGATTTCAGGTGCTGCAGTCTTACGATTGCTCAAATCTGGCCCGTGAAGGCGGCAAATGGTATCCGGCTGTTCCACCGCTTTGCCAATGCTACTCCGGACTTTCACCAGCCGATTATTTTGGCCGGACAATGGTAGCGATATTGCCGGACAGCATCAAAATCGGCGTTATCAATGTTGCCATTGGCGGCTGCGATATTCGTATCTTTGACAAGGAACATTATCTGGATTTTGATGATACATACAAAGAGGACTGGTTTGTCGACAAGGTAAAAGCCTACAACGGAAATCCATACAATCATCTGTTACAACTGGCAAAAATCGCCCAAAAATCCGGTGTCATCAAAGGCATTCTACTTCATCAGGGTGAAACCAATACCAGTGATGAGCAATGGCCTAATTACGTCAATAAGGTTTATACCGATATGCTGAAAGACCTGACAGTTCTGGCTGAAGATGTACCGCTGCTTGCCGGAGAGGTTGTTGGCGAAGATAATGATGGTGTTTGTGCTGCGATGAATCCAATTATCAATAAACTGCCTGATACAATTCACACCGCACATGTGATTTCATCAAAAGGATGTGATGTTAAAGAAGATAAAGTCCACTTCAATGCTGAAGGATACAGAAAACTCGGACGACGTTACGCTGTGAAAATGCTGGAAATAATGGGTGTTTTGTAATCGATAAAGAACTTTCCGGGGGGCTTTATTAGCAACAAATGATAAGGAGAAATAAAATTGAAAAAACCACTGATGAGTATGATCTGGATGATGATGTTTTTCGGAATGACCTGCGGCGACAGTACTACAAAGTCGAATCAATCGGTATCGGACCTTATTGATCCCAATGCCACCCAGGAAACCATTCATCTTTATCATTATCTCAAAGAAAATTCCGGCAGTTCCCTAATGTTTGGTATGCATGACGCTACGGGATATGGCGTTGGCTGGAGCAATGATGACCGCCGCAGTGATGTCAAAGATGTCTGCGGTGATTATCCGGCTGTATTCAGTTGGGATTTTCTCACGATGTTTGAAAATGAAACAGAAGCAGCGCGCATGCTTGATAGAATTCAATTCGCCTACAATTCGGGTGGCATCAATACGATTTGCTGGCATTTCCGTGATTATGAAAAGAATAGTTTCTATGCCGATGGCCTTCAATATGCCGTGGTTCCATCCATCTTACCCGTTGGAAAATATCATGAAAATTATAAGCTCAGTCTGATACAGATTGCCGAATTTGCCCGAAAATGCCGGGGAAAAAAGGGTGAATTAATTCCAATCATTTTTCGTCCCTTCCATGAGCAAAACGGTTCTTGGTTCTGGTGGGGGAAAGGTCATCGTACGGAGCAGCAATACATTGATTTATGGCAATTTACGGTGCATTATCTGCGTGATACACTGGAAGTTCACAATTTTATTTATGCTTTTTCACCTGATGGCAATCAGTGGGAAAACAAAACAGACTATCTGACAGATTATCCTGGTGATGACTATGTGGACATGTTTGGTGTGGATTTTTATTTTCCTAACGGTGACGCCTTAACCATTACAAGATTTCAGCAACGATGCCGTCATATTGTGGAATATGCTCAGGAACGTGACAAAGTCGCAGCAGTCACAGAAGCCGGCAGCCGCAAAGACTGGCAATTATCAGAATTAGCTATTCCCAATTGGTTCACGACTTGTTTGCTGGCTCCGATCAAAGGGGATGATATCGCCAAAGATGTCTCCTTTGCCTGTGTCTGGCGCAATGCATCAACTACTCATCATTTTGCCCCTTATCCGGGACATTCCTCAGTGCCGGATTTTTTAATATTTTATAACGACGATTATACCATGTTTTTGAAAGATTTGGAAAAAGTATATCAGTGAGCATCTGGTAATTAAAAGAGGGTGGCTTTAAGCCTGTTCCATTCAAAATGATAACGACTACAAAAAAACTGAAAAGAGTGATTTAGCCAGAAATTGAGATACTCCTTTTTATTCTGCAAAACAACTTGAGAAATAAAAATATTTTTTGAAACGGTTTGATTTTTCAAAAAATCTGTTAATTTTAATAGAATTTTTAAGGGGGCAAAGGATATGAAAAAATCACTCTTTTTTCCGATGACAATTCTTTACATTATTTCACTGCTAAAAACCTGTCAACAAGAGGTCAATGCGAGGTTTGAAATGAAAACCTGGGGAAAATCCAGTGATACTGAAAATGTAAACCTTTACACGCTTGAAAACAGCCGGGGTGCAAGAATGCAGGTCACGAATTACGGTGCTATCATTGTATCACTGACCATGCCGGATAAAAATGGCAAATATGAAGATATTGTTTTGGGGTATGATAATCTGGAGGATTATTTAAAAGTGAATCCCTATTTTGGCGCTATTGTTGGCCGGTTCGGCAACCGAATAGCCTTCGGAAAATTTTCAATCGGCGAAACAGAATATCAGGTACCGGTAAATAGTGGAGAAAATCACTTGCACGGCGGATTCGAAGGCTTTGACAAAGTCCTATGGTCAGCCCGGGAAAAACCGGTTGACAGGGGAGTTGCCATTGAATTAATTTACAATAGTCCGGATGGTGAAATGGGCTATCCCGGTAATTTTACACTTATGGTGACCTACACCCTGACCGATGATAATGAACTGATTATCGATTACCAGGGCAGCACCGATCAGGCGACAATTGTGAATCCCACCCATCATTCCTATTTTAACCTCACTGGTAATTATGGCACTATACTTAATCATCGTTTAATGATCAATGCAGAACAATACACGCCTGTCAATAACCTCCTGATTCCTACAGGGGAAATTGCTCCGGTGGATGGGACACCCATGGATTTTCGTAAAGCCAAAGAAATCGGGCGGGATATTCAACTGGATTTTGAGCAATTAACCTTTGGCTTTGGTTATGACCATAATTGGGTACTGAGCGGCAAACTCGGTAAGATGAAACTGGCGGCAACACTTTTTGAGCCGGTCAGCGGACGGTTGATGGAAGTCTTTACCACAGAACCGGGCATCCAGTTTTATTCCGGGAATTTTCTGGATGGCACGATAACTGGTAAATATGATGTGATTTACAATTATCGTGATGGATTATGCCTCGAGGCTCAGCATTTTCCCGATTCTCCCAACAAGCCTGATTTTCCATCAGTTGTATTAAATCCCGGTGAAATTTACACACAAAAGACAGTTTATAAATTTTCAACCAGATAAAAACAAAGGGGGGTACTATGTCGTCAACTTTAGCAATTTTTGACTGGATTATTATTCTGGGATATTTTATCATCATCCTGGGACTGGCCTGGTGGGTCATCAAACAAAAACAGGACACATCGGATGATTATTTTCTGGCCGGTCGCCATCTGGGATGGTTCATTGTGGGCGCTTCCATTTTTGCATCCAATATTGGTTCCGAACACCTGGTGGGGTTGGCAGGTTCCGGTGCTACTGACGGGGTGGCCATGGCGCATTATGAGCTCCATGCCTGGTGTCTGTTGGTTTTAGGGTGGGTCATGGTGCCTTTTTATATGCGTTCCAAAGTGTTTACAATGCCGGAATTTTTGGAACGCCGGTTTTCGCCTACAGCCCGAACCACTTTGTCGGTCATTTCCCTCGTAGCCTACGTCCTGACAAAAATTGCAGTGGGCATATTTGCCGGCGGAATTGTCTTCAGTGTATTACTGCCGGAACTCAATCTTTGGGGAATGGATAGTTTTTGGATTGGTTCGATCCTGGTGATCATTTTAACAGGACTCTATACAGTATTGGGCGGTTTAAGAGCCGTGGCATATACCGAGGCTTTACAAACGGTGATACTGATTTTCGGTTCAATCCTGGTGACCATATTCGGATTGAAAGCTCTGGGCGGATGGAGTGTTTTGCGCGAGACTCTGGGTTCTGACGCCTTCAATCTTTGGAAGCCAATGATACCGGAAGGAATTCAGGGGACCTGGGCACCTGTGCTCGAAAAAGGAAAAATGGCCTGGTATTTCAATGATAATTATCCCTGGCTGGGAATGCTTTTTTGTGCGCCTATTGTGGGACTCTGGTACTGGACAACAGACCAGTATATTGTTCAGCGAACTCTCGGTGCTCCCAATGAAAAGGAAGCTCGTCGCGGCTCGATAGCCGCTGGGTTTCTCAAATTGTTACCGGTTTTTATATTTATCATTCCCGGTATGATTTCTCTGGCCCTGGCTGAAACCGGACTCAGTCCTGAAATTCAAGCCCAGTTGCTGGATGCCAATGGTGAAATCATTCGGGAAAATGCCCAGAGTGCTTTTCCGTTATTGGTTGCCTATGTGCTGCCTGTCGGTGTGCGCGGCATTGTGGTGGCCGGTCTTCTGGCTGCGCTGATGAGTTCCCTGGCTGGAATTTTTAATGCTTCTGCGACTCTCTTTACCATTGATTTTTATGCCCGGATAAAACCGAATGCCAGTCAAAAAAACCTGGTGAAAATTGGTCGAATTGCCACCTTTGTTATGGTTATCATTGGCTTGATCTGGATTCCTGTAATCAAAGGCGGAAAAGGACTTTATGATTATCTTCAGGGCGTTCAATCCTACCTGGCACCTCCGATCGCCGTAGTATTTTTCATGGGAGTTTTTTGGAAGCGTATGAATGCGAAAGGGGCCATGGCCACACTGATTACCGGTTTTGCTATGGGGCTTTTTCGTCTTGCTGTCGATACGCCGGTCAAACTGTTAAATGCCTATGAATATACAAAAGGGTCTTTTTTCTGGGTTATCAATAATATTTTCTTTCAGTATTACAGTATGTTAATCACCCTGGTCTGTATAATCGTGGCAATCATTGTGAGCAAAGCCACGGAAGAACCCTCTTATGAAAAGATCAGCGGTCTGACTTTTGGCACTACCACCGATGATCATCGACGTGAGTCCAGGTCCAGTTGGAATACCGGTGATGTTGTCTCATCTGTGCTTCTGGTTATTATCATTGTATTAATTTATATGAGTTTTACCGGTTGATTCAGGTTTATTGGATACTATGAAGAAAAAATATACAATAGGCCTGGATTATGGAACTAATTCTGTCCGCTGTGTCATTGTTGATATTTACAACGGCATTGAAATAGCCACGGCTGTCTGGAATTATGAATCTGGTGATAAAGGCATAATTCTCGATCAAAAAGACCATAATCTGGCGCGGCAGAACCCGGCGGATTATATCAAAGGCTTTATGATCAGTATCACAGAAGTTCTTAAAATCGCAAGTCAATCAATTCCGGAATTTTCATCCAGTAATATCATTGGTATGGGCGTGGATACAACCGGTTCCACTCCTATGCCAGTTGATGAATCCGGCGTGCCGCTCAGTATGCTGACAAAATTCAGCACCAACCCAAATGCCATGGCCTGGCTCTGGAAAGACCACACAGCTTATGCTGAAGCTGCGGAAATTACAGAACTTGCCAAAAAGGAAAAACCGGAATATCTGGACAAATGTGGCGGTGTCTATTCATCGGAATGGTTCTTCAGCAAAATACTCCATTGTCGGCGTCGGGACCCGGAAGTTTTTCAGGCCGCTTTCAGTTGGGTTGAGTGCTGTGATTTTATTCCGGCATTGCTGACGGGAAATCAGAAACCGGAAAAGATTCGTCGCAGTCGCTGTGCAGCCGGGCATAAAGCCATGTTCAATGATGACTGGGGCGGCTTACCGTCAGAAGAATTTCTGGCGAAGTTGGACCCGGAAATGGCGGCTCTTCGCAGTCGCCTATATGATGGAACTTGCCAGGCTGATGAAATCGCCGGGCATCTTACGGATGATTGGGCAAAAAAACTGGGTTTGACAACTGGTCTTCCGGTGGCAATCGGTGCTTTCGATGCCCACCTTGGCGCCATTGGCTCCGGTATCAAACCGGGAACTTTGGTGAAAATCATTGGCACTTCTACCTGTGATATTGTGATTTCTGACAAACCGGTGGAAAAGGTACCCGGAATTTGCGGCATCGTCAAAGGTTCTGTATTGCCCGATGTTATTGGACTGGAAGCCGGTCAATCGGCAGTTGGTGATATCTTCAACTGGTTTGTGGAAAAAATCCAGCCCGGCGGGGCAAAGGCCGGTTCACACGAAGAACTGACTCGCAAAGCTGCTGAACTAAAACCCGGGGAATCAGGATTATTGGCCCTGGACTGGAATAATGGCAACCGTACTGTGCTGGTTGACCAGCGGCTCACAGGATTGCTGATAGGCCAGACATTACACACCCGGCCTGAAGAAATATACCGCGCGCTCATCGAATCTACGGCTTTCGGTGCCCTGGTCATCATTAATCGTTTTGAAGAAAACGGAATAGCAATAAACGAGGTGGTCAACTGCGGTGGTATTTCTGAAAAAAATGAACTGATCATGCAGATTTATGCTGATATCACAAATCGAGAAATGAAAATTTCACATTCCGCTCAAACCTGCGCTCTCGGATCTGCTGTGGCCGCTGCTGTGGCGGCCGGCACAGAAAACGGCGGTTATGAAGATTTTGCAGCTGCCCAAAGTAATATGTGCTGTACTCGGAAAAAGGTCTTTAAACCGATCGCTGAACATCATGCCATTTACAGCAAACTTTTCAGACTCTACATGCAGTTGCATGATGGTTTTGGTCTGGCCGGTAAGGTGGATCTGTACAATGTTATGAAAGACCTGCTGGCCGTTAAAGAAGAGGTAAAACGATAGATGTTTCAGGATTTAAAAGAGCGTGTCTGCCGCGCCAACCTTGATCTGAAAATCCATGGATTGGTTATTCTCAGCTGGGGCAATGTCAGTGAAATTGACAGAAAATCCGGTGTCATTGCCATCAAACCCAGCGGTATTTCCTATGATGATTTTCGTCCTGACGATGTGGTCCTGGTGGACCTGGACGGGAAGGTTATCGATGGACAATTGAATCCGTCATCGGATACTCCCACTCATCTTGAATTATATAAAAATTTTCCGGAAATAGGCGGTGTCTGCCATACCCATTCACCCTATGCCACCATGTGGGCCCAGGCCAAAATGGAAATTCCCTGTCTCGGAACAACCCACGGGGACCATTTTTTCGGCAGGGTTCCTGTTACCCGGGAATTGAGAGAAGAAGAAATCCTCAATAATTACGAACGCAACACGGGAAAAGTCATTGTAGAACGACTGACAAACCTCAAAACCCTGGAAAATCCGGCGGTTCTGGTGGCCTGTCACGGCCCTTTTACCTGGGGGGAAACTGCTAAAGCAGCTGTGATTCATGCCCTGATTTTGGAGGAAGTAGCCAAAATTGCTTTAGGTACATGGGCCCTCAATCCCGGATCTGAAGATATTTCGAAAACATTATTAAATAAACATTTTTTACGGAAACATGGCAAAAACGCCACTTATGGACAAAAAAAATAATATAAGAGGAAAACTATGATCAAAAATACCTTTGGTGTCATTGTCGCAAACAGGGGCTTTTTTCCTGATAAACTGGCCCGACAAGGCCGGCTGGACATCATGGATGTGCTGGAAAAAAATGGTTACGGCTGTGTGGTGGTTTCCGAGCAAGACACCAATTGCGGCGCCATTGAAACCTTGCAGGAAGCCAAAATCTGTGCTGACCTGTTTCAGATGAAAAAAAACATGATTGACGGCATTATTATTACTCACCCGAATTTTGGTGAGGAAAAAGGCATTTTGGAAGCTGTGCGTCGCTCCAGACTCAACGTTCCTGTGCTGATTCAGGCCGAACCCGATGATATGGCCAAAATGTCCATTGCTGATCGCCGCGACTCTTTTTGTGGAAAAATCAGTAACTGCAACAATTTGCGCCAGGCCGGCATTCCCTATACTCTGACTGCAAACCATACAGTATCGGTAAAATCCGAAGAATTCAGAACTGAACTACAACAGTTTGCAGCTGTCTGTAATATTGTCAAAGGCCTAAAAAAAGGTGTCCGTTTCGGTGCTATCGGTGCCAGACCAGCAGCTTTTAATACCGTCCGGTACAGTGAAAAAATTCTGGAGCGCGAGGGTATTACAATTGAACCTATTGACCTGTCTGAAATTTTTGGAAAAATTGAAAGACTTCCGGACAATGACCCTGGTGTGGCAGCAAAAATTATGGCGGTAAAAAATTATGTCAACACCGGAACAACACCTGAAGATAAATTGCTCAGGATCGCTAAATTCGGCCATGTCGTGGACCAATGGATTAAAGAGATGGAACTGGACGCCATAACAATTCAATGCTGGACCAGTCTGGAAGAAAATTACGGCATTGTGCCCTGCACCGTTATGTCTATGCTGAGCAATAGTCTGATTCCCAGTGCCTGTGAAGTGGATGCCACCGGACTGCTAGCCATGTATATTTTACAACTGGCTTCCGGAAAGCCCAGTGCATTACTGGACTGGAACAATAATTATAATAACGAACCCGATAAATGTGTTCTTTTTCACTGCAGCAATTTACCGGTTTGTATGATGGAAAAACCGGAAATGAAATACCAGCAGATCATCGCCGGCTCAGTCGGTGTGGAAAATACTTACGGTACCATTGAGGGGCATATCGCACCGGCAAAAATGACTTTCTGCCGTACCACAACAGACGATACTGAGGGAATACTCAGTGTTTATTGCGGTGAAGGCCGGTTTACCGATGAGAAATTGAACACCTTCGGGGGCTACGGCATTATGGAAATTCCCAACTTGCAGGATTTGATGCACTACATCTGCCAGTATGGATTTGAGCATCATGTGGCGGTAAACCCGTCGCAGACTGCCGAAGCGATTTATGAGGCGCTGACTACTTACCTGGGGTGGGAAGTATATCTGCACGAATAACAAATTGCAGGAAAAAGGGAACAACTATAACACCTCAGATTGATTATCTTTTGTGTTCTGTGCTCCCAGAGATTTTAGTATTGAAAAATATTTTGAGAGGTATAATTATGAAGAATATTTTCCTGCTTATGACAGCAGCACTGTTCTTGTCCTTTTGCGGAAAAACCCAAAAGATAGAATTGACACTGCCGGCCCTTTTCAATGACAATATGGTCTTGCAGCAACAGGCTGATGTTCCTGTCTGGGGCAGCGTGTCTGCCGGTGAAATAATCACAGTCACCGCCAGTTGGGGTGAATCGGCCGACGCAAAAGCCGATGCAGAAGGGATTTGGCGGGTGAAAATCAGGACACCTATGGCCGGTGGACCTTATGATGTTACCATTACGGGCCAAGAAAAAACGATCGTATTTCAAAATGTAATGATTGGAGAGGTTTGGGTCTGCTCCGGGCAGTCCAACATGGAAATGCCTCTGAAAGGCTGGCCACCCAATGATTTGATTGAACATTCTGATGATGAAATTGCCATGGCCGATTATGCGAACCTCAGACTTTTTACGGTCAGTAAGGTCATCTCCGATAAACCATTGACGGATTGCAAAGGAAATTGGTCCCTATGCACTCCGGAGATTGCAGGTGATTTTAGCGCTACAGCCTTCTTTTTTGGGAAGAAATTATTGAATGAATTAAAAGTCCCTGTCGGCCTGATACATACCAGTTGGGGGGGTACACCGGCAGAGGCCTGGACACCCGGTGATGAATTGCGTCAATTGCCCGATTTTTTTGAAAAGGTTGAACAACTAAAAACTGCTGCAGGCCAGATTGAAAAGCTCAATCGTTGGCTGGGCCAATTGGAAAAAATCAACATGACCGGCAAGAGCTATCCGGAAGTCTGGAAAACTTTGAGTGATACCAGGGCCGGGGCTGATTATGATGATTCCAGATGGAAAACCATAGAATTGCCTGTGCGCTGGGAAGAGAGCAAAATTGGTGAATTTGATGGTATTGTCTGGTTTAGAAAAGAAGTTAAATGTGAAGAAAAAAACGGTGATTACATTTTGGAACTGGGACCTATTGATGATATGGATATCACCTATTTCAACGGGACTAAAATCGGCGGCTATGAGGAAGAGGGATTTTGGCAGACCAGAAGGATTTACACGATTCCGGAAAAATTGATAAAAAAAGAAAAAAATGTGATTGCTGTCTGCGTTGTGGACAACCGGGGCGGTGGTGGCATCTGGGGACGGGCTGATGATTTGAAATTATATCCTGAAAAAAAGATTAACAAAAGTATTCCACTGGCGGGTCCATGGAAATTTTCGCCGATTGCAGAATTTCATAACGATCAGTTTTATATTTATGGAGAAGGCAAAAAAAGTTATGAAAGCCGCCCGGCTGTTGATGTTCCGCTTAATTCCAATGCGCCGACTGTTCTATTTAACGGCATGATTCATCCGGTTATTCCCTATGGAATAAAAGGGGCCATTTGGTACCAGGGAGAATCCAATGTAGGCAGGGCTGAGCAATATAAAAAATTATTTCCCCTGATGATTCAATCCTGGAGGAAATACTGGAAGCAGGGTGATTTTCCTTTTTATTTTGTCCAAATCGCTCCCTATGAATACGGACAGCCGGACCTATCCCAATATTTGCGTGAAGCCCAACTCAGTGCTTTGTCCCTGACCAATACCGGCGTGGTGGTAACAACCGATATCGGCAATCCTCAAAATATCCATCCGGCAAAAAAATTGGAAGTGGGTGAAAGACTGGCTGGTTGGGCCTTAAACAAAGATTATGGTTTTTCAGCCCTCATACCTTCCGGCCCATTATACAAATCCATGAAAGTTGAAGACAATAAAATTCGAATTTTCTTTGAATATGCAGACCCTGGATTGATATGCAGCGGCAAAGAATTGACTGATTTTCTCATTGCGGATGTGAATAAAAAGTTTGTTCCCGCAAAAGCAAAAATCGATGACAATTCCATTTTGGTGTGGAGTGATACTGTCACGGAACCAATTGCCGTCAGATTTGGCTGGACCAATATTGCTGAACCAAATTTATTTAATGGGGTGGGCCTACCGGCATCGCCTTTCCGTACAGATAATTGGAAATAAAGGGATTAAAACCACTGACCTGGATTTCAGGACGGAGGTTTTTATTTTTTTCAAAAATCTATTATATAATAGAAATGGTATTTTTGAGGAGCCGGGAATCGTGAAAAAAATAATCATTTTACTGTTGTTTATTGCATATTTTTTTAATTGTGATAAGGAGAAAAAACTTGATGATTATCCCATTTCGGAAGTCAGTATTCAACATGTAAAATTGAATGATAAATTCTGGCTGCCGAAAATCCAACAGCTGCAGAATGAGACTATCAAACATGCTTTTCTGAAATGTGAGGAAGAAGGGCGTTTTCATAATTTTCTGGTAGCTGCCGGAAAAAAAGAAGGACAATATTGCGGTAAAATGCCATTTGATGACACCGATGTTTACAAAATCATCGAAGGGGTATCCTATTCACTGGTGACTAATCCCAATCCAAAATTGGAAAATTACATTGACTCAGTAATCGCTTTGATTGCTGATGGTCAGGAAAATGACGGCTACCTCACAACCTGGAAAACCATTAACCCGGATACAACGCCGGCCCAGTGGGTCAAACCCGGGCCCCGCTGGTATGATTTGGGGGCCAGTCATGAACTGTACAATGCGGGGCATCTCTATGAGGCGGCTTTTGCACATTATCAGGCTACCGGTAAAAAAATATTTCTGAATATTGCGCTGAAAAATGCGGATTTGATGTGCGAAACTTTCGGACCGGGAAAATTGCAGACTCCTCCCGGCCATCAAATCATTGAAACCGGACTGATCAAATTGTATCGTGCGACCGGTGAAGAAAAATATCTGGACCTGGCGCGATTTTTTCTGGATGCACGGGGAGATTCTACAGGACATCAACTCTACGGTAATTACAGCCAGGATCACCTTCCGGTCACTCGACAGGACGAAGCCGTTGGTCATGCGGTGCGTGCGGTTTATATGTACGCTGCCATGACCGATATCGCTGCGATTCAACAGGATGCGGATTATATCAGGGCTTGCCATAAAATTTGGAATAATGTGGTTTCCCAAAAAATGTATATTACCGGCGGTATTGGTTCAAGCAGAGATGGGGAAGCCTTTGGGAAAAATTATGAATTGCCAAATCTTTCAGCCTACAATGAAACCTGCGCTGCTATCGGCAATGTTTTTTGGAACCATCGTCTTTTCATGATGACCGGCAATGCCAAATATTTTGATGTCATTGAAAGGACTTTATATAATGGACTGATTTCAGGAATTTCACTAGACGGGAAAAATTTCTTCTATCCCAATCCGCTGGAATCCAATGGTGAATATAAATTCAATATGGGGGCTGCCTCACGACAACCGTGGTTTTCCTGTTCCTGTTGCCCGACAAATCTGGTGCGTTTTGTGCCTTCAATTCCCGGATTGATCTATGCTGTGGACCAGAGGAATGTTTATGTGAACCTGTTCATGGCTAATGAGGCTGAGGTAATGCTGAATAATCACAAAATAGGTATTCGGCAACATACGGAATATCCATGGGAAAATAAGATTTCTATTATAATCTCACCTGAGAAATCGAAGGAATTTACATTGAAAATCCGCATTCCGGGATGGTCCGGAAATAATGTACTGCCCAGTGATTTATATTCTTATTTAAATAAAAACAAGCAGTCGATTGAAGTAAAAGTTAATGGTGAGACAAAGGAATTAATTTTAGATAAAGGGTACATTGCCATTGCTAAAAAATGGCAAAAAGGCGATGGCGTTGAAATCCGTCTGCCAATGAAAATCCGCCAGGTTGTTGCTCATGAGAATGTCAAGGAGGACAGCGGAAAAGTGGCGATAGAGTACGGACCCTTTGTTTATTGCGCTGAAGGAATTGACAACCCAAAACTAGATGAGATTGAAATCTCTGACGATATTGATTTTGATATTGAGAAGGAAAAAGTGATTAACGAAGCTGTTCTGGCACTAAAAAGGAACGAAATTAAATTGATTCCCTATTATGCCTGGTCTAATCGTGGAGTGGGTAAAATGAAAGTTTGGTTTCACAAACAATAGGATGAGGCAGGAAGAGCGGTGTCGGATTCTTTTAGATGGCGGTCAGTTATCCGGTGGTATTTTTTTTATCTCCATAAAATGGGAATATTTAAAAAAAAATAAGAATGTTACATAATTAATATGAAGTAAATGGAATTTCAGGGGTGGAATTCATGACAAGCAGAAGGCAAGGGGAAATGAAAAAAATAATTGTGTTTATGATGCTAATTTTACCGGTATGGTTATGGTCGCAAAATTTGATGATTAACGAGGTCATGTCATCCAATGATACCACGATTGCGGACGAAGATGGTGATGCATCGGATTATATTGAATTATACAATACAGGATCAACAGTATTTGATCTGTCCGGCTATTATCTTACGGATGATTTGTCAGAATTGAAAAAATGGCAGTTTGGAAGTGTCACACTGGAGGCCGGAGAATATCTTTTGGTTTTTGCTTCTGACAAGGACATATATGACCAGTACTGGCACACCAATTTCAAAATCAGCGCTTCGGGTGAAGATGTGGTTTTGAGTAATAGTAGCGGGACAATTGTTGACCAGATTTCTGTGCCGGAATCTGAAACCGATGTAGCCTACGGACGTGAAACCGACGGCGCTGCAAACTGGATTTTTCAGAGACCAACTCCGGACAGTGAAAATGGTGGCGAAGGGGTGCTGGAAACAGCTGAAATGCCGCAAGCCTCTGTGGCCAGTGGATTGTATTCTTCTGCTATGAGTGTCGAACTGACTGCTGAAGGAAGTGATATTTATTATACGTTGGACAGCAGTGATCCTGATATAAATTCCACAAAATATTCCGCTGCCATTTCAATCAATGAAACCACAATTCTCAGAGCCATTGCCGTGAAATCGGGTTATCAAAAATCCAAAATTCTGAATGAATCCTATCTATTCGGCGTTGATACGGATTTGCCGGTGCTTTCGCTGATTTCTGATCCCTATAATTTGTTTGATTACAATTATGGCATTTATGAAGAGGGGCCAAATGCTGACCAGGACCACGGCGCAAATTATGAACAAGATTGGGAGCGCCCGGCGCATGTCCAATTTTTTGATGATACTAAAAACCTGGGGTTTTCAGAAGATTGCGGAATCAATATTTATGGTGGATACACACGACGATTCGCGCAAAAATCCATGGCGGTAAAATTCAAAGATCCCTACAATGCTTCACCGCTTGAATATCAATTGTTTCCGGATCTGGAATACACCAGCTACAAGTCCTTTATTATTCGAAATTCCGGCAATGATTTTGATTTTACACATATTCGTGACGCAATGATGCAGACCCTGGTGCAGGATTTGGATATCGATTACCTGGAATATCGTCCGGCAGCCTCTTATATCAACGGTGAATATTGGGGAATTTATAATATTCGTGAGAAAATCAATGAACATTATGTGGCTCGACGACATGGTGTTGATCCTGATAAGATTGATATGCTGGAAGGCAATATGAATGTTGTCCACGGTGATACGGTGCATTTCGCCCAAATGATTGATTATTTGAATACTAACGATATGAATACAGATGAAGCCTATGAATTTGTCACCCAAAATATTGATTTGGATAATTGCCTGCTCTACTGGGCGGCCCATGTTTATTACAATAGTCAGGACTGGCCGGCAAACAACTTGAAAATCTGGCGTGAACGTTCTGACAGTGGCAAATGGCGATGGATTTTGTATGATCTGGACTTTGGCTTTAATCTCTATGAAACTACCGGACAATCAGAAGACCATGTGAAATATATATTTTCGGGAATTGAAACTCGTCCGGGTTCCAATCCGCCATGGTCAACATTGATACCAAGAAAATTGATAGAGAATGATAGAATCAGAGCACAATTCTTAACACTTTTGGCGGATTTGCTGAATTCCAATTTTAAAGGTGAGCGAGTTGTTGGCATTATCAACGAAATGGTGAACCAGATTGCCGCTGAAGGGCCAAAGCATCGTCAGCGATGGGGAAAATCTGACTGGACCTTTAATGACCACATCAACCGCATGAAAAAGTTTGCCGATGAGCGCCCCGGCTATGTCAGAGCTTTTGCCTCCAATTTTTTTGACTGTGGTGCTGAATCAAATTTGATCATTGATGCCACTGAAGGTGGAAAAGTGATAGTAAATTCTTTAACCATAGAAAAAGATATGATGCCCTGGTCAGGAAGGTATTTTCTCGATATACCGGTGCAGTTAACGGCAATTCCTGAAAAAGGGTACAAATTTGACGGATGGAGTCGGGGAAGTACTTCAACGGAGCGCGTCCTGACCTTGTCATTGCGCCGGACCACAAGCCTGACCGCAAATTTTTCATCGGGTATTCCTGACCCTTGTTCTCTTGTTATCAATGAAATCAATTATAATTCCGCTGATGGACACGAGACCGGAGACTGGATTGAACTGTATAATTTTTCAGATGGGTCAATCGATCTCAGTGATTGGTATTTTTCCGATAGCGATGATAGTCATAAATTTATTTTTCCGAATCATACTGTCATTCCCGGTGGTGATTATCTGGTTGTTGTGGAAGATGACAGCGCTTTTTCGGTCTGGTTTCCTCATATCAGTAATAAAATAGGCGAGACGGGTTTTGGGCTCAGTGGTTCCGGTGAATTAATCAAACTGGTGGAGAGCAACGGACAGATTATAGATTCTTTGACCTATGATGATAAGGAACCCTGGCCCGTGGAGCCTGACGGCAATGGTCAGACTCTGGAACTTTTGGATCCTGCTCTGGATAATTGCCTGGGTGAAAACTGGAGCGCCGCGGCTGGGTTTGGTACGCCGGGTGAAGTTAATTCAGCGGCGACATCTATCCAGGAAAACAGGGAACTGCTCGCAGGCAACATAACTTTAGAACAGAATTATCCAAATCCTTTCAATCCGGTGACAACCATAGATTATATTGTTTCTAAACCAGCGGAAATATCCTTAAAGATTTTTGATATTTCCGGAAGAAAAAAGGCCACACTTTTTGAAGGCCCGAGGAATTCCGGACGTTATCAGGTAACTTTTAATGGCAGTGGCCTGGAAAGCGGTCTCTATTTTTGTCAGTTACAAACCGGGCAAAAGGCGAAAACCATCAAGATGATATTGCTTAAATAAATGAAAAACAGGAAGTGCTTTATGGCAAGATTGATTATTACAATGATTTGGATTTTATTCTCCTTTCTGATTGCGACAGCAGAGACAAAAACGCCGGTTAATTCTAACACAACACCGGAGGCCAGACAATTGTTGGAATTTCTGTACTCCATCGCTGGAAAGCAGACTCTGGCGGGACAGCACAACGCACCCATTCGTGGCACCAGCAGGCTCTCTGTCGTTCATCGAAATACAGGAAAATATCCCGTGATTACAGGACATGACTTTGGTTTTAGTTTTCCGGGCTACTGGGACGGTATCAATTATCGCCAACAACTGGTTGATGAAGCGATTCGTCGTCATGAGGAAGGGTTCATAAACACTATCATGTGGCATGCAGTGGTACCCACCCATGATGAGCCGGTGACTTTTCAGCCTTTTGTAAATGTCGGAAAAAGTGAATATGCACTGACTGACGACCAATGGAAAGAATTAACCACTGCCGGGACCTTGCTGAATGAACGCTGGAAATCCCAGGTGGACGTAATTGCCTGGTTTTTAAAGCAATTGAAGTATGCGGAAGTGCCGGTACTCTGGCGGCCCTATCATGAAATGAACGGATTTTGGTTTTGGTGGTGCGGCAAACCCGGCCAGGAGGGTTATGTAAAATTGTATCGGATGTTATATGACCGGCTTGTCAATTTTCATAAACTGGACAATCTTCTTTGGGTTTGGAATGCCAATGAATTGAAAGATGGCGTCACCAGCTATAAAGATTATTATCCCGGCGATGATGTGGTGGATATTCTGGCCACTGATGTTTATTCCACCGGCTTCAATGATGAGAATTATGAGAAATTATTAATGCTGGCGAAGGGAAAATTAATCGCCATCGGCGAATGTGGTACTCCGCCGACCCAGACAGTCCTGAAAAAACAGCCGGCCTGGGTTTGGTTTATGAAATGGGACGAACCGGATTGGAGAGACCGGGAAATCTACCAAACCGATGAGGTGATGACATTGGATGAATTGCCCTGGGTTAAAGTCAAAGAACCCAGGCTACATTATCCGGTTTTAAAATGAACTTTTCCGGATCAAATTCATAAAAAATATTGTCCGATTTTCGGATTTATTGGTAATTATTTTGATAATCATTTCAGGGCCTTTTTAATAGCGGCAGGTGCATGAAATTTTGTAACTTGCTCATCATGGTGTAATCCAATAAATTAATTGACGATAGCAGAAAAAAGGATGATATGCGCACCAAGATAAAAACTGAAGATTTGCAAACAGGCATGTTTATTGAAATCAGTGGCAGGTGGTTTAGCCATCCCTTTTTGAGTAGTCAGTTCAAAATTTCATCCCCAAAAGAAATTGATAAATTAGAGAAAGCCGGTATAACAGAAGTTTATGTTGATTTTTCAAAAAGTGATTCCAAAGAGGAAAATCCACCATCAGAGAAAAAAATAAAACCCATGGAACCTTCCCGGGATCACAGTGAATCCTTCGACGGTAAAATTAAAGAAAAATTTTACGGCATGAAAACTCGGCAAAAGTCCCCGGAAAATGAACGGGTTTACCTTCAAATCGCCCAATTATCAGAGGATTTAAAAGAAAAAATCAGTGACACAAAAATACCGGTCAAGGAACGGTCCAGAATTGTCTATTCGTCTTCGGTAAATATGATGAAAAACCTGCTTCAGGCCCCCTCCCGAGAAAATATTCAGGAATTCAAAAACAGCGCTGAAGAAATAGTATCCTTCATTATGAAAAATGACGATGTTACCCACTATCTTTTAAATATCACTGATTTTGATCATTACACCTACACCCATTCCGTCAATGTCGGACTCTACTCAATTTTATTGGCCAAAACCATGTTCGGCAATTCATCGGGCCATGATATGAAAAAACTGGGAGCCGGTTTTTTTTTGCATGATTTGGGAAAAGTAAGAATCGATAACCGCATCCTCAATAAAAATGGAAAATTAAGTGCTGAAGAATATGAGCATATCAAATCCCACGTGATTCAGGGCTATGAATTGCTCAAGGAAACAGACCATTTGACGGATGAGGCCAAAGTGATTGTCTTGCAACATCATGAGCGTTATCAAGGCAATGGGTATCCCTATGGATTAAAAGGGGATGAAATTCATCTATACAGTAAAATCTGCGCTATTGCTGATATTTTTGATGCCTTTACTTCCAACCGTCCTTATCGGAAACCTTTGTCTGCTTTCGATGCACTGAAAAAAATGAAGGAAGAGATGATGGAACATTTTCAGGAGGAAATATTTAATCAGTTTGTTCTTCTGTTTAAAAATTGACCCTTTTGATATAAAAAATGATATTGAAAAAAAATCCAATTATTCCAGCAGGAAATGCTTGAATATTAATAATGGATTGACCTATATTTTCAGCACGTTTTGATTGACACAAAAGTTTAATTTTTTTTTAATGATGGAACAGGATTTTGTAATGAGAAAAAGATATTTGGGATTTTTATTTATCATCATCATAAGTTTTAGTATAGTCGCCGGAAGGACTATTAATATTCCGGGAGACTATGATACGATTCAAAGTGCAATTGACCGGGCCTACAGTGGCGATACTGTTCTTGTTCAGCCGGGTACTTACCATGAAAATCTGAAATGGCCCAATGGCAACGGAATCCGTCTGATAGCTGCCGGTGACTATACCAACACCATATTGGACGGTTCAAAAAACGGCGCACCCGTGATTTCCATGGATATTTCTTTTCAGTTGATTGATACATCGACAATAATCAGCGGCTTTACAATTCAGAACGGACAGACGACCATCGGTGGTGGAATATTTATCAAAAATTCCTCACCCACCCTGAAAAATCTTCACTTCAAAAAAAACTACACCATCGGAATCAGTTATCAGAGTGGCGATGGCGCCGCCATTTATATGATCAATTCTTCACCGGTTATTACAGATTGTAAAATTTATGACAACTATGCTCAGTGGGGTAGTGGCGGTGGAATTTATATGATGGATTATTGCTATCCGGTCCTGAGCAATCTGCAGATTTATAAAAATATCGCTAAATATGGTGGCGGTGGCATCAATATTGAAAATTTTTCCTCACCGGTAATCAACAATGTACAGATTTATGAAAATATCGCCTATGAAGATGGCGGTGGTATTTTTTGTAAAAATTATTCCTCACCGATTATCTATGATGTGACACTTGAAGACAATTCTTCCTCCTATAGTGGCGGTGGCATTTACTGCCTCGACTATTCATCACCGGTTGTTGAGAATATCAAAATTTATAACAATTCTACCGGTTATTCCGGTGGTGGAATATATTGTGAAGATAGTTCCAACGCCGTCATTAACAGTGCTGAAATCAAAGGAAACCGTGCAATTTACAGAGACGGTGGCGGTGTAATGCTGTTGACTTCGAAAAACATTCTGAATAATACTGTGATCGCAGGAAATTTTAGCGGGGATGATGGTGGTGGTATTTATATTGCGGAATCCAAAGTTGATCTGATGAATTCCCTGATTTACCAAAATCACACCAGCTATAACGGCGGCGGCATTCAATTAGTCAAATCCAGCGCAGTACAATTGATGAACCTGAAAATCATCGATAATAAAGCCAACAATAACGGGGCGGGAATCCATCTGAAAAGTTCCAATCCTGTCATGAATACAATCACTATTGCCCACAACCATGCATCAGCCAATGGTGGTGGCATGGCTTTTTCAAATTCCAGCCCGAATGTTGAAGGGTTTTCTTTTATCACCAACAAATGTAATGAAAAGGGTGATGGTATTTACGCTGCGGAAAACAGTGAACCCTATATTGTCAACTGTAATTTTATGGAACATTTTTATGCTATTTACAATGACGATTCGGGTAACATTTTTTCCGTGGACACCAGTTATTTTGGTAATCCCACCGGACCGATGAGCAGCAACGACAATCCGACCGGAAGGGGCGACCGGGTCAATGATTTTGTGCGAATCAATTCATGGTCCGCCGAGCCGGAAATGGCAGCGCCCCCGATTCCGATGATTGATTTTCGAATCACTTACCGTGGAGACGGTGAAATTACATTGTCCTGGGAGCCATTGCCAATTGCTGACGTTCAGAAATATATGATTTACTACGATGAAGAAATGCCGGTGGATTATCAATTTGAACATGTCCTTGAAGTGGACAAAAATGCTTCATCTGTGACGATTTCAGGATTGACCCCGGGCATTAATTATCATTTTGCAGGAACAGTGGTAGACCGTGATTTTTATGAGAGTTGGTTCACCAGCATTGTGACCATCAATGGTACGGTCGGACTTGATGATGGAAAACTTGCACAAAATTATAAACTGGATCAAAATTATCCCAATCCTTTTAACCCGACCACAACCATTCACTATTCATTACCGATGAATAATAAAGTCCGCATCATTCTTTACGACATGCTGGGGAATAGTGTCAAGACCCTGGTTAACGAACATAAATCCGCCGGGAACCATTCTTTTGTGCTGGACGGATCTGATCTTTCTTCAGGCGTTTATTTTTACAAATTGTCAGCCGGAAATTTCGCAGAAATGAAAAAATGTATTCTGATTAAGTGATCACCGATTATGACATCTTTCAAATGGAGCGGGGTAATCCTTTACCGGCTCCATTTTTTTTTATTTCCCTGATGACTGTTTTCATTTCTTGAAAATCATGGAAAGTTTTCGTATTTTCCGTCAACTGTGATGATAATGAGATATGCAAAAAGTATTTAAGATAACTTCAATCCTATTTATCGGTTTTTTCCTCTTTGCCCAGCAGGATATTCGCGTGGAAATCGAAGATAAATCCAAGGCCCTGGATCGAATTCGTCAGGAGATTGCTGATTTTCGTATATCCCTTGCCAGCAATAAAAATCGGGAAAAAACCTTGTTGGAAGAACTCAATAAAACCGAACAGGAAATCAGTCTGATCGAGAAATTATTGAACCAGTTGGATTATGAAATAGCTGAAAAACGAAAACAAATCAAAAGGCATGAGATAACCATTCATGACAATCTGGAAAAAATCAAAAAACTCAAAGATCAGATTGCCATTCAATATAGTTATCTCTACAAAAAAGGAGAATATTCGGACCTTGAACTTTTGCTCACTGCAAAAAACCTCAATCAGGCTTTTTACCGTTATAAATATTTACGCATAATCAATGATATCCATAATGCCAATAAAGAAAGTATAAAAACTAAAATTCGGGAAACTGAACTGCTTAAAGCCAGAATTGAAAGTGATATCAAGGAAAGGGAACAATTAATCGCTGAGAAAAAGGGTTCTGCTGATGATCTGAAAAAACAAAAAATCCTTCGTTCAGAGCAGTTAAATAAAGCCAAACGAAACCAAAAATATTATGCCGAAAAAATCGATGAGAAAGAAAAAGCGGCTGAACTTTTAAAAAACATCATCGCCAACCTCGAAAAAGAAAAACAGAAAAGAGAGATAGAAATAGCCCGGCAGCGTACGCTTCAGGGGGTTAAGGATAACATTCCCTTTTCCCAGAAAAAAGGAAATCTGGAGTGGCCTGTCAATGGTAGCGTTGTCAGCCGGTTCGGCAAGCACAAACACCCCACATTAAACACGATCACCGAAAATTCCGGTGTGGACATCGAAGCCAAAAGGGGAACTCCGGTCATTACTATTGCCGACGGATATGTGACCACCATCACCTATATTCGAGGCTATGGAAATACAATTATTATTGATCATGGCGATGATTATTACACGGTCTATACCCACATCACCAATGTCAATGTACGGGAAGACCAGTACGTCGCCAAGCATACAAAAATCGCTGAAATTGGAGACTCCGGGTCTTTTGATGGGGCCAGACTTCATTTCGAAATATGGAATAAAAATAATAAACTTAATCCCGAATATTGGTTGAAAAGAAAAGTATGACATTATTTAAACTCCTGAACCAGAAAAAAAATCTTGAATTTTTACAGCAGGCCGTTAAAAATGACAAAATTGCCAATGGCTATCTTTTTTATGGCCCTGAAGGAAGTGGCAGTGAGGGTTTTGCGATGGAATTTGCAGCCATGTTGAACTGCACCGGAGAAGATGAAAGGCCCTGTGGCCACTGCGGCTCCTGCCAAAAAATGAAAAAACTGGAACATGGCAATGTGACCCTGGTCTATCCTATTCCCGGTGTCAGCACTGTCCAGGACGAAAATCCGGTTGCAAAACTTTCCAACGAGGAAATTGAAAAACTAAACGAACAGATTCGTGAAAAAGCTGAAAACCCCTATAAAAAAATCAAACTGGAAAAATCAAAATTTATTCCCATTTCCCTGGTCCGGCACCTGAAACGAAATATTTATCTTAGCGCGCCGGAAAAGGGGTGGAAAGTCATTCTTGTATTCGATGCCGATATGATGAACAATGAATCGGCCAACGCCTTTTTAAAAATACTCGAAGAGCCTCCGGAAAAAACCACCCTGCTGCTGACCACCTCCCGAATCGGAAAAATTATACCGACCATCAAATCAAGATGCAAACCTTTGTTTTTCAATAAACTATCCAACGACGACATAAAAAATTACCTGATGGGTTTTGACTATACTGAAGAACAAATTCGCCTGTTGGTCAACCTGGCCGACGGAAATATGACAAGCCTGATCAATCTCATGGGGCAGGATATAAAATTCATCAAAGAGATGACCCTGGATATATTGCGCACCATTGCCGGTTGGGACCGGAAAAGAATTTTTTCAATGATTCCGGAACTTGCCAAAATTCAAAAAGAGGATTCGGAATTGTTTGTCCAAATATTGACTGCCATCAATTTTTGGTTTCGGGATGCTGAGATGCTTCGCCATGGAGTGACCGATAAAGAACTGGTGCATTTTGATCAGGAGATGACAATCAGGAATTTTTTAAAAAGTTATGCTGATTTTGATGCCTATGAGATCAATCAGGTTATAGATAATTGTATTGATTTCATAAACCGCAATGTCTATATTAACGTCGCTTTAATGGACATGTTTTTTAAAATCAAAAAATTAATAGGAAAACGAAATTGATTGAAATGAAATATAATAGAACCGTTAAATTACAGTTTTTTAATTCCATGGTTATTCACGCAGCAAACCCTCTGGAATTGCCTCTTGTAGATGATGACCTCGTTATTGTACATATCGAAAGCGGAGAGGAAATTGCCAGGGCCGTCATCAATCCAGAAAAATATTTTGAAGAACTGGACAACAGTCTGCCGAAAATCCTCCGCAAGGCAACGGCCGATGATATCATTCAGCACAAATACAATTTGCGCAAAGAAAAAGAAGCCATGATTTTCTGTGAAAGAAAAGTGGCAAAACTGGGTCTTGATATGAAACTGGTCAATACTTTTTACCAGTTCGACCGAAAAAAACTGATGTTCTTTTTTACTGCAGAAAACCGTATCGATTTTCGGGAATTGGTCAAAATTCTGGCTTCGGAATTCAAAACCAGGATTGAGATGCGCCAGATCAATCCCCGTGAAGAAGTTCGCCTCATGGATAGCATCGGTTCCTGTGGACGGCCACTCTGCTGCGCCAACCATCTGGACGCCTTTTCTCCGGTGACAACACTGATTGTCAAAGAACAAAACCTGCCGATGAATCCCAGTAAAATATCCGGCAGTTGCGGAAAGCTGAAATGTTGTTTTCTCTACGAATATGATGAATACCGGAAAGTGCTTGAAAAGTTTCCTGTCTACGGTTCCATTGTCAGTTATGAAAAAGAAAAATACTTTTTGGACAAAATTGATATTTTTAAAGATATGGTAACCCTGAAAAAAATGAATGATGATGAATTTGCTGAAATGGATTTTAATGAATACATGAGTAAAGTTGTCCTGATCAGTGAACCTGAAAAAAAAGATGAGACAGATGATGAGTTCAAAGAATAGTTTTTACGTCACGACCCCTATTTATTATGTCAATGACAAACCCCATATCGGACATGCCTATACCACAATTCTGGCAGACGTCGTTACCCGATATCAGCGTGAATTTGGCAGAGAGACCTTTTTTCTCACAGGAACAGATGAACATGGCCAAAAAGTCCAGCAATCTGCTGACCAGCGGGGCATATCACCCCAGGAGCATTGTGACGACATGGTCGTACATTTTAAAGATGCCTGGGAAAAGTTAAACATTCGATATGATAAATTTATTCGAACAACTGAAGTCTTTCACAAAAAAGCCGTTCAGGAAGTCCTCCAGGACCTCTGGCAAAAAGGCGAAATCTATGAAAATGAATACGGTGGATTTTATTGTGTCGGATGTGAACGGTTTTATACGGAAAAGGAACTGGAAAACGGAAATTGCCCTCAGCACCAGAAACCGCCGGAATATATCAAAGAAAAAAACTATTTTTTCAAAATGAGCAAGTATCAGGAATGGTTGGTCCGGTATATTCATGAAAATCCTGATTTTATCCGTCCGGAGCACCGTAAAAACGAGGTGCTGGGATTTCTCAAGCAGCCCCTGGAAGACCTTTGTATTTCCCGTCCGAAATCAAGATTGAGTTGGGGTGTTGAGCTTCCTTTTGATACCGATTATGTGACCTATGTCTGGTTTGACGCCCTTCTCAATTATGTCACCGGTGTCGGCTATCGGCAGAATGAACAAGATTTCAAAAAATGGTGGCCGGCTGATTATCATCTCATCGGGAAAGATATTGTGACAACGCACTGTGTTTATTGGCCCACGATGCTGCAAGCTGCCGGAATTCCTTTGCCGAAAACCATCTTTGCGCATGGCTGGTGGATGATGGACAAAGCAAAAATGTCCAAAAGCCTGAAAAATATTGTCAGTCCGCTGGACCTGATTGGTTCCTATGGCGTTGATGCGGTCCGATATTATCTGATTCGTGATATGATGCTGGGAAATGACGCCAATTTTACCGAAGAACTGTTTATTACCCGGTATAATTCGGAATTGGCCAATGATTTTGGCAATCTGGCAAACCGGGTCTCGACGCTTATTCGAAAAAATTATGACAACAAAATCCCTGTATTGACTGATCCGCAGGATGAAGAAAATAAAATCATCAGCCTGGGACGGGCACTGGGTGCAACCGTTCAAAAACATGTGGACAATCTTGACCTGAATAAAGCCACGGATGCTGTTATTGATTTCATTCGTGCCATCAACAAATATCTGGAAATACGTCAACCCTGGAAATTGGTCAGGGAAGACAAGGAAAAGACCGGTACTGTGCTCTATGTGGCGGCTGAAGGATTGAGATTGGCAGCAAACCTTTTTCACCCGCTTATGCCCGGAAAATGCGATGAACTGATTCGTGCTTTCCCGGTAGTGAATCCGGTTGAAAAATACCAGTGGGGACAATTGCTCTCCGGACATGTGTTGGGAGAATTCAGTACCTTGTTTCCGCGAATTGAGGCCTCCAAAAAGGAACCCATGCCCGAACCTAAAAAATCCGAAGATAAAGCGGAAGACCTGGTCGATTTCGATGATTTTTTAAAATTAAAATTCAAAACGGCAAAAGTGCTGACTGCCGAGAAAATTGAAGGTGCGGATAAACTGCTGAAAATCACTGTCGATGCCGGCTCGGAACAAAGGCAACTGGTTGCCGGAATTGCCCGGCATTACGCACCGGAAGAAATTGTCGGAAAAAATGTGGTCATTGTCGCCAATTTGAAACCAGCCAAAATTCGGGGAATCGAAAGCCAGGGAATGATTCTGGCTGCTTCCCACAAAAAAGAACTGGCTGTGCTGACTCCTGACAGGGAAATCAAGCCCGGCGCCAAAGTTAGTTAAGATGCAATTTATTGACACACACGCCCATATAAATTATAAGCCGCTTCTGCAAAACCACGAACAGGTGATCGAAGCTGCTTTAGCCAATCATGTCACCCAAATCATCTGTGTCGGCACCGATATTCCAAGCAGTTACACCGCAATCAAACTGGCGGAAAAATTCCACTGTGTCTATGCCGCCGCCGGCTATCATCCTCATGATATTGAAAGTGCCAAGAATGGTTGGCAACAGGAACTGGAAAAACTCCTGCAGCATGAAAAAACCGTTGCCCTGGGTGAAATTGGTCTGGATAATTATCGTAATTATTCACCCAAAGAATTGCAAATAAAGTTTTTCGCCGAACAGATTGAAATTGCAAAATCTATGAAAATGCCAATGATCATCCACAACCGTGAAGCTGATGAAGATACAGAAAAATTGCTGATCCAGGCGAACTATTTTAATGGTGTCATGCATTGTTTTGGAAGCGATGCGGAATATGCCCAAAAAATGGTCCAGTTGGGGCTCATGATTTCCTTTACCGGCAATATCACCTACGGGAAAAACATAACCGGGCAGAAAGCTGTCCGGGCAACACCCATGAACCATCTGATGCTGGAAACGGATTGTCCTTTTTTGTCACCGGAACCCAGGCGCGGCAGGACCAATGCACCGGAAAACATTCCCTTCATCGCTGATAAAGTGGCGGAGCTGAAAAAGATATCTGTTGAAGAAGTTGCTGGTATTACTACAGAAAACGCTGTCCGTTTCTTCAATCTGAAAACCTAATTGCAAATTACGAATTACTATTCTCATGTCCCAATATGCAAAAAAACGTCTCGGCCAAAATTTTCTAATCGACCCCAATATCCTGAGAAAAATTGCTGATGCCATTAACCCTCAAAAACATGAAACCATTCTTGAAATCGGGCCAGGTCGCGGTGCCCTGACAAAACATCTGCTGGCTTCCGGTGCTGTTGTCCATGCCATTGAACTGGACAGTGACCTGTTACCGGAATTGAAAGAAAAATTCGCTGCTTATGATACTTTTCATCTCCATCACGGCGATGCTCTGAAATTTGATTTTACCCAGATTTTGACACCCGGTAAAAAAATCAAATACACCGGCAATGTTCCTTACAACATCACCAGCCCTTTACTGGAAATCGCCTATCAGAATGCTCAATCCATCCTGGGTGTATATTTTTTAGTCCAGAAAGAATTTGCAAAACGGATTGCGGCCCATCCCGGAAATAAAGATTATGGGATTTTATCGGTTTTGAGTCAGTATTTTGGCGAACCGAAAATCCATTTTGATGTTTCTCCCCAGGTATTCCGGCCGGTCCCCAAAGTGACATCATCTTTCTTCTCAATATTATTTAATAATGACAAAATTGATTATGCTTTGTTTGAATCATTGCGACAAACAGTCCGGATGGCTTTTAACAAACGCCGCAAAACCTTGCGAAATTCACTGCGACAACTACTGCCGGAAAAGAATGAAAACTGTCCGGTAGAACTCGGGAAAAGGCCGGAAGAATTGTCCCTGGAAGATTTTTTATTACTGGTGAAGTATCTCACACAAAAAGCATAATTTTTACTTGTCTATATAACTTATTGATTATAAATTTACCCGCTCTTTTTGAGTTGAAAAATCATTGTCAGGGCCCCTAGCTCAACGGTTAGAGCACCGGACTCATAATCCGTCGGTTCGGGGTTCAAATCCCCGGGGGCCCACAATTCTAAAGTCTTGTTTTTCAAGGCTTTTTTTGTTTCTGTATAATCTATGTTTCAGCATTTTTTCTTACTCACTTTCCCGATTTTGACATATCTTTTCATATTTTACTATCGGTAACTGGATACCCACCGGATACCGAAAATCCCCCAAAATCATGATGCTGCGACCCTCTGTTGATTGGTTTTGTTAATCAGATGTGTTTTCTGTTTTTCTTTTCTCACCATATATTAAATCTACAATATCATAATATTTATCGATTTTATTTTCAAGGTAGGCAATTTCATGTTTCAATTTAATAAGATTATGAAATTTTTCATTAAATTCACGTTCGACACTATTGTAAATTTGTTCATATTTTTTTTCCCAATGATCATTATAGGAACTATTGTTATTAAGAAAATCAACTAAATCCTTATATGGCATTATTTTCACCTATTTGTTTTAACCCATAATCTCATCCGCAATCATCTCAGCCTGTTGCAGTACCGTTTCGGTAGCGAGTTTTTGCATATCCGGTGGGTAGCCGTATTTCCGCAAGGTACGTTTGACAATAACTTTGAGTTTGGCGCGGACGGATTCCTTGATGGTCCAGTCGATACTGGCGTTGGATTTCACTTTTTCGTAGAGGACGATAGCGAGGTCACGGAGTTTATCTTTACCCATGACGTCACGGGCGCTTTGGTTGTTGGCAATGGCCATGTAGAAGGCATACTCATATTCTGTGAGGCCCATCTCTTCCGGCTCCTGATCCATCTTCTGGATGTTTTTCCCTAACCGAATTAATTCTTCTATGAATTCTGTTGCGGTAATGATTTTATTGTGATAGCGCTTGATGCTGTCTTCCAGCATTTCCATCAATGAGCGGCTTTGGATAAGGTTCTTTCTGGTGCGGGCTTTGATCTCATCGTTGAGTATCTTTTTCAGCACTTCCATGGCAATGTTTTTGTGCTCCATGTTCTGCACTTCCATGAGGAAATCTTCTGATAGTACTGAAATATCCGGTTTTTTAATACCGGCAGCATCAAATACATCAATCACCTGATCGGTAACCAGCGCTTGATCAATCACCTGCCGAATGGCTGTTTCCAGGTCTTCATCCGTCGCACCAATGCCGGTAGAATTGAATTTTACCAACCGTGATTTCACTGCCTGAAAAAAGGATACTTCATCTTTAACATCCATGGCCTGTTCATGGGGAATCGCAATAGCAAAAACTTTTGACAATGCCGTGACTTCATCGATGAATCGCTTTCTGCCATTTTCCAAGCCTAAAACATGTTCTTCGGCTTCCAGAATGAGCGACAACTTCCGGGCTGTACTAGCTTCAAAATATTCTTCGTAAGCAAAATCATGGAACATCTGGGATACCACTTCCAGTTTTTCCAGCATCATCTGAACAGCCTGTTCCTGTGCAATCGCCGGATCGCCTTTACCGCCACTGGATGAGTAAAAGGATAATGCCTTTTTCAGGTCAGCAGCCACACCAAGATAATCCACGATTAAGCCACCTTCTTTATCTTTGTAAACCCGGTTCACACGGGCGATGGCCTGCATCAGGTTATGCCCTTTCATGGGCTTATCCAGGTACATGGTATTGAGGCAGGGTACATCAAAACCGGTGAGCCACATATCACAGACAATCACCAGTTTTAATTCATCATCCGGGTCTTTCATGCGGGCGGCTAAATCTTTGCGCTGTTGTTTGGAGGTATTATGCTTAGACATTTTCGGGCCATCGGCAGAATTGGATGTCATGACCACTTTGATCACGCCTTTATCCATATCGTCAGAATGCCATTCCCGGCGAAGATTGATGATTTCTTCATAGAGGTCAGCGGCGATTCTGCGGGACATGGTGACGATCATTGCTTTACCCTCAAAAACATCCTGCCGTGCTTCAAAATGTGAAATTATATCCGCTGCAATATGCTGGGTACGGTCTTCAGAGCCGATGAGTGCTTCCAACTGCGTCCATTTCTTCTTGGCTTTTTGTGTATCGGTGAGATCATAATTATCCAGGTCATCATCAAAATCTTCAATCAGTTTTTGCCCTTCATCGGATAGATTGATTTTGGCTAATCTGCTTTCATAAAATATCCGCACTGTGGCTTTGTCTTCCACTGCCTGGGCAATATCATAGACATCAACATAATTTCCAAATACTGCCGGTGTATTGACATCGGTTTTCTCGATTGGCGTTCCGGTAAATCCCAAATAGGTCGCATTAGGCAAAGCGTCACGCATATATTTTGCGAAACCATAAACGATTTTCTTGCCGACAACATTACCAGCATCATTTTTATCATCGATGACTTTGGCTTTGAATCCGTATTGGGTGCGATGGGCTTCATCAGCGATGACGATGATATTTTCACGACTGGATAATTCCTCATAGACATTGCCTTCATCGGGCTGAAACTTTTGAATCGTAGTGAAAACCACACCGCCGGAAGCAACTTTCAGTAAGGTCTTAAGATGGTCTCTGTTCTTCGCCTGGACCGGTTCCTGCCGTAATAATTGCGTGGAATTGGCGAAGGTATCAAATAATTGGTCATCCAGATCATTACGGTCGGTAATGACAACAATGGTTGGATTATCCATTGCCAATACGATTTTACCGGTATAAAAAACCATAGACAGGGACTTGCCGCTGCCCTGGGTATGCCAGACAACGCCACCTTTGTGATCGCCGGATGGTTGCTTCATGACACCCGGAAGGCCGTAAGGTTCCGGGGACACACGTACAGATGAAACCTGTTGAGACGGGGCATGCCCCGTCTGTACTGTAAATGAATTGCTAAAATTTTTATCATATCCTGCTGCCCGCATGGTGGATTCTACCGCGCGGTTGACAGCGTAATACTGGTGATAGGCGGCTAGTTTTTTGATGGTTTCTATGGTAATGACTTTGGTTTGTTTATCCTCGGATTTGGATTTTTCGAAGACTATGAAATGCCGGATCAGGTCAAGCAGGGTTGCTTTGTTCAGCATGCCTTTGATGAGGGTTTCCAGTTGGCCGGTGAATTTGGATGCTTCGGTTTTGCCGTCTGCGGTCTTCCAACTCATGTAACGATTCATGCCTGCCGAAATAGTCCCGGCTTTGGCTTCCAGGCCGTCAGAGATGATACAGAATCCATTGTAGGTGAATAGCGTAGGAATGGTTTGCTTGTAGGTCTCTATCTGCCTGAAAGCGGATTTGATAGTAGCATTTTCGGCAGCCGGATTTTTCAGTTCCATGACAACCAGCGGAATTCCATTAATGAAGAGAATCACATCGGGACGTTTGTTGACATGGTTTTCTACAATGGTGAACTGGTTGACCGCCAGGAAATCATTATTGTCGGGATTTTTGAAGTCGATGAGGTGAACATAATCACCACGCTTGTAGCCACGATGCTGGTAGGTGACCTTGATCCCTTCGGTGACCATACGATGAAAGGCTTCGTTGTTGGCGATGAGGTCAGGGGAACTGATGCGCCGAATTTGCTTGATAGCATCCTGAATATTGTCATGGGGAATATCGGGATTGATGCGGGTGATAGCCTCTTCCAGTCGTCCTAATAGCAGGACTTCTTCGAAAGATTCCCGTGCCGGTGTGGCTGAATCGGGCGCAATATCATAGCCATTGATGTATTCGTAACCTGATGATTCCAGCAGGTCGATTGCCATGAGTTCGATTTCATTTTCAGTGATTTTGTTCATTTTAAGTAATAATTTGTTTATTGTTCTTTTCTTTTGTTTTAAAAATTAGAAAATTAGTTAAAATAGAATTTGTCATATGACAGTAATATTTTTGAGATCTATATAAATAAAATTGAGAGAATATAATAAGAAGTATTGAAATAAAGATTGAAGTTAGATCAAATTTTTTTATAAATAATATTATAATTCCATTTACAAAACAAAGAAATGAAATATTTCTATAAAGTCCAAATTTACTAAGAAATGCCATGAATTCAGTTTTTATATTATTTTGAATTAAATATGTTTTACAATATTGGTAATGAAATTTTTTATTTTCCAATGGTATGAATTCTTTTATTCCAGCATAATTATTTTCAATACTATTTCTCCAAGTTTCTAATCCTTTAAAAAAACAAAATTTTTTAAATAATTTTTCATAAAGATTGGCTAATGGTTCAATAATTAAACCCATTGAAAAGATTGAAAACAAAAAGAATATTGTTGTGAAAAAACTATTTAATTTGATAACATACTGAAAATCAATCGAATGTATGAAATCAATTATTCCTTTCCAACTAAACAATAAAATATTTATCAAAACTATCACTCCAGTTATGAGGTAAACAAAAATATCCCAAAGTTCGATTTTAATTTTTTCTATCATTTTTTATCTCCATAATAAAGAGTGAAGCCGAAAATAAACAGAACAAATACCTAATTCTCCCTTGAGAAAGGTTTACATATTTTATTGAGATCACATACATTCTTAATTACAATTAAGAATTTCCTATTCCTAGGATTCAACTTCACTCTTAAGATTTATTTTTATGAACATCCCTTTCAAGATTTTTTAATTTCTTTTCTCTATTTTCTACAAATTTTATTTTAATCTCTTCAGCATTTAGATCATTTGCTGTCTCAGGATCAATTAAATTTCTTGCAATTAAATATTCTATCTGTTTTGATTTGGTATCATAATTTGCATAGTTATGAAAATAATTATTTGTTTTTACATCTGGTTGGCACATTAAATAATATGCTTTTACATAACTCTTTCTATCGGGATGAACTTGTCTATTAAAGAAATCAGACCTCATAAAAAACTTTTCAACTATTCGATCTAAAATATAAAGTAATTTGGTATCCGTTATCTGCGAATAATAAAATAACCATCCATATCTTTTATCTTCACTTATTGCACCAGTTATTAGTTCATTTAAATCTTCAATAAATACTTTTTTATTTTTTCTATTTACTATATCACTTTCATCTATTACTGGAGTTTTATGTTTAAAGTGATAGGCTATTTTTTTTATTTGTGATTCTATCGATGTTCTTCTAACAGATATTTTATCTTTTTTAATTACATATCCTAAATACTCAAACGAACTTTCCAAATCAATAATTGAAGTTTTATCCTGATTTAATTCCAATGATAATCTTTTTAATTTTCTATTTAAAATATTCAGAACTTTGGATAGTTTCTTATTGTCAATTATAAGTAAAAA